>NZ_JBWKOX010000003.1:501725-601617 GCF_059416305.1 Pseudomonas sp. GW821-FHT09D08
GCAACCAAACATCAAAAAAGGCTACTCGAAAGAGTGGCCTTTTTTGTATCCGATGAAAAAGTTCTTCTGAAACAATGGCATGGCATCTTTCATGAAACCGTACGCGGTTTGTTGAGTCCATCTCATTGCACGCTATGCTTACGCCTCTACGACCAATGGCCGCAGTCGCCGCACCCGGTGATCCGCGTTAATATTTGTAATTATTTTGTCCATAGGGATTGGTAACTTGGCTGGATACCTCCATCCTGTCGCGCACAATCCACGAGGTGATTGATGCGCGCCAACTCGTCTGAACCACAAGACACCGTCACAGCAGAACAACCTATCGCCCCCACCCGCTTGCGCTGGCTGGATCTGTTGAGCAAATACCGGCAACCCATCGGGCTGGCCGTGACCTTGTTGCTGTTCGCAATCGCCCTGATCGCCTGTCGGCACCTGCTATTGGAGCTGGATCTCTACGCCCTCCATGACTCGATCCTGGAAGTGCCCAAACCTGCATTGCTCGGTGCGTTCGCCGCCGCCGTCGCGGGGTTCGTCATTCTGCTGGGCTATGAGTTTTCCGGCGCACGCTATGCCGGGGTGAACCTGCCGGCCAAAACCTTGGCCCTTGGCGGCTTTACTGCCTTTGCGATCGGCAATGCCATTGGCCTGTCGATGCTCTCGGGCGGCTCGGTACGCTACCGTTTATATGCACGCCATGGCATCGGGGCTTCGGAAGTCGCCCACATGACCGTGTTCGCCAGCCTGGCACTGGGCTGCGCCCTGCCCCCGCTGGCTGCATTGGCCACGCTGAGCAACTTGCCAGCAGCGTCGACCTACCTGCATTTGCCACAAACGGTGCTCGGCGGCGTTGCCGGCGCAGTGCTGTTGCTGTCGGCCATGTTGTGCATCGGCATCTACCGCCGCCGCCTGCCGGAACAGCCCTACCCGGACAACCTGCTGGTAAAAGCCGGGCGTCGGACCCTGCGTCTGCCTGGCCGGCGCCTGACGTTCCTGCAACTGATCATCACCGCACTGGACGTGGCCGCCGCCGCTACCGTCCTTTATCTGCTGCTGCCGGAAGCACCGCCTTTCGGCCCGTTCCTGCTGGTGTATCTGCTGGCGTTGGCCGCCGGTGTACTCAGCCATGTGCCAGGGGGCGTAGGCGTATTCGAAGCCATCCTGCTTGCCGCATTCGCCGACAAGCTCGGCGCCGCGCCCTTGGCCGCCGCCCTGCTGCTGTACCGCATGATCTACGTGGTCCTGCCGCTGCTGATCGCCTGTGTGTTCCTGCTGGTCAACGAGGCCCAGCGCCTGTTCCAGACTCAGCAAAGCCTGCGGGTAGCCTCGGGTTTGGCAGCGCCGGTGCTGGCCGTACTGGTTTTTTTGTCCGGCGTGGTCCTGCTGTTTTCCGGCGCCACGCCAGAAATCGACTCACGCCTGGAAAACATCGGCTTCCTGATCCCCCACCGCCTGATTGACGCCTCGCACTTCGGTGCCAGCCTGATCGGCGTGCTGTGCCTGTTGCTGGCCCAGGGCCTGCGTCGACGCCTGTCGGCTGCGTGGATGCTGACCATGGTGCTGCTGCTGGTGGGCGCCCTGCTCTCGCTGCTCAAGGGGTTCGATTGGGAAGAAGCCAGCCTGATGACCATGACGGCGATACTGCTGGCGATCTTCCGCCGCTCGTTCTATCGCGCCAGCCGCCTGACCGAGCTGCCTTTTTCACCGCTGTACCTGGTAGCCAGCGTCTGTGTGCTGGGGGCTTCTATCTGGCTGCTGCTGTTCGCGTATCAAGATGTACCGTACAGCCATCAACTGTGGTGGCAGTTCACCCTTGATGCCAACGCCCCGCGCGGCCTGCGTTCGCTGCTGGGCGCCGCCGTGCTGCTGGTCATCGTCTCGCTGACCTGGCTGCTGCGCACCGCACGCCCGGTGATCCACCTGCCGACACCCGATGAACTGGAACGCGCCAGCAAGATCCTGATGGCGTCGTCGCAACCCGACGGCGGCCTGGCGCTGACCGGCGACAAAGCATTGCTGTTCCACCCGAATGACGAAGCGTTCCTGATGTATGCCCGTCGCGGCCGCAGCCTGGTGGCCTTGTATGACCCGATCGGTCCGACCCAGCCCCGTGCCGAAATGATCTGGCAGTTCCGCGACCTGTGCGACATCCATCATGCGCGCCCGGTGTTCTATCAGGTACGCGCCGAGAACCTGCCCTATTACATGGACATCGGCCTCACCGCGATCAAGCTGGGCGAGGAAGCCCGCGTCGACCTGAAACGCTTTGACCTGGAAGCCAAGGGCAAAGAGATGAAGGACCTGCGCTACACCTGGAACCGTGGCACCCGGGATGGCCTGTCCCTGGAGATCTTTGAACCCGGCACGGCACCGATGGATGAATTAAAAGTCATCTCGGACGCCTGGCTTACCGGTAAGAATGTGCGGGAAAAAGGCTTTTCCCTCGGACGCTTCAGCGACGACTACCTCAAGCACTTTCGTATCGCGATCATTCGCTTCGAAGGCCGCCCGGTGGCCTTCGCCAACCTGCTCGAGACCTACAACCATGACCTGGCCAGCCTCGACCTGATGCGCGCCCACCCGGATGCGCCCAAGCTGACCATGGAATTCATGATGGTCGGCCTGATTCAACACTATAAGAATCACGGCTACGCCCGCTTCAGCCTCGGCATGGTGCCGTTGTCGGGCCTGCAACCGCGACGCGGCGCGCCACTGACCCAGCGCCTGGGCTCGATGGTGTTCCGTCGCGGCGAGCAACTGTATAACTTCCAAGGCTTGCGCCGCTTCAAAGACAAGTTCCAGCCTGACTGGGAACCCCGTTACATGGCTGTGCCCGCGGGACTTGACCCGCTGGTGGCACTGGCCGATACCGCCGCCCTGATCGCGGGCGGCTTGACTGGATTGGTGAAACGCTGATGATTCGACGCTCCTGGCGGTATGTATTGGCCTTTGTAGTGCTGCTCGCCCTGGTCCTGGGTGGCGGCTTTTGGTTCTGGAACCGCCCTGCCCCACAGCCGACCCTGGAGCAACTGCCCCAGGCCGACGGCTCGGTGATGACCCGCGTGACTCCGGCCGGCACCCCGAAAGCCCGCGTCGCGGTGGCGGTGATGGCTGACGAAACACTGACCGATAGCCAGCTGATTACCCTGAGCCAGGGCGGCAAGGCGCAGATCGTCCAGGTGATCCTGCCAAAGGATGACTGCAAGCTGCAGGAACAAGCGCTGCAAAGCGCCCTGGGCCAGCTCAAGGGCCCCGCGACCCTGGTCAGCGGCATCGGCCCTGGCGCCGCCCTCGCCTGGCGCTGGCTGGCCACTCAGAGCGACGACAAGGCCAACGCCATCTCCGTCGGCTTCGCGTTGGTGCAGGAAGGGTGCAAGGACCCACTGCCGAAAACCGCAGCACACGGTAATTGGCTGGTGGCCTGGAACGACAACCCTGACGATGAAAGCGCCAGTTTCGTACGTGACACCCCGCGCGCCACCACCAGCATCAGCGACTACGACATTCACTATCCGCAAGTGCTGAACAACGAACTGCGCAAGCAACTGGTGGGTTCGGACAACGGCGGCCTGGCGATTCCCGTGGTGGAAGTGCCGGCTGGCCAGGCCAAGGACACCGTGACGCTGTTCCTTTCCGGTGATGGCGGCTGGCGTGACCTCGACCGCGACGTGGCCGGCGAAATGGCCAAGATAGGCTACCCGGTGGTCGGCATCGACACCCTGCGCTACTACTGGCAGCACAAGACCCCGGAACAAAGCGCCAAGGACCTCACCGAGCTGATGCAGCACTACCGGCAGAAATGGGGCACCAAGCGCTTCGTGCTGACCGGTTACTCCTTCGGCGCGGACGTCCTGCCGGCGATCTACAACCGCCTGCCGGAAAACGAGCAGCAGCGTGTGGACGTCATCATTCTGCTGGCCTTCGCCCGCACCGGCAGCTTTGAAATCGAAGTGGAAGGCTGGCTGGGCAACGCCGGCAAAGAAGCCGCTACCGGCCCGGAAATGGCCAAGCTGCCGGCTGACAGGGTGGTGTGCATCTACGGTGCCGAAGAAGTCGACGAGAGTGGCTGCACCGACAAGACCGCCGTGGGCGAGGCGGTGAAACTGCCGGGCGGGCATCACTTCGATGAGAACTATCCGGCACTGGCCAAGCGGTTGGTGGATATCATCGTGAAGCACCAGGCCAAAACCGAATAAACCCGAGCCTTACACAAATCAAACTGTGGGAGGGGGCTTGCCCCCGATAGCTGAGCATCAGTCAACAATGCTGTGACTGACCCAACGCTATCGGGAGCAAGCCCCCTCCCACAGTTTTTTGCGGCGTGGGTAAGATCTAGCGCGGTTCGATGTGGGCAATCATCAGTTGCACGGTTTCATTACCACGAAACTCGTTCACATCCAGCTTGTAGGCCAACTCCACCCAACGCACGGTCGGGTTCGGCCAGACTTCCCGGTCGACGCCGAAGGCAATGCCATCGAGCTTCACCGACCCGCATTCGCTCTTGAGCACCACTTTCAGGTGCCGCTCCCCCACCACCCGCTGCTCGACCAGCTGGAACACGCCATGGAACAACGGCTCGGGAAAGTGCTGGCCCCACGGCCCGGCATGCCGCAATGCGCGCGCCAGTTCCAGGTGAAACTCTTCCACCGCCAGGGTTCCGTCGGACAGCAGGCGCCCGGTGAGGTCTTCTTCGCGCAGCTGCCGACGCACTTCGGCGTCAAAGGCCTCGGCAAACAGTGGGAAATTTTCCTCGGGCAAGGTCAACCCCGCCGCCATGGCGTGGCCGCCATATTTGCTGATCAGGTTGGGATGCTGGCTCGCAACCACCGCCAGGGCATCGCGGATGTGAAAGCCTTGCACAGAGCGCCCTGAGCCCTTGAGCAGGCCATCGCCGGCATCGGCGAAGGCAATGGTGGGGCGGAAATAGCGCTCCTTCATGCGCGACGCAAGAATGCCGATCACACCTTGGTGCCAGTCCGGATCAAACAGGCACAAGCCGTAGGGCATTGAGTCCACCGGCAAGTCCTTGAGCTGAGCCAGGGCCTCGCGCTGCATGCCTTGTTCGATGGATTTGCGGTCCTGGTTCATGCCATCCAGTTGCGCAGCCATTTCCCGTGCCGCGGCGAAATCCGTGGTGAGCAGGCATTCGATGCCCAGGCTCATATCGTCCAGGCGCCCGGCGGCGTTCAAGCGTGGCCCGAGGATAAAGCCGAGGTCGGTGGAGGTGATGCGCGCTGCATCCCGCTTGGCCACTTCGAGGATCGCCTTGATCCCCGGCCGTGCGCGACCGGCACGAATACGCTCCAGGCCCTGATGCACGAGTATGCGGTTATTGGCGTCCAGGGGCACCACGTCGGCGACGCTGCCCAGGGCGACCAGGTCGAGCAGCTCGCCGATGTTGGGTTGAGGCTTGTTTTCATACCAGCCCAAACTGCGCAAACGCGCGCGCAGGGCCATCAGCACGTAGAAGATCACGCCCACGCCGGCCAGGGCCTTGCTCGGGAACTCACAGCCCGGCTGGTTCGGGTTGACGATGGCATCTGCCGCCGGCAGCTCATCCCCGGGCAAGTGGTGATCGGTCACCAATATCTGCAACCCCGCCGCTTTCGCCGCCGCCACGCCTTCGACACTGGAAATGCCATTGTCCACGGTGATCAGCAACTGCGGCTCGCGCTGCAGGGCCACCGCGACGATTTCCGGGGTCAGGCCATAGCCGTATTCGAAGCGGTTGGGCACCAGGTAATCGACATGGGCCGCACCGAGCAAACGCAGGCCCAGGGTGCCTACGGTGCTGGCGGTGGCACCATCGGCGTCGAAGTCACCGACGATGAGGATGCGCTGGCGTTGCTCCAATGCCGTCACCAGCAAGTCCACCGCCGCGTCGATACCCTTGAGCTGCTGATAGGGAATCAACCGCGCCAGGCTCTTGTCCAGCTCGGCCTCGGACCGCACGCCACGTGCGGCGTAGAGACGGGTCAACAGCGGTGGCAATTCCCCCAGGAAGGGCAGGACGGCGGGCAACGGGCGGGGATCGATACGCATGGGTGACGGGAGCTTCTCTTGAATACAACGGTTAAACGACAACTCTGAAGGGAACACAGATCAAATGTGGGAGGGGGCAAGCCCCTCCCACATTTTCAACCGCGTTCGCCGACCAGCCATTGCAGTTGCACTTCGTGCTGGCCACGGTCGTCGGTGACGAAGATCGTGCCTTCACTGATCATCACGTCCCACTTGATCACGCGGGGCATGTCCTTGGCCAGGACCTCCAGAATCTCCTGGGGCACTGCTGCGATGTGGACATTCTTCAGGGTGTTCGCCACCGGCACCACTTTGCCTTCCCAAACGCGCAAGCTGCCGTATGCCAGCAGGCTGGTACGCTCAGTGCGACGCGAGCACCAGGTCAGGCGGTCGGCATCCGGCTGGCCGACTTCGATCCAATGCAAAACCCGATCATCCAGGCTTTTTTCCCACAGGGCTGGCTCGTCTACATCTGACAGGCCACGACCGAACGCCAACTGCTCGTTATAAAAAAGGGCGTAGGCCAGCAGGCGCACGGTCATGCGTTCTTCAGTTTCCGAGGGGTGGCGAGCGATAGTCTGCTTGACGCTCTCGTACACCGAACGGTCGAGGTCGGTGAGGTTGAGTTCGAATTTGTAGGTCGTGGACGGCTGGGCCATGAACGGGCTTCTAGAGACAGGGAAAGGCGGCCAGTCTAACCGATGGCGAGGTCATTCAACGAATCCTGCGCTGCATCATCCTTATCCCTGGGCTGCTCGCCTATGTTAAAAGGCTTCACACCACCGTTCCGCGCAGACAAGGATCCCCATGTCGTTTAATGCCAAACCGCTTGCCGGCCTGAAAGTCATCGAACTCGGCACCCTGATCGCCGGACCCTTCGCCTCACGCATTTGTGCTGAATTCGGTGCCGAGGTGGTCAAGGTCGAGTCCCCGGACGGCGGCGATCCGCTGCGTAAATGGCGCAAGCTGTACGAAGGCACCTCGTTGTGGTGGTTTGTGCAGGCGCGCAACAAAAAGTCCCTGACGTTGAACCTCAAGCACCCGGACGGGCTGGCGATTCTCAAGCAACTGCTGGCAGACGCCGACATCCTGATCGAAAACTTCCGCCCCGGCGTGCTGGAGAAGCTTGGCCTGAGCTGGGAAACCCTGCATGGGCTGAACCCGAAACTGGTGATGGTGCGCCTCTCGGGTTTTGGCCAGACCGGACCGATGAAAGACCAGCCCGGATTTGGCGCAGTGGGCGAGTCCATGGGCGGGCTGCGCTATATCACCGGTTTCGAAGATCGCCCGCCGGTGCGCACGGGAATCTCCATTGGCGACTCCATCGCCGCGCTGTGGGCGGTCATCGGTGCCTTGATGGCGCTGCGTCATCGCGAGATCAACGGCGGTGTGGGCCAGGTGGTGGATGTGGCGCTGTATGAAGCCATCTTCGCCATGATGGAAAGCATGATCCCCGAGTTCGACGTATTCGGGTTTATTCGCGAGCGCACCGGCAACATCATGCCCGGCATCACGCCGTCGTCGATCCACACCAGCGCGGACGGCAAGCACGTACAGATCGGTGCCAACGGCGATGCCATCTTCAAACGCTTCATGAGTGCCATCGGCCGTGACGACCTGGCGAACGATCCACAACTGGCCAGCAATGACGGGCGCGACAGCCGTCGCGATGAACTCTATGGCGTGATTGATCGCTGGGTGAACTCGCTGCCGCTGGAGCAGGTGGTGGAGCAACTCAACAAGGCCGAGGTTCCCGCCAGCCGGATCTACAGCGCCGAGGACATGCTGGGCGACCCGCAATTCCTCGCACGCGAGATGTTCCTCGAGGCCCGGCTTCCCGGCGGCAAGGACTTCAAGATGCCGGGCATCGTGCCCAAGCTGTCGGACACACCGGGCAGTTGCGAATGGGTGGGGCCGCAACTGGGTGAACACAACGGCGTGGTGCTGGGCGAGTTGGGATACGACGCCGCCGCCATTGTCCGCCTGCGTGAGCAAGGCGCCATCTGATGTCCCACGGTTGCAGGCACTGGTTCAGTGCGCTGTCCCTGGCCGTCATGCTGGCCGGCGGCTGGCCCGTGCCGGCGAGTGCCGAGGGCACGTTGATCTGGTTGCTGCGCGACTTGCCGCCGCTGACCATCTTCGAAGGGCCAGGCAAAGGCCAGGGCGCCCTGGACGAGTTGCTGCCGATACTGATCGAGCACTTGCCGGAATATCGCCACCAGGTAATGCACGTCAATCGCGCGCGCGGCATGCAGATGCTGCGCGAGCCCACGCTCACCTGCGATCCATCCTTGCTGTGGACGGCCGAGCGGGCCAGGTACATCGTATTTTCCAGGCAGGCGTTTGTGGTCGCCAGTAATGGCGTCACGATCCGACGCAGCCAGCAGGGCGCCCTGGCGGCCTTTATCGTAGATGGCCAGTTTGACCTGCAGGCCTTCTTCGACGCCCATGAGGCAAGGCTCGGCGCGATCGCGGAACGCAGCTACGGCGCCGTTATCGATGAGCGACTGAAACAGGCCGACACACACAAACTGGCACTGCACTACGGCAACGATGCCCTTGGCAGCTTGCTGCAGATGCAGCGCCTGGGCCGGCTGGAGGCAGTGCTGGGCTATTGGCCGGAAATCCGCTACCACGCGATGCAACAGGGGATCGCGGCCGAAGACCTGAGTTTCTACCCCATCAAAGGCACAGCGCCTTACCAGCGCACGCATATCGGCTGCTCGGATACACCTGAGGGGCGCGAGGCCATGGAACGGATCAACCAGGTTCTGCTCAGCCTCCCGCTGGAACACGTACAGCAGTCCTATGCCGCCTGGCTGGACCCTGTCATGCGTGAACATTACCTGCGAGACAACCCGAGCTTTTTCCAGGACTCGCCAGCGCCGTGACAAACCCCAGGCAAAAAGAAACCCCGAAGAGTGGGGAGACACTTCGGGGTTAAACGTGGCCTACAAAGACCAGTACAGCAAGGCACAAACACCGGAGCACAATGTTTGCTCTTGCTGTTACAAAATCTGACCGGCCATGACGTGGGAAGTTTCCATCTATAAACAATTCTTCATGCAACGGCAGCGCTGCGGGTCTGGGCGGCGTTGCGCAAGGCCGCGATGACCGAGGGTTCCAGGCGTCCTTCAGCGATCTTGAGGTCGCGCAAAAGGCAATCCACCACATCCACCAATACGCGCTTATCGAGCAATTGCGCCCGGTCGACTTCACGCTCGACCACGATCGCACCGGCTGGGTTCTTCACGGTTACCAGGCACTCTTCCTGCACACCTGCGGTGGTCAATGTCACCTGATAAGGGCTCAGTGCTTCTTCGAGCAATAGGCTGATACTTTCCATCTCGATCACCACTCAATAGTTCGCAAACATTCTTGTAAACGGGAGCTGCATCTATCCTAAGTGACTGGTTGTGACGTAGGAAAGTTCGCTTTTTCGTTTATGCGGGGTTGTCGGGGATGACGTTTCCAGCATGCGCTTGCAACATGACAGGCAAAAAACGGCGGCACATAAATGCTTACGCAATGGGCGGCTGTTCTGGGCTTCCCCTGCCGCGCAGGCCATGGGTGAATCCTATACTCGATGAGCGCTGATCACAGTGCCACGTGGGGAAAGCGTATGCCAAAGGCCCTTATTGCGAAGGAGGAATGCGATGGTGGAAAACGATGAGCGAATGGCGACGATGGAGAGAATGCATGCCGATGTAAGGCGCATCTACGCAGAAATATCACGCATGCAGGCTGAGCAAGACAAGCTCAGATCGGAATCCCTGAAAATAAACTGTGAAACTTTCTGGTACCCCATGGGCGTAGCAATGGCCGTGGTCGCAACGATTGCTTCGATTACTGGAGTAGCGATTAAGTTGCTCTTGTAACCGGCACGCTATCGGGCCTGCCAGAAACAAAAAACGCCGCTGACCCAAGGAAGGGAAAGCGGCGTTTTTGTCTTCGTGACCTGCCTTACAAAGGCTTGCCACGATTGCCATGCTGGCTGACAAACGCCTGCATCGCCTTCAAGTCATTCGGCAGCACCGTGCAACGTTCTTCACGCTCGAACAGGTCGGTCAGATGCACCGGCAGTTCCAGCGCCTTGCCGACACCCGCCTTCTCCACCGCTTCCGGGAATTTCACTGGATGGGCGGTGCCGAGGATCACCATCGGGATATCCAGGCTGCGGCGGCATTCGCGGGCGGCCTTCACCCCAATGGCGGTGTGCGGGTCGAGCAGCTCGCCGGTCTGAGCGTAGACTTCGGCGATGGTTTCACAGGTCTGCGCGTCGTCCACGGCCAGGGAGTCGAACAGCTTGCGGGTTTCGGTCCAGCGCTCTTCATCGACGCTGAAACCGCCGCCGCTCTTGAAGGTGTCCATCAAGCCGGCGATGGCTGCGCCGTTGCGACCGTGCATGTCGAACAGCAGGCGTTCGAAGTTCGACGACACCATGATATCCATGGACGGCGACAAGGTGGCGTGCAGGGTTTCCTTGACGTACTGGTTGCCGCTCATGAAGCGGTGCAGGATGTCGTTGCGGTTGGTGGCGACGATCAACTGGTTGATCGGCAGGCCCATGTTACGGGCCAGGTAGCCGGCGAAAATGTCGCCGAAATTGCCGGTCGGCACCGAGAACGACACCGAGCGCGCCGGGCCACCCAATTGCAGCGAGGCGTGGAAGTAGTAGACGATCTGGGCCATGATCCGCGCCCAGTTGATCGAGTTCACCGCCACCAGGCGTGTGCCTTTGAGGAAGCCCTGGTCGGCGAAGCTGTTCTTGACCATTTCCTGGCAGTCATCGAAGTTGCCTTCGATGGCGATGTTATGGATGTTCTCGCCGAAGATGGTGGTCATCTGGCGGCGCTGTACTTCCGAGACACGCTTGTGCGGGTGCAGGATGAAGATGTCGACGTTTTCGCAGTGCTTGCAGCCTTCGATGGCGGCCGAACCGGTATCACCGGAGGTGGCGCCGATGATCACCACACGCTCGCCGCGCTTCTCCAGCACGTAGTCCAGCAGACGACCCAGCAGTTGCAGGGCGAAGTCCTTGAACGCCAGGGTCGGGCCATGGAACAGCTCGAGCACCCATTCGTTGCCGTTGAGCTGGCGCAAAGGCGCGATGGCGCTGTGGGAAAACACGCCGTAGGTCTCTTCCAGAATCTTTTTGAAATCCGCATCGGGGATGCTGCCGGTGACGAATGGGCGCATCACCCGGAACGCCAGCTCGTGGTACGGCAGGCCGGCCCACGAAGCGATTTCTTCCTGGGTAAAACGTGGCAGGTTTTCCGGCACGTACAGGCCGCCGTCAGTGGCAAGGCCTGCCAGCAAGACGTCTTCGAAATTCAGGGCCGGTGCCTGGCCGCGGGTGCTGATGTAACGCATGACTGGCTCCTCTAAAACATTCTCGAACAGAGGCCGCCGCACACACGGGACCTCTGGAACAGATCGGTTAGTTCAGGTGTTCGACGCGAATCCGCACCACCGGGCCCACGACGCCTTGCAAGGCTTCCAGCGCGGTGATGGCATCGTTGATGTGCTGCTCGAGCACCCGGTGGGTCAGCAGGATCATCGGCACCTGGCCGTTCTGTTCCTCGACTTCCTTCTGCATGATCGACTCGATGTTGATACCGCGCTCCGACAGGATGCTGGCCACCTGGGCCAACACGCCCGGGTGATCCTTGGCCTGGATGCGCAGGTAGTAGGCGCTTTCGCAGGCCTCGATCGGCAGGATCGGGTGGGCCGACAGCGAATCCGGCTGAAAGGCCAGGTGCGGTACACGGTTTTCCGGGTCGCTGGTCATGGCGCGAACCACGTCCACCAGGTCGGCGATCACCGACGAAGCGGTCGGCTCCATGCCTGCACCGGCGCCGTAGAACAGGGTGGAACCAGCGGCATCACCGTTGACCATCACCGCGTTCATCACGCCATTGACGTTGGCGATCAGGCGATCGGCCGGGATCAGCGTCGGGTGCACACGCAACTCGATACCCGCCGGGGTGCTACGCGCGACACCGAGGTGCTTGATGCGGTAGCCCAGGGCTTCGGCGTAGTTCACGTCGGCAGTGGTCAGCCGGGTGATGCCTTCGGTGTAGGCCTTGTCGAACTGCAGCGGGATACCAAAGGCGATGGACGCCAGGATGGTCAGCTTGTGCGCCGCGTCGATGCCTTCCACGTCGAATGTCGGGTCGGCTTCGGCATACCCCAGGGCCTGGGCTTCGGCCAGTACGTCTTCGAAGGTACGGCCCTTCTCGCGCATTTCGGTGAGGATGAAGTTACCGGTGCCATTGATGATCCCGGCCACCCAGTTGATGCGGTTGGCGGACAGGCCTTCACGGATCGCCTTGATCACCGGGATACCACCGGCAACCGCGGCCTCGAACGCCACGATCACGCCTTTCTCGCGGGCCTTGGCGAAGATCTCGTTGCCGTGTACGGCGATCAGCGCCTTGTTGGCGGTGACCACGTGCTTGCCGTTTTCGATCGCCTTGAGCACCAGCTCGCGGGCCACGGTGTAACCGCCCACCAGCTCGATGACGATATCGATTTCAGGGTTGGTGGCCACGGCGAAGACATCGTTGGTAATCGCAATACCGGTCGTTTGGAACTGAGGCTTTGGCGAACGCGTGGCAATTTGCGCCACTTCAATCCCGCGCCCTGCACGGCGGGAAATTTCTTCAGCATTACGCTGAAGTACGTTGAAGGTGCCGCCACCGACGGTCCCTAACCCACAGATGCCTACTTTGACCGGTTTCACTGAAGAACTCCCCATGAAACGGCCGACGCTAGGTCGGCCGTGGAAAACAGCCGCACAACTGCGGCTTTCAATTAATGGCCCGTCGACTTATCCACAGGCCATGATCGTCAAAGGTTCGACGATGCTGGTTTATTTGGCACCCAGCGCCAGTTTGGCAACTTGTGGTGCCGGCTGGTAGCCCGGAATCACCTGGCCGTCAGCCAAAACGATGGCCGGTGTACCGTTGACGCCGATGGACTGGCCCAGGGCAAATTGCTTCGACACCGGGTTGGCGCACTTGGCGGCCTTGATTTCCTTGCCATCGACCATCTTGTCCATGGCCGCTTTCTTGTCGGCCGAGCACCATACGGCCTGCAACTGCTCGTCGCCCGGCGAACCCAGGCCCTGGCGCGGGAACGCTACGTAGCGGACTTCCACACCCAGCTTGTTCAGCGCAGGCACTTCGGCATGCAACTTGTGGCAGTACGGGCAGGTTGTGTCGGTGAACACGGTGATATGGGTCTTGGTCTCGCCGATGGCCGGGTAAACCACGGTTTCAGCCACCGGGATGCCGTTGATCAGCTTGGATACACCCAGGCGCTCGGCTTTCTCGGTCAGGTTGACCGGCTTGCCGTCCTTGAGCTGGAACAGGTAGCCCTGGACGATGTACTGACCGTCCGCACTGGCGTAAAGCACGCGGCTGCCCTTGAGCTTGACTTCATACAGGCCGGCCATCGGGCTGGCACTGATGCTTTCGATTGGGGTATCGAGCTGCAGGTTGGCCAGGCTCTTGCGGATGGTCTGCTCGGCAGCGTCATCGGCGACGGCAAAGGTGGAAACCAACGCAATGGCTGCGGCGGCAATAATCTGGGTCAAGCGCATGGAAACTCCTGAAGGCAGATGCAGGGACGGGTGCAGGCGCGCCAATACGGAAACACGAGTGCGGGCGGTCCCCTTTGCTAACCGGCAAAGCCTACCACAGTTGGGCCGCAGGGCAGCCCGTGGCGGCATAAATTGGCGCTTTTCAGCCTCGCGGGTGGTGCTTGGCATGCATATCCTGCAAGCGCGCACGCGCCACATGGGTGTAGATCTGGGTGGTGGATAAGTCGCTGTGCCCGAGCAGCATTTGCACCACGCGCAAATCCGCACCGTGGTTAAGCAAATGGGTGGCGAATGCATGGCGCAAGGTGTGGGGCGACAGGCTCTTGCCGATCCCCGCGACCTTGGCCTGGTGTTTGATACGATGCCAGAACGTCTGGCGGGTCATCTGTTCGCCACGCTGGCTGGGAAACAGCACATCGCTGGGCCGCCCGCCCAGCAGCTCGCTGCGGGCATCGCGCATATAGCGCTCGACCCACACAATCGCCTCCTCCCCCATCGGCACCAGCCGTTCCTTGCTGCCCTTGCCCATTACCCGCAGCACCCCCTGGCGCAGATTGACTTGCTCCAGGGTCAGGCTGATCAGCTCCGTGACCCGCAGGCCACAGGCATACAACACTTCCAGCATGGCGCGGTCACGCTGGCCGATGGCTTCGCTGAGGTCGGGCGCAGCGAGCAAGGCCTCGACGTCGGCTTCCGACAGGGATTTGGGCAAGGGCCTACCCAGTTGCGGCATATCGATTTGCAGGGTCGGATCGAGGGCGATCAGTTTTTCCCTGAGCAAATAACGATAAAAGCCACGTACACCGGAGAGAAATCGTGCAGTGGAACGGGGTTTGTAGTTCTGCTCCAGGCGCCAGGCCAAGTGATCGAGGATCAGCTCGCGACCAGCATTGATCAGTTCCAGGTTTTTTTCCTGCAGCCAGCCGTTGAACAGCGCCAGGTCGCTGCGGTAGGCCTGGCGGGTGTTATCTGACAGGCCTTTTTCCAGCCATAGGGCATCGAGGAAACGGTCGATCAGGGGGTGGTCGATGGCAGGCATAGGGACTCGAACAGAAAAGTGGCGGAATCAGGTAGATCCTATCCCGGACCTCAAATCGCGGGCACAAAAAAGCAGCCCGTAGGCTGCTTTTTTCTGCATCGGGAAGCTGGACTTAAGCCAGTTTTTCCTTGATGCGAGCTGCTTTACCGGACAGGTCACGCAGGTAGTACAGCTTGGCTTTACGTACGTCACCGCGACGCTTGACGGCCATGCTGTCGATTTGCGGGCTGTAGGTCTGGAAAGTACGCTCTACGCCAACACCGTTGGAGATTTTACGAACAGTGAAAGCACTGTTCACACCACGGTTACGCTTGGCGATTACCACGCCTTCGAACGCTTGCAGACGCGAACGGTCGCCTTCCTTCACTTTCACCTGAACGACAATGGTGTCGCCCGGGGCAAAGGTAGGGATCTCTTTGGTCATCTGCTCTGCTTCGAGTGCAAGGATGATTTTGTTAGTCATGCTGTGCTCCTAAGGTAAGTCAATGGACCTACCATCGATACGTTGTTAACTATCGTCCCGCGCGAGGATGTATTCCTCGAGCAGCTTCTTCTCTTCTCCAGAAAGCGAGCGGCTTTCCAGAAGATCGGCGCGTCGTTCATAGGTCCGACCAAGGGACTGCTGTAAACGCCAACGCCGGATGTGTGCGTGATTGCCACTTAGCAATACGTCGGGAACACGCTGATCCGCATACACCTCCGGTCGGGTGTAGTGCGGGCAATCCAGCAAACCGTCCGTGAAGGAATCTTCCTCCGCGGAGTCCGCATGCCCTAAAGCTCCAGGCAGCAGTCGTGTAACCGCATCTATCAGGACCATCGCCGGCAGCTCGCCGCCAGACAGGACATAGTCCCCAATCGACCACTCTTCATCGACATGAGCTTCAATAAACCGCTCGTCAATGCCTTCATAGCGACCGGCAATCAGGATCAGTGCTTCCTCATTCGCCAGTTCGCGGACCCCAGCCTGCTTCAGCTGACGGCCTTGAGGGGACAGGTAAATTACCTTCGCCTTCTCCCCGGCGGCTGCCTTGGCCTGAACCAACGCGTCTTCCAGGGGCTTGATCTTCATCACCATGCCCGGGCCACCGCCAAATGGGCGATCGTCCACAGTGTGATGTCGATCCGTCGTGTAGTCTCGCGGGTTCCAACAGGTGAGCTGCAACAGCCCCTGTTTCACCGCCCGACTGGTGATGCCGTACTCGCTGATGGCGGAAAACATCTCGGGAAACAAACTGATCACTTCAATGCGCAAATTAGCCACGCTTAGAAGTCCGCGTCCCATTCCACCTTCATCTCGCCCGCCGCCAGGTCGACAGCCAACACGCATTGCTCGGTATACGGCAACAGGCGTTCGCGATCATCCAGGCTGCCAGCGCAAGGCTTGACCACCATTACATCATTGGCGCCGGTTTCCAGAAGATGATCGATTTTCCCGAACAATTGCCCGAGTTGATCAATAACCTTCAGACCTTCCAGCTGGTACCAGTAGTACTCGCCGTCGGTCAATTCAGGGAACAGGTTGCGCGGCACGCAGATCTCATAACCGGCCAGAAGACGAGCTTCTTCACGATCATCAAGACCCTTGAGCTTTGCGACCAGGAACTTATCGCTCCCGCGTCCACTGACCAGCTCGACCTGTTTCACACTACCGTCGCGCTTGAGCGTCCAGGTCTTGTACTGCAACAGGTTTTCAGTCGGATCAGTAAAGGAATACACCTTCACTTCGCCGCGAACGCCATGAACAGAATAAATCTTGCCGATAACGATCAAATCATCAGCAACAGTTGGCGTCGCGTTCATATTGCTCAGGCTGCGGCCTTAGCCGAGTCCTTCAACAACTTGGCAACACGCTCAGACGGTTGTGCACCAACGCTCAGCCAGTAGGCTACGCGCTCTTGGTTCACGGACAGGCGGACTTCTTGACCACGAGCGATCGGGTTGAAGAAACCTACTTGTTCCTTGTGAGAGCCGTCACGTGGGTTGCGGCTGTCAGTTACGGTCAAGTGGTAAAACGGGCGCTTTTTGGAGCCGCCAAGGGCAAGACGGATTGTTAGCATGTGAACATCGTTCCTGTAGTCGGTGCTGCAAATCTAAATGCACAGCGGGCATAGGTGCCCGAAAGGCCGCATATTCTAAGGAATATCCGGACTTTTGCAAATGTCTTTTTCTGGCGCCTATCAGCGTGCCATTCAGATCTGCTAGAGAGCCGTCGGTTAAAACGGCAGGTCAGCCCCCGCCAACGGCGGGTTTGCTGGAGATCCCACATCCCTGTGGGTCGGAGCAGGAGTGAACTCCCGCTCGAATACTTTACATTTTCGGCATGCCGCCGCCGGGCAACATACCGCCCATGCCGCGCATCATCTTGGCCATTCCGCCCTTGGCGGAGAATTTCTTCATCATCTTCTGCATCTGCTTGTGCTGCTTGATCAAGCGCCCGATGTCCTGCACCTGGGTGCCGGAACCCATGGCGATCCGACGCTTGCGCGAACCGCTGATCAGCTCAGGGTCGCGGCGCTCGGCCGGGGTCATGGAGTTGATGATGGCTTCCATCTGCTTGAATTGCTTCTCTGCCGCGCCCTGGGCATTGCCCATTTGCGCCAGGTTCACGCCGCCGATGTTCGGCAGCTTGTCCATCAGGCCGCCGAGGCCGCCCATGTTCTTCATTTGTTGCAGCTGGTCACGGAAGTCTTCGAGGTCGAAGCCCTTGCCCTTCTTCAACTTTTTCGCAAGCTTATCGGCTTTGTCCTTGTCGAGCGTCGCTTCGGCCTGCTCGATCAGGCTGAGCACGTCACCCATGCCGAGGATACGCGAGGCGATACGCTCAGGGTGGAACGGCTCGAGCGCTTCGCTCTTCTCGCCCATACCGATGAACTTGATCGGCTTGCCGGTGATGGCACGCACCGACAGCGCGGCACCGCCACGGGCGTCGCCGTCGACCTTGGTGAGGATCACGCCGGTCAGCGGCAGCGCGTCGCCGAAGGCCTTGGCGGTGTTGGCCGCATCCTGGCCGGTCATGGCGTCGACCACGAACAGCGTCTCGACCGGGTTGATCGCGGCATGCAGCGCCTTGATCTCGCCCATCATCTCTTCATCGATGTGCAGGCGACCGGCGGTATCGACGATGACCACGTCGATGAACTTGAGCCTTGCTTCTTTAATAGCAGCGTTGGCGATGTCGACCGGCTTCTGGCTCAGGTCGGACGGGAAGAAGGTCACGCCCACTTCGCCCGCGAGCATTTCCAGCTGCTTGATGGCCGCCGGACGGTACACGTCGGCCGATACCACCATCACGGACTTCTTCTTGCGCTCTTTAAGGAAGCGCGCCAGCTTGCCGGCGGTGGTGGTCTTGCCCGCACCCTGCAGACCGGCCATCAGCACGACGGCCGGTGGCACGGCACTGAGGTTCAAATCTTCGTTGGCCGCGCCCATCAGGCTTTCGAGTTCGGCCTGGACGATTTTCACAAAGGCCTGGCCCGGGGTCAGGCTGCGGGACACTTCAGTGCCGACCGCGCGCTCCTTGACCGAGTTGACGAAGTCCTTGACCACAGGCAAGGCGACGTCGGCTTCCAGCAACGCCATGCGCACTTCGCGCAGGGTGTCTTTAATATTGTCCTCGGTCAGCTTGGCCTTGCCGGTTACATGGCGCAGCGTCTGCGAGAGACGGTCAGTCAGGTTTTCAAACATGCGCGATCCTTTCAGGCCCTATTCATCGAAATGCATTGGTAGACCGAGGTAATGGCGGCCCAGGCTGTGGTAAATCGCTATTAAACACAGCGTTCGGCGAGCCTGCGGCGTGGGCAGGTCGCGGATTATAGCGAAGACTGCGCCCATGCACACCCGCTGTCTGGCCCTGGAGTCTTTCGTGGAACGCAGGTGTATGCCAAACTCAGCGCCTTTCGGGCTTGTCTATCAGGATTTATGCTCCCCTTGTCACCCAGTTTGCTACCCAGCCTCGCCGCCGCCATCTTGTATGCCGCTGCGACCCTCTATCAGGGCTCTCGTCTGGCCCAAGGCGCCAAGGCGGACAAACGCCTGCTGGTCGGCCTGGGCGTCCTCGCCCTGCTGGCCCATGCCGCGAGCCTGTTCACCCACCTGATGACGCCGGTTGGCCTGGGCCTGGACTTCTTCAGCGCCGCCAGCCTGATCGCCGCGGCGGTGATTGCGCTGACGCTGATGGCCTGTTATCGGATTCCTGTCGAGAACCTGCTGGTCCTGCTCTTCCCATTGGGCGTGCTGACGGTGCTGCTCGCGCAGTTCGCCCCCACCGGCACGGTGCAGGTGATCGATGAAGAGCCAGGCATCCTCGCCCATATCCTGCTGTCGATCCTGGCCTACGGCATGTTCACCATCGCGGTGTTCCAGGCCTTGCTCCTGCTGTTGCAGGACCACCAGCTCAAGCACAAGCACCCTTCCGGGCTGATCAAGAACTTCCCGCCGCTGCAAACCATGGAAAGCCTGCTGTTCGGTTTCCTGTGGGCCGGCTGGACGCTGCTGTCGCTGTCGCTGATTTCCGGTTGGCTGTTCGTCGAAAACCTGTTTGCCCAGCACCTGGTGCACAAGACCCTGCTGGCGTGCCTGGCATGGGTGGTGTTCAGCGTATTGCTGTGGGGCCGCAACCGCCTTGGCTGGCGCGGGCACAAGGCGATTCGCTGGACCCTGGCCGGTTTCTGCCTGCTGATGCTGGCCTATTTCGGCAGCAAGCTGGTTCGCGAATACATCCTGCATATCTGACGGGCAGCCAAAATGGACAACTTGCCCCTGGGGCCGATGCTCGCGGTAATCGCCCTGCTGGTGTTATGGGCGGCGCTGTTTACCGCCATCGAAGCCGCACAACAACACCTCCTGGCCCTGCGACCCGGTACACGCCAGGGCGACAAGGCTGCCGCCCGCCTGAGCTTCCCGCGCCACAGCCTGATCCTGTGCAATAGCCTGTGCCGTGCGGCCGTGGTCATCCTCTGCACCCTGCTGGCGATTTATGCCTGGGCACAGAACGGCCCGTGGCTCGGCTGGCTGATCTCCTGCGCCGTCCTGCTGATCCTGGCCGACTACCTGCCCCGCGCCCTGGCAACCCGGCATCCGCACGCGGTGCTGGGCTTTGGCAACACATTGCTGGGCGTGCCGTTGAAAATCCTCTACCCCGCCGCCTGGCTGCTCAATGGCATCAGCCTGTTGCTGCTGCGCCCGTTTGCCCGAAAGCCCGGCGTGGTGAAAAACAGCGACGAGCCACTGCCCGACCACGACGATGAAGCGCAGCCCGAGGCCGACGACAGCCGTACCCCAGGCATGCCGGGCATCCACGCCCTGGACAACATCACCGTCAATGACATCCTGGTGCCCCGCAGCGAAGTGGACGGTATCAACCTGGATGACTCGATCGAAGAAATCATCGAGCAACTGCGCACCTCCCCGCGCACTCGCCTGCCGGTGTTCCACAGTGACATCAACCAGGTCGAAGCCGTACTGAACACCCGGCTGATCCAGCATCTGCTGCCGGACGCCAGCCTGACCAAGGAAGCCTTGCTCGCGGCCTCCTACGAACCCTACTTCGTCCCGGAAAGCACGCCCCTGCAGCTGCAATTGCTGAACTTCCACAAGCAGCAGCGCCGCCTGGGCATGGTGGTGGATGAATACGGCGAAGTCCTGGGTATCGTCACCTTGGAAGATATTCTCGAAGAAATCGTCGGCGAATTCGAAAACGAGCAAAGTGCGGACAACCCGCATATCGAAGCGCAGCCCGATGGCCGCTATATCATCGACGGCGCCGCGTCGATCCGCGAATTGAACAAGAGCCTGGGCTGGCACCTGCCCAGCGATGGCCCCAAGACCCTCAACGGCCTGGTCACCGAGGCCCTGGAAACCATTCCGGATTGCGCGGTGTGCCTGAAGATCGGCCGCTACCGCCTGGAAATCCTCGAGACCGAGGACAACCGCGTCAGCAAGGTGCTGATCTGGCATACCAGCCACATGCCTGTGGCCGCATGACTTCCTGATAAACCGCAATCCAGTCACTTGTTGTAATTCCAAACCCCTTCCTATAATCCCTGCGGCTTACCCAAGCCCCCGCCCGACCGCGTGCTACCCGCACTCAGCGTGTCCAGGCACCGCTTTACCATGTCCGACCGGTGTTCGCTCCCATCCCGAGCCGCCCCGCGCACAACCCTGATCCAAGGGTGTTCGACCCAATAATAATCCGCGTCCAAACGCGCAATGACCGTCAGGGATACCGCCATGAGCACCACCTATAACGAGGCCGCGACCGCCGCCCCGACCAACTCGACCGCACGTGTCGCCACCGCGAGCATCGTCGGCACCGCCATCGAGTTCTACGACTTCTATATCTATGCCACGGCTGCCGCGCTGGTGATCGGGCCGGTGTTCTTTCCGCAGACTTCCGGTACCGCGCAGATGCTGGCGTCGTTCCTGACCTTCGGTATCGCCTTTATCGCGCGCCCGCTGGGCTCGGCGCTGTTCGGCCACTTCGGCGACCGCATCGGCCGCAAATCGACCCTGGTGGCCTCGCTGCTGCTGATGGGTGTGTGCACCACGCTGATCGGCTTGCTGCCCGGTTATGACAGCATCGGTGCCTGGGCACCTATCCTGTTGTGTGTGCTGCGCTTCGGCCAAGGCCTGGGGCTTGGCGGGGAATGGGGCGGTGCAGCGTTGCTGGCCACCGAGAACGCGCCGAAAGGCAAGCGCGCCTGGTTCGGCATGTTCCCGCAACTGGGCCCATCGATCGGATTCCTGGCGGCCAACGGTTTGTTCCTGATCCTGGCGATGAGCCTGAATGACGAGCAGTTCCGCAGTTGGGGCTGGCGCATCCCGTTCATCCTCAGCGCAGCCTTGGTGATGGTCGGCCTGTATGCGCGCCTGAAGCTGCATGAAACCCCGGTGTTCGCCAATGCCGTGGCGAAGGAAGCCCCGGTGAAAGTGCCGCTGGTGGAGCTGTTCAGCCAGCATTGGTTGCCGGTCCTGCTGGGCGCCGCGTCGATGGTAGTGTGCTACGCGCTGTTCTACATCACCACGGCCTTTTCCCTGAGCTACGGCGTTTCGACCCTGGGCTACAGCCGCGAGACGTTCCTGGGGTTGCTGTGCTTTGCAGTGCTGTTCATGGGCCTGGCCACACCGTTGGCGGCCTTGGCCAGTGATCGCTACGGGCGCAAGCCGGTGCTGATCGTCGGCGCGATCCTGGCGATTCTGTCGGGTTTCACCATGGAGCCATTGCTGACCCACGGCTCTACCTGGGCCGTGGCACTGTTTTTGGCCCTGGAGCTGTTCCTGATGGGCGTGACCTTCGCGCCGATGGGTGCGCTGTTGCCGGAATTGTTCCCGACTCGCGTGCGTTATACCGGGGCTTCGGCGGCGTATAACCTGGGTGGGATCGTGGGTGCTTCGGCCGCACCGTTCTTCGCAACCAAGCTGGTGGCGATGGGTGGGCTGAGTTATGTCGGCGGGTATGTGTCGGCGGCGGCGTTGCTCAGCTTGATTGCGGTGCTGTGCCTGAAAGAGACGCGGAATAATGATTTGAACAGGGTTGCCTGATAAACAGCTATCGGGGCAAGCCCCCTCCCAGATTCGAGTGTGGGAGGGGATTTGCCCCGATGCTTTTAGAGCTCTACCACAACCGCTTGGGCAGCACGGGTCGCCTTGGCCCGCGCAGCCTCGATCGACTCATCCCGCGCCAACGCCACGCCCATGCGGCGCTGGCCATTCACTTCTGGCTTGCCAAACAGACGCAACGCCGTGTCCGGCTCGCTCAAGGCCGCGCCGAGGTTGGCGAATGCGGTCTGGGTCGACTGCCCTTCCACCAGAATCACCGCCGAAGCCGAAGGCCCGAACTGACGGATCAACGGGATCGGCAGGCCGAGGATGGCGCGCGCATGCAGGGCAAACTGTGACAGGTCCTGGGAAATCAGGGTCACCAGGCCGGTGTCATGGGGGCGCGGCGACACTTCGCTGAACCACACCTGATCGCCTTTGATGAACAGCTCCACGCCAAACAGGCCACGACCGCCCAACGCCTCGGTCACCGCCTTGGCCACGCGCTCGGACTCGGCCAGGGCAACCGGGCTCATGGCTTGCGGCTGCCAGGATTCCTGGTAGTCGCCCTTCTCCTGACGGTGGCCGACCGGCGCGCAGAAGGTGGTGCCGCCGATGTGACGGACGGTCAGCAGGGTGATTTCGTAGTCGAAGTCGATAAAGCCTTCGATGATCACCCGGCCTTTACCGGCACGCCCGCCTTCCTGGGCGTAGTCCCAGGCTTTCTGCACGTCGTCGACGCTGCGCAGCAGGCTCTGGCCCTTGCCCGACGAGCTCATCACCGGCTTGACCACGCAGGGGAAGCCCAGGTCCTGGACGGCCTTGCTGTAGTCTTCGAAGGTGTCGGCGAAGTGGTACGGCGAGGTCGGCAGGTCCAGCTCTTCGGCGGCCAGGCGACGGATGCCCTCACGGTTCATGGTCAGCGACGTGGCGCGGGCGGTCGGGATCACGGTGAAGCCTTCGGCCTCCAGCTCCACCAGGGTCGCGGTGGCGATGGCTTCGATTTCCGGCACGATGAAGTGCGGCTTTTCCGCTTCGATCACCGCACGCAGGGCGGCGCCGTCGAGCATGTTGATCACATGGCTGCGATGGGCAACCTGCATGGCCGGCGCGTTGGCGTAGCGATCCACGGCAATCACTTCTACGCCCAGGCGTTGCAGTTCAATCACCACTTCCTTGCCCAGCTCACCGCAGCCACACAGCAAAACGCGGGTCGCGGTTGGCGACAATGGAGTTCCGATTCGGGTCATCTCAGGTCCTCAGGGGAGCGGATCATGGGGAGAAAGGCCGGCATTTTACATGAACTGTAAAAATTGGCCTCAGTTGGCGACGGCCCGCTTGCGGATGCGCCAGGCCATGATCAGCCACACCGCCGTGACCCCGGCGAACTTCGACGCCAAGGCGGTGCCCACCACGGCAGGGGTGAGCGCACCGATCAGGCCGAAGAAGATAAAGGTATCAAGGGGAATGCTCAGCGCCGAACTTATCCACAGGCGGTCGTGGAGCGGGCGCTTGGTGATGCTGAACACCAGCCAGTCGATGCATTCCGACACCGCGAATGCCGTGGCGCTGGCCAGGGCAATGGAGGGGTCGGAGGTGATATACGACAACGCCAGCGCCGCCAGCATGGCGATGATCGCCCCATGGCCGAAGCGGGTTTGCACCATGTCGCGCAGGATAAACACCAGGCCGCCCCAGGCCGACCAGATGACGTCCAGGTGCGGGGCGGTGGAGAAGGCGAAGTTGATCAGCACGACGCTGCTGATGTAGGCGATCAGGAAGAGCATGGGGCGATGGACCTGTGAACAAGGGGCACAGGGTACTTCACATTTGGAAATATGTCGTCTGGGAGGGCCTCATCGGGGGCAAGCCCCCTCCCACACTTAACCGCGTTTAATCTGTAGGAATGCGGTCAAAATGTGGGAGGGGGCTTGCTCCCGATGGCGATCCATCAGGCGCCGGATTTACCAGAAGCCATAAACACCAACCCCCCCGCCACCGCCCGCTCATGGCACAACCCCAACACCACCCGCCGCTCGGCGTTGTCCATGCGGCTCCAACGCGTAATCTCATCCACGGTGCGCTGGCAGCCGGTGCAGATATCGTCATCATCCAGCGCACAAATACTCACGCAGGGCGAGGCAACAGGTCGTTCAACTGCACTCATTCTTCCTGCTCTACCAGATCCCGCGCGTAACGCTGGGCGTTATGCACATAGTGCGCAGCGCTGGCTTCCAGCATCCGCTTCTGTGCGTCGGTCAATTCACGCACCACTTTGCCCGGCGAGCCCATCACCAGGGAACCATCGGGGATTTCCTTGCCTTCACCGATCAACGAGTTGGCGCCGATGATGCAGTGCTTGCCGATCTTGGCGCCGTTGAGGATCACCGCATTGATACCGATCAGGCTGTAATCGTCGACCGTGCAGCCATGCAGCATGGCGTTATGGCCGATGGTCACGCCGGTGCCCAGGGTCAGCGGGTAGCCCATGTCGGTGTGCATCACGCTGCCGTCCTGCACGTTGCTGTTCTTGCCGATCAGGATCAGCTCGTTGTCGCCACGCAGCACCGCGTTGAACCAGACGTTGGCGCCCTCCTCCAGCTTGACCTTGCCCACCAGCGTGGCATTCGGCGCCACCCAGCTGTGTGGATGGGTCTCGACGCGGGCGTCGCCCAGGCGGTATTTCATGGTTTTCCCTCACGGCTGGCCGTTCAAACGACGGCTTAGGTATTGATGAAGCTCTTGGGCGGCTGGTGCAGGCTGATCTGGGCGTCGTCATAAAGCAGGTTGATCAACTCGACGATCATGATTGCCGTCAGGCCCCAGATCTTGTATTCGCCGAAGCGATAACTGGGCACGTACCAACTGCGGCCCTGGTAATCGATTCGGTGGGTATGTTCGCGCGGGTCCTGTCGGAAAAAATCCAAAGGCACGCTGAAGACGGCGGCAATCTCGGCATCGTTGGCCAGGTACTCGACGTAGTCGGGGATCACCCCCACATAGGGCGTGACCCGGATGCCGTGCAGGGAGATCAGCGGGCTCAGCGGGCCGATGACTTCCACCAGGCCGGGGGGCAGGCCGATTTCTTCTTCGGCTTCACGCAGGGCGGTGAAGATCAGGTCCGGGTCTTCGGGGTCGCGGCGCCCGCCGGGAAAGGCCACTTCGCCACCATGGGTCGACAGGCCGCTGGCGCGCAGGGTCAGGATCAGCTCAGGTTCGTCACTGCGGGTAATCGGCACCAGCACCGCGGCCTCGGGGAAACGCCCATCGGTTTCCAGCGTGTGGGGGGTGTGATTGCTTACCCGGCGAAGTAGCTCGTCCAGCATGAGTCATCTCGGTCTGTTGGCTACCTTGCATCATGCACCAAAGCCGCCGGGCGCCCAACCCCAAAACCCGGAGCATGTCGCTAAACGACAACTTGCAGGGCCCTGCCAGCCAAGCCAAGATAGACGCACTTTCCAGGAACCCCAGCATGAATTTCTGCAGCCAGTGCGGTAAACCGGTTACCCAGCGCATTCCCGAAGGCGACGCTCGCCTGCGTTTCGTGTGTGATCACTGCTCGACCATTCACTATCAAAACCCCAATATCGTCGCCGGCACCCTGCCGGTATGGGGCGATAAAGTGCTGCTGTGCCGCCGCGCCATCGAGCCGCGCCTGGGTTACTGGACCCTGCCCGCAGGTTTCATGGAAAACGGCGAGACCGTGGAACAGGCCGCCATGCGCGAAACCCTGGAAGAGGCCTGCGCCCGGGTGCGCAACCTGAGCATTTACACCCTGATCGATGTGCCGCACATCAGCCAGGTGCATATCTTCTACCGTGCCGAACTGGTCGACCTGGACTTCGCCGCAGGCCCCGAAAGCCTCGAAGTGCAGCTGTTCGACGAGGCGGACATCCCTTGGTCCGAGCTGGCTTTCCGCACGGTCGGGCGTACCCTAGAATACTTTTTCGCTGACCGCCGCCAGCAGTCGTTCCCGGTGCGTAGCGAAGCCGTGCCACCTCTTTCCAAGCCCGCCCAATAACCATTCGGCAGCTCGTCGCCACAGGGATACCGTTTTAATGCGTTGGTTGCTTGCTCTGATCTGCCTGTCGTTCGCCACGCTTTCGCCGGCCTCTACCGTGGAAACCCTGGGCGGCAAGACGGTCGAAAAAGTCCTGGTGCTCAAGTCCGCCCACCAATTGCAGTTGATCAACGACGGCAAGCCCCTCAAGACCTATCGTATTTCCCTGGGCAAGAACCCCAAGGGCCACAAGCTGATCGAGGGCGACCGCCGCACGCCGGAAGGCCTGTACTGGATCGACTGGCGCAAGACCAGCGACCGCTACTACCTGTCCATGCACATCTCCTACCCGAATATCAGCGATGCCGCCCGCGCTCGCCGCGAAGGGGTGAAGCCCGGCAGCATGATCATGATCCACGGCACGCCCGACACCGAAGAGTACCCGGAGCAGTGGTTTCACACCCTGGACTGGACCGACGGCTGCATCGGCATGCGCAACGTCGACATGCGCGAAGTCTGGAACCTGGTCAAGGACGGCACGCTGATCGAGATCCGCCCGTAAATCTTCGACCGTTCGTAATTTAATTAAAAAATCTTTCCCTCCTCCGCCCAGGCATGCCGGTGAATACCAATTCATCGCGCGGGCTGCGCACTTCTGCGCGCGATAAAGACCTCTCTAATACCACTTGATACCAGGCACCATTAAGGCGCCCTGAAACCGGTACTCGCACCGTTTTGGCAGCATTGACATGGTATTTAAGTGGTATTAGCTTCCGGCCAATACCGGGCGACAACACTCCAATAACCGCATCGGAAACCTCATAGATGAACCCCATCCTGACGCTGCGTCCCGACGACAAACAATCCACGCCGCTGTACCTGCAATTGGCCCGCAACCTGGAAGCGGCGATCCATGCCGGCCAGTGGAAATCCGAACAGGCCCTGCCCTCGGAGCGCGCCCTCAGCGAACAGCTGAGCATTTCGCGGGTGACCGCCCGCAAAGCGTTGGAAGTGTTGTTCGCCCAAGGCCTGATCCGCCGTAGCCAGGGCTCCGGCACCTTTATCACGCCACGCCTGGAGCAGCCGCTGTCGCGCTTGTCGGGGTTCAGCGAGATGTTGCGCCTCAAGGGCTTTGTGCCCAGCTCCCAATGGCTGGAGCGCGAGATCACCCCGCCGACCCACGAAGAACTGATCCGCCTGTGCCTGTCGCCGACCGACAAGGTGGCGCGCCTCAAACGCCTGCGTAAAGCCGATGACACGGTAATGGCCATCGAGATGACCGCCATGCCCGCCTCGGTACTGCCGCAGCCGCAAGCCATCGGCCATTCGCTGTACGAATACCTGGAAGGCATCGGCAAACCTATCGTTCGCGCCCTGCAACACATCCAGGCGATCAACGCCTCGGACGAATTCGCCCGGCTGGTGGGCATCGCCCCCGGCACCGCCATGCTGCTGATGACCCGGGTCGGCTACACCGCCGACAACACGCCGATCGAAATCACCGACACCTACTGCCGCAACGACTACTACGACTTTGTCGCAGAGCTTCGCCGTTATGACTTTGCCGCCGAGTTGCGGCCTTAGAGAACTGCCCATGTCCGAAGACAATATCCTCACGCCCCACGGCTGGATTCGCGGCCGCCTGGTGCACCAGCACGGCAAGGTCATCGCCATCGAGGGCGAGCCTTGCGACCCGGCTGAAAACGACTTGCCCTACCTGCTGCCGGGGTTTATCGACCTGCACGTCCACGGCGGCGGCGGTAAAGACATCATGGAAGGTGCCGACGCTTTCGAGACCATCACCCGCACCCATGTGCGTTTTGGTACGACGTCGCTGTTGGCCACCACCATGACCGCGCCGGTGGAGGAAATTTCCAGCGTACTGGGGCAACTCGGGCGCTTCTGCGAGCAGCGTCCTACGGGCAGCGCCCGGGTACTCGGTGTGCACCTGGAAGGCCCCTACATCAATCCGGGAAAACTCGGCGCGCAACCCAACTTCGCCCACACCGCCTTGATGGCCGAAGTCGAAGCCTACCTGCGCCTGGCGCCGATCCGGGTGATCACCATCGCCCCGGAAATCGCCGGCCACGACGCCCTGATCCGCGCCCTCAGCGAGCGCGGCGTGCGCATGCAGATCGGCCACACCCTGGGCAGCTATGAAGAAGGCGTCGCCGCCCTCGCCGCCGGCGCCACCAGCTTCACCCATTTGTACAACGCCATGAGCCCGTTGCATCACCGCGAACCGGGCATCGTCGGCGCAGCACTGGCCCACGCCAAGTACGCCGAGCTGATCCCGGATCTGCTCCACGTGCACCCCGGCGCCATGCGCGTGGCCCTGCGCGCGATCCCGTGCCTGTACTGCGTCACCGACTCCACCGCCGCCGCCGGCATGCCCGACGGCGAGTACAAGCTGGGCAGCCACACCGTGACCAAATGCCTGGGCGGCGTGCGCCTGGCCGACGGCACCCTGGCCGGCAGCACCCTGACCATGGATCAGGCGCTGCGCAACCTGGTGAAAATCGGCCTGCCCATCAGCGAAGCCTCACAACGCCTGTCGCAATTTCCGGCGGACTACCTGGGCCTGGAACAACGCGGTCGCCTGCAAACCGGCAGCTTTGCCGACTGCGTGCGCCTGGACCGCTCCCTGCACCTCACCGACGTCATGGTCGAAGGAGAAACCATTGTCTTCAAAAATGCTTGAAGAGGCCTTGGCCTCCGGTGACGCCGTCGCGGCGCAACTGCAACGCCTGGAACCGTTGCTGGAAGAAGTCGCCGGCCGCCTGCGCCGCCAGCCGCCGCAAGTGGCGATGACCATTGCGCGGGGCAGCTCGGACCACGCCGCCAGCTACTTCGCCTACCTGGCCATGCAGCATGTCGGCATCCCGGTGGCGTCGTTGCCGATGTCGGTGGTGACCTTGTTGCAAGCACCCATGAAAGTCAGCGGCCAGGTAGCGTTCGGTTTCTCCCAGTCGGGGCAAAGCCCGGACCTGGTCAACAGCCTGCGCCTGCTGCGCAAGCGTGGCGCCTTGAGCATCTCGCTGGTCAACGCCGAAGACTCACCATTGGAAGCCGCCTGCGAATTCCATGTGCCCCTGTGCGCCGGGCCGGAACTCAGCGTGGCCGCGACCAAGAGCTTTATCGCCACCCTCAGCGCCAGCACGCTGCTGATCGGCCACTGGAACCAGGAGCCCGACTTGCTGCAAGCCTGCCAGGCCCTGCCCGAAGGCCTGCGTGAAGCCGCCGGGCAGGACTGGACGCCCGCCATCGAGGCGCTGCGCGGTTGCCAGCAACTGATGGTGATCGGCCGTGGCGCCGGGTTTGCCATCGCCCAGGAAGCCGCGCTCAAGCTCAAGGAAACCTCGGCGATCCAGGCCGAAGCCTTCAGCAGTGCCGAGGTCCGTCACGGGCCGATGGCCTTGATCAATGAAAACTACCCACTGCTGGTGTTCGCCCCGCGCGGTGCCGAACAAGCCGGCCTGTTGAGCCTGGCCGCCGATATGCGCCAACGCGGTGCCCGCGTGCTGCTCGCAGCACCGGACGATATCGCCGAACGCGACCTGACCCTGAGCCGCGCCGAACACCCGAGCCTGGACCCGATCCTGGCGATCCAGAGTTTCTATGTCATGGCGGCCGGCCTGTCCGTCGCCCGAGGCCTGGACCCGGACCAGCCGCGCCACCTGAGCAAAGTTACCCGCACTCACTGAGTCGCGCTTTCCTGATGAGTACCGTGCCCATGCCCAACAACAATAATGAACTGACCCTCAACGCCCCCCTCAGCGGGCCGTTACTGGCCCTGGGCAATGTGCCTGACGACGTGTTCGCCGGCGGCGCCCTGGGCGACGGCATGGCTATCGACCCGCTCAACGATTGCCTGCATGCGCCGTGCGATGGTGTGGTCATCCATGTCGCCCGTACCGGCCACGCCTTGACGATACGCGCTGACAACGGCGCCGAAGTGCTGCTGCACATCGGCATCGACACGGTCGAATTGAACGGCGAAGGGTTTGCCCTGCTGGTCAAGGAAGGCGCACGGGTCAGCAACGGCCAGGCGCTGGTGCGCTTTGACCTGGACCGTATCGCCCGCCAGTGCAAAAGCCTGGTCAGCCTGATCATCCTCACCAATGGCGAACACTTTGAACTGCGCCCGCTGGCCGCGAAAACCGTCAGGCTGGGCGACCCCCTGGTGCAGGTTGTGCCGCGTGCGAACGCAGCGCAGCAAACGGCTGTGGATAACGCCGTCGCCGAAGCCAGCGCCAGCGTGCGCGTGACTCACCGTGGCGGCCTGCACGCACGGCCGGCGGCGTTGATTCGCAAGACCGCCCAGGGTTTCAGCAGCCAGGCGCTGGTGCACTTCGGCGCCAGGTCGGCCGCCTGCGACAGCCTGATCGGCCTCATGGGGCTGGGCATTGGCGAAGGCGACGAGGTGCGCGTGACCTGTCGCGGCAAGGACGCCGAGGCCGCGCTGCAGGCGCTGGTCGCGGCCTTGTCCGCCGCCGTCAAGGCAGAACACCACGCACCGGTCGTCGCCATGCCGCGCCGGGCAACCACGGAAGTTGATGTGTTGCAGGGCGTATGCGCCGCACCGGGACTGGTCTGCGGGCCGTTGTTTCGGCTGGCGGGTATCGAGTTGCCTTCGGACCCCGGCCATCACGTCACTGACGAACAACTGCAACGCCTGGACGCAGCCCTGGAGCAGGTGCGCGGTGAAATCCGCAGCACCCTGGACCAGGCGCGCCAACGCAAGGCCGTCGAAGAAGAAGAGATCTTCGCCGCCCACCTGGCCCTGCTCGAAGACCCCGCCCTGCTGGACGCCGCCACCGAAGCTATCGAACACGGCAGCGCCGCTACCCATGCCTGGCGCGATGCTATCCAGGCGCAGTGCGCGGTATTGCTGGCCCTGGGCAAGCCGCTGTTCGCCGAACGCGCCAACGACCTACGCGACCTGCAGCAACGGGTCCTGCGCGCACTGTTAGGTGAAGCCTGGCATTTCGAATTGCCTGCGGGAGCGATTGTCAGCGCCCATGAACTGACTCCTTCGGATTTGCTGCAACTGAGCGCACAACAGGCTGCCGGGATCTGCATGGCCGAGGGGGGCGCCACGTCCCATGTCGCCATCCTGGCGCGGGGCAAAGGCTTGCCATGTGTCGTCGCGTTGGGCGCTGAGGTGCTCGATGTGCCGCACGGCCAGCGCGTGGTGCTCGACGCCGGCAACGGCCGCCTGGAACTGGCCCCCAGCGCGGCGCGTCATGCCGAAGTCCACCGGATCCGCGACGCGCAGACACTGCGTCGCCGGCAGCAACAGGCCCAGGCCCAACAACCGGCGCAAACCCGCGATGGCGTGAACATCGAAGTGGCCGCCAATGTCGCCTCCAGCGCCGAGGCCCAGGTGGCCTTTGAAAACGGCGCTGACGGCGTCGGCCTGCTGCGCACCGAATTCCTCTTCGTCGACCGCCGCACCGCGCCGGATGAACAGGAACAATGCCACGCCTATCAAGCCGTGCTGGATGCCATGGGCGACAAGTCGGTGATCATCCGCACCATCGACGTCGGTGGCGACAAGCAGCTCGATTACCTGCCGCTGCCCGTCGAAGCCAACCCGGTGCTGGGCCTGCGCGGTATTCGCATGGCCCAGGTGCGCCCTGAACTGCTCGATCAGCAATTGCGCGCCCTCCTGCAAGTCAGCCCCTTGCAACGCTGCCGCATCCTGTTGCCGATGGTCAGCGAAGTCGACGAACTGCTGCAGATTCGCCAGCGCCTGGATGAGTTGTGTGCAGAGCTGGAACTGAGCCAACGCCCCGAACTGGGGGTGATGATCGAAGTGCCCGCTGCGGCGCTGATGGCCGAACAATTGGCCGAACATGCGGACTTCCTGTCCATCGGCACCAATGACCTGTCCCAGTACACCCTGGCCATGGACCGCGACCATGCGGGCCTCGCCGCGCGTGTCGATGCGCTGCACCCGGCGCTGTTGCGGCTGATCGCCCAGACCTGCGCCGGCGCGGCGAAACACAAACGTTGGGTCGGCGTGTGCGGCGCCCTGGCGTCCGACCCACTGGCCACGCCGGTGCTGGTCGGCCTGGGGGTCAGCGAGTTGTCCGTCAGCCCGCCGCAAATCGCAGAAATCAAGGACCGCGTCCGCCACCTGGACGCGGCGCAATGCCGGCAACTGAGCCTTGGCCTGCTTGACCTGAGCAGCGCCAAGGCGGTTCGCCAAGCCTGTCAACACCACTGGCCGCTGAGCTGACAACAACAAGAAAAAGGAGACCCGCCATGTACCCATTATTTATCGAAGGCCTGCAACGCCTGGGCCGCGCGCTGATGCTGCCCATCGCCATCCTGCCGATTGCCGGCCTGCTGCTGCGATTGGGTGATACCGACCTGTTGAACATCGCGGTGATGCACGATGCCGGGCAGGCGATTTTCGCCAACCTGGCGCTGATCTTCGCCATCGGCATCGCCGTGGGCTTTGCCCGTGACAATAACGGCACGGCGGGACTGGCCGGGGCGATTGGCTACCTGGTGATGATCTCCACCCTCAAGGTGATGGACAGCAGCATCAACATGGGCATGCTCGCCGGTATCGCCAGCGGCCTGATGGCCGGTGCGCTGTATAACCGCTTCAAGGACATCAAGCTGCCGGAATACCTGGCGTTCTTCGGCGGGCGGCGGTTTGTGCCGATTGTCACCGGGTTCTCGGCGGTGGCGCTGGGGGTGATCTTCGGCCTGATCTGGCCGCCGATCCAGCACGGCATCAACAGCTTCGGCGTATTGCTGATGGAGAGCGGCAGCTTCGGCGCGTTCGTATTTGGCGTGTTCAACCGCCTGCTGATCGTCACCGGCCTGCATCATATCCTCAACAATATGGCGTGGTTTGTATTCGGTACCTTTACCGACCCGGTCACCGGTGCCGTCGTCACCGGCGACCTGACCCGCTATTTTGCCGGCGACCCCAAAGGTGGCCAGTTCATGACCGGCATGTTCCCGGTGATGCTGTTCGGCCTGCCCGCCGCCTGCCTGGCGATGTACCGCAACGCCCTGCCGGAGCGGCGCAAGGTGATGGGCGGGATCTTCCTGTCCATGGCCCTGACGTCGTTCCTCACCGGGGTGACCGAGCCGATTGAATTCGCCTTCATGTTCCTCGCGCCGTTCCTGTACCTGATCCATGCACTGCTCACCGGCCTGTCGATGGCGGTGACCAATCTGCTGAACATCCACCTGGGTTTTACCTTCTCCGGTGGGTTTATCGACATGGTGCTGGGCTGGGGCAAATCCACCAATGGCTGGCTGGTGATCCCGGTGGGCCTGGCATACGCGGCGATCTACTACAGCGTGTTCAGCTACTGCATCCGCCGCTTCAACCTGAAGACCCCGGGCCGCGAGGATATCCAGGTGGCACAGGCTGAAGCGATGACTGATAACCAGCGCGCCACGGCTTATATCCGGGCCTTGGGCGGTGCGGCCAATTTGCTCAGTGTGGGCGCCTGCACCACGCGCCTGCGGTTGGACATGGTTGACCGCAACAAAGCCGTGGATGCCGAGTTGAAAGCCCTGGGCGCCATGGCCGTGGTGCGGCCTGGCAATGGCGGCAGTTTGCAGGTGGTGGTCGGGCCGCTGGCGGACAGCATTGCCGATGAGATTCGGTTGGCGATGCCAGGGTTTGTGGCCCCCGCTCCCGTAACGGCTGCGCCTGTGGATAAGCCGGTTGCGGTGAATGTGCAGGAGGCCGAACAATGGCTGGCCGCACTGGGCGGTCGAGGCAATGTGCGCCAGCTGGAAGCGGTGGCGATGACCCGGCTGAGGGTGGAGTTGGGTGATGATTCGATGGTGTCCGAAGCTCAACTGACGGCGTTGGGTTGCCAAGGTGTGCGCCAGCTGGATAGCGGGGTCTGGCACCTGTTGATGGGTGACAAGGCATCGGGGTTGGGAGAAGCATTGGAGCGCTTGGTTGGTGGTCGTGAGGTAGGCGCCGGGGTATAGAGCGGCGGTGACCGTACTGGCCAATCGCGAGCAAGCCCGCTCCCACATTTGATCGTATTGCCAAGTCGGGCACCGATCAAAATGTGTGCGGGCTTGCTCGCGAATGGGCCTCATCGGCGCCGAATTACTGCTGCGCAGGCACCTCGGATAAATCCAGCACTCGATCCACCATCAACTGGATCCCCTCCACCATCCGATGAATCCCCAGCACCGCATCACGCTGCGAGCCGTCGATATCAAACGCCAGATGGGCCGCCAGCGCCTGCACGGACGCCAGGTCCTGGGATGCGTTGGCAAGCAAGGTTTCGCTGTTCAGATGGGGACGTACGGTGAAGAGTTGGTCGGTGGGTGGAGAGGCGGATGGGGGATTTGGACTGTCTTTGATCATGGTAATGCTCCTCAAATAATGGGAACTACCCACATCACTTGCAGATGATGGGTGGCAGCTGTGTGCGGGCCTGCAAGACCAAGGAAGGAGCATCCCGGGTAGACCCGAAGGTCTCCCGCACACAGCCACCATAAAAGCGATGACCATGAAAAGCGCCACGATTATAGCGGCGCTAATGAGCTCCAACATAACTTCGGCGGGCTTGCAGTCCCGGTCGCTGAATAAGCAGCGACTGGCGAAGGTTAGTGAGGGGAGTTCCGAGGGACAACCTGAACAGCTTGTGGGAAATCTCCGAGAGCTGAAGATATCGCAGACAATAAAAAACCGGCCTAAACCGGGTCCTTTGATCGCGACCAACGCTTAGGTAGGCGCTGCTGCACGTTGTTGCGCCTCGTAATGGCGGGTCTGAAAAGGTATCAACGCCTGAGCCTTCAAACCCAGCCCTTCACTCAACCCCCAAGACACTGCCAGCTCATCACGACGACGGCGAAGCGCAACAGTACCTTGTGGTTTCACGTTTTGTCTGGAAGCAGAAAACAACTCAAGCGCTTTCAACGCTTCCATTACCCGACTGTCTGTCGCACACGAAAAACGCGTGAATCGCTCAAGCAAGTAGCCTGCGCGACGAAGTTCCACCTCACTGGAGTGTTCCTCCAGAAAAGCTTTCACCTCGCCCACAAGGTTCGCTTCCGAGTACCAAACCGCTTTCGCTGCACTGACAAGAGCAGTGTCATCAGCCTGACTCAAAGGTTCTTTGACCAGAGTCCCCAAGGCGCAAGAGAGGACTGGACCATCAAAAGGCTTCGTCAACTTCAGTGTCCAGATAATCGTGCAAAATATTGGTCAGAATGGATCTAGGTGGCTCTTTATTACCAACATACATATCAATCGCCTGCAACGCCAGCCGGCGGAACTCAGTGGTCACAATGAAGCCGGCCCTAAGCAACGCCATGATATCGCCAATGTCCTGATCAGTCGCTCTACCCAGTTTGGAAATTGCAATATCGATAGGCGCAGCTATACGCAGATGCAATGCAGACTCATCAGGAAACTCTTCGAGGGGAAGACTGCGTTCCCAGTAATCTTCGTGAAGCGGGCCAAAACCCGTGTTGTACTGAAGATCGTAATTCAGTTCCATTACACGGCCAGACTGCTGGTCGAAAAACTGCTCTGGAAACTCGGCCAGCAATGTCCGCAGACGCAGCTTGTCCTGAATATTCGCGCAATAAATCTCTGCATCCACGTCAGTGGAAACACGGTGGTGCGTATATAAATGAACAGCGCAACCACCGAATACGATGACCTTGACCGCGCCTGACGCGGCGCCCTCAAGCATTAACTCCACCTCGATGGACTTGAACATTGAAACCAATGCTTGCCCCAGTGCAGTACTCGTATTGAGCCTAGGAACAACGACGTCTGGTAACTCCATTATTGAATCTCAAGCCGGTGCAACGTTACTGAACGGGTCTTGAGTTCAAACCCCGATCACTGAATTGTCAGCGACCGGCGAAGGTTATTGAGGCAGGTTCCTAGGGACAACCTGAAAGGGTTGTAGGAAACATGCAGGTTGTCGCCGGTTAGATTTATTCCCACCAATCAAAAAACCTACTTATCTACCTCCCTGCCAATGGCCCGCCTGCGCATGCTCAAGGTTCTTATCCCCGCATGGAGAGCGTACCCGTGAGCACAACATCCCAGACCTTTGAAGGTATCAAAGGCCACCTCAATCAGATCGGGCACCACCTGCTCCAGATCGAAAAGCCGCTGGTGCCCGAACACACACCGTCTACCGAACTGGCCTACCTGGAAAAAACCAATGGCATCCTGAAGCGTTACCGCCAGCAGTTCCTGGCCAAGAGCCGCGCGCTCTATCAGGACATCACCCAGGGCGATCTGCTCGCCCGAGTCGAAGCACTCAAGTCCAGCTTGAATACCTATCTGCTGGCACTCGATCGCAACGAGCAAATCGACGGCAAGCCGCGCAAATCCTTCATGACCTTTGAAGCCGGCTACACCGCCCTGGCCAATGAAACGACGGTCAGTGCCCAGGACCGCCTGCTGCATCCGCAGCAACAGGCCATGCTTGCGCGTGTACCGCTGGGCGCTACGTTGCGCCCAGGCCTGTATGCGCTGAGCTTTCGTTATCAGGACCGGACGGTGGAGCTGGCCGGCGCCTTTGTGCTGACCGAAACGTCCAGCCCCGTGGTCACCGACCTGAGCGCTGTGCCGGTAGGGGAAGTGATGCTGTTCACGCCTTCGCGCGGGATCGAGGCATTCGGCTCGCTGACGCAACTCAATACGCACTTGTTCCAGGGCCTGGAGGATGCCGGGCAGCGACGCGACTTCATGGCACTGTTGCCCGTGCGTTATCGCGATGTAACGCCCGGCGCCATCTGGCCGTTGGAACTGACGCCGATCACCGACAAACCGCTGTTCGAACACACCTACGCTGCCCTGGTCGACAAGCGCACCGAGGACATCGAGCGCGCCTTGAGCCTGGTAGACAATCCGGCCCACGAGGCCGCTGTGCTGATCGACGCCCTGGACCAGGCCATCGCGGCTGCCTTGCCGGACTTAGAAGCGCGCCTGCAATGGCGCAGCCGACGCCTGCTGGAGCGCCACCTGCGCCACAGTGCACCGGACTGGTATCGCAGCGCCAGCGAACCGCGGCGGGCCGCGCTCGCCGCTCACCTGGCGAGCTATAACACGGCGCGCCAGGATCTGCTCGACCTGCTGGGCCCGGTCGCTACCCCTGAAGCCCTGGCCCGCTATCGACTGCTCGAACGCTTGAGCGATGAGCTGGACATCCACGACCTGGCGCCGGAACACCTGCTGGTCAACACCCGGCGCTACGTCGATCCCATCGGTGAATACGAACACGACCGCAGCCTGGTTGACCTGGCCCTGCGCGGACTGCAGGCCGGTGATGCCGAGCCGGGTTCGGACTTCCTGAACAAAACCACGCTGACCTACCACGAGGCACCGTTGCCGCCGGCCTATCAGGACCTGACCCCCGCCTGGCTGGCACAGGTATTGACCACCCTGCAGCCGCGTATCGAGTTCGGCGAGCTGCAACAGCAGATGCACGCCAAGCCTGCGCTCAGCCGCGCGATCGAACAGATGCTCGACCAGCGGATCAACGCGCTGGCCTACACCGCCATGCTCCAGGGTCATCTGAGTGAAGAAGATTTCCAGTTGGTGCAGGACGTGCGCCAGGGCACCGACGCGCGCCTGAGCGCCGCCACCCTGTCACTGCACGAGGCCCAGTTGCAGGACATATGGGTAGTGCGCCAAACCGACGCCAGCGGCGCGGTCACCCGCCTGCTGCTGTGCACGCCCGAGGCACCAAGGGAGCAGCAATTCCAGGCCTTCGACACTGAGCTTGCGTGCCAGCAGCACATCCTCGGCTGGAGCCTGGACAACGGTGCAAAACACCCGCCTGGCAGCCTGACCGACTACCTGATCAAGCGGGTCGCCCTGCGTTTTCGCGCAGCGATGAAGCGGGTGCTGAGCGGCTTGAGCTTCAAGTTTCAAGACCGCGAGTACACAGCGATCAGCTTTGGCAACGTCGGCAGCCACGCCGACTGCCTCAAGGCGATGTCCGCCCATGTGCTGGCGACCCGCGTCGACGACTACGAATTCAGCACCCCGAACTGGTACCGCTCCACCCACGCCGACAACCGCCGCAAGCTGTTGAAACTGGCCGAGGACAGTGAAGGCGCGTTGCTCACCTACGAGGATTTTCCGCTGTCTGACGCGCAGTTTCTCAGCTTCGCTGACTATCTGCATGACCAGGCAAAAAAACGCCTGAACCTGCTGCTGGGACGTCCTCAGAACGATGTCGACCCCGACACCGTCTGGGCATTTTCACCGCCGGCGCTGCTCGGTTCATTGACCCCGCCGCCCCTGACCTACACCCAGCTGTACCGCGACGGTTATGCCGACGGTGTGGGGTTCCTCGACGAGAAGTTCTCCCGCGCCGCCCAATTCAAAGGCCCCAAGGGGATTAACCTGAGCGCATTGACCGCCGAGAAAGTCGCCCGCTCGGTCACCGGCACCTGGGTCGGCGCGCGCTATATCAGCGAAGTGCGGAGCCGATTGCTGAATGTCGGCAGCGCGGACTATGACCTGCGGCGCAATGCAACGCTGAGTATCACCCAGCGCCAGATGCAGAACGCCGCCCTGGAGTGCCGGCTCGAGGGCCACATCGCCGGGGTCGATTGGGACTGGCTGGAGCGCAGTATCGCCAGCATGGGGGAAACGGCCACCGAGACACGCGGCACCTACGCCATTCATCGCCTGATGATCAATGGCGAATGGGTGATGGGCACTTTCCTCTTCAGCCATGCTGATTTTCCGACGCTGCTCTATACCCCCAACGCACCGGATGGCATCAGCTTCCGCGAGGCCAGGCAGTTCAACTACCTGCTGAAAAAGGTGCCCGGCATGGTCGCCTATTTCACCCTACGGGTCGGTGCCCAATCCCAGGTTAAAGTGCGTACCTTTCTGGAAACCGCCAAGGCGCAGTTGCCCGAGGACCTGAACAAAACCGACACCAGCCCGGCACGCTATGACGCAACCCGTGCACAGCCGCCCCTGCTGGATCTGCGTCGGGCCCTGTACGACATGAAGCAGCAGCGCAGGATCGACGACGTTGAAGGCACCACGGCCAATCGCACCCAGATGATCACGGGCATCCTCTGGACCTGCGTGGAATGGGTCACCGCCATTGCTACCGCACCGTTTCCCATCGTCAGCCTGAGCCTGGGCATGCTGCTGGCGTTCAAGGACGGCATGCTGGCCCTGAACGCCTATCAACAAGGCGATACAAGTGCCGCCGTGGAACACCTGATCGGTTATGTGCTGAACAGCGCCGGCGCGGCGTTCACCGACCTGCGTCCGGCATTGGTTTCCCTTAAACAGCTGGCAAGACCGGCCCTGCGCGAGGCCGCCCAGAGCGCCACCGCGACCAGCGAGACCCTGAAGCTGGTGCATTCCCTGCAACCCCCGGTACTTGCGCCGGCAGACATGCAGGCGGTGCTGTTCGACGGCGAGTTGCTTTGGGCAAAAAACACCCCGGACCCGATCGGACGTTATTTGCTGTACCGACTCGATCCGCCTACCGGCAAACTGATCTCCACGACTCGCGTGGCCGCGCCCGATGCACAAGGCGTCTGGCACCGCACCGGCGTCACCGGTGGCGCGCCCAAGTATGAAAAATTGCCCGACACACCAGAGCCGCTCAAGCCTTATGAGATGCCGGCAAAGTACGCCAACAAACTGGAACTGGTGCTCGACCCGGATGTGCGCACCGGGATACTGCTGCGGTCGGAGTGGGATTTCGGCTCGCAAGACGTGATCCTGGGAAGCGCCGCCATTGAACTCAAATCCCTTCGTACCGCTTACCTGCAACAGGCCGAACGCCTGGCCACCGACGCCCAGGACTTTTTCAAGACCCTTGACCCGTTGCCGGCCCGCGCCGAGCTTCCGGCCCTGGACGCCAGCACGTCGTTTGCACAACTGATCGCCAGCGATGCCTTCAGCGGTAACAAGAACCTGGTCATTGGCGCGGTGCCCGGCTCCATTGCCAGTAAACAGCTGCTGGTCACACACATGGAGGCGTTGATCAGCAAGGGTTTCAAACACCTTTATATCGAGTACCTGCCCGGTGATGTATTTCGTCCAAAACTGGAGAAGCTCAACAGCGGAAAATCCTGGCAGCACATCGAGCGGCACCTGAAGACCGTCGACAAAGCCTTTGGCTTGGCCGAGAACGCCGAGTACTCCTACGTCGCCCTGGTACGCAAGGCTCAGGAAAAGGGCGTGAAGATCAAGGCCCTGGATGCCTCAACCTCGTACTTGCTGGACGACGCCCTGCAAATGGGCGACACCCCACCGACGACGCCACGCGGCAACAGCATCAGAAACTATTACTCCCACAAAGCCATTCAGACCGATGCCCTCGACGAGCAGGATGAACGCTGGGTGGCCCTGGTGGATCATTCCCGGCTGCGTACTTTCGAGCAAACGCCTGGCCTGGCGGACCTGCAGGACGCGGTCGCCCTGCGCGTGGTGGATGTGGGTACGGACCAACCCGTGGGCGTGTGGATCGACACCCCCTTGGCGGGTGAAGCGCTGGCCAGAGGCGATTACCAATTGACCATGCGCACCCCGTACAAAGCCCCCGAACCGGCAACATCGCCCAGCGCTGCGCCTGTGGCCGCAGCGCATTACAGCGAGTACGACATTGCCGTCCCGCTCCGGGAGAGCATCGTCCGACAGACCAGCACACGGCATGGCCTGGACACGCGCTACTTCCCGCAGAACCCGGAGCATCAGGAAGCCTTCAGGGCATTTGTGGATACCCGCGCGCGCCTGAGTGCGGATGCCGACACGTACCTGGCCAGCCAAGTGCCGCCAGCCCGGCCCGAGCCATCCGTACTGGGCCTGCCGAACACCCCCGAGGCATTGCTGGAGAAAATCCGTCACAGTGAGTTTTCGGGGCTGGTGATCGGTGAAGGGCACAATGCGCAATCGAGCAAACGCCTGCTGCGCGATTACATGGGAAAGCTCAAGGAACTGGAGTTCAAGACGCTGTACGTGGAGCATCTGCTGACCGATTTGCACCAGCACGAGCTGGATATTTTTCTGCAGACCCAACGGCTGCCGGACAACCTCAAGCGCTACCTCTCCCAGCTGGATCGGGGCCATATGCCGGGCTACAACGGCAGCGATACCTACACCGAAGTGATCCAGATCGCGGCAAGACACGGCATGCGCATCCGCGCCCTGGACTGCACCGCCAGTTACCACATCAAGGGGTTGGGGGACGCGGATGTCTCACGCAACCAGCTGTTCAGTTACTTCGCCTCCAAGGTCATCGACGCCGACCAGGCCGCACACGGGCCCCACAAGTGGGTGGCCTTCGTGGGCAGCGCGCACACCAACACCCACCTGAGCGTGCCTGGCCTCGCGGAACTCCAGGGTGCCGTCAGCCTGCATGTGCGGGACACCGCCCCGGCGCTGGCGCAAAACATTCGAGCGGGGGCCTGGGAGACCGTCTCCGAAGGCATCAGCCCTTACACCAGGGCCTTGCGCAGCGACTTCATTCTCGACGCAGGGGTTGCCGGCACCAAAGCCCCGACGCCTTTCGCAGCGGTGGACAGGACACGCCTGAACCGGCCCGGCCTGTTCCTGATCGAACGCCCGTCGCCCTCGCAGAACATCCTGCTGCATCGTTCGCGCAGCGGCGAGATCGTGTCGACGCCGATCAAGGTCGACCACAATGGCCTGTTTTATGTCGACCGCTGGGAGCCGATGCAGGGCAAGCGGTTCAGCTACGAAAACATGTTGATCAGTGCATTGAAGGCAGAAGTCGGGTTGACCCCCGCACCCTGAGCCATTGAGGCTTTGACACCGGGTTCATGACCACCCACAAAAAACCCGCTGGCCAAACCGGCCCAGCGGGTTTCTTGTTTCTACAGCGGGCGGATCAGAAATCCGCCAACGGCCACACTTCATAAGCCGGTGTCTCATAGGGGTGGCTGAGTTTCAACGCGGCGACCACCGCGTTGATCAACTCATCGGCCACCACCAGCTCGACCTTCCATTCTTCAACCACTTCAACCTGGCCAACCTGCCCGATAAACGGCTGGCTGCCGTCCAACGCGCGAAACTGGCCCTGGCCCAGCACTTGCCAGGCGCAGCGGTCGTAGTCGCCGATGCGCCCACCGCCAGCAGCGAAGACGGCGGCTTTCACCGTCTCCACATGGCTGTCGGGCACAAAGAAGGCAAGCTTGTACACCGCCTTAGTTCACCCACACGCGGGCGTTGCGGAACATGCGCATCCACGCACCGTCTTCGTTCCACTCTTCCGGGCGCCAGGAGTTCTGCACGGCGCGGAACACGCGCTCCGGGTGCGGCATCATGATGGTCACGCGACCGTCGCGGCTGGTGAGGCCGGTGATCCCACGCGGCGAGCCGTTCGGGTTGGCCGGGTAGCTTTCGGTGACCTTGCCGTGGTTGTCGACGAAACGCATGGCCACGCAACCGGACAAGTCGGCTTCGAGCAACGCCTCTTCGCTTTCGAACTCGGCATGGCCTTCACCGTGGGCGATGGCGATCGGCATGCGCGAACCGGCCATGCCTTGCAGGAAGATCGAGTTGGATTCCTGCACCTGCACCATGGCGACACGGGCTTCGAACTGCTCCGAGCGGTTACGCACGAAGTGCGGCCAGAACTCGCTGCCCGGGATCAGCTCGTGGAGGTTGGACATCATCTGGCAACCGTTGCACACACCCAGGGTGAAGCTGTCGTTGCGCTCGAAGAAGCCCTGGAACGCGTCGCGGGCACGGCTGTTGAACAGGGCCGATTTGGCCCAGCCTTCGCCGGCACCCAGTACGTCGCCGTAGGAGAAACCGCCGCAGGCCACCAGGCCTTTGAACTCGTTGAGGTCAACGCGACCGGCGAGGATGTCGCTCATGTGCACGTCGATCGCATTAAAGCCGGCGCGGTCGAACGCGGCCGCCATTTCCACCTGGCCGTTGACGCCCTGCTCACGCAGCACGGCAACTTGTGGGCGGATGCCTTTCTTGATGTACGGCGCGGCGATGTCCTGGTTGACGTCGAAGCTGAGCTTGGTGCTCAGGCCCGGGTTGTCTTCTTCCAGGATCACGTCGAATTCCTGCTCGGCGCAGTCGGCGTTGTCACGCAGGCGTTGGATCTGGTAGCTGGTCTCGGCCCACTGGCGTTGCAGCAAGCGGCGCTGGCCGGCAAACACGGTGTCGCCGTTGAAGGAGATATTGATTTCACCGTTGTTGATCGGCTGGCCGATCACCGCGACGCAGTCGTCCAGGCCAGCGGCGCTGAACTGTGCGAGTACGTCCGGGGTTGCGTCCTGGCGAACCTGGATCACCGCACCCAACTCTTCGTTGAAGAGGATGCCGTTGATTTCGGACGCATCCTCGGCAACGCTGTCGAGCACGATGTTCAGGCCACAGTGACCGGCAAAGGCCATCTCGACCACGCTGGTCAGCAGGCCACCGTCGGAACGGTCGTGGTAGGCCAGCAGGTGGCCGTCGGCGTTGAGGCCCTGGATCACGGCGAAGAAGGCTTTCAGGTCTTCGGCGTCATCCACGTCCGGCGCCTGTTTGCCGAGCTTGCCGTGGGTTTGCGCGAGGATCGAGGCGCCCATGCGGTTCTGGCCACGGCCGAGGTCGATCAGGATCAGGTCGGTGGTGCCCTTGTCCATGCGCAGTTGCGGGGTCAGGGTCTGGCGGATGTCGGTGACCGGCGCAAAGCCGGTGACGATCAGCGACAGCGGCGAGGTGACGCTCTTGTCCACGCCTTCATCGTTCCAACGGGTGGCCATGGACATGGAGTCCTTGCCCACCGGAATGGTGATGCCCAGCTCCGGGCACAGCTCCATGCCGACCGCTTTCACGGTGTCGTACAGACGCGCATCTTCACCGGGGTGACCGGCAGCGGACATCCAGTTGGCCGACAATTTGATGTCGGACAGCTTGCCGATGCGCGACGCGGCGATGTTGGTGAGGGTTTCACCAATGGCCATGCGGCCCGACGCCGGGGCGTCCAGCAGGGCCAGCGGCGTACGCTCGCCCATGGCCATGGCTTCGCCGGTGTAGACGTCGAAGCTGGTGGCGGTGACGGCAACGTCGGCCACCGGCACCTGCCATGGGCCGACCATTTGGTCACGGGCCACCAGGCCGGTGATGGTGCGGTCGCCGATGGTGATCAGGAAGCTTTTGCTCGCCACGGCCGGGTGGTGCAGCACGCGTTCAATGCTGTCAGTCAGGTCCAGCGTGCTTGGGTCGAAATCATCGCCCAGCTCGGTTTCACGAACCGCCGAACGGTGCATGCGCGGGGCCTTGCCCAGCAGCACTTCGAGGGGCATGTCCACCGGGCTGTTGCCGAAGTGGCTGTCGGTGACCGTCAGTTGCGGCTCGGCAGTGGCTTCGCCGACCACGGCAAACGGGCAACGCTCGCGTTCGCAGATGGCCTGGAAGCGCGCGAAGTCTTCAGGGCCGACCGCCAGTACGTAACGTTCCTGGGATTCGTTGCTCCAGATTTCGTGCGGGGCCATGCCCGGCTCGTCGTTTGGAATGTTGCGCAGTTCGAAGCGGCCCCCGCGGTCGCCATCGTTGACCAGCTCCGGGAAGGCGTTGGACAAACCGCCGGCACCGACGTCGTGGATAAAGCTGATGGGGTTCTTGTCACCCAACTGCCAGCAACGGTCGATGACTTCCTGGCAGCGGCGTTCCATCTCAGGGTTTTCGCGCTGTACGGAGGCGAAGTCGAGGTCTGCCGAGCTGGTGCCGGTGGCCATGGAGGAAGCAGCGCCGCCGCCCAGGCCGATCAGCATCGCCGGGCCGCCGAGCACGATCAGCTTGGAGCCGACCAGGATCTCGCCTTTCTTGACGTGTTCTTCACGGATGTTGCCCATGCCGCCGGCCAGCATGATTGGCTTGTGGTAGCCGCGCACTTCATCGCCACGGGGCGTGGTGATGGACTGTTCGAAGGTACGGAAATAACCGGTCAGCGCCGGACGGCCGAACTCGTTGTTGAACGCGGCGCCGCCCAGCGGGCCTTCGATCATGATGTCCAGCGCCGTCACGATGCGCTCAGGCTTGCCGTACGGCACTTCCCATGGCTGTTCGAAGCCCGGGATCTGCAGGTTGGACACGGTGAAACCGGTCAGGCCGGCCTTTGGCTTGGCGCCACGGCCGGTGGCACCTTCGTCGCGGATCTCGCCGCCGGAACCGGTGGCTGCGCCCGGGAACGGGGCAATCGCGGTCGGGTGGTTGTGGGTCTCGACCTTCATCAGGATGTGCACCGGCTCCTGCACCGCGCCGTATTGGCGGGTTTCAGGGTCCGGGAAGAAACGGCCGGCGACCGAACCGACGATCACCGAGGCGTTGTCCTTATAAGCCGACAGAACACCTTCGCTGTGCATCACGTAGGTGTTCTTGATCATGCCGAACAGGCTTTTTTCCTGGCTTTCGCCGTCGATGTCCCAACTGGCGTTGAAGATCTTGTGACGGCAGTGCTCGGAGTTGGCCTGGGCGAACATCATCAGTTCGATGTCGTGGGGGTTGCGCTTGAGACCGGTGAAGGCGTTGACCAGGTAGTCGATCTCGTCTTCGGCCAGGGCCAGGCCCAGCTCGGTGTTGGCCTTCTCCAGCGCCGCGCGGCCACCGCCCAGCACGTCAATCGCGGTCAACGGCTTGGGCTCGGCGTGGCTGAACAGGCCGGCAGCCTGTTCCAGCTGGCTGACGATGATCTGGGTCATGCGGTCGTGCAGGCTGCTGGCGATCAGCTCGGCCTCGGCGTCGCTGAACCCACCTTCGACGTAGAACGCGATACCACGCTCCAGGCGCTGGATCTTCTCCAGGCCGCAGTTGCGGGCGATATCGCTGGCCTTGCTCGACCAGGGCGAGATGGTGCCGAACCGCGGCAGAACCAGGAACAAGCGGCCGGTCGGCTCTTGAACGGGAACGCTGGGGCCGTACTTCAGAAGGCGTGCGAGCACTTGCTGTTCGTCGGCGGTCAAGACGCCGGTAACGTCGGCGAAGTGAGCAAATTCAGCATACAGGCCTGTAACCGCTGGAACCTTCTGGCTCAGTTGTTCAAGGAGTTTGCTGTGGCGAAAGGCAGAAAGGGCAGGAGCGCCGCGCAGGATCAACATCTTCGGGACAGCCTCGGGAAGGGGTGTGCTTTGAGGCCGTGCATTCTAGCGTAAACCATCGCCAACGGCACCCGAAACGGCACCGCTGGCGGCTGCCGAACGTCAGTTGGCACGGTTTGCACGCTATCGGGGCGTTATCCAAGGCATTCCGCGCAGTTATTTTAACCGTCACAATCGGGCGCCAAGCCACGTTTCTGCGGGCTGCAGCACAGTTTTGGCGGCGCTAGCAGACAAGTCCGCCGCTGTCGAGATATGGCGCCGTGGGCCGTTTGCGTATACTGCGCAGATGTTCTCCCCAACTGCTTTGCGCCCGCGATGCGCCAGATGGCTCATCGTCACCGGACTCTTTCTGATGCTCAGCGCCTGTGTTGATAAACCCAGCACGCTCGAGCGAATCAAGGAGGATGGCGTATTGCGGGTGATTACCCGAAACAGCCCGGCAACTTACTTCCAGGACCGCAACGGTGAAACCGGTTTCGAATACGAACTGGTCAAGCGTTTTGCCGATGACCTGGGCGTGAAGCTGGAAATCGAGACCGCCGACAACCTTGACGACCTGTTCGGCCAGTTGGGCAAACCCAACGGCCCGGTGCTCGCCGCCGCCGGCCTGGTCAGCAGCGAGCAGCGCCAGCAACAGGTGCGGTTCTCCCATCCTTACCTGGAAGTCACCCCGCAGATCATCTACCGCAACGGCCAGTCACGCCCGACGAACGCGGCGGACCTGGTGGGCAAGAAGATCATGGTGCTCAAAGGCAGCACCCACGCCGAACAACTGGCGGCGCTTAAGAAGCAGAACCCGGCCATCGAATACGAAGAATCCGATGCCGTCGAGGTGGTCGACCTGCTGCGCATGGTGGACGAGGGGCAAATCGACCTGACCCTGGTGGACTCCAACGAAGTGGCGATGAACCAGGTGTACTTCCCCAACGTACGGGTGGCGTTCGACCTCGGCAATGCCAGCAACCAGAGCTGGGCCGTGGCCGCCGGCGACGACAACAGCCTGCTCAACGAGATCAACAGCTACCTGGACAAGGTGGAAAAGAACGGCACCCTGCAACGCCTTAAAGACCGCTATTACGGGCACGTCGATGTACTCGGCTATGTCGGCGCCTACACCTTCGCCCAGCATTTGCAGCAGCGGCTGCCCAAATACGAGAAACACTTTCGCGCCTACGCCAAGGAAGAAAAAGTCGATTGGCGCCTGCTTGCGGCTATCGGCTATCAGGAATCGCTGTGGCAACCGGCGGTCACCTCAAAGACCGGCGTGCGCGGCCTGATGATGCTGACCCAGAACACCGCCCAGGCCATGGGCGTGTCCAATCGCCTGGATGCCAGGCAAAGCATCATGGGCGGCGCCAAGTACCTGGCCAAGATCAAGGACGAGCTGGACGACAAGATCGCCGAGCCCGACCGCACCTGGTTCGCCCTCGCTGCTTATAACGTCGGCACCGGCCATCTGGACGACGCGCGCATCCTGGCGAAGAAGGAAGGCCTGAACCCGAACAAGTGGCTGGACGTGAAGAAGATGCTGCCGCGCCTGTCGCAGAAGCAGTGGTACAGCAAGACCCGCTACGGCTACGCCCGGGGCGGCGAGCCGGTGCACTTCGTGGCGAACATCCGGCGCTACTACGACATCCTGACCTGGGTGACCCAGCCGCAGTTGGAGGGTAACCAGGTGGTGGAAGGTAATCTGCATGTGCCGGGTGTGGATAAAACCAAGCCGCCGGAAGACACCCCGCAGCTGTAAAACTGATCTTCCCAATACCACAAAATCAATGTGGGAGGGGGCTTGCCCTAATGCCAGTCAGTTAAGGCTTTTTGTAGGAGCGAGCTTGCTCGCGAAAAACTCACAGGCACCGCGTTCATTCAGGAAGCACGCGTTATCATTGACGTTTCTCGCGAGCAAGCTCGCTCCTACAGGCGGCGATGTACGCCTACTTGGCTTCGAGCCCGATGAGCAAATGGACCACCCCACCCGTCAATACCATCACCCCAGAGACCCCCGCGGCCTTTAACGCCGCAGCATCAAACTTCTCAGCATCCTGCAATTGCACCCTCACCCGCGTCAGCGCCACACGCTGTTGCGACTTGAGGTTATCCGCACCTCCCAGCGCACTCAGCACCTCGGCCGACAACAGCCCCTGTGTCGGCACCGCCACCGTCTCGGCAATCAAATCCGGGGTCAGGGCTTTCCAGAACGCCCGCTGCAATTTCTCGAACATGCTCAGTGCTCCATGACGGGTGAGGTTTCAACGGTGGCCGCGTGGTACAGGCGCATGGCCTCGCGCACCTGGGCGGCCTCTTCCAGGCCCAGTACCTGACGGGCGATGGTCTGGCAGCCGGCCAGGTCCAGCCCGCGCACGGTGGCCTTGATGGTGGGGATCAGCGGCACACTGACCGACAGTTCATCCACCCCCAGCCCGATCAACACCGGCACCGCCAGGGCTTCGGACGCCAGTGCGCCGCATACACCCACCCACTTGCCATGGGCATGGGCGGCCGTGACGGTGGTGGCGATCAGGCGCAATACCGCCGGGTGAAAGCTATCGGCCTGGCTGGCCAGGCGCGGGTGATCACGGTCCATGGCCAGGGTGTATTGGGTCAGGTCGTTGGTGCCGATGGAGAAGAAATCCACATGGGGCGCAAACACATCGGCCATCAGGGCCGCCGACGGCACCTCGATCATGATGCCCAGTTTGGGCAACGCGCTGAGCCCAAGGGCCTGGGCTTCTTCCTCCATAATCTGGCGCGCCAGATGCAGCTCCGACAGCAGGCTGACCATCGGCAACATGATATGCAGGCGTGCCAGCCCGGCACTGGCGAGGATCGCGCGCAACTGTTCACGCAACAGCTCCGGGCGCTCCAGGCACAGGCGTATACCGCGCAGGCCCAGGAACGGGTTGGTTTCACTGTCCATCGGCACGTAAGCCAGGGGTTTATCGCCGCCGACGTCCAGGGTGCGCACCACCAGATTGCGCTCGGTGCCCAGGGCACGGGCGATGGCGCTGTAGGTGGCGGCCTGCTCATCCACGCTTGGGGCGCGATTGCGATCCAGGTACAAAAACTCCGAGCGCAGCAGGCCGACGCCTTCACCCCCCAGGGCCAGGGATTGCTCCACTTCCTGCAACGAAGCGACGTTGGCGGTCACCTCGACGTGATGGCCGTCGCGGGTAATCGCCGGCACTGACGCCTGCGCCACGTCACGCTGACGTCGCAGCACGTGCTGCTTACGCGCAGCTTCCAGCTGTTCGATCTCGGCCAGGTTGGGGTCCAGGTGCAACTCGCCCTTGTCGGCGTCGAGCAGGACCTGTTTGCCGTTGGCCAGCGCCAGCACTTCAGGCCCGACCCCGCACATGGCAGGCAGGCCCAGGGCCCGCGCCAGGATCGCGACATGGCTGGTCGCCCCGCCGCCGACGGTGACAAACCCCAGTACCTTTTGGGTGTCGAGGCTGGCGGTTTGCGAAGGCGTCAGTTGCTCGGCGACCAGGATCGCGCGGTCGGGCAGGTCCCAGGCGCGGTCTTGAATACCGAGGATCAGCTTCAGCACACGCCGGCCGACATCCGCCAGGTCCGCCGCACGTTCGGCCAACAGGGCGTTGCCCAGGTTCTGGAACAGCTGGGCAGTGGCGACCGTGGCGCTGTTCCAAGCGAAAGCGGCGCTCTTGCCTTCGGCCAGCAGACCGTGGGCTTGTTCCAGCAGCGTCGGGTCTTCGAGCAATTCCTGATGGGCGCGGAAAATCTCAGCCTGGGCACTGCCTGCCGCCTGGGTTTGCAGGGCTTGCAGCGCTTCGGTTGCAGCCAACAGGCCACGCGCCAAAGCAGCACGTTCGAAGGTTTCTCCCGCCCCCTGTTCAGTCACCTTCAGCTCGGGCTCAGCAACCTGGACCACCTGGCCAAACGCCGATCCCGGCGATGCGCAAACGCCTCGCAGCAGCGTCGCCAACGATACCGGCACCGGCGCTTCAAGCTGTGCAGCCGGTGCCGCGATGGACTCGCCGCAACCTTCAAGCAACAGCGCGACCAGCGCCTGGATCGCCGCCTCGGCGTCGTCACCGGCCGCACTCACTTGCAAGGTATCGCCCTGCACGGTTTGCAGCGCCATGATCGCCACCAGCGACTTGGCGTTGGCACTCTGGGTTTGCTTGTGCAGGTAAATGCTCGCGTTAAAACCTTTCGCCGCCTGGGCCAATACGGCGGCCGGGCGCGCGTGCAAACCGTTGGCGTTGGGCAAGGTCAACGGCTTGGAGAAGCGTGCATCGCCCTCCTCCTCATCGGCCTCCTCTACCCGGTTGCCGGGCGCAACCTGCAACACCGGTTGGCCCAATTCCACCAGGCCGCTTGCCAATGGCGTGAACGGCTCGCCGCTGACCACCAGCATCAAGGTCAGCAAACTGCGTGCGTGGAGTGCCACATAGTCGGCATCGAATTCGATCAAGGCTTGCCCGGCCTCCACCCGCTGGCCTTCCTCGACCAGGCGGGTGAAGCCCTTGCCCGCCAGGCTCACGGTGTCCAGGCCGATATGCATCAGCACCTGCACGCCGTTGTCGTCGGTGACGCTGACCGCATGCCCACTGTCCTGGATATTGCTGATCACCCCGGCCAGGGGCGCGCACAGGGTCTGCGAGGTGGGATCGATGCACAGGCCGTCGCCGATCATGCGGCTGGCGAACACCGGGTCAGGCACCTTGTCCAGTGCCAGCAGCACGCCGGACAAGGGCGCCAGCAATTCCAGGGGTTGAGTTGCGGTCATGACGTCACCTGCTGTTTTGTTCTGTAAAAATCCTTGGGTAGATGCCTTCCCCATGGATAACTTATTTCCACCAGTATTCAACCTGCACGCCCACGTTCGACCCATGCCGCGCGGTGCCATAGGCGCCGGTGTCGGACAACGCCGAGCCCGCCGCCAGTTCATTCGCTGCACGCTTGGCCGCTTCGTTCCAGGTCGCATAGGTGTAGTACAAACGCACTTCCGGCCGCGCCCAGAAATCCGGGCCGTTGGGCGACCAGGTCGGGGCGAAGGTAAATTTGCTCAGCTTGCGCGTGCCGCCGGTGGCATCGACCTGATCATGCCCAAGCTCGGTGACCAGTTTGAATTGTTCGCTGATCGCATACGCGGGGCGTACGCCGATGGACATCCAGGTCTGGTCCTGGCTGCCGGGGCGAATATCCTTCTGGTACACCGCCTCGATCTGCCCACCAAAACGCGGGGTCACCTGCCAGTCGAAGAACTCCACGGCGCGATAACTTTTGCTGCTGTTATCCAGGAAGGTATTGCCGGTGTAGCCCAGGCCGGTGCCGGGGCCTTCGCCGTACTGCAAAGCGAATTTGTTCTTGCCGCCCAGGAAGGGTTTTTGCACATGCTGCGCGGTGAGTGCCCAGCCGCTGTGGGTGTCACGCCCGCCGGCCTTTTCGATATGGCTCAAGCCCAGCTCCAGCTCGCCGCCGGGGTTGGTCTTGAAGCCCGCGACGTTGAAGTCGTGACGGGTGGCGTATTCCTTCTGGTACAGGTTGTCCTTGCGCGAAATGGCGTAGCTGTACTTGAGGTCGCCGATCAGCACGTCCTCGATACCGCCGCCGGTGGCGCTCTGGTTCCAGTAGTAGAAGTCGGAAATATGGATGTCGTTGCGTTTGTAGTAACGCCGACCGGCCCACAGCGAACCGCCATTGAGGGCAGGCAGGTTCGACCACTGCGCATACATCTGCGGCATGCGCGCCGAGCCGTTGTCTTCGCCCTGGAATTTAAGGGCGCGGTCGTATTGGTTGTACAGCGATGCCATGGCGTCGACGCTGAGCACCGAGCCGTCGTCGAGGGTCAGCAGGTCCTGACGCAGTTCCAGTTCGGCGTACTGCTCGCATTCGTTGCCCAGTCGGTATTTGGTTTGCGCCCCCGGCAACTGGAAACACTGCTGCTTGCCACTGCCTGTCGAGGTCCCCGCGCCGCTGCGCAAGTAACCGGCAAATTCCAGGGCCTGCGCGCCGAATGGCAGGCTCAGGCAGGATGCAACGAGGCCCAGCTTTATTGTTGTTTTCATGAATGTTCCTTCTATTTTTATTGTTTTATTACTGTCCTTGCACGACACGATTCCCTGTAGGAGCGAGCTTGCTCGCGAAGAACGCTAACGATTACGCAGCGATACTGGTTTAACGCGGCGCTCTCAGGTTTTTCGCGAGCAAGCTCGCTCCTACAGGGGGCGTATCAATCAATCAGGTGCAGCACGAACGATTCGTAGGGACGCAAGACGACCGTGGCCGTGCGTGGTGGGCAGTCGGGGTAGTTGCTGATCAGCAGGCGTTGCTCGGTCGCTGCGCCGATCACGTCGCCAGGCAGTTGGATTTCACAGGGCTGGCCATAGAAGTTGTTCAGCACCAGCAGGCGCTCGCCGTGGCCTTCGCGCAGGTACGCCCAGACCTGCAAATGGTCTTGCAGCAGTTGGCGGTAAACCCCTTCTTGAATCAGCGGTTCGTGACGACGCAGGGCGATCAGCGCGCGGTAGTGATGCAGCACGGAGTCGGGATCGTCGAGCTGGTGTTCAACGTTGATCTGCGCGGCATTCGCCGGGAGGCCGATCCAGGGCTCGCCGGTGCTGAAACCCGCATTCGGCTGCGCGTTCCACTGCATCGGCGTACGGCCGTTGTCGCGGGACTTCTGCATGATCGCCGCCATGCTCGCCGCTTCGGATTCACCGGCATCGCGCTTGAGGCGGAAGATGTTCAGGGTCTCCACATCGCGGTACTGATCGATGCTGTCGAAGCCCGGATTGGTCATGCCCAGTTCTTCGCCCTGGTACACGAACGGCGTGCCCTGGAGGAAGTGCAGCGCGGTGGCGAGCATCTTGGCCGAGACCACACGATGCTCACCGTCGTCACCAAACCGCGAGACCACCCGGGGTTGATCGTGGTTACACCAGAACAGCGCGTTCCAGCCGCCACCGGCCTGCATGCCCAGTTGCCAGTCGGAGAGGATCTGCTTGAGTTGCAGGAAGTCGAAGTCAGCCTTCACCCACTTCTGCAGGTTCGGGTAATCGACTTTCAGGTGATGAAAGTTGAAGGTCATCGACAGCTCTTTCGACTCTGGCCGCGAGTAGCGGATGCAGTGTTCCAGGCTGGTGGACGACATCTCGCCGACGTTGATCAGGTCATGGCCTTCAAATACTTCGCGGTGCATCTCCTGCAGGTATTCATGCACGTTCGGGCCGTCGGTGTAGAAGCGGCGGCCGTCGCTGTTGTCTTCGGGGAAATCGGCGGGCTTGGAGATCAGGTTGATCACATCCAGGCGGAAACCGCCCACGCCCTTGTCACGCCAGAAGCGCATCAACTTGAACACCTCGGCACGCACCTGGGGGTTGTCCCAATTGAGGTCGGCCTGGGTGTGGTCGAACAGGTGCAGGAAGTACTGGCCGGTTTGCGCCTCGTATTCCCAGGCCGACCCGCCGAACTTGGATTCCCAGTTGTTCGGCTGGTCGCGCCAGATGTAGAAATCGCGGTAGGGGTTGTCGAGGCTGCTGCGCGCCTGCTGGAACCACTCATGCTCGATGGAGGTGTGGTTGACCACAATGTCGAGCATCAGCTTGATGCCACGCTTGGCCGCTTCGCTGATCAACCGGTCGCAGTCGGCCATGGTCCCGTAGCTGGGGTCGATGGCGTAGTAGTCGCTGATGTCGTAGCCGTTGTCCCGTTGCGGCGAGCGCAGGAACGGGGTGATCCACAGGCAATCCACGCCCAGCCATTTGAGGTAGTCGAGTTTGTCCACGATGCCCAGCAGGTCACCGGTGGCGTTACCCGCGTGGCTGTGGAAGCTCTTGGGGTAGATCTGGTAGATCACCGAGTGTTGCCAGTCTTGCATGGTGGGTTCCTTCAATAGAGTTTTGTGCTGGCCTCTCGGGCCTTGATGGCGATTGATCAGGCGACGCGATAACCCGGCCGAACAATCTTCATGCTCAACGCACAGGTCAGTGCAAACGGCACGACCATCGCGATGACCATCCCGATCACAAACATCGCGATGGATTGCGGCACGATCGAGATAAACCCAGGTAAACCACCGACGCCGATGGCCGAGGCCTGCACCTTGTTCAGTGACAGGAAAATGCTGCCCAGCGCCGAGCCCACCAGGGCCGCATAAAACGGAAACTTGAAGCGCAGGTTCACCCCGAACATCGCCGGTTCCGTGATGCCGAAGTAAGCGGAAATCGCTGAGGTCGAGGCCATGCTTTTATCCCGCGCATTGCGGGTGGTGTAGAACACCGCGAGCGCGGCGCTGCCCTGGGCCAGGTTGGACATCACGATCATCGGCCAGATAAAGGTGCCGCCCTGGGTGGAGATCAATTGCAGGTCCACGGCGAGGAACATGTGGTGCATGCCGGTGATCACCAGCGGCGCGTACAGCAGGCCGAAAATCGCTCCGCCGACCATCGGCGCCAGGTCAAACAGGGTGACCACGCCTTCGGTGATCAGGATGCCGAGGTGACGGGTCACCGGGCCGATGATCGCCAACGCGAGCACGCCGGTGACGACGATGGTGGTGATCGGCACGACCAGCAATTGAATGGCGTTGGGCACGCGAGCGCGCAGCCATTTCTCGATGACGCTCATCACATACGCCGCCATCAGGATCGGCAGGATCTGCCCCTGGTAGCCGACTTTCTCGATCTTGAACCAACCGAAAATATCGAAGTACGGCAGGCTCTGGCCGTCGAGCCCGGCGACCGCCTTGCCGTAGTTCCAGGCATTGAGCAGATCGGGATGCACCAGCATCAGGCCGAGCACGATGCCGAGGATTTCACTGCCGCCAAAGCGCTTGGCCGCCGACCAGCCCACCAACGCCGGCAGGAACACGAACGAGGTGTTGGCCATCAGGTTGATCAGGCTCCACAGGCCATCCAGGTTCGGATACGCCTCCAGCAGCGTCTGGCCCTCGATGAACATGCCCTTGGCGCCCATCAGGTTGTTCACGCCCATCAGCAGGCCGGCGATGATCAGCGCAGGCAGGATCGGCATGAACACATCGGAGAACACCCGCACCAGGCGCTGCATGGCGTTGGTCTTGTCGGCGCCCTTCTTCTTCACATCGGCGATGGTGGCGGCGGCGAGGCCGGTCTGTTCGCGCAGGGCGGCGTAGACCTTTTCCACTTCGCCGGGGCCGATCACCACCTGGAACAAACCGCCGGTGAAGAACGAGCCCTTGACCAGATCGACCTGATTCAACGCGCTGCCGTTGACCAGGCTCGGGTCCTTGAGCGCCAGGCGCAGGCGGGTCACGCAGTGGGCAGCTTGCTCAAGGTTGTCGCGGCCCCCGAGGTGCTCGAGGATCTCGCGGGCAATGTTGGAATAGTCGTGGCTCATGCTTGGTTTCCACTTTGATTTTTTTATTTGGGGGCAGTCATTGGCAGCACGCCGAAGGCAAAAGTACTCGTACAGACGAGTTAAAGCAACAACTCGTCTGTACGAGTTTGATTTTGTTTACTCCCTGTAGGACACCGCTGCGCTGCAAGCCGCAGAAATCCTTGGGTCTAATGGACAAACCGCCGCTCTGCCTCTAAGGTTCCTGCCTTGAACGCCAACGCGGCACAGAGCCCTACCCATGAGCAAATACAACCAGATCTATACCGATCTGCTTGCCAGCATCACCACCGAACGCCTGCAACGCGGCACGCGCCTGCCTTCCGAAACCGAATTGATGGACAGCTACCAGGCCAGCCGAGGCACCGTGCGTCGCGCCATCGAGCAACTGCAGGAACGTGGGTTTGCGCAAAAGATCCACGGCAAGGGCACCTTCGTGCTCTCGCCCAACCCGATTGAGTTCCAACTCGGCGGCATCGTCAGCTTCCACGAAACCCACGCCGACCTGGGCGATGACGTACGCACCGAAGTGGTCGAATTCACCCAGCTCCCCCTGGAAGGCCCGCTGTTGCAACACATCGAGGCCGAACCCGGCAGCGTCATCACACGCATCAAACGGGTACGGCGCATCGGCGGCAAACGGGTGATCCTCGACATCAACCACTTCGTCGCCGACCTGATCCCCGGCCTGGACCAGGCGATTGCCGAACAGTCGATCTACGCCTTCATCGAGCAGACCTTGCAACTGCAGATCAGCTACGCCCAGCGCACCATCGAAGCCCTGCCCCGCAGCAAGGACGACCAGACGCACCTGGACCTCGAAGGTCAGAGCCATGTGATCGTGGTGAGCAACCAGACGTTTTTGCAGGACGGGCGGCAGTTCGAGTACACCGAGTCGCGGCATACGTTGGATAAGTTTTACTTCTCCGATATCGCCAGGCGCTAACTATCTACCCAACGCCCGTCTAAACGGCTTGGCATGCTCGGCTCTTCCCCCTTAAGGAGAGCAGCATGCCGCTTGCCAATACCTCCCCCGCCGCTCAGCAACAACTCAGGGCCCTGGCGCCCATCGTGCTGGATGCGTGCCCGAACATGCAGAGGATGGCCATCGAGGCCGCCCGCGAGATTCTCGCAAAACACGGTCTGGCGACCCTGGATCCCGATCACGTGCACTGGCACCGCTTCAACGGCGGCGTCGGTGATCCGGCGACGTTTACGGGCTGGAGCCACAACGAAAAACCCCAGGCGTCGATGACGCTGACGCAGTTGGTCATTCACCGCTTCGAGGTCCATGACCAGGACAATGCCGACCTGCTCGACGGGGATGGTGGCTTTTATCGCGAGGGTGCCGAGGCGCGGCTATTCGATCAGCATAACGAAGTGCCGCTGTCCGCCAGCGCGGTGCTCAAGGACTTCTGGGCGATCAATTTCAGCGATCGCTACACCACGCGCATGGATGCATTCTGGCGCGCTCACTTCGATGATTTTCGCACCCTGGCCAAGGTCAACTGCCTGGCCGAGGCCCTGCAAGCACAACAGGCCGGGCATCTCAGCAAGTCGCAGTTGCAGACGGTGATTCGAGCCCTGGCCAGCAATCTGTGCTGGCCTCCAACCCTGTCCAACCTGCAAGCCAAGGCCCCTTCAGTCGGCGGACTGCGTGTGGCGGCGCTGGATATTGGTGGACATACCGCTACGGATATCCTGCGCATCGTCGACGGCGATGGCCGGCAAATTCTCTACGTTCCGGGTGAGTCCCAGGCCTTCCACTGTTTCGAGACCGCAGCTGACCTGCATTTCTGGCTGCTGAACCAGACCAGCCACCCGGATAATCGCGCACGCTTCATGGCTCACTTTCCACTGTCAGCCCAGGTGCAGCAGGACGACACCGATGCCGTGACGTGGAAACAGATGCTGCTCACCCCCGTGCTGATCTATCGCACCGCCCAGGCCCTGGCGGGTACCTTGCCGCCGGACTGGGTGGACAAGGGCCTGTCCCACCAACTCGACCAGTTGTTTGTCGACTGGGGCACCTGGGACCACCGCCTGATCAATCAAGCCGACCAGACCATCGAGGACGATGCCTTTACCTGGCTGGCGCAATCGAGTCAGACGCGCATGCGCAACGACGCGGATTTTTCCCTGCGCAGCAATGGCGACCTGCGCAAGAAACTCTGGATTGGCTACCTCAACGCCTTTGGCAAAACCTTCGGCCCGATGGCCGTGGTCGGCTGGCCGGTGGCGTTGGTGGTCGTGGGGGCCAGTGCGGCAAATCTTGGCCTGAACATCGACCAGGCCATCAACGGCAAGACCCCGGCCGAACGCCACGCCGGGGAGCTGGGCGCGATATTCAGTGCCATCGATACGCTGTTTAACCTGGCACTGTTGAAAGCCGACGGGGTCATGCCCGATATCGCCGAAGCAGCCGATACCCTCGCAACGGAGCCCATTGAGCTGACGCCGCCCACAGCGCCCGCCAGCGCACCGCCGGTGCCTGAGCCTGTGGTACCTGCCACCTACCAGGCCAACCTGATACTGGAAGGAGAACACCTGGATACCGCCCCCGGAAAGTTCCAGCAGGTCTATAGCCTGCGGACCTCCGACGGCATGCCTCAGCAAGCCATCCTGATGAACGACCAAGCCTATTACGTGCGCTACGAAGCCGACCCCAACGGTCGTGGGCATTGGGCGATTGTCGACCCGAACAACCCCCATGGCTTTTCCGGCGCGCTGCCGGTGCGCCTGAACGAACTCAACGAATGGGAACCTGTGCCCCACGGCAACGGTTTGAAAGGCGGCGGGGGAAACTCCAGCAAAAGCGCCCGTAGGCCGGCCCCCTCGCAGGTCCCGCCACCGCCACAAGCGATGACCACGCCACCCCACTCGCTGCGCAGGGTGACCAGCCCCTTCGATACCCCGCCATCCACCCGCCCGGAAGTGAAACGCTGGGCAATGGGCCTCACTGAAACCCATGTTCACAGCCGCTTCGGCCGCATTGACCGCTTCACCTACTACTTCGGCGAAACTCAGCGCAAACTGCTGCAATCAGCACAAGACTTCTACAAGGAACTGTCCTGGACCCGCCTGCCACCTCGTCCGGACATCCCCGCCTTTGAACCGACAACGGTCTTCGAAGAAGTCCTCGAACGCCTGCCCGAAGACCTACCGGGCTACGTCATCGGTGAAACCCTGGACCGCATCACCAGCACCCGCCTGGTGATCAACAACATGCCGCTCTTCGCGCGCAAAGGCGTGAAAACCCTGTATATGCGGCGCCTGCTCAACGACTTCGCCCAGGATGATCTGAACCACTACTTCCAGACCGGCGAGATGCCGGAGGACCTGGAAAGCTACCTTGGCAAGCTGGGCACCGATCCATCCGGGCGGTTCAACGAACTGGAACTGGTCAAGACCGCCAGGGCCAATGGCATACGCGTGCAGGCTATCGACTGCGCAGCCCATTACAAATACCCCACCCCTATCGCCGATCTTTCAGAGCAGGTGATGAGCAATTACCTCGCCCACATCCTTGTTCAAGCCGACAGAGCGCTGAACGGCGGCGGTAAATGGCTGGTACTGACCGGCGCCAGAAACATCAACACCTTCAATGGGTTCGCCGGTCTCAGTGAACTGGAAGGAGGTATCGGTCTACGTATAGAAGAGGTCTTTCCGGGGCAAGGCAACGAGGTGCGTATCGACCCCGGCATCGCCATTGATCGCGACAGCGCCCCCAGTCATGAAAGCATCGGTGACAGCTTCGACACCTTGCATGCCGACCTGCGCGTACAAGTGGAAGCACCGCCGGTGCACAGGACATTGGAGCAACAGCAGAGGCTGCTGTTTCGCAAGGGCATGTACCTGATCGACGAAAACCAGGGCAACTACACCCTGCGGCATCACAGCAGAGACAGGGGCATCGTTGCGACACCCATCAATCGGCTGGCCGACGGCAGCTTTTACATCGACCGCCCGGCCTGGGCAGGCGTGCATGACATACGGTTCCCCACGCTGGAACAGCTGTCCAGCGCCCTCACCAATATGGGCATGAGTCTGCAAAGTCGGCTTCCTGCCTGACAGGTAATAAAAAACCTGGCCGAGGCCAGGTTTTTTACTCACTCTAGCGGAGGGTGTCGATGCCCCCGCCATCAGACTCAGACTTTGCCTTTCCTATGAATAAACACTTTCCCTGTCGTCGGACATTAGCCTGCCTCTATAAAGCCTGGATGGTGATGGTCAGCGCGCTTCTCATCGCCTGCCAATCGCCGCGCGAGGCGCTGCAACAACTGGCTGAAGAGCACGGACGACAATTGGAGGTCCTGCCGGGACACACCTTCCCCCTCTTCATACTTGCGCCGCGCACGGCAGAAAAGATGACTCGCCTGCGTGTCTACCTGGAAGGCGATGGCCATTCCTGGGCGACGGTCACTCAACCCAGCCTGGATCCGAGCCCGCACAATCTGTTAGTGCCACGGCTGGCGGTCGATGATCCGACACCGAATGCGTACCTGGCACGCCCCTGCCAGTTCGTCATGACCGCAGCCTGTCAGCCAGCACTCTGGACCAACCGACGATTTTCCCAGGAAGTGGTCACCCGCCTCAGCCAGGCGTTGGACCAACTAAAACAGCGATATGGCAATAGTGAGTTCGAACTGGTGGGGTATTCAGGTGGTGCCGCTCTCGCATTATTGTTAGCGGCGCAGCGCAATGATGTTACCCAGGTGCAGACCCTTGCTGGCAATCTCAGTCCACGCCTGTGGGCGACGATGAAAGGGCTGTCGCCGCTCGACGGTTCACTGGATCCGCTGGACTACCGTGATCGACTCGCCTTAGTACCCCAGCGTCATCTCGTCGGAGAAGCAGACCTGATTATTCCCGGTAAGCTAGCTGATAAGTACCAACAGGCGCTTGACTCCCCCCTCTCCCAATACGTTCCTGTACCAGGAGCAAACCACGACAGTGGGTGGGAAGCGACTTGGAGCCGATGGGTCAAAACCCCGTTGGCACATGAGAATCCTCAGATTGAGGGCGGGAAGGTCCGTTTAAAAACATCCGAATCCCCTTCCCCCTAGTGCCTGACCCGCCCGGGACTGCAATAGCGACTTTAAAGTTCCGATTATTGCTGAATGCTCCCGTAAAACTTCAAAAAACAACTGGGACGTCGCATTTTTTAGCTTTTTGTTCGGCATTAATTATTTTTATGATGAATTGTCCTACAGGCATCGTGTAAATTCGAGCGCGCTTGAATCAGCACTCACTGACAAGCTGGCAGGGATGCCTAAAAACTGACGCTGACGCGTGCGTTATTCCCTGTCAGTTTTTGCCCTGTAAGGATACTGCCTTGAACATTTCCCACCTGCGCCGCTCGTTGTTGGCGCTGTCCGTCGCGGCTGCCACTGCCACGGTCCATGCCGCAGCCGCACCCGACCTCAACTACGACCTGAGTACAGGGGCGTACAGCAGCTCCGATGAGGTTTTCAATAACGCCACCTTCACCGGGACGTCGCAAAACGCAGGTGTAAATCTGATGAATGTGACCCTGGCGGGTAACTTGGTCAACCAGGGCAAAATCAACCTGACGGCTGCGACCCCTACCGACTTCCCGTCCGGTATCGCCATGACCCTCAATTCCAACGTCGGTGGCGACTTGGTAAATAATGGCGACATTACGGTGAGCGGCAACGCCGCCGTCGGGCTGGACCTGTATCTGGCAAAAATCGCTGGTGAAGTGAACAACAACGGCAACATCACTGTGACTGGCACAAATGCCGAAGGCATGCTGATCACCTCGACCCAGGCGCGCATCAATAACTCGGGCACTATCACCGCGCGTGGCATCGACTCTGTGGGTATCGACATCGAGAAAGCACACTTTACCGGCCAGATGGCAGGCGCTCCCTTCAAGAGTGATATCAACAACAGCGGGACTATCTCCGCTGACGGGGTCGGTATCCGCTTTCGCAGCCTCGACACCTCCGGCGGTTTCGACATGCTCTCCATCAGGCAGACAGGTGGCCTCATCGAAGGCGGCACCGCAGCCATTCTGGCGGACGACAATACCTCCCCTTCGTATTTCTACTGGCAGGGTGGTCAGGTCAAGGGTGACCTGCTGGGCCTGAGTGGTGTGCTGGTGCGAGGGGACGCGATGTTCGATGGCTCGACCATCCGCGCCGGTTACGTCGATATCGACGGTGGCCGCCTGACTCTGCTTCGCCCGCAGACCACGATTGTGGGCGACCTCGACATGGACAGCGACACTGCGCGCCTGCGCCTGCTGCTGGATAACAACACGCAGCCCAACACGCCGATCCTGAAAGTCACCGGCAATACCTTCTTCTCTCCAGGCAGCCAGGTCGAACTGCAGGCTCGCTCCGACGACTTCCGCACGTCGGCCCAGGGCACCCGCTACACCCTCATTAACTCTGGCACTTGGGAAGACCCGCAGAACCTGTCCGTGGTTTCCTCCTCAGCGCTGCTTGAAGTGAGGAACTTCGGCATCGAAGGCCAGGACGTGAAAGCACTGGTTGCCACCCGCAGTGATGAGGTGATCACACAAGACCTGCTGGGTGCCCGCGGTTCGCGCAATGCGGTGAACGCCATCACGCCGCTCAAGAACACGGCCCTGGGCCAGATGGACGAAAGCGACCCGGTATTCCAGCGTTTCGCCAACGCCGCCACCAGTGAAGAGCTGGCCAAGCTTGCCGAAACCCTGGCCCCGGACGTCAGCCGTGGGGCGATCAACGCCGCCACCAACAGCCAGAACCTGGTCGCAAGTGCCATCAACCGCCGCGCCAGCAAAGCACGTAGCGGCCTGTCCTCCGGTGACGTCCTGGCAGAACAAGGCGTATGGCTGCAAGCGCTGTCCAGCGATGCCAACCAGGACAGCCGCCACGGTATCGACGGCTACGACGCCAACAGCAACGGCATAGCCGTGGGTGCCGACGGTAAACTCAACACCGATACCACCGTGGGCTTGGCTTACAGCTACCTGACCAGCGACGTCAAATCCGACCTGGGCAACAAAACCGACGTCAGCGGCCATGCATTGACCCTGTATGGCAACTGGGCCCGTGACAACTTCTTCGTCGACACCTCGCTGATGTATGGCTGGAACGACAACGAGTCCAAACGCTACATCGCCGGCACCCGCGCCAAGGCCGACTACGACAGTGAGATCTTCGGCGTCAACGCACTGGCAGGCTACACGTTCCAACTCGACAAACAGTGGCTGCTGGAACCACAGGTCGGTGCGCGCTATGCCAACGTATCGATTGATTCGTACCGTGAAAAAGGCAGCTCAGCCGCCCTCAACGTCGGCAGCCAGCGTTATGAAATCGGCGAAATGGGCCTGGGCGCTCGCCTGGCGGCCGCCTTTGACGTAGGCGTGGGCAGCCTGGAACCGGAAGCCAAGCTGATGGCCTGGCACGATTTCATCGGCGACAAGGCCGGTACCACCTCCACCTTCGTGCTCGGCGGCACCCCGTTCACCACCACCGGTGCGACACCCGCGCGCGACAGCTACGAGCTGGGACTGGGCGCGAACTACCGCGTGGGCGCGTGGAGCGTGGGAGGGATGTACAACTACCTGACCAGCAGCGGTTTCGACGCCGACACCTTCACTGCGAACGTGCGTTACGACTTCTGATTAACGTGTTCGTCTGAAACAACAAAGCCCGCCAATGCGGGCTTTGTTGTTTCAGATGAGACCCGCACCACGCACCATGAACCGAGCCATTGATGACGTGGAAAAATCGCAGCCACCTGGTTTTTTACCTATGCGTCAGGTGGTTGCGGATCAGCCTTACTCCCACTCAATCGTCGCAGGCGGCTTGCTCGACACGTCATAAGTAACGCGCGAAATACCTTCGATCTCATTGATGATACGGCCGCTGACAGTCTCCAGCAGTTCGTACGGCAGGTGTGCCCAACGGGCGGTCATGAAGTCGATGGTTTCTACCGCACGCAGGGCCACAACCCAGGCGTAACGACGGCCATCGCCTACAACGCCTACGGACTTAACCGGCTGGAACACCACGAACGCCTGGCTGACCTTGTGGTACCAGTCGGCCTTGCGCAGTTCTTCGATGAAGATGTGGTCGGCACGACGCAGCAGGTCGGCGTATTCCTTCTTCACTTCACCGAGGATGCGCACGCCCAGGCCCGGGCCTGGGAATGGGTGGCGGTAGACCATGTCGTACGGCAGGCCGAGCTCCAGGCCCAGACGGCGGACTTCGTCCTTGAACAGTTCGCGCAGCGGTTCTACCAGCTTGAGGTTCATTTCCTCAGGCAGGCCACCCACGTTGTGGTGGGACTTGATCACGTGGGCCTTGCCGCTCTTGGCGCCGGCCGACTCGATCACGTCGGGGTAGATGGTGCCCTGGGCGAGGTACTTGATGTTGTCCAGCTTGTTGGACTGGGCATCGAACACGTCGATGAAAGTGCGGCCGATGATCTTGCGCTTCTTCTCCGGGTCGGACTCGCCGGCCAGGTTGTTCAAGAACTGCTCTTCGGCGTTGGCGCGGATCACCTTGACGCCCATGTTCTCGGCGAACATGGCCATCACTTGCTCACCTTCGTGCAGACGCAGCAGGCCGTTGTCGACGAACACGCAGGTCAGTTGGTCGCCGATGGCCTTGTGCAGCAGCGCAGCAACCACGGAGGAGTCAACGCCGCCGGACAGGCCGAGCAGCACGTTGTCGGTGCCGACCTGGGCGCGCACGTTGGCGATCGCGTCTTCAGCGATTTTCGACGGGGTCCACAGGGCTTCACACTCGCAGATGTCGAGGATGAAGCGCGACAGGATGCGCCCGCCTTGCTTGGTGTGGGTCACTTCCGGGTGGAACTGCACGCCGTAGTAGCGACGCTCGTCGCTGAACATGCCGGCGATCGGGCAGCTCGGGGTGCTGGCCAGGATGTGGAAGTCTTCCGGCATCCTGGTGACCTTGTCACCGTGGCTCATCCACACGTCGAGGCCGAACAGGCCATCGGCGTCGATGTGGTCTTCGATGCCGTCCAGCAGGCGGCTCTTGCCGACCACGTCGACACGGGCATAACCGAATTCACGCAGCTCGGAACCTTCAACCTTGCCGCCCAGTTGCTCGGCCATGGTCTGCATGCCGTAGCAGATACCAAAGACAGGAACACCCAGGTCGAACACGGCTTGCGGGCAACGCGGGCTGTTGGCTTCGTGCACGGACTCGGGGCCACCGGCGAGGATGACGCCTTTCGGTGCGAATTCGCGGATCGCTTCGTCATCCATGTCGAACGGGTGCAGTTCGCAATACACGCCGATTTCACGCACGCGGCGGGCGATCAGCTGGGTGTACTGGGAACCGAAGTCGAGGATCAGGATGCGGTGGGCGTGAATGTCGAGGGCCATGAAGTCAGTCTCGTCTAATGAATCAGAAACAACTCGGGGCTGAAAGAACAGCCCCGGTTACTTAACGTTTTGCTGGAAGCCTCAACCTACGCGGTAGTTTGGCGCTTCCTTGGTGATCTGCACGTCGTGGACATGGGATTCAGCCATGCCGGCGCCGGTGATCCGTACGAACTCTGGCTTGGTGCGCATTTCTTCGATGTCGGCGCTGCCGGTGTAGCCCATCGAGGAGCGCAGGCCGCCCATCAGTTGATGGATGATGGCGCTCAGGGTGCCCTTGTACGGCACACGGCCTTCGATGCCTTCCGGTACGAGCTTCTCGGCGCCTGCCGAAGAGTCCTGGAAGTAACGGTCGGAAGAGCCTTGCGCCTGGGACATGGCGCCCAGCGAACCCATGCCGCGGTAAGCCTTGTAGGAACGGCCCTGGAACAGTTCGATCTCGCCCGGCGCTTCTTCGGTACCGGCGAACATCGAGCCCATCATTACGCAGGAAGCACCGGCAACGATGGCCTTGGACAGGTCACCGGAGAAACGAATGCCGCCGTCGGCGATCAACGGTACGCCAGTGCCTTCAAGGGCAGCGGCGACGTTGGCGATGGCGCTGATTTGCGGCACGCCCACACCGGCGACGATACGCGTGGTGCAGATCGAGCCAGGGCCGATACCGACCTTGACCGCATCGGCACCGGCTTCGGCCAGGGCCTTGGCGGCAGCGCCGGTGGCAATGTTGCCGCCGATCACCTGCACCTCAGGGAAGTTCTGCTTGACCCAGCGAACGCGGTCGATCACGCCTTTGGAGTGACCGTGGGCGGTGTCGACCACCACCACGTCAACACCGGCCGCCACCAGGGCCGCTACGCGGTCGCCGGTGTCTTTGCCGGTACCGACCGCAGCGCCGACGCGCAGACGACCTTGGTCATCCTTGCTGGCCAGCGGGTAAGCCTTGGCTTTTTCGATGTCGTTGACGGTCATCATGCCCTTGAGGGCGAATTTGTCGTCGACGATCAGCACGCGCTCGATACGGTGCTTGTGCAGCAGTTCGCGCACGTCGTTCTTGTCGGCGCCTTCCTTGACAGTCACGAGGCGCTCTTTAGGCGTCATCACTTCGCGGACGGTGACTTCAAGACGGTTCTCGAAACGCACGTCACGGGAAGTGACGATGCCGACCAGGTCGCCATCGTGCAGTACCGGAACGCCGGAGATGTTGTGCAGGCGAGTCAGGTCGAACAGGTCACGCACGGTAGCGTCGGCTTCGATGGTGATCGGATCCTTCACCACACCGGCTTCGTAACGCTTGACCTTGCGCACTTCGGCAGCTTGCTGCTCGATGGTCATGTTCTTGTGGATGATGCCGATGCCGCCTTCCTGAGCCATGGCGATTGCCAAACGGGCTTCGGTGACGGTGTCCATGGCAGCGGAAACCAGGGGAATATTCAGCTCGATGCCACGGGTTAGGCGGGTCTTGAGACTGACTTCGTTAGGAAGCACCTCGGAATAACCGGGCACTAGGAGAATGTCGTCGAATGTCAGAGCTTCTTGGCTGATACGCAGCATCGCGGGGGCTCCCGAGCGGGAAAATGGAAGCGCGCCATTATACTCAGACACCCCCCAGGTCTCAATGTAAAACTCTGACATATTTGGGAATAGTGATAGAAGGACTACAGCTCGACTTTGACCCAGCTGATCTTCTGGTCCAGCCAATCGGCGAATTCGTCGATAAAGCTCTGCTTGAACCCCGCCTCCGCCCAGTTGTTGAAGATGAACCCCAGGTTGGAAAACCCGCACGCCTGCAGGAACAGGAAGCCGTTGATGTCATCTTCATGCCCACACAGCGGGCAGGTGAAGTTGTCGGTGTGGCCGGGCATCCAGTCTTCCAGGCTTTCGAACAGCGCCTCGCCGACTTCCTTGAGGCATTCCGGGCAGCCGGCTTCTTCGAGAAAGCCCTTGGCCGGGGTATAGATGCAGCGCTTGTAGATGATCTCCAGGCCATTGATCGGCTCGTTGAACGGCAGCGCCTCGGGGTGCAGCACCACGGCGCGGGCGCCGTCGGCCAGGGCATAGGCCATGCGGTTGCCGGTGCGGCCACAGGTGGTCAGTTCTTCCTTGATGATGTTCTTGCGCACCAGCCACCGCACGATCGCCCGGGCGCGGGGTTCGTGGACGGGCAAGGTGGAGATTTTCGGGACAAGGATGCTTTGGGAATTCATGGGGGACCTGCGGCGTGGCTTCTGGCCTCATCGCGGACAAGCCCGCGATGAGGCCCGGGAGGACGGCAGCTTAATCCCTGAAGAAATCAGGTCAAGTGCTCAAATACCGCCCAATCAACGCAATGCCACTGGCCAGCACCAACCACGTCACCAGCCGGACGAAGGCCTCACGGGACATGCGCATGGTCAGCCTGCGCCCACACCACAGCCCCAGGGCCATCGCCGGCAGCAGGCACAGCGCCAACATCAGCAGCGGCCAGTCAGCATACACCCCGGCGATCAGGAACAGGCTCAAGCGCACCACCGTGCTGCAACTGATCAACGCGCTTTGGGTGGCGCGCGCCGCGTCCTTGGGCAAGCGGCTGTTGAGGTAGATTGCATATAAAAAGCCACCACTGCCGAACAACGCACCGAACAACCCGCCTATGGTGCCCATGGGGATCGACCAGCCAGCGGCCAGCTGCGTTGGCCGGGTTTTCACCGCCAGGCTGTAGATCGCATAGGCGCTGATAAACAGCCCCATCAGCAGCAGCAACAGGTCCGAATGCAGGTTGAGCAGAAACACCACGCCCAGGGTGCAACCGATGGCCATGCACGGCAGCAGGCGCAGCAACTCAGCCTTGTTCACGTCACGCCGCGTTTGCAGCAGGCCGCCGAAGGCAGCGACGAAATCCAGCAGCACCAACAGCGGGATGATCTTCGACAGTGGCATAAACACAAGTAGGATCGGCCCCGCCACCAGCGCCGTACCGAAGCCAGCGATGCCAAATACGATATAGGCCACGACGATGCCCAGACCGATCACCAGCCAATCCATACCACCAAACGACCACTGACTCATCAGCTCAACCGGGCTCATGGGTAATTCCTTATTGAAGATGACCATCACTTTAGCCATCGGTGAGGGATGCGACTAATATCTTCAAAGCCCTCCACCCATCTCGAAAAGGCATGACGCGTGATCTCCACCCGCCAACTGCGTTACTTCGTCGAAATCGCCGACAGCGGCAGCTTCAGTGCGGCCGCCGAACGTTTGTTCGTGGCGCAATCGGCCCTGAGCCGGCAGATCAAGGAGCTGGAAAACCAACTGCAAACCCCGCTGTTCGAACGCACCGCGCGCCAGCCGCGGCTGACCGCCGCCGGTGAAGCCTTCTATCCACGGGCACGCAACCTGCTGAGCGAATTGCTCAAGGCCAGCCAGATGGCGACCCAAGTGGGCAACGGCGAATTGGGCACGCTGCGCCTCAGCCATTCGAGCACCGTGCCGATGAGCGGGCCTTTACTGCAAGGCATCGGCACCTGGCTGGAGCGCTGCCCTGGGGTGTCGATGGATATCGGCAAACTGTCCTCCGAAGCGCAGTTGGAAGAAATCGCCGACGGTCGCCTGGAGGTCGGGGTGCTGCGCTTACCCGTGCTGCGCCAGCGCGAAGGTGTGCGGGTCATGCCTTTATACAGCGAACCCCTGCTGCTAGCCGTGCCTGTGAGTCATGCGCTGGCACGCAGCCAGGCGCCCATCGAACTGGAGCAACTGAAAGACCAGGCGTTTATCTCGATCCCCCATCCCCAGCGTGGCGGCCTGAGTTATCTGTCGGCCGAACTGTGCATGCGTGCGGGATTTTTCCCCAAGGCCGCGCGAGTAATGTCACGCAAGACCACCCAGTTGCAGTTGATCCAGGCCGGTTTCGGTATAGCCTTGCTGCCAAAGTCCATGCAGGACATCGCCCCCGCCAACGTGTACTTTTTGCCCCTGGCCGACCCGGACTGCCTGAGCACCGTCGCCCTGGCCTGCCAGCAGTCACCGAGCGCGTTGGTGGAGCAGTTCTGTCAAACCCTGCGCGAATGCCTATAAACTGCCGCCCATGATTAAAGATCCCTTTGCCCGCTTGGGCCTGGACCGCGAAGTCCTGACTGTCAGCCAGCTCAACGGCCGCGCGCGGGTGTTGCTGGAAGACGTGTTCACCAATATCTGGGTCGAAGGCGAGATCTCCAACCTCGCCCGCCCGGCCTCCGGCCATGTGTACTTCACCCTCAAGGACAGTGGCGCCCAGGTGCGTTGTGCGCTGTTTCGCAATAACGCCGCGCGGGTCCGCCAGGCGTTGAAGGATGGCCTGGCGGTGAAGGTGCGCGGCAAGGTCTCGCTGTTCGAGGGCCGTGGCGACTACCAGTTGATCCTCGATACCGTCGAACCCGCCGGGGATGGCGCGCTGCGCCTGGCCTTCGATGCCCTGAAGGAAAAACTCAGCGCCGAGGGCCTGTTCAGTGCCGAACGCAAGGTGCCGCTGCCCGCGCACCCGCGCCGCATCGGCATTATCAGTTCGCCCACCGGTGCGGTGATCCGCGACATCATCAGCGTGTTCCGTCGTCGCGCGCCCCAGGTGCAATTGACGTTGATCCCCACCGCCGTACAAGGCCGCGAAGCGATCCCGCAGATTGTGCGCGCGCTGAAGCTGGCGGATGCCCGTGGCTTTGACGCGCTGATCCTGGCCCGTGGCGGCGGCTCGCTGGAAGACCTCTGGTGCTTCAACGAAGAGGCCGTGGCCCGCGCGGTGGACGCGTGCGTGACGCCGATCGTCAGTGCGGTCGGCCATGAGACCGATGTGTCCATCAGCGATTTCGTTGCCGACGTACGCGCGCCCACACCTTCGGCGGCCGCTGAGTTGCTGGCCCCCGACGCCAGTAACCTGGTGCGCCAGGTCGAAAGCCTGCACCGCCGCCTGGTGATGCTGATGCGCAATCGCCTGACCCACGACCGCCTGCGCCTGGAAGGCATGGCCCGGCGCCTGCGGCACCCCGGCGAACGTCTGCGCCAGCAGGCCCAGCGCCTGGACGACCTGGATATGCGCCTGCGCCGCGCCTTCGAGCGCAACCTCAATACCCGTCGCGAACGCCTGATCCGCCTGGAAACCCGCCTCGCCGGCCAGCATCCGGGGCGCCAGTTGGCCCTGCTGCGCCAGCGCCTGGACAGCCTTGCCGAGCGCCTGCCCCGCGCCATGCGCGAAGGCCTCAAGGCGCGTCGCCTGCAACTGCAAAGCCAGGTGCAGACGTTGCAGGTGGTCAGCCCGCTGGCAACCTTGGGCCGTGGCTACAGCATTTTGCTCGACGAGCGTGGCCAGGCCATCCGCAACGCCGCACAGACCCACACCGGCCAGCGCCTCACCGCGCGCCTCGGTGAAGGCCAATTGCAGGTGCGGGTGGAAGACAACCACCTGACCCCCGTCACCCTTTCGTTATTGGATTGATTGATGCCACGTTTCTTTAGTGTGTTGTTGCTGCTATGCCTCGCCGTTAACGCTCATGCCGACAGCTATATCAGCCGTACCTTGAACAAGCCGGTGCCCGGCGGCGTTGCGGTGGTTGAACTCGGCTCTTCGGCTACCGCGCCGAAAGCCACGTACCAGGGCAAACCGGTACTGGTGGTGAAGGAGCAGGACAACTGGCTGGCGATTGTGGGCATCCCGCTGACGGTCAAGCCGGGCAACGAGCGCATCAGCAGCGGCGGGCGCAGCCTGCCGTTTATCGTTGGTTACAAGAAGTACCCGGAACAGCGCATCACCCTGAAGAACAAAAGCCAGGTCAACCCGGCCCCAGCGCAACTCAAGCGCATCGAGGCGGAACTGGCGGTACAGATCAAGGCCTATCGCAGCTTCAGCCCCAACCTGCCAAGCAATCTGGTGCTGGATAAGCCGGTGAACGGGCCGCTGTCGAGCAAGTTCGGTGTGCGTCGCTTTTTCAACGGTGAAGAACGCAACCCGCATTCGGGCCTGGATTTCGCCGTACCCGCAGGCACGCCGATCAAGACTCCGGCGAACGGCAAGGTGATTCTGGTCGGTAACTACTTCTTCAACGGCAATACCGTGTTTGTCGACCACGGCCAGGGCTTTATCAGCATGTTCTGCCACATGTCGAAGATCGATGTAAAAGTCGGCGATCAACTGGTGCGCGGTACGGTGGTGGGCAAGGTCGGCGCAACCGGCCGCGCCACCGGACCGCATATGCACTGGAATGTGAGCCTGAACGATGCACGGGTCGACCCGGCGATTTTCATCGGGGCGTTCCAACCGTGAATGAAGCGATTGCGCGCACGATAACGGTCGCGCAATTTAATCTAGCCCCGGCGCAATTCACAACCATAAAATCCCGTTTCTTACGCAGATAAAAGAACTTCTCTCAATTTTTAGCGACTGCTTGCCATCTTTCACCCCGGCGGTTAGGGTTGAGCTTATGAAAACCTCTCACACCCTCATTCAGCTCCGCCAGCACCGCAGCCTGTGCCTTGTCAGCGCACGACTGCCAGGCTGAATCGATCTGCCTCGTCTTTACGTTTTATCCCTAAAAACAGTTCTACGGCAGGCCGCCTTTTCTCGGCCCCTACAACAAAGGATTTCCCGATGAGCATGCTCAAAGACCCGTCTTCGAAGTACCGCGCGTTTCCGACCATCGACATCCCGGATCGCACCTGGCCGTCCAAAACCATCACCACCGCGCCGATCTGGTGCAGCTCCGACCTGCGTGATGGCAACCAGTCGCTGATCGAGCCGATGGACGCGGTGAAAAAACTGCGCTTCTGGAAGACCCTGGTTGCCGTCGGCGTGAAGGAAATCGAGGCTTCGTTCCCTGCCGCCTCGCAAACCGACTTCGACTTCGTGCGCACCCTGATCGAAGACAACCACATCCCCGAGGACACCACCATCCAGGTGCTGACCCAGGGCCGTGAAGACTTGATCGCACGCACCTTCGAATCCCTGCGCGGCGCCAAAAAGGCCATCGTGCACCTGTACAACGCCACCTCGCCGTCGTTCCGCCGCATCGTGTTCAACCAGGACAAGGACGGCATCAAGGCCATCGCGGTCAACGCGGCCAAGCTGTTCGTCAAGTACGCTGCCCAGCAGCCGGAAACCCAGTGGACCTTCGAATACTCGCCGGAGACCTTCAGCGCTACCGAGCTGGAGTTTGCCAAGGAAGTCTGTGATGCGGTGATCGAGGTCTGGAACCCGACGCCTGAGCACAAGATGATCCTCAACCTGCCGGCCACCGTCGAGTGCGCCACGCCGAACATCTATGCCGACCAGATCGAGTGGTTCGGTCGCCATATCAACCGTCGCGACAGCGTGATCATCAGCCTGCACACCCACAACGACCGCGGCACCGGCGTAGCCGCCACCGAGCTGGGCCTGATGGCCGGCGCGGACCGTGTCGAGGGTTGCCTGTTCGGTAACGGCGAGCGTACCGGTAACGTCGACCTCGTCACCGTGGCGTTGAACATGTACACCCAGGGCCTCGACCCGCAGCTGGACTTCTCCGACATCGACGGCGTGCGTAAAGTCGTCGAGGAGTGCAACCAGATCCAGGTTCACCCCCGTCATCCGTACGTCGGCGATCTGGTGCATACCGCCTTCTCCGGTTCTCACCAGGACGCGATCCGCAAGGGCTTCTCCCAGCAGAAAGAGGATGCGCTGTGGGAAGTGCCGTACTTGCCGATCGATCCGGCCGATATCGGTCGCAGCTACGAGGCGGTGATTCGGGTGAACAGCCAGTCGGGCAAAGGCGGCATCGCCTACCTGCTGGAGCAGGAATACGACATCAGCTTGCCACGCCGCATGCAGATCGAATTCAGCCAGGTGGTCCAGGCCGAAACCGACCGCGTGGGCCTGGAGATGACCGCACCGCAGATCTACGCCTTGCTGCAGCGTGAATACCTGCAGGCCAACACCCCGTACGCGCTGGTCAGCCATCGCCTGCAGGAAGAAAACGGCAACAGCTTTGTCGAAGTGGAAGTCTCGGGCAAGGGCCAGGGCGAAACCAACCTGCACTGGAAAGGCAAGGGCAACGGCGCACTGGAAGCGCTGGTGGCCGGCCTGCCGATTGGGGTGGAGATCATGGACTACAACGAACATGCCATCGGCGCAGGCACCAACGCCAAGGCCGCGGCCTATATCGAACTGCGTGTGAACGGTGAACGCCCGGTGCATGGCGTGGGTATTGATGAAAACATCACCACGGCGAGCTTCAAGGCACTGTTCAGTGCGCTGAACCGCTCGTTGAGCCAGCAGGAAGCGAAAGCGGCGTAACCTTCGCCGTCATACAGAAGGCCCCTGGGTGAGAACCCAGGGGCCTTTTTTATTGAGTTTCAGATTTGGATTGCCCCCGATAACGGCCTGTCAGACAAACTGAAAGCTATCGGCATCCAGGTTCGCCGGAAACCTGGTGCGATACGCCGCCAGTTCAGCCGCGCCCAGGCACACCTGGAACACACCGTCGGCCTCCCCCGCACTCAGCAGGCTCTCGCCCTGGAAATCCAGCACCTGGCTATCGCCGGTGTAGGCAAAGCCTTTGCCGTCGGTGCCCACTCGATTCACCGCCGCTACGTAGCACAGGTTCTCGATAGCCCGCGCCGGCAACAAGCGGTTCCAGTGCTGGCGCCGCGCCCCCGGCCAATTGGCGGTGTAGAGCAGCAAGTCAGTGTCGTGGGCATCCCGACTCCACACCGGGAAGCGCAGGTCGTAGCAAATCAGCGGCCGAACACGCCAGCCTTTCAATTCGAACTGCACCTGGCGCTCGCCGGGGGTGTAGTGATTGTGTTCACCGGCCATACGAAACAGATGACGCTTGTCGTAGTGCAACACCTCGCCATCCGGCCGCGCCCACAACAGGCGGTTGCGGTGGCTGCCATCAGCGGCCTGGATAATCACGCTGCCGGTGATCACGGCGTTGTACTTCGCAGCCTGGGCCTGGAGCCACTGATGGGTCGGGCCGTTTTCCGGCTCGGCGAGGGTTTGCGACGCCATGGAGAAACCGGTGGTGAACATTTCCGGCAGCACGATCAGGTCGGCGCCGCGGGCCTGCTCCAGCAGCCCCTCGAAATGCTCGAGGTTGGCCTGGCGGTCGTGCCAGGCCAGGGTGGTCTGGACCAGGGCGATATTCAAGTCAGGCAATGCCGTCAGATCACGCATAGTTTTTCCGCCGCTTGTCGCAGCGTCTCCTCGCGTTTGGCAAAACACAGGCGCACCAGGCGCTGGCCTTGCGGTGGGCTCTGGTAGAACACCGAGACCGGGATGGTCGCCACACCATGCTCGCGGGTCATCCACAGGGACATGGCGACGTCATCCAGGTCCGGGCGTATTTGTGAGTAATCGACCAACTGGAAGTAGGTGCCGGCCACTCGGCTAAAACTGAAACGCGACGGTGCCAGCAGGTCGCAGAACAGGTCGCGCTTGGCCTGGTAGAACCCCGGCAGTTCATCGACGTGCTCCGGGTGTTCGGCCATGAAATCGGCCAACGCGAACTGCAACGGGGTCACGCCACAAAAATTGACGTATTGATGCACCTTGCGCAGTTCGGCCGTCAGGGCCGGGGGCGCGACCACGTAGCCGGTTTTCCAGCCGGTAACGTGGTAGGTCTTGCCGAAGGAGCTGACCACGAACGCCCGCGGGTACAGCTCTTCATGGGCCAGCACGCTGACGTGGGGCACGCCGTCGAATACCAGGTGTTCGTAGACCTCGTCGCTGACCAGGTAGATATCGCGGTCGCGGATCAGTTCGGCCAACTGGTCCAGCTCAGCGCGGCTGATCAGCGCGCCGGTTGGGTTGTGCGGGGTATTGAGGATGATCATGCGCGTACGTGGCGACAGCGCAGCCTTGATCTTCTCGAAGTCCAATGCAAAGCCTTGCAGGCTCAGTTGCACATGCACGCAGCGGCCACCGGCCAGTTCAACCGAGGGCTCATAGCTGTCGTAGCAGGGGTCGAACACAATGACCTCATCGCCAGTGCGAATCACCGCCTGGATCGCGCAGAAGATCGCGGCGGTGGCGCCAGGGGTGATGGTCACTTCACTGTCGGCATTCACCGTGGCGCCATAGCTGCGGGCAATCTTGGCCGCCACTTGCTGGCGCAGGGCCGGCAGGCCGGTCATCGGTGAATATTGGTTGTGCCCGCTGGCAACATGTTTGCCCACGGCATCGAGCAACGCCTGAGGCCCATTGAAGTCGGGAAACCCCTGGGACAGGTTGAGCGCGCCGGTTTCGGCAGCGAGTTGCGACATGGTGGTGAAAATGGTCGTGCCGACATTTGGCAGCTTGCTGGTGATCATGGGAGCCCCCTTCGGGTGAGCTGCAAGTTTTAAGCTGCAAGCTGCAAGCAGGTCAAGCGACAAACCGCCAGGCACAAAAAAGGGCTCCAAAGGAGCCCTCTCTTGCAGCCTGTAACTTACAACGTGAAGCGGCTGCTATTTCTTGTCGCGACGCTTCTTGTCGGCCTTCTTGTGGTGAGTCATCAAACGACGCTTCTTGTTCACCTGACGGTCAGTCAATGTGTTCTTGTTGCCTTCGTACGGGTTCTCGCCACCCTTGAACTCGATACGGATCGGCGTACCAACCAGTTTTAGGACACGGCGGTAGGTGTTTTCCAGATAACGCACATAGGACTTGGGTACCTTCTCGATCTGGTTACCGTGGATCACGATAATCGGCGGGTTGGCACCACCCAAGTGGGCGTAACGCAGTTTGATCCGGCGGTTGTTGACCATCGGCGGTGCGTGCTCGCCGACGGCGTCTTCGAGGATCTGGGTCAGGCGGTTGGTCGGCCAACGGGTGACCGCAGACTTGAACGAGTTCTGTACGGAAGCGTAGAGATTGCCCACACCCGTGCCGTGCAGGGCCGAGATAAAGTGGATATCGGCGAACTCGACGAAGAACAGGCGGCGCTGCAGCTCGATCTTGACGAAATCGCGCTCGCTCGGCGTCATGCCGTCCCACTTGTTGATCGCGATAACCAGCGCCCGACCGGCTTCGAGGGCAAAGCCCAGCAGGTTGAGGTCGTGGTCCACCACGCCTTCGCGGGCGTCCATCACGAAGATCACCACGTTGGCGTCTTTGATCGCCTGCAGGGTTTTCACCACGGAGAACTTTTCAACTTCCTCGTGGATCTTGCCGCGCTTGCGCACACCGGCGGTGTCGATCAGCGTGTACTTCTCGTCGTTACGCTCGAACGGGATGTAGATGCTGTCGCGGGTGGTGCCGGGCTGGTCGTAGACGATTACCCGGTCTTCACCGAGCATACGGTTGACCAGGGTCGACTTGCCCACGTTCGGGCGGCCGATGATTGCGATCTTGATACCGTCTTTTTCGCTTGGACCCGGAATGCGCTTGGCTTCCTCGCCTTCGGCAACGATCTCTTCTTCGCCTTCTTCTTCCTCGACGTCATCCTTGGGGAAGTCGCGCAGGGCGATTTCCAGCATCTGGGTGATGCCGCGACCGTGGGCGCCGGCGACCGGGATCGCGTCGCCAAGACCCATCGGGCTGAATTCGGCACGGGCCGCCTCAGGGTCGATGTTGTCGATCTTGTTGGCGACCAGATAGGAACGCTTGTTGCGCTTGCGCAGGTGCTCGCCAATCATCTGGTCGGCAGCGGTGTAGCCCGCGCGGGCGTCCACCAGGAACAACACGACATCGGCTTCTTCAATGGCCAGCAGGGACTGCTCGGCCATCTTTTCGTCCATGCCATGCTCATCACCGGAGATACCACCGGTGTCGACAATAATGTAGGAGCGCCCTTGCCACTTTGCCTCACCGTATTGGCGATCACGGGTCAGACCGGACAAGTCGCCGACGATGGCGTCACGAGTCCTGGTCAGGCGGTTGAACAAGGTGGACTTGCCGACGTTAGGTCGGCCCACCAGGGCGATTACGGGAACCATGCGGCTCTCCACTTCGTTATTTCAGAAAATACAAAAGCCGCTGCAAGGCAGCGGCTGGTGCTCGGGGCAGCATATTCAAATGCCGCATGCCCCGCCGAAGCGGGGCCGCCTGGGTTTTACCCCAAGCATAGTCAAACCTTTACTTGATGGTCAGGGCTTCCAGCTTGCCGCTGTTGCCGTAAACATAAAGCATGTTGCCCACCACCAGCGGACGGGCACGCAGGCCGTCGCTGTCGATACGCTCACGACCTACAAAACGACCATCCACCTGGCTCAGCAGGTGCAGGTAGCCTTCGAAGTCGCCGACCGCTACATAGCTGGAGAACACTTCCGGGGCCGACAGTTGACGACGGGCCAGGGAGTCATTGCTCCACAGTGCAGTGGTGGAACGCTCGTCGACACTTTCAACGGTGCCGGACGCCAGGCTTACGTAGACGCTGCCAAACCCTTGGGCGACACCCGCATAACTGGAAGCATCACGCTGCCAGTTGACACGGCCGCTCTGCAGGTCCAACGCGGCAACGCGGCCCTGGTAAGTGGCGACGTAGAGGGTTTCACCCGACAGCAGCAAGCCACCGTCGATGTCCACTACGCGATCCAGCTCGGAACGACCTTGGGGGATGGCCACACGGGTTTCCCAGGCCGGCACGCCGTTCCTGGTGTCCAAGGCGACTACTTTACCGGTCGACAGGCCTGCAACGGCCAGATTGTTGGTCACAACCGGACCACTGGTACCGCGCAAGGTCAGCACCGCCGGGGTGCTGTCGTACAACCAACGCTGTTCGCCGGTGCTGGCGTCCAGGCCGATCACACGGTCATCCTGGGTTTGCACCACGACGATATCGCCGTTGGTGGCAGGCGGTGCGAGGACTTCACTGGTCACGCGAGCGCGCCATTTCTCTTCACCGGTGCTGGAGTCCAGCGCCACGACTTCGCCCTTGAGCGTGCCGAGCATGACCATGCCGTAACCCACGCCTACGGCGCCGGATACAGGCAATTCGAGGTCTTTCTTCCACTTCACGTCGCCGTTCATGCGATCCATGGAGATCACCACGCCGGTCACGTCAGCGGCCACAATGTTGTCACCGTCGATTGCCGGCACCAGCATGTTGTAGGTCTCGCCCTGGCCGTCACCGATGGAGCGGCTCCATTGCTTTTGCAGGACGACTTCTTCCTTGAAGCTGGTCAGCTCGGCCGGAGGCAGTTCTTTTTTACTGTTGCTGCTGCAACCCGCGGCCAGAACGGCCAGAGCCAGCAATGCTGCATGTTTCCAACGGATCACGTCATGCATCCCCTTTGGCCAAGTCGTCCAGCTTGATTTGTAAGCCACCGACCGCCGCTTCATCAGACAGCGCCGCCTTGGCTTTCTTGTACGCAGCATTGGCTTCGTCGGTACGACCCAATTGGACCAACAGGTCGCCCTTGAGCTCTTCGCGAGTGGCTACAAATGCCTTGTCCGCATCGCCGTCGAGCAGTTTGAGTGCTTCGTCAGCCTTGTTCTGTGCCGCCAATACCTGGGCCAGGCGCTGACGCGCGATTTCACCCAGGGTCGGGTTGGTCGGCTTGTCGGCGATGGCCTTGAGTTCTGCGGCGGCGTCATCCAGCTTGCCGGTATCGACCGCGACTTTCGCGACGAACAGGCTGCCGTATTGGGCGTAGGTGCTGCCGCCGAATTCGTTCTTCAGCTTGCCTGCCAGGTCTGCAACCTGCGCGGGGTCGGGCTTGCCGTCCGGCGTCAGGGTGGTTTCCAGCAATTGCTGATAAACGATCGAGGCGCCCTGGGACTGGTTGGCCTGATACTTTGTCCAGGCTTGCCAGCCGAACACCACCACTAAAGCCAGCAGACCGCCAGTAACCAGGGGCTTGCCGTTACGCTGCCACCAGTCCTTGAACTCGGCCAACTGCTCATCATCAGTACTCGACACCCCAATACTCCTTAATCGCTAAATTCGGCTGTTCGACAGCTTCAACCCTGCACGACGCAGGTGGCCAAGTGCGCAGCGAGCGCATCAAAGGCAATGTTCTGTTGCTCGCCCTGGCCACGCAGGGGTTTGAAACCTATCACTTGCTGGGCCAGCTCGTCATCGCCAAGGATCAGTGCGTACAGCGCACCGCTCTTGTCGGCCTTCTTGAACTGGCTCTTGAAGCTGCCTGCGCCGGCATTGACCTGAAGGCGCAGGTTGGGCAACTGGTCACGTACTTTTTCGCTCAGGGCCAGGGCAGCCAGTTCGGCGGCCTCGCCAAAGGCGCACAGGTACACGTCCACCTGACGGGAGATTTCTTCCGGAACCTTCTCCAGGGTTTCCAGCAGCAGGATCAGCCGCTCGATCCCCATGGCGAAGCCTACGCCGGTGGTCGGCTTGCCGCCCATCTGCTCGACCAGGCCGTCGTAACGGCCACCCGCACACACGGTACCCTGGGCGCCGAGCTTGTCGGTGACCCACTCGAACACGGTCTTGCTGTAGTAATCGAGGCCACGCACCAGCTTGGTATTGATCACGAACGGAATGCCGGCCGCGTCCAGACGAGCCTTGAGGCCTTCGAAGTGAATGCGGGATTCGTCGTCCAGGTAATCGGCCATTTTCGGTGCATTGACCAGCACGGCCTGGGTGTCGGCGTTCTTGGTATCGAGGACGCGCAACGGGTTGGTCTTCAAACGACGCTGGCTGTCTTCATCCAACTTGTCCAGATGGGCGGACAGGTACTCGACCAGGGCCACTTTATAGCGGCCGCGGGATTCACTGGTGCCCAAGCTGTTGAGCTCAAGCTTGACCGCGTCGCGGATGCCCAGCAGGCCCCATAGGCGCCACGTCAGCACGATCAGCTCCGCGTCGATGTCCGGGCCGTCGATGTTGAACACTTCCAGGCCGATCTGATGAAACTGGCGATAACGGCCTTTCTGTGGACGTTCGTGACGGAACATCGGGCCGATGTACCACAGTTTCTGCGGCTGGCCAGCACCGGTGAGGCCATGCTCAAGCACGGCGCGCACGCACGCGGCGGTACCTTCCGGACGCAAGGTCAGGGAGTCGCCGTTACGGTCTTCAAAGGTGTACATCTCTTTTTCGACGATGTCGGTCACTTCACCGATGGAGCGCTTGAACAGCTCGGTGAACTCGACGATCGGCATGCGGATCTGCTTGTAACCGTAGTTATCCAGCAGGCGCGCGACAGTCCCCTCGAAGTAGCGCCACAGCGGCGTTTGCTCCGGCAGGATGTCGTTCATGCCACGAATGGCTTGCAGAGACTTGCTCACATCAAATCCTTAAATTCGTCCAATCAGCCGCGAGCGATCAGCGCTGCGTCAGCCGCGACCTTTTCGGCCGCTTTCTCGCGGATCAGCTTTTCCAGCTCATCCACCAGATTGTCATTCGTTAACTTCTGCGACGGCTTACCGTCGATGTAAATCAGGTTCGGTGTACCGCCGGTCAAGCCCACATGGGCTTCCTTGGCTTCACCCGGGCCGTTGACCACACAACCGATCACTGCAACATCCAGCGGCACCAGCAGGTCTTCGAGGCGCAACTCAAGGTCGTTCATGGTTTTCACCACGTCGAAGTTCTGCCGCGAGCAACTCGGGCAGGCAATGAAGTTGATACCGCGTGAACGCAAACGCAGGGATTTGAGAATGTCGTAGCCGACTTTCACTTCCTCTACCGGGTCTGCCGCCAACGAGATGCGGATAGTATCGCCAATCCCTTCGGCGAGCAGCATACCGAGACCCACCGCAGATTTCACTGTGCCTGAGCGCAAACCGCCGGCTTCGGTGATCCCCAGGTGCAACGGCTGCACGATTTCCTTGGCCAGCAGGCGGTAGGCTTCCACCGCCATGAACACGTCGGAGGCCTTTACGCTGACCTTGAAGTCCTGGAAGTTCAGGCGTTCGAGGTGTTCAACGTGACGCAGTGCAGACTCGACCAGCGCTGCCGGGGTCGGCTCGCCGTACTTCTTTTGCAGGTCTTTTTCCAGGGAACCGGCGTTGACGCCGATGCGGATCGGGATCCCGCGATCACGAGCAGCGTCCACCACAGCGCGCACACGGTCTTCACGACCGATGTTGCCCGGGTTGATACGCAGGCAATCGACACCCAACTCGGCCACGCGCAGGGCGATCTTGTAGTCGAAGTGAATGTCGGCCACCAGCGGCACCTTGACCAGCTGCTTGATGCGACCGAACGCCTCGGCAGCGTCCATGTCCGGGACGGATACCCGAACGATGTCTACCCCGGCCGCTTCCAGGCGATTGATCTGGGCAACGGTAGCGGCAACGTCATTGGTGTCGCTGTTGGTCATGCTCTGTACCGCGATGGGGGCGTCGCCACCCACCGGCACCGAGCCGACCCAGATCTTGCGCGATACGCGACGTTTGATTGGAGATTCGCCGTGCATGACTATTGTCCCAACTTCAGGCGAGCGGTCTCGCCAGTGGTGAACGGCGCTACGTCTACAGGCTGGCCGTTGTAGGCCACTTGCGCGCCACGGGCGAAGCCCAGACGCAGCGTCAAAGGAGGCTTGCCGCCCAGGTCGAGCGTATCGCCCTTACGCTTGAGACCACTGACCAGCACTTTGCCGTTGCCATCGGTGACTTGCGTCCAGCAGTCAGCGACGAAGGTAATTTGTACACGCCCGTCACCGGCGATCAACGCAGGGGTGGTGGGTGGTGAAATCGCCGGGGCTGCCGGAGCGGTTGGCGCCGTAGTACTCGCTGGCGCCGGGGCCGGAGCAGCCGGTGTATGAGCCTGGGCAACCGGAGCCGCGGGCGTGTGAGTTGGCGCGGTCGGTGTCACTGGGGCCGGTACGGCGGCGGTCGGGGCACTTTCCGGCTCGGACGGTTCAGCGGCGGCCGGGGTTTCGGGGGCAGCCTGGCCTTGGGCTACGGCCTGGTCTTCCGGCTCATCCAGCGGATGAATCTGGGTGGTGCCGTCGGCGCTTTCGACTTCGACGTGCTCCATGGCGTTGCTGGTCAGGTCCTTACTGCGCTGGGACGTCTGGTCTTGCCACCAGACGAAACCGCCGCCGATCACGGCGATCAGCAGCAACAGGCTGACAATACGCAGGATTGTGTGGGAAACCCGCACCGGTTCTTCGATGCGCCCCAGGCCATGCACGTTGCTGCCCTGGGAGTCGGTGCCGGTGAACTGGTCGAACTCCTGGACCAACACGGCCTGGTCGATGCCCAGCAACTTGGCGTAGGCGCGGATATAGCCACGGGCGAAGGTATGCCCAGGCAGCTTGTCGAATGCGCCGGCCTCAAGGTTGCCCAGGGAGGTGGTGGTCAAATTGAGCTTGAGGGCCACTTCCGCCAGCGACCAACCATTGCTTTCGCGGGCCTGACGCAAGGTGTCGCCTGGGTTTACGCGATTAGCTGCTACAACTTCCGGGTGCGCCGCTTTCATCATTGCTCCGACAGGTATTGCTGATATTCCGGCGTACCGGGATAGAGTCGTTCGAGTTGCTGGCCAAAACGTGCGGCCGTGTCGTGTTCTTCATGAACCGTCGCCAGGCGCACGCCGAGCAATAGACTACGTGCATTTTGCCCGCTGAGCAGGCTAAAACGCTCGTAATAGTCACGTGCCGGCACATAATGCCTGTCTTCGTAGGACAACTCAGCCATTTCGAGCAGCGCTCGTGGCTGATGGCCGTTCAAGTGCAGGGCTTTTTCCAGCTGCTGGCGTGCGCTGTCGCGCTGGCCGAGGCGCATCGAGGTTACCCCAAGGTTCTCGAACACCCGTGCGCGCTCAGGATAGAGGGTATCGGTACTGGCTTGCTGGAAATAAAGGGCGGCCTGCTCATAACGCTTTTGCTTGAACAGGAAACTGCCGTAATTGTTCAGCAGTTTCGGATCGGCAGGCCGTGCGGCCAGGGCTTTGTTGAAGTACCGGTCAGCCAGTTCAGGCTCGGCCTGGGCGTGGAACACCAGGGCCAGCGCAGCGTTGGCGTCGGCATCGTCGCTATCCAGTTCAAGGGCTTTTTTCAACGGCACCTTGGCCTGCTCGCTCATGCCTTGTCGCAGGTAACCCAACCCCAGTTGCACATAGGCAACCCGCGCCTCGTCACGGCCCTTGCCGGTTTGCAAAGGGCTGTCATGGCCCGATGAAACACAACCGGCGGCGAGGCCGGTAACCAGCAAAAGCAGCGCAAGGCGCAAGGGCATAGAGATCCTCTCTCAGATTCGATTCACAGCAATTTGCGGCAGATCGTCGGCGGCGTTCAATTCACGCACGGCGATATAGCGCTCGCTGCGGCGGGTACGGTCCATCACTTGCCCGACCAATTGACCACAGGCGGCGTCGATGTCTTCACCACGGGTGGTGCGCACGGTGACGTTGTAGCCGGCCTGGTGCAGTTGATCCTGGAAACGGCGAATGGCGTTGTTGCTTGGCCGCTCGTAACCAGAATGTGGAAACGGGTTAAACGGAATCAGGTTGATCTTGCACGGGGTGTTCTTGAGCAGTTCAATCATCTCGACCGCGTGTTCGACCTTGTCGTTAACATCCTTGAGCATGGTGTACTCAATGGTCAGCACACGCTTCTCGCCCAAGGTCGCCATATAACGCTGGCAGGATTCGAGTAGCATCTTAAGCGGATACTTCTTGTTGATCGGCACCAATTGGTTACGCAATGCGTCATTGGGTGCGTGCAGCGACAACGCCAGGGAGACGTCGATGTGCTTGGCCAGCTCATCGATCATCGGGACCACGCCGGAGGTCGACAGGGTCACACGGCGCTTGGAGATGCCGTAGCCCAGGTCGTCCATCATCAGGTGCATGGCTGCGATGACGTTGTCGAAGTTCAGCAGCGGCTCACCCATGCCCATCATCACCACGTTGGTGATGGCACGGTCGACGGTCGCCGGGACGCTGCCAAAGGATTTGTTGGCAATCCACACCTGGCCGATCACTTCGGCGGCGGTGAGGTTGCTATTGAAGCCTTGCTTGCCGGTGGAGCAGAAACTGCAGTCCAGGGCACAGCCTGCCTGGGACGAAACGCACAAGGTGCCGCGCTTGCCCTGGGGAATGTACACAGTCTCGACGCAGCTGCCGGACGCTACGCGCACCACCCACTTACGGGTGCCGTCGCTGGAGATGTCCTCGCTGACCACTTCGGGGCCACGTACTTCAGCAATAGCCTTGAGCTTGTCGCGCAGGGCCTTGCTGACGTTCGTCATGGCGTCGAAATCGTCGACGCCAAAGTGGTGAATCCATTTCATTACCTGACCGGCACGGAAACGCTTCTCCCCGATTGAGTCGAAGAATTTTTCCATTTCCTGTTGAGTCAGACCCAGCAGGTTGGTTTTTACAGTCGATGTCGTCATGGATTCACCCTCACTCTTTAAGCCGATGCTTAGCGAGTGGTTACTTCGGTAGCTGCGAAGAAGTACGAGATTTCGCGAGCAGCAGCGGCTTCGGAGTCCGAACCGTGTACAGCGTTGGCGTCGATGGAGTCAGCGAAGTCAGCACGGATGGTGCCGGCAGCGGCTTCTTTAGGGTTGGTAGCGCCCATCAGCTCACGGTTCAGAGCGATGGCGTTTTCGCCTTCCAGAACCTGAACAACAACAGGACCGGAGATCATGAAGGCAACCAGATCGCCGAAGAAGCCACGAGCGCTGTGCTCAGCGTAGAAGCCTTCAGCTTCAGCCTTGGACAGTTGCTTGAGTTTCGAAGCTACAACCTTCAGGCCGGCTTTTTCGAAACGAGTGGTGATCTCGCCGATGACGTTTTTTGCAACAGCGTCAGGCTTGATGATGGAGAAAGTACGTTGAACAGCCATGGTGTAACTCCAGAAACGGTAATTTACGAAAAATTAAACCCGCGAATTATACGCGGGTTCTTGGGTATTGCCTAACTGCGTAAGGGAGGCGTCAGTCCTGTTCTTCTTTCCAGGCAGTCTGGATAGCTTCCAGGACCTTTTCGCCACCGCGATCGCGCTCATCATCAAAGCCTGGCAAGGCCATGACCATGTCACGCAAAGCAACAAAATTCAGGGAATAGGGATCCATATCCGGGTTGCCGTCGGCCAACAGGATAGCGATCTCTTGCACATCAACCCATTTAAGACTCATGACACTTCCTTGAATCAGTGCGGCGCTTCGGCCGCATGGTTGAGCGAATATTTCGGAATTTCGACGGTGATGTCTTCAGTCCCGACCCTGGCCTGACAGCTTAGGCGAGAAGTGGCTTCCAGGCCCCAGGCGCGGTCAAGAAAATCTTCTTCCAACTCATCGGCCTCTTCCAGGCTATTGAAGCCTTCGCGAATGATGCAATGGCAAGTGGTGCAGGCACACACACCACCACAGGCACTTTCGATCTCGATGTGGTTGTCATGGGCAACTTCGAGGATGGACTTGCCGGTCTCAGCCTCAACAACCATACCGTCCGGGCAATGCTCGGCGTGTGGCAGAAAAATGACCTGCGGCATTAATTATTCCTCGATTTCATTCAGGTTGCGCCCGGCCAGTGCGGCTTTCACCGTCTGATCCATGCGGCGGGCGGCAAAGGCGTCAGTGACCTGCGACAAGCGCTTGGTCTGTTGCTCGATGGCGTAACCATCGTTGCCTTTCATCAGTTCGGCCAGTTCCTGCATCTGCAGGTCGATGACCATGCGCTCTTCGGCATCCAGCAGGCGCTCGCCGTCGGCATCCAGGGCGCCCTGCACCGCTTCGAGCAGGCGCTGGGCATCCACTTGTTGCTCGCGCAGTACGCGCGCGACCTTGTCGTCGCCGGCGTATTGGAACGAATCCTTGAGCATCTTGGCGATTTCACCGTCAGTCAGGCCGTAGGACGGCTTGACCTGGATGCTGGCTTCAACGCCGGACGCCAGTTCGCGCGCGGCGACGCTGAGCAGGCCGTCGGCGTCGACCTGGAAGGTCACGCGAATCTTCGCCGCACCCGCGACCATGGCCGGGATGCCGCGCAATTCAAAGCGGGCCAGGGAGCGGCAGTCGCTGATCAGCTCGCGCTCACCTTGCAGTACATGAATCATCATGGCCGTCTGGCCATCTTTGTAGGTGGTGAAGTCCTGGGCGCGCGCGACGGGGATGGTGGTGTTGCGCGGAATCACCTTCTCCATCAGGCCACCCATGGTCTCCAGCCCCAGGGACAGCGGGATGACGTCGAGCAACAGCAATTCGCCGCCATCACGCTTGTTGCCGGCCAGGGTATCGGCCTGGATGGCGGCGCCGATGGCGACCACCTGGTCCGGGTCGATTTCCGTCAGCGGCTGGCGACCAAAGGCTTCGGCAACGGCTTCGCGAACCCGCGGCACACGGGTTGAACCGCCGACCATGACCACGGCACCGACGTCTTCCAACTCGATGCCGGAGTCACGCACGGCTCGACGGCATGCTTTCAGGCTGCGGGCGATCATCGGTTCGATCAACAAATCGAAGGCTTCGCGAGTCAGCTTGGCGCACCAACTGCCGTAGGAAACGTCAACAGAAGCAGCGTCAGTCAGCGCCTCTTTAGCGGCACAGGCCGTTTGCAGCAAGTTACGCTGCTCGCCCGGATCCAGGTCAGCGGACAAGCCGGCGCTGCTGATGATCCAACCCGCGATGGCGTGGTCGAAGTCATCGCCACCCAGCGCTGTATCGCCACCGGTAGCCAGTACTTCGAACACGCCGCCAGTCAGGCGCAGGATCGAAATATCAAAAGTGCCACCACCCAGGTCGTAAATAGCGACCAAGCCTTCGGCATGCTGGTCCAGGCCATAGGCCACGGCCGCAGCGGTCGGCTCGTTGAGCAGGCGCAACACGTTCAGGCCGGCGAGTTTCGCCGCGTCCTTGGTGGCCTGGCGCTGGGCATCATCGAAATACGCCGGGACGGTGATCACCGCGCCGACCAGTTCGCCACCCAACGTGGTTTCCGCGCGCTGGCGCAGCACCTTGAGGATATCCGCCGACACTTCCACCGGGCTTTTCGGGCCCTGGACGGTGTCGATGAACGGCATATGGGATTCGCCACCGACAAAGCGGTACGGCAACTGGTCGCCCAATTGCTTGACGTCGGACAGACCACGGCCCATCAAGCGCTTGACCGACAGCACGGTGTTCAAAGGATCGGTAGACGCCGCCAACCTGGCTGACTCACCGACTTCGGTGCGATCAGCGTGATAACGCACGGCGGACGGCAGGATCACCTGGCCATCGGCATCGGGCAGCGGCTCGGACAGGCCGCTGCGCAAGGCAGCAACCAGGGAATTGGTGGTACCCAGGTCAATCCCCACCGCCAGGCGACGCTGGTGCGGCTGAGGGCTTTGGCCGGGTTCGGCGATTTGCAGTAGAGCCATGGTAATCAGGTCTTATCTGTCTATCAGGCGCGCATCACGGGCAGCACACTGGGTTAATCGTCGAGGCGCTCTTCCAGCTGGCGCACTTCGTAGGTGAGCTTGTCGAGGAACTGCATGCGCCGCATCAGGCGCTCGGCCTGTTCACGTTGCGCTGCATCGTCCCAACAGGCTGCGAAGCTTTCGTTGAGCTCATCCTGGGCAACTTTCAGACGACGCTTGAAGACCGCGACACCCGCCACATCGGCTTCGTCCTGCAGGTCTTCGAGTTCTTCACGCCATTGCATCTGCTGCATCAGGAAGTCCGGGTCGTGCACGGTCACTTCCAGCGGCAACTCGCCACCGTTCATCGCGAGCAAGTAACGCGCGCGTTTAGGAGGGCTCTTGAGCGTCTGATAGGCTTCGTTGAGGCTGGCCGACTGCTCCAGCGCCAGGCGTTGCTCACGCTCGGAGGCGTCAGCAAAACGGTCCGGATGCACCCCACGCGCCAATTCTCGGTAGCGCGTGGCAAGCTGCTCGAGATCCAGCCGAAAACTCGGCTGCAGCTCGAATAAAGCGAAATGACAAGGAGTACCCACGAATAGCCTCAGATGTTGAAGCTTTCGCCGCAGCCACATTCACCGCGTACGTTGGGGTTGTTGAACTTGAAGCCTTCGTTCAACCCTTCCTTCACGAAATCGAGTTCGGTGCCGTCCAGGTAGGTCAGGCTTTTAGGGTCGATGATCACTTTCTCGCCGTGACTTTCGAACACCTGGTCCTCATCGACCACCTCGTCGACGAACTCCAGCACATAGGCAAGGCCGGAGCAGCCCGTGGTGCGAACACCCAGACGAATCCCCTCACCTTTACCGCGCCCATCCAGGGAGCGTCGCACGTGCCGCGCAGCCGCTTCTGTCATGCTGATAGCCATCGTTGACTCCTTACTCGTCGCCAAATGCTTAGATCAAGCCTTTCTTCTGCTTGTAGTCGCGAACGGCCGCCTTGATGGCGTCTTCAGCGAGCACGGAGCAGTGGATTTTCACTGGCGGCAGGGCCAGTTCTTCGGCCAGCTGGGTATTGCTGATAGTCACAGCCTCATCCAGGGTCTTGCCTTTCATCCATTCGGTCGCCAGGGAGCTGGAGGCGATGGCCGAACCGCAACCGTAAGTCTTGAACTTGGCGTCTTCGATAACGCCGGCGTCGTTGACCTTGATCTGCAGGCGCATCACATCGCCGCACGCCGGAGCGCCGACCATGCCGGTGCCGACATCAGGATCTTCCGCGTTCATCTTGCCGACGTTGCGCGGGTTTTCGTAGTGGTCGATGACCTTTTCGCTGTAAGCCATGGTACTGAATCCTCACTCATCAGGGCCGCTCTGGAACCCTGTAGAAACGCCTGCGTTTTCCGCCACGTTCCTACAGAGCTGGGGTGGCGGCTTCTATAGTTAGTGTGCCGCCCACTCGATCTTGGAAATATCGACACCGTCTTTGTACATGTCCCACAGCGGCGACAGGACGCGCAGCTTGTTGACGGCTTCGCAGACCTTCTGCGCGGCGTAGTCGACTTGCTCTTCGGTGGTGAAACGGCCGAACGTAAAGCGGATGGAGCTGTGAGCCAGTTCGTCGTTGCGGCCCAGGGCGCGCAGTACGTACGAAGGCTCAAGCGAAGCCGAGGTGCAGGCCGAACCGGACGAAACCGCCAGGTCCTTGAGCGCCATGATCAGCGACTCGCCTTCGACATAGTTGAAGCTCAAATTCAGGTTGTGCGGTACACGGGCAGTCATGCTGCCGTTGATGTACAGCTCTTCAAGGTTCTCGACCTGCTTGTAGAAGCGATCGCTCAAGGCCTTGATACGTACGTTTTCGGCTGCCATGTCTTCCTTGGCGACGCGGAAGGCTTCGCCCATGCCGACGATCTGGTGGGTCGCCAGGGTGCCCGAACGCATGCCGCGCTCGTGACCGCCGCCGTGCATGGTGGCTTCGATGCGCACGCGTGGTTTGCGGCTCACGTACAGGGCGCCGATGCCTTTGGGGCCGTAGGTCTTGTGGGCCGAAAACGACATCAGGTCGACTTTCAGCTTGGACAGGTCGATGTCGACCTTGCCGGTGGACTGAGCGGCGTCGACGTGCAGCAGGATGCCTTTGGAGCGAGTCAGCTCGCCGATGGCCGCGATGTCGTTGATGGTGCCGATTTCGTTGTTCACGTGGATCACGGAAACCAGAATGGTGTCTTCACGCAGCGCGGCTTCGATCATCGCCGGGGTGACGATACCGTCGGTGGTTGGCTCGAGGTAAGTGACCTCGAAACCTTCACGCTCCAGTTGGCGCATGGTGTCGAGGACAGCCTTGTGCTCAATCTTGGTGGTGATCAGGTGCTTGCCTTTGGTCGCGTAGAAATGCGCCGCGCCCTTGATAGCCAGGTTGTCGGACTCGGTGGCACCGGAGGTCCAGACGATTTCACGCGGATCGGCGCCAACCAGGTCAGCAACCTGGCGACGAGCGTTCTCGACCGCTTCCTCGGCTTTCCAGCCGAAAACGTGGGAACGGGAGGCCGGGTTGCCGAAGTTTCCGTCGACCAGCAGGCACTCGCTCATCTTTTGCGCGACACGCGGATCAACCGGGGTGGTCGCTGAGTAATCAAGGTAAATCGGCAATTTCATGGACTTTCTCCTAAATCAGGCTGGCTGGCGTGCCGTTAGCTCTTCGGCTGTCACTCGACGGCGGACGCTTCGATCTTGTCCAGACGCGGCGCCTTGGTGTTGCAACGGCGCTGGTCCTGACGCTGGGCTACTTCTTGCACCTCACGGCGAGTCACAAGATCAGCCAAGCTGATACCACTCAAAAACTCATGGATCTGCAGGCTCAAGTCACACCACAAGTGGTGCGTCAGGCAGGTATCGCCGGCGTGGCAGTCACCCAGGCCCTGGCACTTGGTCGCGTCGACGGATTCGTTGACCGCGTCGATCACCTGGGCCACCTGGATGCCCTGCATGTCGCGGGACAGCTGATAGCCGCCGCCCGGCCCACGCACACTGGAGACCAGATTGCTGCGGCGCAACTTGGCGAACAGTTGCTCAAGGTAGGACAGGGAAATGCCTTGGCGCTCGGAGATATCGGCCAGGGACACCGGCCCAGTTTGCGCGTGCAAGGCCAAGTCAAGCATGGCGGTCACCGCGTATCGGCCTTTTGTAGTCAGTCTCATGGACAAGTACCAAGGTGTTTCAGAATGGGAGCAAGTATGCGATTCCCGAGTATTTAAGTCAACTATAAGACCTAGTACTTTAGTCAGGATTACCCGTAAAAAGGGCGCGCGAATCATAGCAGGATGGGGCGAGGACGAACAGCAGCAGCGGGGGTGATGGCTCGATATCAAGACCAATGGAGATCAAATGTGGGAGGGAGCTTGCCCCCGATAGCGGTGGATCAGTCAATATATTGGATGACTGACAGACGGCCATCGGGGGGCAAGCGCCCTCCATCATGGGCCTAGCAGCAAATGCGAGATCTCAGCCAGCCTTGGTTGCGGGCTCACTCTTGATCTCGGCAAAGTCCTCTTCGCGCAGCTCAGGCAGGTCTTTTGCACAGTAGCTGCTGCCCAACTCCTTCAGCGCGCCACACATACCGTCCAGCTTGCCGTCCACCGCTTGCAGGTGGTCAAGCAACTGGCCGATGGCGCGCGCCACCGGGTCGGGCATGTCCTCACTGACACCGTAGGCATCGAAACCGATTTTCTCGGCCATGGCCTTGCGCTTGGCTTCCTGCTCATCGCCCACTTCCGGCTTGACGATGATCCGCCCCGGAATACCCACCACTGTGGCACCGGCCGGCACCGCCTTGGTTACCACGGCGTTGGAGCCGACTTTGGCGCCAGCCCCTACGGTGAACGGACCAAGCACCTTCGCGCCCGCCCCCACCACCACACCATCCTCCAGCGTCGGGTGGCGCTTACCCTTGTTCCAACTGGTGCCGCCCAATGTCACGCCCTGGTAGAGGGTCACGTCATCACCGATCTCGGCAGTCTCACCAATGACGATGCCCATACCGTGATCGATAAAGAAGCGACGCCCCACCTTGGCACCCGGATGAATCTCGATCCCGGTCAACCAGCGGCCGAAGTTCGACACCAGCCGCGCCAGCCATTTCCAGCCCATATTCCACAAGGCGCCGGACAGGCGATGGATCCAGATCGCGTGCATGCCCGGGTAGCAGGTCAGCACTTCAAAGGCGTTGCGCGCCGCCGGATCACGGTGGAAAACACTCTGGATATCTTCTCGCAAACGCTCGAACATTTTTAATCCTTCCGCTTAAGAAGCTCGCCACGGGCCGCTTTCTGGGTTTCCGTGAGGATGCCACGCAATATATTCATTTCTGCTCGACTGACCGAGCTGCGCCCGTACAGGCGGCGCAGGCGCGCCATCAAGTGCCGAGGCTTTTCCGGATCGAGGAATTCGATGGCCACCAGGGTTTGCTCCAGGTGCTCATAGAACCGCTCCAGCTCGTCCATGGTGGCCAGTTCGCCACTCTTGGTCGACGCCACTTCATCCTTCTCTACCTTGCTCGGCTGGCCTTCAGCGGCCAGCCAGGCCATGCGCACTTCGTAACTCAACACCTGCACCGCTGCTCCGAGGTTCAGCGAACTGAACTCAGGGTCTGATGGAATGTGCACGTGATAATGACATCGTTGCAGCTCTTCATTGGTGAGGCCGGAGTCTTCACGGCCGAACACCAGGGCGATTTCAGCACCGCCGGCCGCCTCTTCCACCACCTTGGTACCGCACTCACGCGGATCCAGCAGCGGCCAGGGGATGCGGCGGTCACGGGCACTGGTGCCAAGCACCAGGTTGCAGCCGACCAAGGCGTCTTCCAGAGTGGCGACCACCTGGGCTTTTTCCAGGATGTCATTGGCGCCGGATGCGCGGGCATCGGCCTCGTGGTGCGGGAACACGCGCGGCTCGACCAGCACCAGGCGCGTCAGCCCCATGTTTTTCATGGCTCGCGCCACCCCGCCGATATTGCCGGGATGACTGGTATTGACCAAGACGACACGAATGTTTTGCAGCAAGGTAGGCGCTCTCGGACACGGGAAAGGGGAGCAAATCTTACAGAACAGCCTAAGGTTATGCCATGAAAGCTAACGTCGTCCTTCACCTGAAGAAAGTTTCTGCTAGAATGCTCGGCTTTCTTTAACAACCTTAGGTGACACATCCATGCAGCCCATGCTGAATATCGCGCTGCGCGCCGCCCGCAGCGCCAGTGAATTGATCTTCCGCTCCATCGAGCGCCTGGATACCATCAAGGTCGACGAAAAAGACGCCAAGGATTATGTGTCCGAGGTGGATCGCGCCGCTGAACAGAAGATCATCGACGCGCTGCGCAAGGCCTACCCTACCCACGGCATCCTCGGCGAGGAAACCGGCCTGCACAAAGGCAGCGGCGAAGGCGAAGACTACCTGTGGATCATCGACCCACTGGATGGCACCACCAACTTCCTGCGCGGCATCCCCCACTTTGCCGTCAGCATTGCTTGCAAATACCGTGGCCGCTTGGAACACGCTGTAGTACTCGATCCTGTTCGCCAGGAAGAATTCACCGCCAGCCGTGGCCGTGGCGCCCAACTGAACGGTCGTCGCCTGCGCGTCAGCGGTCGCACCAGCCTGGACGGCGCCCTGCTGGGTACAGGCTTCCCGTTCCGTGACGACCAGATGGACAACCTGGAAAACTACCTGGGCATGTTTCGCGCCCTGGTTGGCCAGACTGCCGGCATCCGTCGCGCTGGCGCGGCCAGCCTGGACCTGGCCTATGTGGCTGCCGGTCGTTTTGATGCGTTCTGGGAGTCAGGCCTGTCCGAGTGGGACATGGCTGCAGGCGCCCTGCTGATCCAAGAGGCCGGCGGCCTGGTGAGCGACTTCACCGGCGGTCATGACTTCCTGGAAAAAGGCCACGTCGTTGCCGGCAACACCAAATGCTTCAAGGCAGTACTGACGGCGATCCAGCCGCACCTGCCGGCATCGCTGAAGCGCTAAGCGAGCGAGCAAAAAAAAGCACCCTGCGGGGTGCTTTTTTTATGCCAGGGATTTGCTTGATGTGGGCTTAAATACCAACAACACCACAAATCAAATACAGGAGAAGGCTTACTGCTGGTTCTGGCCCAGGACGAGACGCCCTTCCTTGTCGACTGGAATCTGGCCGCCCGGATCACGATCCATGCGCACCGAACCTTCCTTGCCATCCAAGGTGTAACGCACGTCATAGCCAACGACCTTGTCGCTGATGTCGTTGACGGTGTTACAGCGAGTCTGGGTGGTGGTATAGGTATCGCGGTTCTGCATGCCTTCCTGAACCTTGTTACCGGCGTAACCACCACCGACCGCACCTGCCACAGTGGCCAGCTTCTTGCCGTTACCGCCACCGACCTGGTTACCCAACAGGCCACCGGCCAGTGCACCCACCACGGTACCGACGATCTGATGTTGATCCTGCACCGGCTTCTGCCGGGTTACTGCGACGTCCTTGCAGACTTCGCGAGGTGTTTTAATCTGGGTTTTCACCGGCTGCACCGCCAGCACTTGCGCATACTCAGGGCCGCTTTTTACCAGGCTGTAGGTGGCAACAGCACCCCCGGCAGTCACACCGACAGCACCCAATACCGCACCAACCAGTAACGACTTGTTCACGTTGAACCTCCTGACCATCACAAACGGACCGAAAGATCCGCGCTATACCCAGCCTTGGAGCAAAAAAAAAGGCACGAGTTCAATACTCGCGCCCTTTTCGTAACAGCAGATCAACAAGCGCCCATCAAGGACGGTCGTCGACCTCCTTGCCAGTGGCGGCAGGAGGGATCAGGTCTTCGCTGTTGAGGTTCAGCCAGATCAGCACCACGTTGGCGATGTAGATCGACGAGTAGGTGCCCGCCAGGACGCCGATGAACAGCGCCAGGGAGAAGCCCCACAGGTTGTCGCCGCCGAAGATCATCAGCGCCGCGATCGCCAGCAAGGTGGAGATCGACGTCGCCATGGTCCGCAACAGGGTCTGGGTGGTGGAGATGTTGATGTTCTCGATCAGCGACGCCTTGCGCAGTACGCGGAAGTTCTCGCGGACCCGGTCGAATACCACGATGGTGTCATTGAGGGAGTAACCAATGATCGCCAGCACGGCCGCCAGCACGGTCAGGTCGAAGGTGACCTGGAAGTACGCCAGGATACCCACGGTCACGATCACGTCGTGGATCAGCGACACAATGGCGCCGACACCGAACTTCCACTGAAAGCGGAAAGCCAGGTAGATCATGATGCCGACCAGCGCCATCAGCATGCCGAGGCCGCCCTGGTCGCGCAGCTCTTCACCCACTTGCGGGCCCACGAACTCGACGCGCTTGACCGACGCCGGGTTGTCGCCACCCACCTTCTGCAAGGCCTCGGCTACCTGGTGACCCAGTTGCGGGTCTTCGCCAGGCATGCGCACCAGCAGGTCGGTGGTCGCACCGAAGCTCTGCACGATGGCTTCGTGATAGCCGGCCTTGACCAGCTCACTGCGCACCAGGGTGACGTCGGCAGGCTTCTCGTAGGTCAGCTCGATGAGCGTACCGCCGGTGAAGTCCAGACCGTAGTTCAGGCCCTTATGGAACCAGCTGAACAACGCCAGAACGGTAAGGAGCACGGTGACGCCGAACGCAATGTTGCGAACGCCCATGAAGTTGATTGTACGTAACATGGCAGCCCCTTAAATCCACAACTTCTTGAAGTCACGCCCGCCAAAGATCAGGTTGACCATTGCGCGGGTCACCATGATGGCCGTGAACATCGAGGTAAAGATACCGAGGGACATGGTTACCGCAAAACCTTTGACCGGGCCGGTGCCCATGGCAAAGAGGATCCCGCCAACCAGCAATGTGGTCAGGTTGGAGTCGAGAATCGCGGTAAATGCCCGGCCGAAGCCTTCGTTGATTGCTCGCTGTACGGTCATGCCGGCGGCGATCTCTTCACGAATCCGCGAGAAGATCAGCACGTTGGCATCTACCGCCATACCCATGGTGAGTACGATACCGGCGATACCTGGCAGGGTCAGCGTGGCGCCCAGCAGCGACATCAGGGCCAGCAGCATCACCATGTTGCCCGCCAGGGCCACGGTGGCAATGATGCCAAAGAAGCGGTAGATGGCGATGATGAACAGCGACACGAACAGCATGCCCCACAAGGCCGCGTCGATACCCTTGGTGATGTTGTCGGCACCCAGGCTCGGACCGATGGTACGTTCTTCAGCGAAGTACATCGGCGCAGCCAGGCCACCGGCACGCAGCAACAGGGCCAGCTCCGAGGATTCGCCCTGGCCGTTCAGGCCGGTGATGCGGAATTGAGCACCCAGCGGCGACTGGATGGTCGCCAGGCTGATGATCTTCTTCTCTTCCTTGAAGGTCTGCACCGGTACGTCTTTCTCGACGCCGTTGACCATTTGCTTGGTGTAGGTGGTCACCGGGCGCTGCTCGATGAAGATCACCGCCATGCTGCGACCAACGTTGCTGCGCGTGGCGCGGCTCATCAGTTCGCCGCCGTGGCCATCCAGGCGGATGTTCACTTCAGGGGTACCGTGCTCGCCGAAACCGGCCTTGGCGTCGGTCACCTGGTCACCGGTGATGATCAAGCCACGCTCGATCAGCGCCGGAGGACGATTGCCTTCACGGAACTCGAACTCTTCGGAAGTTGCACGGGAAGCACCCGGCTCAGCCGCGAGACGGAACTCCAGGTTGGCGGTTTTACCCAGGATGCGCTTGGCTTCAGCGGTGTCCTGCACGCCCGGCAGCTCAACCACGATGCGGTTGGCGCCCTGACGCTGAACAATCGGCTCGGCCACACCCAGCTCGTTGACGCGGTTACGTACCGTGGTCAAGTTCTGCTTGATGGAGTATTCGCGGATTTCCGCGATTTTGGCCGGGCTCATCGCCAGACGCAGTACCGCCTGACCATTCAGGTCGGCCGGTACGATGTCGAAATCATTGAAGTTCTTGCGGATCAGCGCACGGGCCTGTTCACGGGAAGCTTCGTCAGAGAAGCCCAGCTGGATGGCACCGTTGAGCTGCGGCAGGCTGCGATAACGCAACTTCTCTTTGCGCAGCAGGCTCTTCACATCGCCTTCATAGACCTTCAGGCGTGCGTCGAGGGCTTTGTCCATGTCGACTTCCAGCAGGAAGTGCACACCGCCGGACAAGTCCAGACCCAGCTTCATCGGGTGCGCGCCAATGCTGCGCAACCACTGTGGGGTGGTCTGTGCCAGGTTCAGCGCAACGACGTAGTCGTCACCCATGGCCTTGCGTACGACATCTTTTGCCGGCAATTGGTCTTCTTGCTTGGTCAGGCGCAACAACCCGCCCTTCGCACCAGCTGCCAATGTTGCCGCTTTAACCTGGATACCCGCGTCGGCCAGTGCCTTGCTCGCGCGTTCCAGGTCAGCCTGGTTGACCTGCAGCGAAGTGCTGGCGCCAGTGATCTGGATCGCCGGGTCATCAGGGTAAAGATTGGGAGCGGAATAAATAAAACCGATCGCCAGCACCGCCAGGATCAGTACGTATTTCCACAGAGGGTATTTGTTCAGCATCACGCCGCCCGCTTATAACGCGGGGCGCCTTGCGCGCCCCGTCGATTGGTAAAGGTTGGAACTTAGATCGCTTTGAGCGTGCCTTTTGGCAGCGTGGCGGCGATGGCGCCCTTCTGGAACTTCATTTCCACGGTGTCGGAGACTTCCAGAACCACGAAAGCATCGGAAACCTTGGTGATCTTGCCCGCGATACCGCCGGTGGTCACGACTTCGTCGCCTTTCTGCAGGCTGCCCAGCAGGTTCTTCTGCTCTTTGGCACGCTTGGCCTGTGGACGCCAGATCATCAGGTAGAAGATGACCAGGAAGCCGACCAGGAAAATCCACTCGAAACCACCGCCCATAGGGCCGGCAGCAGCAGGCGCAGCGGCGTCAGCCATGGCGTTAGAGATAAAAAAGCTCATTTAGCACTCCAGTTGCAAATAGTGAATCTTAGGGTCGGAAAACTCAGTCCAAGGGCGGCACAGGGAGCCCGCGCTTGGCATAGAAGGCATCGACGAAGGCGGCCAATGTACCCTGTTGAATAGCCTCGCGCAAACCAGCCATCAGGACTTGGTAGTGACGCAAATTGTGGATGGTATTCAACATGCTACCCAGCATTTCCCCGCATTTGTCCAGATGGTGCAGATAAGCACGGGAGAAGTTCTGGCAGGTGTAGCAATCACAGGTGGGATCCAGCGGCGAATCATCATGGCGATGGAACGCGTTACGGATCTTGAGCACGCCTGTATCGATGAACAGATGCCCATTGCGGGCATTACGGGTTGGCATCACGCAATCGAACATGTCCACACCGCGGCGCACACCCTCTACGAGATCTTCGGGTTTGCCAACGCCCATAAGGTAACGAGGTTTGTCAGCGGGCATCAGGCCTGGCAGGTAGTCCAGTACCTTGATCATCTCGTGCTTGGGTTCGCCCACCGACAAACCGCCGATGGCCAGGCCGTCAAAACCGATCTTGTCGAGGCCTTCCAGCGAGCGTTTGCGCAGGCTTTCATGCATGCCGCCCTGGACGATGCCAAACAGCGCCGCGGTGTTGTCGCCATGGGCATTCTTCGAACGCTGGGCCCAACGCAGGGATAGCTCCATGGAAATCCGCGCGACGTCTTCATCGGCCGGGTACGGCGTGCACTCGTCGAAAATCATCACGATGTCCGAGCCCAGGTCGCGTTGCACCTGCATGGACTCTTCCGGGCCCATGAATACCTTGGAACCGTCCACTGGAGAGGCAAAAGTGACGCCCTCCTCCTTGATCTTGCGCATGGCACCCAGGCTGAACACCTGGAAACCACCCGAGTCCGTGAGGATCGGACCTTGCCACTTCATGAAGTCATGCAGGTCGCCATGCTTCTTGATCACTTCAGTGCCTGGGCGCAGCCACAGGTGGAAGGTGTTGCCGAGGATGATCTCGGCGCCGGTGGCGACGATGTCACGCGGCAGCATGCCTTTGACGGTGCCGTAGGTGCCCACGGGCATGAATGCCGGGGTCTCTACCGTACCGCGCGGAAACGTCAGGCGACCGCGACGGGCTTTGCCGTCGGTAGCGAGCAATTCAAACGACATACGACTCATAGTTGTTCCTCTGGGCCGCGCGGCGCCGGATTACGGGTGATAAACATCGCATCACCGTAGCTGAAAAAACGGTATCCATTGTCGATGGCTGCTTTGTACGCCGCCATTGTTTCGGGATAACCCGCGAAGGCCGACACCAGCATCAACAGCGTGGATTCCGGCAAATGGAAGTTGGTCACCAGGCAGTCGACCACATGGAACGGCCGGCCTGGGTAAATAAAGATATCGGTGTCGCCACTGAACGGTTTGAGCACGCCATCACGCGCCGCGCTCTCAAGGGAGCGCACGCTGGTGGTGCCCACCGCAACCACCCGCCCGCCGCGCGCCTTGCAGGCGCTAACTGCGTCCACGACGTCCTGGCTGACTTCCAGCCATTCGCTGTGCATATGGTGGTCTTCGATGTTATCCACACGCACCGGCTGAAACGTGCCGGCCCCCACGTGCAGGGTCACATAGGCTGTCTCGACGCCCTTGGCGGCAATCGCATCCAGCAGCAGCTGGTCAAAATGCAGCCCGGCAGTCGGCGCGGCAACCGCACCGAGGCGCTGGGAATAGACCGTTTGATAGCGCTCACGGTCCGAGTCTTCGTCCGGGCGGTCGATATAAGGAGGCAACGGCATATGGCCGACACGCTCCAGCAACGGCAAAACCTCTTCGGCGAACCGGAGTTCGAACAGCGCATCATGACGCGCCACCATCTCGGCTTCACCGCCACCCTCGATGAGGATGCTCGAACCCGGTTTCGGCGACTTGCTGGAGCGTACATGGGCCAGCACACGATGGCTGTCCAACACTCGTTCCACCAGAATTTCCAACTTGCCGCCGGATGCTTTCTGGCCAAACAGCCGTGCCGGGATAACCCGGGTATTGTTGAACACCATCAGATCGCCCGGATGCAAATGCTCAAGCAAATCAGTGAATTGACGGTGTGCGAGGGTACCGCTGACCCCGTCCAGGGTCAGCAGTCGACTGGCGCGACGCTCGGCCAAAGGGTGGCGAGCAATCAGCGAATCCGGGAGTTCAAAAGTAAAGTCAGCAACGCGCATGATGGGGTTCGTCTAGCAGGGCCGGGAAGTTTAGCGGAAATAGTGAAAATAGACCATGAAACGTGATTGACCAACGGTAATCTCATCTCTATACTTCGCCGCCATTGAGCCCTGATGGCGGAATTGGTAGACGCGGCGGATTCAAAATCCGTTTTCGAAAGGAGTGGGAGTTCGAGTCTCCCTCGGGGCACCATCTTAAAGAAAGACCTTGAAATTCAAGGTCTTTTTTTTCGTCTGCAGAAAAGCGCTCTGAGGCCGCGACAGTCCCAGAGAGCGAGATAGTGCGACTCCCCCTCAACCCCCAGCATAAAGTCCAGCAGGCCCACTCACAGGCCTTGCGAGAACACTAAAACGCCCCTTGGTTACCCTTGGACCCACCCAAAGTACTGCTAGCATCTCGAGCGGAGATCCTGTTTCCTTCAATGGGCATGGACTCTAGCGCTGAAGCCCCTCCCGAGGCGCCTCTTCGCACTTTCCGAGCGCCCAAAACAAAACCCCATCTGCTTTCGCAAATGGGGTTTCGGAATTTAATCTTGACGATGAC
>NZ_JBWKOX010000004.1:0-520615 GCF_059416305.1 Pseudomonas sp. GW821-FHT09D08
TCTACAGCAGCCTCATTTGCTGTCAAGTGATTATTTTCAGAAGCTTTCGAAGATTTCTTCAACAACTTCAACCACTTCAACCACTTGCGCTTCCGATCTCTCGTCAGCGGGAGGCGAATTCTACAGCGTTACACGCTGCTGTCAACACCTCTTTTTCTGCGCTTTCGACCGAGAAGATCGAATCGTTAATAGTGCCAAACAACACGACTCTATCAACTCCTTCTGGGCTTCGATGAACTGAAGCAATCCGCTGCCTTATTCTGAATAACTCATTGTTTAGCAAGGAGTTTTACGTTTCGACTGCGCCGGAAGTGGGGCGAATTATAGACGTCCAGAATCTGCCGTCAACCATTAATTTGGTTTTCCTATCAATCTACTGAAGTTGATTAAAAAACCACCAAAACATGCTCCTCTATATATAGAAGAGCTCCCCCTAGATGACTCCCGCTTCTTTTAAAGCCTTCACATTCGCCAAGCCCAACCCCAACACATCCTGCAGCACCTTGGCCGTATGCTGCCCCAACAAAGGAGGCGCAGTACGGTACTCCACAGGCGTCTTGGATAACCGAATCGGACTGGCCACCAGCGGCACCATCCCTGCCAACGCATGTGGCAGTTGTATCGCCAGCCCTCGTGCCTTTACCTGAGGATCGGCAAACACCTGGACCAAGTCATTGATCGGCCCACAAGGTACACCAACCCGCTCCAGTTGTGACACCCACTCAGCCGTCGTCTTGAAGACCGTAACCTGGCGAATCAATGGAATCAGCTCAGCGCGGTTGGCTACCCGCACCTTATTAGTAGAGAACCGCGGATCATCCGCCCACTGCGGCTGCCCAGCCACTTCGGCGAACTTGCGAAATTGCCCGTCATTACCCACGGTCAGTATGAAATCGCCATCGGCCGTAGGAAAATCCTGATAAGGCACGATATTCGGATGAGCATTACCCAGTCGTTTTGGCGCCGCTCCCGTGGCCAGGTAGTTCATCGCCTGGTTAGCCAAACAAGCCACCTGCACATCAAGCAACGCCATATCGATATGCTGCCCACCCCCGTCATGATCCCGATGCGCCAGCGCAGCCAGGATCGCCACTGTCGAGTAGAGCCCAGTGAGAATGTCAGTCAACGCAACCCCCACCTTCACCGGTCCGGCGCCCTCATCACCTTCCGGCCGGCCGGTAAGACTCATCAGCCCACCCAACCCCTGGATCATGAAGTCATACCCCGCCCGGGCGGCATAAGGGCCCGTCTGACCGAAGCCAGTGATCGAGCAGTAGATCAACTCCGGATTCACCTTCTTGAGCGACTCGTAGTCCAACCCATACGCCGCCAGTCCACCCACCTTGAAGTTCTCGATCAAGATGTCGGACTTGGCCGCCAGATCTCGCACCAGTTGCTGCCCCTCCGGCCGTGTAAAATCGATAGTCACCGACTCTTTGTTGCGATTAGCCGACAAGTAGTACGCCGCTTCACTCGTGTTCTCGCCATCCACGCCCTTAAGGAAGGGCGGCCCCCAGGCGCGCGTATCGTCACCGCTACCAGGTCGCTCGACCTTGATCACCTCAGCCCCAAGATCCGCAAGGATCTGCCCGGACCAAGGGCCTGCCAACACTCGCGATAAATCCAATACCCGCAGATGCGAAAGCGCGCCCATGCCGTTCTCCTATTAATAGAACGCCTGAAGACCGGTTTGCGCGCGCCCCAGAATCAAGGCGTGCACGTCATGGGTACCCTCATAGGTGTTAACCACCTCAAGGTTCACCAGATGACGCGCCACCCCGAACTCGTCGGAGATGCCGTTGCCCCCCAACATGTCCCGTGCCATACGCGCGATGTCCAAGGACTTGCCGCACGAGTTTCGCTTCATGATCGATGTGATTTCAACCGCGGCCGTTCCCTCTTCCTTCATACGCCCCAGACGCAGGCAGCCTTGCAGCGCCAGGGTGATCTCGGTCTGCATATCGGCCAGCTTCTTCTGGATCAATTGAGTTGCCGCCAATGGCCGACCGAACTGCTGACGATCCAAGGTGTACTGGCGAGCGGTGTGCCAGCAAAACTCTGCAGCCCCCAAAGCCCCCCAGGAGATGCCATAGCGCGCCGAGTTCAGGCAGGTGAAAGGGCCCTTCAAGCCGCGCACATCCGGGAAAATGTTCTCTTCCGGCACAAACACGTTATCCATCACGATCTCACCGGTGATGGAGGCGCGCAGGCCGACCTTGCCGTGAATCGCCGGCGCACTCAGGCCCTTCCAGCCTTTCTCCAGGACAAACCCACGAATATCCCCAGCGTCGTCCTTGGCCCACACCACAAACACGTCCGCAATCGGGCTATTGGTGATCCACATTTTTGCGCCCGTCAGGCTGTAGCCGCCATCCACTTTGCGTGCACGAGTAACCATCGCGCCGGGATCGGAACCGTGGTCAGGCTCGGTCAAACCAAAGCAGCCAATCCATTCGCCCGAGGCCAATTTCGGCAAGTACTTCTGCTTTTGCGCTTCGGTGCCGAACTCATTGATAGGCACCATCACCAGTGACGACTGCACACTCATCATCGAGCGATAACCGGAGTCGACGCGCTCAACCTCACGCGCAATCAGGCCGTAGCTGACGTAGCTCAAACCACTGCCCCCGTACTGCTCAGGAATCATCGCCCCCAGCAAACCGGTCTCACCCATTTCACGGAAAATCGCCGGATCGGTCTTTTCATGGCGAAAGGCTTCGAGCACACGCGGCGCCAGCTTGTCCCGGGCGAATTGCTCAGCGCTGTCACGCACCATGCGCTCTTCTTCGGTGAGCTGTTGATCCAGCAGCAGTGGATCGATCCAGTTGAAGCTTGCCTTGCCAGCCATGAATGAGTCCTCGCAAAGAAAAATCAGAAGTCGTGCATGGAGCCTAGGCCGGGCAGACAGGGAGAGCAAACGAGGTTTTTGCATAAGCTTGTGCTAATTTCTCACTCCGTAATGCCTACAAGCGGTGCAGCTGCACTTTTTATGTGAGGACAAGGTATATGCGCAGAAAAATTCCCAGCACCACCGCCCTTGTCAGTTTTGAAGCGGCAGCCCGCCACGAGAGCTTTACCAAGGCGGCGCATGAGCTTTCCATCACCCAAGGCGCCATTTGCCGACAGATCGCCAGCCTGGAGGAGTTTTTAAGTGTCGAGCTGTTTCGGCGCTCACGGCGCGGGGTAAAGCTGACGGAGGCGGGACTTTCATACAGCCGTCGCGTGGCCACCCAGTTGGACGCCGTGGAGCGCGATACCCTGTCCGTCATGGGGCAGCAAGGCGCAAACACCATTGAACTGGCCGTAGTACCCACGTTTGGTACGCAATGGTTGATCCCTCGCCTCAAGGACTTTCAACGACAGCATCCAGAGGTGACGGTAAACCTGACTAACCGCACGCGTCCTTTTCTGTTTGCCGACACAGAGTTCGACGCAGCAATCTACTTCGGCGACGCCGATTGGTCCGGCACCGAATCCCACAGGCTAATGGGAGAAAATCCTGTCCCCGTGTGCAGCCCGCGACTATTGGGCGAACTTGGGCGATTCACCCCCCAGGAGATTGCAGAACTGCCATTGCTGCAGCAGACCACCCGCCCTTACGCCTGGCGCCAATGGTTCAACGCCCAGCAACTGAACGTGCCCCGCGACATGACAGGCCCACGTTACGAGCTATTCTCGATGTTGTCTCAAGCCGCCATGCATGACATGGGTATTGCACTGATCCCGCCATTCCTTATCCAGCGAGAACTGGACGGGCAGCGACTGGTGATCGCAAGCCCGCAGGCCCTGACCAGTTCGAAGGCTTATTACCTGATGATTCCTGACAGAAAAGTCGAATCAGCTTCACTGCACGCGTTCAGAGACTGGTTGATAGACCAATCGCAGCGCTACAGCCCCAGCATTTAAAGGACAAATCTCACATGCTGACTTTGTAGTCAGCTAAATCTAAAGCCTACAGATATACGTATATGTCGCATTTAAGCAGACTGTACCTGTGAGCCTGAAACAAGGCTTAAAGCCATGTTTTTCGTGGCTTGTAGCGACGCCTATCAGCCAATGCCCGACTATTCATATCAGCGATGGAAAAAAACACCCGAATCAGCTGAAGCCCTTTAAATACCTGTATTTAAAGAGGTTATTTCAGACCCTTGCGACAATCAGTCACAGGGTGACTTGTAGTTAATTTTTCGTCACCCGTCATAATCCCTTGAAGGCCGTAAAGTTCGCCTGCAAAATGCCGCGCCCCGCTGTCATTTCAGCGGGATCGTGCTGATCGGCCGCCCCAGCTGCGCCACTCGCGGTGCACTGGCCTTTTTACAAAAAGATCAAAAGCAAAAAGATCATGCAGGAGATTTGACGTGCACATTGGTGTTCCTCTCGAAACCCAGACCGGTGAAACGCGGGTGGCTGCCACCCCGGAAACCATCAAGAAGCTGATCGGCCAGGGCCATAAGGTCACTGTTCAAAGCGGCGCAGGCCTCAAGGCCAGCATCGTCGACAGTGCCTATGAAGCGGCAGGCGCGACCATTGGCAGTGCCGGCGATGCGTTTGGCGCCGAGCTGATTCTCAAGGTGGTCGCCCCCAGCGACAGCGAACTGGCGCTGATCAAAAGCGGCACCGTGTTGGTGGGCATGCTCAATCCGTTCAGCAACGAAACCATTGCCAAGCTGGCCGAGCAGGGCATCACTGCCTTTGCGCTGGAAGCTGCGCCACGTACCTCGCGGGCCCAGAGCCTCGACGTGCTGTCTTCCCAGGCCAACATCGCCGGTTATAAAGCCGTGTTGCTCGCCGCCCATCATTACCCGCGCTTCATGCCGATGCTGATGACCGCCGCCGGTACGGTCAAAGCCGCGCGCGTGCTGATCCTCGGCGCCGGTGTTGCAGGCCTTCAAGCCATCGCCACGGCGAAACGCCTGGGCGCGGTGATCGAAGCATCCGACGTGCGCCCTGCGGTAAAAGAGCAGATCGAGTCGCTCGGCGCCAAGTTCGTCGACGTGCCCTACGAGACAGATGAAGAACGTGAATGCGCCGTCGGCGTCGGCGGTTATGCACGCCCAATGCCGACCAGCTGGATGCAGCGCCAGGCCCTGGCGGTGCACGAACGCGCCAAGCAGGCCGACATTGTCATCACCACCGCATTGATCCCGGGCCGCAAGGCACCGACCCTGCTCAGCGCCGAGACCGTCGCGCAGATGAAACCCGGCTCGGTGGTGATCGACCTCGCCGCAGCCCAGGGCGGCAATTGCCCGCTGACCGTCGCCGATCAAACCGTGGTGGAAAACGGCGTGATCATCTGCGGCCCAACCAACCTGGCCGGTGCCGTCGCCGCCGACGCCTCAGCTTTATATGCGCGCAACCTGCTGGACTTCCTGAAGCTGGTCTTCAACAAGGAAGGGCAGTTTGAAATCAACCTCGAAGACGACATCGTCGCCGCGTGCCTCATGTGCCGCGACGGCCAAGTCATCCGCAAAAACGCCTAAGCAGGGATTCAGACGATGGAAGAGCTTATCTCCCCCGGTATCTACAACCTGATCATCTTTGTGCTGGCGATTTATGTCGGTTACCACGTGGTCTGGAACGTAACGCCCGCACTGCACACACCGTTGATGGCAGTGACCAACGCCATTTCAGCGATTGTAATTGTCGGCGCCATGCTCGCGGCAGCGCTGACCGTTACGCCACTGGGCAAGACCATGGGCACCCTGGCTGTAGCCCTCGCAGCCGTGAACGTGTTCGGCGGTTTCCTGGTAACTCGCAGGATGCTGGAGATGTTCAAGAAGAAAGCCCCGAAAGTAAAAGAAGAGGCGCCGAAGTAATGAGCATGAATCTGGTGACGACGCTGTACCTGATCGCGTCGATCTGCTTTATCCAGGCCCTCAAAGGCCTGTCGCATCCCACTACGTCGCGACGCGGCAACCTGTTCGGCATGCTTGGCATGGCGCTGGCGGTACTCACGACCGTGGGCCTGATCTATAAGCTCGGCGCTGAGCTGGCCACCACCGGTATCGGCTACGTGATCGTCGGCCTGCTGGTCGGCGGCACCGCCGGCTCGATCATGGCAAAGCGCGTAGAAATGACCAAGATGCCCGAACTGGTCGCCTTCATGCACAGCATGATCGGCCTGGCCGCGGTGTTTATCGCGATTGCCGCCGTGGTCGAGCCACAGTCCCTGGGCATCGTCAAACACCTGGGCGATGCGATCCCGGCGGGCAACCGCCTGGAGCTGTTCCTCGGCGCGGCCATCGGCGCAATTACCTTCTCCGGTTCGGTGATCGCGTTCGGCAAGCTCTCGGGCAAGTACAAGTTCCGCCTGTTCCAAGGCGCACCGGTACAGTTTGGCGGCCAGCACAAGATCAACCTGGTACTCGGCCTCGCAACCCTGGGCCTGGGCCTGGGGTTCATGTTCACCGGCAACCTCACCGCCTTTGCGCTGATGCTGGCATTGGCGTTCGTGCTCGGCGTGCTGATCATCATCCCAATCGGCGGCGCCGATATGCCGGTTGTTGTGTCGATGCTTAACAGCTACTCCGGCTGGGCAGCGGCGGGCATCGGCTTCTCGCTGAACAACTCGATGCTGATCATTGCCGGTTCGCTGGTGGGTTCAAGCGGTGCGATCCTGTCGTACATCATGTGCAAGGCGATGAACCGCTCCTTCTTTAATGTACTGCTCGGCGGTTTCGGCAATGCGCCGGATGCCGGCGCTGCAGCGGGTTCTAAAGAAGCACGCCCGGTGAAGTCCGGTTCGGCCGACGACGCCACCTTCCTGCTGACCAACGCCGACACCGTGATCATCGTTCCAGGCTATGGCCTGGCAGTGGCACGGGCACAGCATGCCCTGAAGGAACTGACCGAGAAACTGACCCACCGTGGCGTGACCGTGAAATACGCGATCCACCCGGTGGCCGGCCGTATGCCTGGGCATATGAACGTCCTGCTGGCCGAGGCGGAAGTGCCTTACGACCAGGTGTTCGAGATGGAGGATATCAACTCCGAATTCGGCCAGGCTGACGTGGTGCTGGTGCTGGGCGCGAACGACGTGGTCAACCCGGCCGCCAAGAACGACCCCAACTCGCCGATTGCCGGCATGCCGATCCTGGAAGCGTTCAAGGCCAAGACCATCATCGTCAACAAGCGCTCGATGGCCAGTGGTTATGCCGGGCTGGATAACGAACTGTTCTACCTGGACAAGACCATGATGGTCTTCGGTGATGCCAAGAAGGTCATCGAAGACATGGTCAAGGCCGTCGAATAACACTGCGCCAGAGCAATACCCGAAACCCTGGCCTCCAGTAGGCTGGGGTTTTTTATTACCCCATGAAACCCGACCAAAGGCTCTAAATCGCTGCCCCGCATTCGACCATGGTAGCGGGCCGAAACTTTTTGAAATCACTACACTGCCCACCTTGCTTCCGTAGCCTGAGATAACAATTCATGTACCGTGATCGTATCCGCTTGCCTTCGTTGTTGAACAAGGTCATGAGTGCGGCAGACGCCGCCGCATTGATCGAGGACGGCATGACCGTCGGCATGAGCGGCTTCACCCGTGCCGGTGAAGCCAAGGCCGTGCCCCACGCCCTGGCCGAACGCGCCAAGACGTCCCCGCTGAAAATCACCCTGATGACCGGCGCCAGCCTGGGTAACGACCTGGACAAGCAATTGACCGAAGCCGGCGTGCTGTCCCGACGCATGCCGTTCCAGGTCGATAGCACGTTGCGCAAGGCGATCAACGCCGGCGAAGTGATGTTTATCGATCAGCACCTGTCGGAAACCGTCGAGCAACTGCGCAACAACCAGCTCAAGCTGCCGGACATAGCCGTCATCGAGGCCGTTGCGATCACCGAACAAGGCCATATCGTGCCCACCACGTCCGTGGGTAACTCCGCCAGCTTCGCGATTTTCGCCAAGCAGGTGATCGTCGAGATCAACCTGGCACACAACCCGAATCTGGAAGGGCTGCACGACATCTATATCCCGACCTACCGGCCAACCCGTACGCCGATCCCGCTGGTAAAGGTCGACGACCGCATCGGCAGCACCGCGATCCCGATCCCGCCGGAGAAGATCGTCGCCATCGTGATCACCAATCAGGCCGACTCAGCCTCCACCGTGACACCACCCGACAGCGATACCCAGGGCATCGCCAACCACCTGATCAACTTCCTCAAGCAGGAAGTGGACGCCGGGCGCATGACCAACAAGCTTGGCCCGCTGCAGGCCGGGATCGGCAACATTGCCAACGCAGTGATGTGCGGCCTGATCGATTCGCCGTTCGAAGACCTGACCATGTATTCGGAAGTGTTGCAGGACTCGACGTTCGACCTGATCGACGCCGGCAAACTGAGCTTTGCCTCGGGCAGCTCGATCACCCTGTCGGAGCGGCGCAATGCCGACGTGTTCGGCAACCTGGAGCACTACAAAGACAAGCTGGTGCTGCGCCCGCAGGAAATTTCCAATCACCCTGAAGTAGTGCGGCGCCTGGGCATTATCGGCATCAACACGGCGCTGGAGTTCGACATCTACGGCAACGTCAACTCCACCCACATCTGCGGCACGCGGATGATGAACGGCATCGGCGGTTCCGGCGACTTCGCGCGCAACGCGCACCTGGCGATCTTCGTCACCAAGTCGATTGCCAAGGGCGGCGCGATTTCCAGCGTGGTGCCGATGGTCAGCCATGTGGACCACACCGAACACGACGTCGACATCCTGGTCACCGAAGTCGGCCTCGCCGACCTGCGGGGCCTGGCGCCACGGGAGCGGGCCCGGGTGATCATCGACAACTGTGTGCACCCGGCCTACCGCGATGCGCTGAACAGTTACTTCAACTCGGCCTGCGCTATCGGTGGCCACACCCCCCACATCCTGCGCGAAGCACTGAGTTGGCACATTAACCTGGAAGAAACCGGGCATATGCTCAAGGCCTGATTGATACAGATTCGAGCTGACGCAAACACAGTTTCGTCAGCTCGATGCCACACCCCTCACTTCTTGAAAAAACTGTACTGCTGTACCGGTCATTTCCTACCGAAAATTCCCACACTCACGTCACAAAATGCTTATTTCGCACTATTTCAGTGCGGACAAGTACAGTTGCCCCATTTCCGTACAGTACAGCGCCTATAAACAGTTAACTGGCCCCTCACAATACAGGTGAACTGTATCTAGAGAGTCTTGCGCCGGAGGAGGATCATTGGCATCAGTTAAACCACTACCTAATCCCGCCACAAGCGGAAGGATGTCATCATGGAACGTACACTCAGTTCCGAACTGTTCTTCGAAGAAAAAGCTGTAAACACCCAGGCTTCCCTGCCTTTGCGCGTTCTCGCCAACCTGATGTTGTGGCAGCGCCGCATCTCCAGCCGCCATCAACTGGCTCGTCTGGATTCGCGTCTGCTGGCTGATGCCGGTATCAGCGAAGCTCAACGCTACGAAGAGCTGAGCAAGCCGTTCTGGCGTTAATTGACGCCCGCTGGCCCTGACCCACCGGGTCCACAGCCAGCACTGATTTGTCAAAACAAAGCCCGCCCCGGGAAACCGGAGGCGGGCTTTGTTGTTTTCCGGGCGAGCCTTCTTTCCGTCCAAACAGAAGCCATTCATCCAAACCAGTACAGTTCAAAAAATATAACAGTTAAGCAGTACAATTAAACATTGGTGTATCTGTAACGGTCAGAGCCACTCGCCCACCATGGTGTTCCAGGACCTCACGAAAGGCGCTCACCATGGACACCCAACCCTCTCTCTATAAACGGCTGTTACACAGGACAGCTTCCACGCTGGCCAAATGGCTCCGCCACGCCTACGAACGCCGCCAACTGGCGCAGCTCGATCTTCGAGAACTCTCCGATGTCGGCATCAGCCCGGGAGACCGAATGGCCGAGCTGTCCAAGCCGTTCTGGCGAGACTAGGCAGTCAAGAAGCTTTCCGAACGGATAAACAGCGGCTTAATATCCAACCACAACGTGGCGAACCGTTTAGGACAGGCGTCTGATCCCCAATGGCTGCCCTGCGCCACCTTATTCGTTCACCTACAGGAGTCACCCCATGTCCCGTATTCGCCTGCTGAGTGCTGCTGCCCTGCTGGCCCTGGCCACCAACGCCAGCGCCTCCAGCTTCATCGTGACCACCGATTCCATCGTCGGCGCACTGAAGGCTACTTCCGATGCCACCTCCGATGCCACTTCGTCACTGCGGGATAACAAGGTCGTGCGCGCCGCCCGTGACGACGCAGCCAGCTTCGTCGCAAGCGAAGGCGCCATTCGTGGTGTGAAGCTGGAAAGCGCCCTGGCCCAGATCCGCCAACAGGCGCCGCAACTGAACACCGCGACTGACGCACAGCTGGCCCAAGCCATCCTGGCTATTTGAGTGAGTTGACACAAAGGGAGCGCCCGTCGCTCCCCGATGCCGCCGCACTGGCTCTCGCCCTGGCATTACGCTAGCCTTGGCGCTCGTTTTCAGTTGTCGAGTCCCATGGCTTTTTCATACCGCCTGCTAATTGTCCCTGTGTGTTTGTGTGCCAGCTGGTCGCCATTGGCTTCGGCCTTCGACCTGACCATCCAAGGTACCGTCGCGAGTGCGTACGCCACCAGCAAGGTGACCTCCGCGCCTTTCGACCGGAAAGTAGTCGTGGCGGCCCAGGATGATGCCGCTGCGTTTATCGCCACTGACGGCCAATGGCGGGGCGCACGGCTGGAATCCGCGCTGGATTACCTGCGCCGTACCCAACCAAAACTTAACGCCAGCGACCTTGAACTGGCGCAGGCAATTCTCGTCCAATAATCATCTTTGTATTTCGGAGTCATTCCATGCGTAGCCCGCTGATCGCCGCCACCCTTGGCCTGCTGTTGTTGGCCGACGTTGCCCAGGCACATACCCTGGTGGCCACCAGTAACATCATTGTTCGCGCCTCTGGCCGCACCATTGATTTCACTTCGGACACCACCACCTCCATCCGCGACTCCAAAGTCGTGCGCGAAGCCCACGATGACGCGGCCAGTTTCGTCGCCACCAACGGCGAGATCCGCGGCGCGCAGTTGGAAGCCGCCTTCGACACCCTGCGCACCCGCCTGCCGGAAGCGCGCGATGCCAGCGACCAGACCCTCGCCGAAGCTATCCTCGCTCTGTGAGGCGCCTTGTCGCCTGGCTCCTGGCCGGGACTGTGCTGCTGTGTGCCAGCGCAGCCCAGGCCAGCCTGCAACTGCGGCTCAAGACAGATGGCTTGAGCCCGGCCGAACAGCAGGCCAGCCAGGCATTGCTCGATGAGGCGATGCGTTCGCTGCCACCGCGCTTCGTCGAGCAGTTGGACCGGCGCATTGATGTCGGCTGGACCGACAAGATGCCCGAAAATGCCTATGGCCAGGCTTCGTTGGTGTCCGAGCTGGACCTCAACCGCAACCTGCTCGACAGCCTGACCGACGGCAGCGCCGCCACGCAGAAAACCAATCGCCCCCACGGCACCGTGCGCCGGGAAATGCTCGCGACCGTGCTGCACGAACTGACCCACATCTATGACCGTGCGCGCCTGTGGCCCAAGGACGAACGCGCGCTGATCCAGCGTTGCAGCCGCCAGAACAACATCACCGGCCTGATCGGCCTGCCCGACCAATGTCGTGGCCAGAATGACCGGCGCTTCACCCTCAGCGATGACCCGCGCCTGCTGGACCTGGCGGGCTGGCCGCAATATGTCGGCCGTCGCGGTGAGCGCGAACAACACAACCGTCAGGTCGCACGCAGCCCGGATATCTACGAAACCACCAGCCCGCTGGAATTCGTAGCGGTCAATATGGAGTACTTCCTCCTCGACCCAAGCTATGCCTGCCGGCGCCCCGCGCTGTTCCGCTATTACAAGGAACACTTCGGCTGGGCCCCACCGGAACAAGACACCTGCGCCAAGACCTACGCGTTCCTCAACGCCGGCAACGATTTCGCCAAGACCCCCCTGGGCCACGTCGACCCGGAGCGGGTCTACGAAATCGACTACCTGCTGGCCGAAGCCAACCAGAACCTGGTCAGCCGCTGGGGCCACAGTATGTTGCGCCTGGTGATCTGCGCGCCGGGCCGCCCCCGTGGGCCGGACTGCCGGCTCGACCTGGACCAGCACCTGGTGCTGTCCTACCGCGCCTTCGTCGGCGATGTGCAGCTGTCCAGCTGGGACGGCCTGGTGGGCAAGTACCCGTCACGGCTGTTCGTGCTGCCGCTGGCCCAGGTGATTGACGAATACACCAAGACCGAACTGCGCGGCCTGGCGTCCGTGCCGCTGAAACTGTCGCGCCAGGAGATCAACGACACCGTCGAGCACGCCGCTGAAATGCATTGGAGCTATGACGGCAACTATTACTTCCTGTCCAACAACTGCGCGGTCGAAAGCCTGAAACTGCTGCGCAGCGGCAGCGCCAACCCGCAGCTGACCGGCCTGGACAACATCACACCGAATGGCCTGCTGGAAGTGCTGCAAGCCCGCGGCCTGGCGGATACCAGCGTACTCAACGACAAACGCGAGGCCATGCGCCTGGGGTATCACTTCGACTCCTTCCGCGAACGCTACCAGGCCATGTTCGACGTGCTGCGCAAACACCTGCCGATCAAACAGACCCAGGTTGAAGACTGGCTGTCCCTCAGCGCCGAAGAGCGCCGCCAGTGGTTTGACCAGGCCGACCTGCGCACCAGCGCCGCACTGCTGCTGCTGGAACAGGCGAGCTTTCGCAAACAGCTGATGCTGGCCCAGGACGAAGTCAAGCAACGCTACCTCGGTGCACGCGAGCTGAAAAACGGCGGCATGGAGAAAGCCAACGCCACGCTGCAGCAGATCCTCGCCAACAGTGGCTTCCTCAGCCGTCCCGCAGAACTGCTGGGCAGCGGTGGCTATGGCCTGCCGCAATCATCGGAAGCCAAGCGCCTGGAATCGGAAAGCGCCGAGCGCCAGAAGCAGCTGCAATCGCTCACCGGCGAGCTGGATAAAGAGGTGAGGGCGCTGCTGGATCCGTCCCGCGCGGCCGAAATTGCTGCGTGTGAAGCCAACCTAAAGCAGGTGGGTGAACACCTGCGCAAACTGCACAAAGCAGCGGGCGGCCTTGAGCTGCCCTGAAGTACACGGGATAAACACATTCCAATGTGGGAGCAAGCCCCCTCCCACATTTGCAATGTGTACACCTGAAGACCGTACATCTTCCCACCACCAACTGTTTTACCAACGAAAGCTGGCTGAAAGCTAACGCGTCTAGGATCGCCCCCAACTGCCGGCAACAGACCGGCTGTACACAACAACAATGGTGATCCCCGATGTCCGTCCGTACCCGCCTGTTCGCCCCAACTCCACCCGTACGCCTAGTGCCTTTCGTTCTGCGCTGACCCCACCCCGGTTTGCCATTCCCTAGCCGCGCTACGCCTGGAGTATTCCTATGCTGACTTTCCTTGGCTTTGCCATGGTCATCACGTTCATGTTCCTGATCATGACCAAGCGCCTGTCCGCGCTGATCGCCCTGATCATCGTGCCTATCCTGTTCGCGCTGTTCGGCGGTTTCGCACCGAAGATCGGCCCGATGATGCTCGAAGGCATTACCAAGCTTGCGCCCACCGGCGTGATGCTGATGTTCGCCATCCTCTATTTTGCCCTGATGATCGACTCCGGCCTGTTCGACCCGGCCGTGCGCAAGATCCTCAAGATGGTCAAGGGCGACCCGCTGAAGGTGTCGGTCGGCACCGCCGTGCTGGCCCTGGTGGTGTCCCTCGACGGTGACGGCGCCACCACCTACATGATCTGCGTGGCCGCCATGCTGCCGCTGTACCAGCGCATCGGCATGAGCCCGCGGATCATGGCCGGCCTGATCATCCTCGCCGGTGGCGTGATGAACATGACCCCTTGGGGCGGCCCGACCGCCCGCGCCGCCAGTGCGCTGCACGTGGACCCCTCGGATATTTTCGTCCCGATGATCCCGGCGATGGCCGCCGGTGTGGTGGCGATCCTGGTGATTGCCTACATGTACGGCAAGCGCGAACGGGCGCGCCTGGGTGAACTGCACCTGCAAGGCGACGAGATCGACCACAGCGAGATCAGCGTGTCGCAATACCCGGACGCCCGCCGTCCGAAGCTGATCTGGTTCAACGGTGCCCTGACCCTGGCCCTGATGTGCACCCTGATCGCCGGCCTGTTGCCGCTGCCGGTGCTGTTCATGGTGGCATTCAGTATCGCGATGATCGTCAACTACCCGTGCCTGCAACAGCAGAAAGACCGCGTCGCCGCCCACGCCGGCAGCGTATTGGCGGTGGTAGGGTTGATCTTCGCCGCAGGGATCTTCACCGGCATCCTGTCGGGCACCGGCATGGTCGATGCCATGTCCAAGAGCCTGCTGGCCGTCATTCCGGAAGCCATGGGCCCTTACCTGGCGGTGATCACCGCACTGGTGAGCATGCCGTTCACCTTCTTCATGTCCAACGATGCGTTCTACTACGGCGTACTGCCAGTACTCGCCGAAGCCGCCAGCCACTACGGCATCACCGCAGTGGAAATGGCCCGCGCCTCGATCGTTGGCCAGCCCGTGCACTTGCTCAGCCCGCTGGTACCGTCGACCTACCTGTTGGTGGCCCTGGCCGGTATCGAATTTGGCGATCACCAGCGCTTTACCCTGAAGTGGGCAGTACTGGTATGCCTGTGCATAATGTTCGCCGCATTGCTGATGGGGATTTTTCCGCTGTTCAGCACTCTATAATCGTACCGACTCACTCACCGCGCGGCGCTGCAGCTTGCGCGGTTTAACACTTGCTCAAAGGAATACACATGGAATGGCTGACCAATCCGGAAATCTGGATTGCCTTCTTCACCCTGACGGCCCTCGAGATCGTCCTGGGCATCGATAACATCATCATGATTTCGATCCTGGTCAGCCGCATGCCCAAGCATATGCAGGCACGCACCCGGATCTTCGGCCTGGCATTGGCCATGGTCACGCGAATCCTGCTGCTGCTGTCGATCACCTGGGTCATGCGCCTGACCGACGATCTGTTCGTGGTCTTCGGCCAAGGCATTTCCGGCCGCGACCTGATCCTGTTCTTCGGTGGCCTGTTCCTGCTGTGGAAAAGCTCCCAGGAGATGTACCACGCCCTGGAAGGTGAAGACGAAACCCACGACGAACCCAAGGGCGCCGGTGGCAAGTTCATCTACACCATCATCCAGATCGCGATCATCGACATCGTGTTCTCCCTGGACTCGGTGATCACCGCCGTGGGCATGGTCTCCCATGTGCCGGTCATGGTTGCCGCGATCATTGTTGCCGTATTGGTGATGATGCTGGCCGCCGGCACCATCAGCGACTTCATCGACAAGCACCCGTCGCTGAAAATGCTGGCACTGTCGTTCCTGCTGGTGGTGGGTACCGTGCTGATCGCTGAATCCTTCGACGTGCACGTGCCAAAAGGCTACGTCTACTTCGCCATGGCGTTCTCGCTGGCGGTGGAAGCGGTGAACATCAAGATGCGCACCGCCATCGCGAAAAAGAAGAAACAGCAGGACCCTGTGAAACTGCGCAAGGACATTCCGGGTCAATAAACCCGAGCCAGACAAAAAAGGGGCTTTTATAAGCCCCTTTTTTTCATGCATAAAAAGCTGATTTCATGACAGTTTTGTTTCAATCCCCACTTTAGCTATGCGATGCTGGCGCCGAGCCCATTCGCCAACTACAGCTTAACTACAAGACGTAGAACGGCACGCGGCAACTTTCCTTCGCTCCTCTTGGAGCGCACCCACACGGGGGGCCGAGCATGCTGACCTTGCTCAATCTGCTTTCCGCCGTGACCCTGCTTATCTGGGGCACGCACATCGTCCGTACCGGCATCCTGCGGGTCTACGGTTCCAACCTGCGTCAAGTCATCGGGCAGAACATGTCCAAGCGCTGGCTGGCATTTGTCGCCGGCATCCTGGTGACCGCCATGGTGCAGAGCAGCAACGCCACGGCGATGCTGGTGACCTCTTTTGTCGGCCAGGGCCTGATGGGGCTGGTGCCCGCCCTGGCGACCATGCTCGGCGCCGACGTCGGCACCGCGCTGATGGCCCGGGTGCTGACCTTCGACCTGTCCTGGCTGTCGCCGCTGCTGATCTTTCTCGGGGTGATTTTCTTCCTGTCGCGCAAACAGACGCGGGCCGGGCAGTTGGGCCGGGTCGGGATCGGCCTCGGCCTGATCATCCTCGCGCTGCAATTGATCGTCGAAGCCGCCGGGCCGATTACCCACGCCCAGGGCGTGAAAGTGCTGTTCGCTTCGCTGACCGGCGATATTTTGCTCGATGCCCTGGTCGGCGCCCTGTTCGCGATGATTTCCTACTCCAGCCTCGCCGCTGTCCTGCTGACCGCCACCCTGGCCGGCGCCGGGGTGATCGGCTTGCACGTGGCCATCGGCCTGGTGATCGGCGCCAACATCGGCAGCGGCGTGCTGGCCTTTCTCAGCACCAGCATGCAGAACGCCGCCGGTCGCCAGGTCGCCTTGGGCAGCCTGCTGTACAAACTGATCGGCCTGCTGCTGATTATTCCGGTCCTCGACCCGTTGGTGCTGTGGATGGACGGGCTGGACTACAGCGCCCAAGGCATGGTCATCACCTTCCACCTGCTCTACAACGTCAGCCGTTGCCTGATCCTGCTGCCCACCATCGGCCCAATGGCCAAGCTGTGCGCCTGGTTACTGCCGGAGCGGGACGAGGTCAACGGCAAGGCCCAACCGCGCCACCTGGATCCCACGGCCCTGGCCACACCGAGCCTGGCGCTGGCCAACGCCGCGCGCGAAACCCTGCGCCTGGGTGATCTGATCGACAACATGCTCACCGCCATGCAGGAAGTGCTGCGCGGCAAACAGACAGCCATTACCCAGGAAATACGCAGCCTCAGCGACGATGTCGAGGCACTCTACAGCGCGATCAAACTCTACCTGGCGCAAATGCCCCGCGAAGACCTCAGCGAGCAAGACAGTCGGCGCTGGGCCGAAATCATCGAGCTGTCGATCAACCTGAAACTGGCCGGCGACCTGATCGAACGCATGCTGCGCAAAGTCCAGCAGCAGAAAACCTCCCAACGCCGTCAATTTTCCGAAGTGGGCTTGGAAGAACTCACCGGCCTGCACAGCCAATTGATCGCCAACCTGCGCCTGGGCTTGTCGGTGTTCCTCAGTGCCGACCCGGAAAGCGCCCGCCAACTGCTGCGCGAAAAGCGCCGCTTTCGCGCCCAGGAACGCCGCCTGGCCCACGCCCACGTCAGCCGCCTGCAACGCAAGATCGTGCAGAGCCTGGAGACCAGCTCCCTGCACCTGGAGCTGATTGCCGACATGAAACGCTTGAACTCGTTGTTTTGCAGCAGTGCTTATGTAGTCTTGGAAACGTCCGACACCGGCGCACTCTCCGCCGAAGATATTGCCGACATCACACATTCGCCCTGAACGTACGATGGCCCGTGAAGTCAGTTAAAGCTGACCTCACTCGCCAGGAAGCTTGTTATGCGTCGCCTGTTGTTCGCTTGCCTGCTCATGGGTTCTGCCCACGTCTTTGCCTTTGACCGCTTGCAGGTTGAGGGCTACACCTTGCCCAACGGCCTGCAATTGCTGCTTAAACCGGGCACCGAGCGCGGCCATGTGGCGATTCGCCTGGTGGTCGGCGTCGGCCTGGACGACTTCAGTTGCGAAGACAAGGAACTGCCGCACCTCCTTGAGCACTTGCTGTTCAGCGGTATCGACGGCGGTGGCGAAGGCGAGCTGGAAGACCGCATGCAAGCCCTGGGTGGCGAGTGGAACGCCTACACCAGCAACGCCGATACGACCTTTGTGATCGAGGCACCCGCGCAAAACCAGCGCAAGGTGCTCGACCTGCTGCTGGCGATCATCACCCGCACCCAGTTGACCGACGCCAATATCAACGCGGCCAAACAGGTAGTCGAGCGCGAAGACGGCGGTCATTACTCCCACCTGCAACGCCTGCTCGACCGCCAGGACCTGGGCCACACCGCCAGCAATCAACTGGCCATCGAGCTGGGGCTCAAATGCGCCGAGCGCGCCGAGGTCGATCACCTGACCCGCGACCAACTGGAGACGCTGCGCAAAAATTGGTACGCCCCCAACAACATGACCCTGATCATCGTCGGCGACCTCGACAAACTGCTGCCGGCCTACCTGGAACGCACCTACGGTCAACTCGACCCGATCGAACCCAGCGAGCACCCGGCGCTGCCGCAGATCCAGCACGCCGCCGCCAGCCACCGCGACCTGATCCACGGCTGGGTGGGTGACAGTGCCAAACTGCACTGGCTGTTCCCCGAGCCGGTGCTGGACGACCAGCATGATGAAACCTACGACCTGCTCAAGGATTACCTGGACTGGGCGCTGTACCGCCAACTGCGCCTCAAGCATGGGTTGTCCTACGGCCCCTGGAGCGAGCGCGAGGTGTTGGGTGGCGTTGGCTTCCTCAGCCTGAATGCCGACCTCGAGCGGGACAACCTCCCCGAAGCCGAGCAGGTGCTGCAAGACCTCAAGGCGCAACTGCTCAAGGACGGCCTGGACCCAACGGTATTCGCGCGCCTCAAACAGGCCGCCATCGCCCGCCAGGCCTGGGCCGTGCAGGGCAACAGCGCGCTGGCCGACTATTATTGGAGCGCCTCGGGCGATTACGACAACGGCCACTTCAGCGACCCGGTCAAACGCATCAAGGCCGTGAGCCTGGAGCAGACCAGCCAGGCCATGCGCGAGTTGCTCAAGCAACCGGGTTACTGGCGCATCGAGAAACCACTGCTGAGCTACGACATGCTCAACTGGATCGGCGCCGGCGTCCTCGCGCTGATCGCCATTGCGTTGATCGGCGTGCGCCGTTATCGCAAACGGATCGCGTAATGAGGCACCGAACCCTGGCCTAAGACGTTATTCTGTCTGGGATTTTTTCCTACAAAGACTGCGAACCGCCGAATGCAAAACCTGACCCGCTTAATCACCCGCGTCCTCGAACTGATGAAGCGCTACCCAGGGGTGATTGCACTCGGCGGTTTTATCTCGGGTGTCTGCAGCTTCATTCTGGTGGATCGCCAGCAGGGCATGGCCAGTTGGATCGCGGTGATCATGCTGGTGAGCTGGCTGTGGCTGATGCTGGAAAACAGCTTTACCCAGCTGTTCACCAAAGTCTTCAAGCGCGAAATACCCGAACCCCTGCTGCGCTACGCGACCCAGATGATCCACCAGGAAAGTCTGTTCTTCGTGCTGCCGTTCTTTTTCGTCACCACCGCCTGGAACAGCGGCCAATCGGTGTTCACCGGCCTGCTCGGCGCGGCCGCGCTGGTGTCGATCGTCGACCCGCTGTACTACAAATGGCTGGCGCCCAAGCGTTCGTTGTTCCTCGCGTTGCACACCCTGACCCTGTTCGCCGCGCTGCTCACTGCGCTGCCGATCATCCTGCACCTGACCACCGCCGAAAGTTACAAACTCGCCCTCGGCGTCGCCATGGCCTTGTCGATTCCAAGCCTGGCGGTGAGCCTGCCGCTGCGCAGCCTCAAGGGCTGGGCGATGCTGCTGGGGGTAACGGCCGCCATTGGTTGCGCGGGCTGGTTCCTGCGCAGTTGGGTACCGCCGGCCACCTTGTGGATGACCGAAGTGGCGATCAGCACCCAACTGCAAGACCGCACGCCGGGTGACGACCTCAAGGAAGTCAGCGCCGCCCAACTGCGCAGCGGCGGGCTTTATGCCTACACCGCAATCAACGCGCCGCGCGGCCTGGATGAGCGGATCTACCACGTGTGGAAACTCAACGGCAAAGAGGTGGACCGCATCGCGTTGGATATCCACGGCGGGCGCAAGGAAGGCTATCGCGCCTGGACCCACAAGCAGAACTTCCCGCCCGATGCGGTCGGCCGCTGGCAGGTGAGGGTGCTGACCGAAGACGGGCAGGTCATCGGTGTGCTGCGCTTCAAAGTGACTGACGCAGCACAAACGGACAACCCAAAGTAGGCAGGATCGTGCTATTACGTAGGAATTGTGGATAGCAAACAAGCTCGGAGCTTATGACCAGTAGCACCACGGCCGGCACAGCCCACCTCGATACGTCCACCGCTCCCCCGTTACTGCGGATTACAGGGGACTGGACGCTTGCCCACTACGCGAACCTGAAGAAGCTGTCGGACAAGCTCGACGGCCAATACGATGCTGGTGCGCGCATCGATCTCAATGGTCTCGGCGCCCTGGATACCGCCGGCGCCTCGCTGCTGGTGGAGCTGCTGGGGCCCACCCGTATCGAACAATCCGCCGAGCAGACCGACTGCAGCCTGTCCGCCGCCGACCGCGCGCTGCTCAAGACCGTCTACCGCTCCCTCAACGATTTTTGCGTGCCCGACAAAGCGCCGGAAGAAGCTACTGGCATTCAGGTGCTGGCGCGTATCGGCGCGGCCGTGGACAAGGTCTGGCAAGACAGTAAGCAACTGCTGGGCTTTATCGGCTTGATTCTCGAAACCTTCGCCCGGGGCATTTTCCGGCCCAAGCGCTGGCGCCTGACGCCGATGGTCGCCCATCTTGAACAGGTCGGCCTCGACGCCGCGCCCATCGTCGCGTTGCTGACCTTTCTGGTCGGTGCCGTCGTGGCGTTCCTCGGCGCTACAGTGCTCAAGAGCTTTGGCGCAACGATCTTTACCGTGGACCTGGTGGCGTTCTCTTTCCTACGGGAATTCGGCGTATTGCTCACCGCCATCCTGATTGCCGGTCGCACCGCCAGCGCCTTTACCGCGCAAATCGGCTCGATGAAGGCCAATGAAGAAATCGACGCCATCCGCACCCTGGGCCTGGACCCGATGGAGTTGCTGGTATTGCCGCGCGTGCTGGCGTTGCTGGTGGCACTGCCGATGCTGACGTTCATGGCAATGCTGGCGGGGATCGTCGGCGGCGGCGTGGTCTGCGCCGTGGCCCTGGACATCTCGCCGGCGATGTTCCTCTCGCTGCTGCAATCGGACATTGGCGTGCAGCACTTCCTGGTGGGCATGGTAAAAGCCCCGTTCTTCGCCTTCCTGATCGCCGCCATCGGCTGCCTGGAAGGCTTCAAGGTCAGCGGCAGCGCCGAATCGGTCGGCGCCCACACCACCTCCAGCGTGGTGCAATCGATCTTTGTGGTGATCGTGCTGGATGCGGTGGCCGCGTTGTTCTTCATGGAGATGGGCTGGTGAGTCGTCTGCACCGTGCGCCCACCGAGGCGGTGATTGAAGTGCGTGGCCTGTGCAATCGCTTTGGCAGCCAGCGCGTACACGAGCATCTCGACCTGGATCTGTACAAGGGCGAAATCCTTGCGGTGGTCGGCGGCTCCGGCAGCGGCAAGTCGGTGCTGCTGCGCAGCATCGTCGGCCTGCGCCGGCCCAGTGAAGGCGAAGTGCGGGTGTTCGGTAAGAACCTGCCGAGCCTGCCGGAACATGAACGCTCGCTGGTGGAACGGCGCTTTGGCGTACTGTTCCAGAAGGGCGCGCTGTTCTCCTCGCTGACAGTGACCGAGAACGTCGCGCTGCCGCTGATCGAACATGCCGGGCTCAGCCGCCGTGATGCCGAGCACTTGGCGGCGGTCAAGCTGGCCTTGGCCGGACTGCCGCTGTCGGCGGCCGACAAATACCCGGCCTCGCTGTCCGGCGGCATGATCAAGCGCGCGGCCCTGGCACGCGCCCTGGCGCTGGACCCGGACATCCTGTTCCTCGACGAACCCACCGCCGGCCTCGACCCGATTGGCGCGGCGCAATTCGACCAACTGATCCTGACCCTGCGTGATGCGCTGGGCCTGAGCGTGTTCCTGGTCACCCATGACCTGGACACGCTCTACACCATCACCGACCGTGTGGCGGTGCTGGCGCAGAAGAAGGTGCTGGTGGCCGATGCCATCGATATCGTCTCGGAAACGGACGACGCCTGGATTCACGAATATTTCCACGGCCCCCGTGGCCGCGCGGCATTGGATGCCGCTCAACCGCTCAACGAGGTATGACATGGAAACCCGAGCCCATCATGTGATGATCGGTCTGTTCAGCGTGATCGTGGTGGTCGGCGCGATGCTGTTTGGCCTGTGGCTGGCCAAATCCAGCGTCGACAGCGCCTTCCAGGATTACGAAGTGATCTTCAACGAAGCGGTCAGCGGTCTGTCCCAGGGCAGCTCGGTGCAATACAGCGGGATCAAGGTGGGCGATGTCATCAGCCTGCGCCTGGACCCCAAGGACCCGCGCCGCGTACTCGCGCGCATTCGCCTGGCCGGCCAGACGCCGATCAAGGAAGACACCCAGGCCAAACTCGCGCTGACCGGCATCACCGGCACCTCGATCATCCAACTCAGCGGCGGCACACCGCAAAGCCCGGAGCTCAAGGGCAAGGACGGCAACCTGCCGGAAATTATCGCCTCGCCATCGCCGATCGCGCGATTGCTCAATAACAGCAACGACCTGATGACCAGCATCAACCTGCTGCTGCACAACGCCAACGACATGTTCTCCGCGCAGAATGTCGAGCGCCTCAGCAACACCCTGGACCATCTGGAACAGACCACCGGCGCGATTGCCGACCAGCGTGGGGATATCAAGGTGGTGATGCAGCAATTGATGCAGGTAAGCAAGCAGGCCGGGGCCGCCCTGGAGCAGACCACGGCGCTGATGCGCAACGCCAATGGCCTGCTCAGTGATCAAGGCAAGCAGGTCTTCGGCAGCGCCGAACAGGCGATGAAATCCCTTGAGCAAAGCACCGCCACCATCAATACCTTGCTCACCAACAACAAGGACTCGGTGAACAGCGGCATGCAGGGTCTCAACGAACTGGCGCCGGCCGTGCGCGAACTGCGCGAAACCCTCGGTTCACTGCGCGCCATCTCTCGCCGCCTGGAAGCCAACCCCAGCGGCTACCTGCTGGGCAGCGACAAGAACAAGGAGTTCACGCCATGAAGCGTGCTTACCAAATGATCGCCCCTGTGGCCTTGGCGCTGATCAGCGCCTGCTCGATCCTGCCCAAGGCGGATCCGTCGGACGTCTACCGACTGCCCTCGGCCCAGGCCGCCAACCAGGGAGCGCCGGTCAGTTGGTCGCTGCGCCTGGCAAAGCCGCAGACCAGTGAGTTCCTCGACAGCCCGCGCATCGCCGTGGTGCCCAATGGCGATTTGATCAGCAGCTATGCGAACTCACGCTGGAGCGACCCAGTGCCCGTGCTGCTGCGCAATCGCCTGATGGACGGGTTCCAGCGCGATGGACGCGTGACGCTGTTGAGCACCGACGACACCAACCTGCAGGCCGATTATGAATTGGGCGGGCAGTTGCAGGCGTTTCAGAGCGAGTACCGGGGCAGTGCGGTAGCGGTGGTGATCCGCCTCGACGCACGCCTGGTGTGTGGGAGTGATCAGCGGATTATTGCCAGCCGGCGGTTTGAAGTGCAGCAGGCGGTGACTGACACCAAAGTGCCGGCGGTGGTGGCCGGGTTTGGGTTGGCGGGAGATCAGTTGAACAGGCAGGTGGTGGAGTGGGTTGTTCAGCAGGGCAATGGTGCGGGGAAACGCTGAGGGCCTCATCGGGGGCCCCCTCCCACATGTGGATCTGTGAACACATTCAGAATGTGGGAGGGGGCTTGCTCCCGATAGCTATTTAAGCCTCAGCCAAAGAACCAGTAGCACACCGCAATCGCCGCAACTACACCGGCAAACTCAGCCAGCAACGCGCACCCTACGGCATGCCGCGCCCGCTGGATGCCGACCGAACCGAAGTACACCGCCAACACATAAAAGGTGGTCTCCGTACTGCCCTGAATCGTCGCCGCCACCAACGCCGGGAAGCTGTCCACGCCCTGGGTCTGCATGGTCTCGATCAACATCGCCCGGGCCGCGCTGCCGGAGAAGGGCTTGACCATCGCCGTCGGCAAGGCGTCGACAAAGCGCGTGTCCATGCCCGTCCAGGCCACCACATGGCGAATGCCTTCGAGGCCCAGGTCCAGCGCGCCGGAGGCACGCAACACGCCCACCGCACAGAGCATCGCCACCAGGTACGGCAACAGGTTCTTGGCAACGTCGAAACCTTCTTTGGCGCCTTCGACAAATGCTTCGTAGACCTTCACCTTGCGCAGTGCGCCGATCAGCAGGAACAGCATGATCAGGCCGAACAACGTGAGGTTGCCGAGGATTGACGACAACCCGGCCAATGCGGTGGCCGAGAGGGTCGCCAGCAGGGCCATGAACCCACCCAGTACCAATGCGCCTGGAACCAGGTAGGCCAGCACCACCGGGTCCCACAGCCGCAGGCGCTGCATCACCGCCACCGACAGCAGGCCCACCAATGTGGATGCGCTGGTGGCCAGCAGGATCGGCAGGAATACCAGGGTCGGATCGGGCGCACCTTGCTGGGCGCGATACATGAAGATCGTCACCGGCAACAGGGTCAGGGAGGATGCATTGAGCACCAGGAACAGGATCTGTGCGTTAGTCGCCGTGTTAGGGATGGGATTGAGCTCTTGCAGCGCCTTCATGGCCTTCAGGCCGATAGGTGTTGCTGCGTTATCCAGGCCCAAGCCGTTGGCGGCAAAGTTGAGGGTGATCAGGCCAATGGCCGGGTGACCGGCCGGCACCTCCGGCATCAAGCGCAGGAACAGCGGACCCAGGGCCTTGGCCAGCCATTCGACAATCCCGGCTTTTTCGGCGATCCGCAAGAAGCCCAGCCATAACGTCAGGGTGCCGAACAACAGCACCATCACTTCCACCGACAATTTGGCCATGGCGAAAATGCTTTCGACCATCGCCGCGAAAATCCCGGCGTTACCGCCCACCAGCCATTGCGCCAGTGCTGACACCATTGCCACGACAAAGAAGCCAAGCCACAGGCCATTGAGCATCAGTTGAATCCCCCGAAAGATGGGGCGAATGATAGCGGGGCTGGCAGAAACGACAAACCCCGGAATTATCCGAGGTTTGTGTCAGCGCAATCGTACGATCAGCCGCGAGTGATCTCGCCGGCCGGCAGCGCTTCCTTGGTGCGCCAGTGCGGCAGGGAGTTCCAGTAGCGCTCGCCCTTGGCGTCGTCGTACATGCCTTCCCAACGGGAGATGACCAGCACGGCCAGGGCGTTGCCGATCACGTTCAGGGCGGTGCGGGCCATGTCCATGATGCGGTCGACACCGGCGATGAACGCCAGGCCTTCCAATGGGATGCCCACGCTGCCCAGGGTGGCCAGCAGCACCACGAAGGACACGCCCGGCACACCGGCGATGCCTTTGGAGGTGACCATCAGGGTCAATACCAGCATCAGTTGCTGCCCGATCGACAAGTCGATGCCATACAGCTGGGCGATAAAGATCGCCGCGATGCTCTGGTACAGGGTCGAACCGTCTAGATTGAACGAGTAGCCGGTCGGTACCACGAAGCTGCAGATGGCCTTCGGCGCACCGTAGGCTTCCATTTTCTCGATCACACGCGGCAGCACGGTTTCGGAACTGGCGGTGGAGTAGGCCAGCACCAACTCGTCCTTGAAGATGCGGATCAGCTTGAGGATCGAGAAGCCGAACAGGCGAGCGATCAGGCCCAGCACTGCAAAGGCGAAGAACAGGATGGCGACGTAAACCAGAATCACCAGCTTGGCCAGCGGCAGCAGGGAGGCGAAACCGAAGTTGGCCACGGTCACCGCGATCAGTGCGAATACGCCGATGGGAGCGTACTTCATGATCATGTGGGTGACTTTGAACATGCTCTCGGACACGCCCTGGAACATCGTCACCAGCGGCTCGCGCAGATCCGGCTTGAGGCTCGACAGGCCCAGGCCGAACAGCACGGAGAAGAAGATGATCGGCAGCATCTCGCCACGAGCCACCGCGGCGAAGATGTTAGACGGGATCAGGTTGAGGATCGTCTCGATGAACGCGTGCTCATGCTGCACCTCGGCGGCGGTCGCCTGGTACTTGGAAATATCGACGGTACCCAGGGTACTCATGTCGATACCTGCGCCCGGGTGGAACAGGTTGGCCAGCAGCAGGCCGACCACGATGGCGATGGTGGTGACCACTTCGAAGTAAAGGATGGTTTTGACGCCGATGCGCCCGAGTTTTTTCGCGTCACCGACACCGGCAATGCCGACGATCAACGAGGAAATCACAATCGGGATCACGATCATCTTGATCAGGCGGATAAAGATATCGCCCGCTGGCTGCAACACATTGCTGATCCACCAGGCCTTTTCAGCACTGAAATGGTTGAGCACTGCGCCGATTGCGATCCCCAATACCAAACCGATGAGGATCTGCCAGGCGAGGCTTAGCTTTGCCTTCTTCATGTCATTACCCTTACTTCAAGTGGACTTAAGGCAAATGCGCCAGCTGCAACGCTCGAGAGCGAAAAAGTGTGCGCATCTGCCTCCATGGAAGGTCACCGCAGCATGGCCGAAATGGCTTACTGGCAGGCGAAAAAAGGCGCAACTATTCCCATGCAAGGGGACGACGTCTAATGCCGTAAACGCCTACCCCATGCCAAATCGGCATGACTTTTTTCCATAATAACTGTCCGAACGGTCAGTTCAAATGTGACATTTTGTCCGGTGAATATGCCGTGAACCGGCCAATTCAGGCTCGCGCAGAGATTTTGCAGGTCTTGGAGAGGTTGGCAGAAATGCCCGGGAACTCTGCCGTCGAGCGTCGGAAACGTCCTATGGCGCGAGCAAAACTTTCTCGATAGATGGTCGCCCCGACACACCCAGTAATGGTTGGTCGAAAGCAAAATCAGGATTTACGGCTATGGGCGGCATATGAGGCGGGAATAAGAGTCACAAGCCCGCCGCAAGTTCAGCAAGCCGTGGGCTTGTGAACCTGCGTCGCAGCTTTTCGCCTGACCCGGCCCTTGCGCAGGCACTCCCTGTGCCCGTAGGTCACGCCGATCCCGATTGATCAGAGCAACCCGGCCCCCTGGTCATGCATCACCCTTGGCGGGCAATGCAGACAGAAAGAAGCGGGGGGCTTCTTTCTATGGACGCTGATTGCGCAGACGACAGACGCGTCAGACGCAACCTAGTACCAATTCGGATCTTTCTTCAGCTGCTCCATGAGCAGCTTTTGCATGCCTTCGTCCGGCTTACCGATAAACCGATAATCGGCGTGCCGCGTCGGGGACTTGTCCGCCGGCAAACCGGCCGGGACTTCCACCAACATGGCGTAGGCATCTTCCTTATCGAGGCTGAAGGCGACGATCAGGCGCTTTTGAAGGCATGTATCCGCAGTTTCGCAGAGCGGCCCCACCAGGTACTTGTCGCCATCTTCTTCCACGGCATTCATTTGCTCGGCCGTGCCCGAAAGGTTCATCACCCATTCCGGCAGGCGCTCTTCTTTCTTTACCACGCCTTGCCAGGTCTCGCGGTATTGCGGGTCCGCACTGAGCAATTCGTTGGCTCGGGATTGGCCGTCATTGGCGGCCATCGCCAAGCCGCTGCCGCCCAAGAGCAGGGCGGCAGCAATGGCTTTGAGGGACAAAGTGGTCATATTCAGCCTCGGCCGCGACGACCAAAGAAGAACGAAGCAATGAACATCACCAGGAAGACGACAAAGAGAATCTTGGCGATACCCGTGGCGGTGCCCGCGATACCACCGAAGCCCAAGACTGCAGCCACAATGGCGATGATCAGAAATGTGATTGCCCAACTCAACATGGTGATTCTCCTTACGCTTCTTTTAAGAGGTAACAGCGGTAGTGCCGGACGGGCGCTCGACATCAAGCGACCGACGTTCTTGCTTAAAACACCCAACGCTCTTGAGTCGGCAGCTCGCCCAGGGTGGAATCCTGGTCGGCCACACGCAATTGCGGGGCGGTTACATCGGCGCTACGGGTGCCAATGGAACTGAAATGGGTCTGGGTCGTAACCGGACGGTCGAACGATGGGGCTTGCTGCTGACTCTGCTGCCATTGCTGCAACTGCTGGCCTGCAATCAGCGTGACCATCAGGGCCAGGCTGGCAAACAGCCCTTGTTGCAAGCGCAGTGGCGATACACGCAGTTGGCTGAGGCTTTGGCGAGTCATGCTGCATTTCTCCCACATTCTGATTATTCGTTGGGATAGCTATTGCAGAGCGCATGCCAGCTTTTTTATAAAATAAACATCAATAAAATCAACAACTTAAATATATGCATTAGGTCATTCGCCCAGCATCCTGCACGATGCCGCCTACTACGCCGTGCGAAATGCACGATGGTCAGTGGTCGGATGAAGGGATAGAAAGCACAGAGGGTGGTGCCGAAGGGACAGACAGCATGAAAACGCTGTCAGGCGGGACTTCGCAGGAAGCCGCGCAGATAGCTGCACGACATCGCCTTTTATCGATCAGAATAAACCATGCAACTTGCCCGATTATTCCGGGACTAAACACCATCATTTATATAGTTAAGGAGCGCGGGACAGATGGAATCAGCCAAGGAACTTCAAGGCCGCATTCTTTTAGTGGATGACGAGTCCGCGATCCTCCGCACCTTCCGTTATTGCCTGGAAGATGAAGGCTACACCGTCGCCACCGCCAACAGCGCCGCCCAGGCCGATGCCCTGATGCAACGCCAGGTGTTCGACCTGTGCTTCCTGGACCTGCGCCTGGGTGAAGACGATGGCCTGGTGGTATTGGCCCAGATGCGTATCCAAGCGCCGTGGATGCGCGTGGTGATCGTGACCGCCCATTCCGCCGTGGATACCGCCGTGGACGCAATCCAGGCCGGTGCCGCCGACTACCTGGTCAAGCCTTGCAGCCCCGACCAACTTCGCCTGGCCACCGCCAAACAGCTGGAAGTGCGCCAACTTTCCGCGCGCCTGGAAGTATTGGAAGGCGCCGTACGCCAGCAGAAAGACGGCCTCGACTCCCACAGCCCGTCAATGATGGTTGTGCTTGAAACCGCACGCCAGGTGGCGGGCACCGATGCCAACATCCTGATCCTCGGCGAGTCCGGCACGGGTAAAGGCGAACTGGCCCGGGCCATTCACGGCTGGAGCAAGCGCGCGAAGAAATCCTGCGTGACCATCAACTGTCCGTCCCTGACGGCAGAACTGATGGAAAGCGAGCTGTTCGGCCATAGCCGTGGCGCCTTTACCGGTGCCAGTGAGAGTACGCTGGGCCGAGTTAACCAGGCGGACGGCGGTACGCTGTTTCTCGACGAGATCGGCGACTTTCCCCTCACTCTGCAACCCAAGTTGCTGCGATTTATCCAGGACAAAGAGTATGAGCGCGTGGGCGACCCGGTCACCCGTCGCGCCGATGTGCGTATCCTGGCCGCCACCAACCTGAACCTGGAAGACATGGTGCGCGACGGTCGCTTCCGTGAAGACTTGCTGTATCGCCTCAACGTCATCACCTTGCACCTGCCACCGCTGCGCGAGCGCAGTGAAGACATCCTCACCCTGGCAGACCGTTTCCTGGCGCGCTTCGTCAAGGAATACGCCCGCCCGGCGCGAGGCTTCAGTGATCAGGCGCGCGAAGCGCTGCTCAACTATCGCTGGCCAGGCAATATCCGCGAACTGCGCAACGTGGTGGAACGCGCCAGCATCATCTGCCCACAGGAAAAGGTCGAAATCATCCACCTCGGCATGGCCGAGCAACCGACCAATAACGCCCCACGAATTGGCGCGGCGCTGAGCCTGGACGAGCTGGAGAAAGCCCATATCGGCGCCGTACTGGCCACCAGCGATACCCTGGACCAGGCCGCCCGCACCCTCGGCATCGACGCGTCGACCCTGTACCGCAAACGCAAACAGTACAACCTGTGAGCTGCACCCTATGAAGCTAGCGATGAAACTGCGCACTCGGTTGTTCCTGAGTATCTCAGCGCTGATCACCGTCGCCTTGCTGGGTCTGATCCTGGGTCTGGTCAGCGTCATGCAAATGGCCAAGACCCAGGAGTCCCTGATTCGCAGCAACTTCGTCACGCTGGACCTGGGGCTCAAACTGCGCCAAAGCCTGGGCGATCAATTGATCATGATGCTGGAACATCGCCCCGATCCGCAGGCATTGCAAAGCTCCAAGCAGCGTTACTTCGACCTGCTGGACCAAGGCATCGCCCATGAGCAACGCGACGGCCATAGCCACGGCTTCAGCCAGGCGCGGGCCCAATACCAGGACCTGCTGGACGCCTTCGAGCAATCCCAGCAGGCGTCGCCACCACCGGGCAGCAAGGAAAAACTCACCGAAACCTTCAATGTGCTGCGTAACGGGCTGATTGCCGAACATAAGCAGGCCTTGGAAAACATCAGCACCAGCGAACATAAATCCCGCGCACGCGCCTTGCTGATCGCCGGTTTGCTGGGGTTGGTGGGCCTTGCCGTGCTGATCATCGGATTTGTCACGGCCCATGGCATCGCCCGGCGATTTGGCGGCCCGATCGAAGCGCTGGCAAAAGCAGCGGACAAGATCGGCCAGGGCGATTTTGAAGTGACGCTGCCGCTCTCTTCGGCAGCGGAAATGAACCTGTTGACGCGTCGCTTTGGTCTTATGGCCGAGGCGGTGCGCCAGCATCAGGCGACTAACGTTGACGAACTGCTGGCCGGCCAGCAACGCCTGCAAGCCGTGCTCGACAGCATCGACGACGGCCTGCTGATGATTGACCGCCAAGGCCGCCTGGAGCATCTCAACCCCGTTGCACAGCGCCAATTGGGCTGGGACGAGGAACGCCTCGGCCAAGGCCTTGGCGAAGCCCTGGTGCGCCCGGAGCTGGATGAACAACTGCAACTGGTGTTGCGCGGCGGCACTCTGGAGCGCGCGCCGGAGGATCTGGAAGTCGAAGTCGAGGGCGAACTGCGCCTACTGACCTACAGCCTCACCCCCGTCAGCCATACCCAGGGACATATCCTTGGGGCGGTGATGGTGCTGCACGACGTTACCGAACAGCGCGCCTTCGAACGGGTACGCAGCGAATTCGTCTTGCGCGCCTCCCATGAACTGCGCACGCCGGTGACCGGCATGCACATGGCGTTCGGCCTGTTCCGTGAACGCGCGAAGTTCCCGCCGGACTCCCGTGAAGCGGACCTGCTGGATACGGTCAATGAAGAAATGCAGCGCCTGATGCAGTTGATCAACGACCTGCTCAATTTCTCGCGCTACCAGAACGGCCTGCAGAAACTCACCTTGGGCCCCTGCGACGTGACCGATCTGCTCGAACACGCCCGCGCGCGCTTTGTGGAGCCCGCCAATGCGCAACACATCGAACTGCTGGTAGAAGTGCAATCCGACCTGCCACGGCTGTATGCCGACCAGGCGCAATTGGAACGGGTACTCGACAACCTGCTGGGCAATGCCCTGCGTCATACCGCCGACGGCGGGCAGATTCGCCTGCAGGCCCGACGTCATGGCGAACGGGTGATTATCAGCGTCGAAGACAACGGCGAAGGTATCGCTTATGGCCAGCAAGGGCGCATCTTCGAACCCTTTGTCCAGGTTGGGCGCAAGAAGGGCGGCGCCGGCCTGGGGCTGGCGCTGTGCAAGGAGATCGTGCAATTGCACGGCGGCCGTATGGGGGTGTATTCGCGGCCGGGGCAGGGCACCCAGTTCTATATGGCGCTGCCCTTGTAGGCGCCAGCTAGCGCCGGTTCAGGGCACGCAGGATGGCAGCACTTTCGGCATCCGGCACACCATCGAACCGGGATGGCCGGAAGCGCATCTGGAACGCCGCGATCACATGGCGCGTGGCGACATCCAACTCACCCGTCTGGGGTGTCGGGTAACCGAGGAGCGCCAATTCTTCCTGGAACCAGGTAACGCTCGGCAATTCAGCGGCGTACTGCACCTGGAAACGGGCGACGGCCTGGGCATCCGGCCACACACTCAGGCCTTCATCGGCCAGGCGCTTCCAGGGGAACAGCGGCCCCGGGTCGAGCTTGCGCAGCGGCGCGATATCGCTATGGCCGATGATGTTCCTGGGGTCGATGCCATTGCGCTTGCTGATGTCCTTGAGCAGCACCACCAGCGATTTCACCTGGGCCTCGGAGTAGGGGTACCACAAGCGGCCCGTCGGGGTGTCCTTGTAGCCAGGGTTTACGATCTCGATGCCGATGGAGCTGGAATTGAGCCAGGTACGCCCCATCCACTCGCTTTCTCCCGCATGCCAGGCACGTTGGCTCTCATCCACCAGCTTGTAGATGGTGGCGCCGGCGTCGTCACCGATCAGGTAATGAGCGCTGACCTGGCCGTGGGTCAGCAGGGCGAGGGAACGCTCAAGGTTAGTGGAGGTGTAGTGCACGACCACGAACTGCACGCGGTTGTCGTGATTCGCCGAAGGGTGGCGGGTGTCCAGGCGCGGACCACTGGCGCAGCCGGCGAGCAGAAGAAATACACAGGCGAAGTACAAGGATTTCATGGCGGAAGACAGTACGCTGAAGACGATAATGCAACAGTGTAACGTACCGTTTGTGGCCAGCGGTCAAATTACACGATGGAACGCCTTTTACGCGGCCTGCACCTGATTACGCCCAGCCGCCTTGGCCCGATACAACGCCTCGTCGGCTCGCTTGAGCGCCAGCTCACTGCGCTCACCCGGCTGCAGTTGCGCCACGCCCATGGACACGGTAATCGTCACCGGCTCGCCCTTGAAGTGGAATGGGCAGGCGGCAATCGCGGCACGCAGTACTTCCCCCACTGCCAGGGCGTCCGAGAGGGACGAGTCAGGCATCAGCAACACAAACTCCTCACCGCCAAACCGCGCTATAAAGTCATTGGGGCGCAGGCGCTTGCGCAGGACGTTGGCGATGATTTTCAGCACCTTGTCACCCGCCAGATGGCCATAGCCATCGTTGATGCGCTTGAAGTGATCCAGGTCCAACATCGCCAGCGACAGGCTATTGCCACGCTGGTGCCAGGCATTGACCTCATGGTCCAGACGCTCGCTCCAGGCCGCACGGTTAGGCAAACCGGTGAGCGGATCGACCAGGGCCTTCTGGCGTTGCACCTCCAGGTGCTCACGGTAACCCTGGGCTTCCTGCTCCATATTGGCGACCCGCTCGGCCAGGCCTTTCAGGCGCGCCGCCACTTCCTGCTCGCGCTGGTCACGTTGTTGCTGGTGCTCGTCCATGGTCCCGAGCAAACCCTCCAGATGGCTTTCGAGCACCTGTTTGAGACTGTCCAGGTCCGCGGCTTCCTGGACACTGCTTTGCAGGCCGTCGACCTGTTCGCGAATCTGCGTGTCCAGCTCCCTGGCAGCGGAGCGGCTGTCGGCATGGCCGTCGCTGGCCACCTGCAGATGGCCCTGGAAGGCTTCAAGGCGTTCGTTGAGCTGTTTGAGGTAAGCCTCAAACTCGTGCTGGCCGCTGTCGGTGATCGCCAGCATCAGCACCGCCAGGTCATCGAGGATCGGCAGCAATTCGTACCAATTCAAGCCGTGGGCCAAGCGTTCACGCATGGCTTCGGCCTGGGGCCGATGGCGCTCGGGCAGGGCCAGCTCCTCCAGCAGGCCGATCAGGGTATCTTCGATGTGCTTGGCCACGGAGCTGTACGATGGCTCCGGTGAATCCGGCAGGGAGTAGAGGCCATCCGATTGAAGTTCGTCGGGGTCCGGTTCTTCGACGTCAAGAACCGGAGGGAACGAGAGGCTGCCGATCACCGTCTCCTGCGGCGCCTCGACGGCAACCTGCGGCGTTTCGATAAAGGCGGCGAGCGCGCTTTCGGTGGCGGGCTCTTGCAACTGCGGCTCAGGCTCCCAGGGCTCGACAGGTGCTGGAGATACGTCGACAGCCGCAGCTACTGCGGCCCTTTGGGCAGGCGCCTCGTACACAAACTTTTCACTGGCGACATCGGCGGCCTTGGCGGGCGCTGCGGCTTCGGGCTGCGCGGCAAGCGGCGCCTGAGGCGGCGGCGCAAAGGCCCGCAACGCTTGCGTCAACTCGTCGGACTGCTCGGGCTCCTGGGGCTCGGCGGCGGGCTTGGGGGCAACAGGGGCCGGCGGCGGACTGGGGATGGGCTCGCTGGCCGGCGCCTCGCTCGAAGCGTCCTTGGCCCCAAACAGGCGTTGCAACAAACCCGGCCCGGGACGCACGGTTTCACCGTCCGGCTCCAGGTTATCCAGCGCCTGCCCTTGCAGGCTGCTCAACTCGCTGAGCAATAAGGGAATCTCGCGCGCCTGACTGACGCGGCCATCCAACTGCTTGGCAAAGGTTTTCAGCGGACGGGCGACCTCACGGGGCAGCGGCAGCTTTTGCAACTGCGTGACCAGGGAGGTCAGTGCGGTGCTCATCTGGTCGATCCGGGTTTCGCGGCGCTGCTCCGAATCCAGTACCGCCTTCTCCAGGCGCGGCAGCAAGGCGGCGAGGGCGGCGTCCATGTCGTCGGTACGCACGACGTCGCGCATTTCCTTCATGCACTGGTCAACCGCGCGGTCGGTGCCTTCTGCCGCCAGTGTGCTGCGCACCAGCCCACGACGCAGCAGGTCGAGGCGGGCAGCCCAACGGCGTTCGAGCTTTTCTTGTTGCTCGATGCTTAACAGGTATTTTTCTTTCCAGCGCTGGGCGTCGTCGCTCATGCAAGGGGTCCGCGAGGGCCGGGGCTCAACGCGGGCAATGCATCAGCCGTGAGCGAACCCGGCAGACGAATCTCTACCGCGACTGGCAGGTGATCGGAGATGGGCTGCGCCAGTACCTGCACACTCTCGAGTGTGAGGCTCGGGCTGAGCAGGATATGGTCAAGACAGCGTTGCGGGCGCCAGCTGGGGAACGTGGCTTCGACTTGCGGCGCCAGTAACCCGAGGTCACGCAACGGGGAATTCAGCAGGAGGTCGTTCGCATGGGTGTTCATGTCACCCATCAACACCTGATGCTTGTAGTTGCCGATCAGGTCGCGCACGTAGGCCAACTGCAGGTTGCGCGTACGCCCCCCGAGCGCCAGGTGCATCATCACCACCACCAAGGCCTCAGGCCCTTCGCCAAACCGCACGAGAATCGCCCCGCGCCCCTTGGGGCCCGGCAATGGGTGATCTTCGATGGAGGTGGGCTTCAAACGACTGAGCACACCATTACTGTGCTGCGCCAGGCGTCCGAGGTTGCGATTGAGCTGCTGGTACCAGTAGGGGAAGGCCCCGAGGTGCGCCAGGTGTTCGACCTGATTGATATAGCCGGAACGCATGCTGCCGCCGTCGGCTTCCTGCAGGGCGACCAGGTCGAAATCATTCAACAGGTCGCCGATCTTCTGCAGGTTACCGGCCCGTCCGTTGTGGGGCAGCAAATGCTGCCAGCCCCGGGTGAGGTAGTGTCGGTACTTCTCGGTGCTGTTGCCCACCTGGATATTGAAGCTGAGCAGGCGCAGGCGGTTGTCGGCCGGCAAACCTGTGGACTCCAGATGATGTTCGTTGACCTGCGGTTCACGCAGGCCAACCACACGTTCAGTACCCCAGCGGCGCATGAGGAGCCCCTTACTTGGCTGCGCGTTCTTTGGCAATCAACTGGTCGGCAACGTTGAGGGTCGCTTCAGGACCACCGGTGGTGCCCAGGTCGAAACGGTACTTGCCGTTGACAATCATGGTCGGTACGCCTTGCACGCCGTACTTCTGCGCCAGTTCCTTGGCCTGCTTGATCTGGCCCTGGATGGCGAAGGAGTTGAAGGTGGCCAGGAACTTGTCCTTGTCGACGCCTTGGGTGGCAATGAAGTCAGCCATTTCGTCCGGCTTGGTCAGGCGCTTGCCTTGTTTCTGGATGGCGTCGAATACCGCGTTGTGGACCTTGTGCTCCACACCCATGGCTTCCAGGGTCAGGAACAGTTGGCCGTGTGCATCCCATGGGCCGCCGAACATGGCGGGGATGCGCTTGAAGTTCACGTCCTTGGGCAGCTTCTCGACCCAAGGATTGATGACCGGCTCAAAAGCGTAGCAATGCGGGCAGCCGTACCAGAACAGCTCCACCACCTCGATCTTGCCCGGTACCGAAACCGGCACTGGGTTGGCCAATTCAACGTAGGTTTTACCGGCTTCAAGCGGCACATCGGCAGCTTGCGCGGTCATGCCGAAAAGGCTGGCAGTGACGAGAGCGGCGCTGAGGATCAGATTACGCATGCTTTACTCCTGGACAAATAAAGTCGCCTCACGCGACCTTTGTTGTGACAGGTCTACGCGGGCATGAGTTCGTTAGTGTAACGGCAGCGGCCACAAAAAAGGGCGGCCTAAGCCACCCTTTTTATGCTTGCATCGATGGATTAATCGAGCGTTAACGTTGCCGGGGCACTTAGTGCAGGCCCTGGATGTAGCTGGAGACGGCGGCAATGTCCTCGTCACTCAGCTTGCGGGCGATGGTGCGCATGATTGCCGCGTCGCCATCATTGGCTCGCCCTGCCTCTTCCTTACGGAAATCGGTCAGTTGCTTGGCAATGTAAGTGGCGTGCTGGCCGCTCAGGTGCGGGAAGCCGGCGGCAGCTATGCCCGCGCCATTGGGCGAGTGGCAACCGGTGCAGGCAGGCAGGCCTTTATCCAGGTCACCGCCGCGGAACAGTTTCTCACCACGGGCCACCAGTTTCGGATCAGCAGCTCCCACACTGCCTTTCTGGCTGGCAAAATACGCCGCGATATCCGCCAGGTCCTGATCACTGAGGTTGGTCAGCAGGCCGGTCATTTCCAGGACCGTGCGCTTGCCATCCTTGATGTCGTGCATCTGCTTGGTCAGGTAACGCTCACCCTGGCCGGCCAATTTGGGGAAGTTCGGCGCCGGGCTGTTACCATCCGGCCCATGGCAGGCACCACATACGGCGGCTTTCGCTTGACCGGCAGTGGCATCACCTTTAAGGGGGCCCTCTGCGGCGACGGCAACACCGGTGATGCCCAAGGTCAACAGCAGACTCACGATCAGTTTGTTCATCAGCTAATCCAACTACGGCTAAGGGTTTAAGAGTTATCTACCGGGTTTACTCACCATCAACTCAATGATGGCCTGGTAATCCTCGGTACTGCAGTCCATGCACAAACCACGCGGCGGCATTGCCTTGAAACCCTGGGTCACGTGTTGCACCAGCGTGTCCATGCCCTGCGCCAGTCTTGGCGCCCAGGCTGCCTGGTCACCCCGTTTCGGGGCGTTCGGCAGTTGGCCGGCATGGCAAGCCACGCAAACTCGGTTGTACACCGCTTCCGGATCCTGTGTAGCCTGAGCGCCATACAGCGGAACCAGGGCACCGAAAGCGAGCAACCATCGGGTCATACATCGACCTTTTCAGGGTTTGAGAGCGTTTTGCGTTCTAATGCGCAATAAAGGTCTATCGCTCCCGTGAACTTCATCCTTCGCTGGGACAAAGCACACACAAAATCTGCGGCATTATATACTGGCGCTACTGAAACGGAAACGACACCGCTTGCCGCACCCTTTTTCGGCACCGCCCACATCGGAAATCTCATGCAACTCAAGAACCCCATCCTCGGCCTGTGCCAACAGTCCACCTTCATGCTCAGCGCCGCCAAAGTTGACCAATGCCCCGATGACGAAGGCTTTGAAGTCGCCTTTGCCGGTCGCTCCAACGCCGGTAAATCCAGCGCACTGAACACCCTGACCCACGCCAGCCTCGCGCGCACCTCGAAAACCCCGGGCCGCACGCAGTTACTCAACTTCTTCAAGCTAGACGATGATCGGCGTCTGGTCGACCTGCCGGGCTACGGTTATGCAAAAGTACCTATCCCGCTGAAGCTGCACTGGCAGCGTCACCTGGAGGCTTACCTGGGTGGCCGCGAGAGTTTGAAGGGGTTGATCCTGATGATGGACATCCGTCATCCAATGACCGACTTCGACCTGCTGATGCTGGATTGGGCGGTCGCCAGCGGCATGCCGATGCATATCCTGCTGACCAAGGCCGACAAGCTCACCTACGGCGCCGCCAAGAACACCCTGCTCAAAGTGCAGTCCGAAATCCGCAAGGGTTGGGGTGACACAATCACCATCCAGCTGTTCTCGGCCCCCAAGCGCATGGGCCTGGAAGATGCCTATACCGTGCTGGCCGGCTGGATGGAGTTGGCTGACAAAGGCGCGGAACTCGCCGAGTAACTTTTCTGCGGGCAAAAAAAACCCCGGACTTCGTATGGGGAGGGGAAGTTCGGGGTTCAAGTACCGGACCGCTAGGGCGGGGTCCGGATATCTGCCAACACTTAACACAACATAGGAGCATTGAAGGGCTTCACCACCCATTCAGTAACTCTGAGTAGCAGTTCACAGGTTAAGTTCCGGCAGGTTCAAAAAACTATTGGAAATAACTGAAGCGGATTTCCGATCTAAAGCACTGCGCCACCACGCTCGGTGGTGGCGATGCCGCGAAATCAGTGCGCTTCGTCCCAGTTGTCGCCTACGCCAACGTCCACCACCAACGGCACATCCAACTGCGCCGCCGCACTCATGTGCTCGCGAATCTTCTCGCTGACCTCTGCCACCAGATCCTCACGCACCTCCAGCACCAGTTCATCGTGTACCTGCAGGATCACCTTGGCATCCAGGCCCGACGCGGTCAGCCAGTTATCCACCAGCACCATGGCTTTCTTGATGATATCCGCCGCAGTGCCCTGCATCGGCGCGTTGATCGCCGTGCGTTCTGCGGCCGCGCGCTCCTGGGGCTTGTTGGAGTTGATATCCGGCAAATACAGCCGACGTCCGAAGAAGGTTTCTACGTAGCCTTGATCGGCAGCCTGGGCGCGGGTGCGCTCCATGTACTCGCGAACCCCTGGGTAGCGGGCGAAGTACACATCGATGTAAGCCTTGGCGGTCTTGGTATCGACACCGATGTCCTTGCCGAGCTTCTGTGCCCCCATGCCGTAGATCAGGCCAAAGTTGATCGCCTTGGCACTGCGACGCTGATTGGAGGTGACCTCAGCCAATTCGACCTTGAACACCTCGGCCGCCGTGGCGGTATGCACGTCCAGGTCGTTACGGAACGCATTCATCAGCCCTTCGTCCTTGGACAGGTGCGCCATGATCCGCAGCTCGATCTGCGAATAGTCCGCCGCCAGCAGTTTGTAGCCCTTGGGCGCGACAAACGCCTGGCGGATGCGCCGCCCTTCGGCGGTGCGCACCGGGATGTTCTGCAGGTTCGGGTCGCTGGAAGACAGCCGCCCGGTCGCCGCCACCGCCTGATGGTAAGAGGTGTGAACACGCCCGGTCCGCGGGTTGATCTGCTCCGGCAAGCGGTCGGTGTAAGTGCTTTTCAGCTTGCTCATGCTGCGGTACTGCATCAGTACCTTGGGCAGCGGATAGTCATCTTCGGCCAGCTTGGCCAGCACTTCCTCTGCCGTGGATGCCTGGCCCTTGCCCGTCTTTTTCAGCACCGGCAGGCCGAGTTTCTCGTAGAGAATCGCGCCGAGCTGCTTGGGCGAACCCAGGTTGAATGCTTCGCCGGCGATCTCGAACGCCTGGCGCTCCAGTTCGACCATCTTGTTGCCCAGCTCGATGCTCTGGACACCGAGCAGCTGCGCATCCACCAGGGCGCCCTGGCGTTCGATACGCGCCAGCACCGGTACCAGGGGGATTTCGATGTCCGTCAGCACACTTGCCAGGCTCGGTATGGCCGTGAGCTGCGCGTACAGTGCCTGATGCAGGCGCAGCGTCACGTCGGCATCCTCGGCGGCATAAGGGCCAGCCTGTTCGAGCGGGATCTGGTCGAACGTGAGCTGCTTGGCGCCTTTGCCGGCGATGTCCTGGAAACTGACGGTGTCGTAGTCCAGGTACTTCTTGGCCAGGCTGTCCATGTCATGGCGGGTCGCAGTGGAATTCAACACGTAGGATTCAAGCATGGTGTCGAACGCGATACCGCGCACGCTGATGCCATTCGCCGGGTCGCCGCCGATGGCACAGTTGGCCAGGATATTCATATCGAACTTGGCGTGCTGGCCGACCTTGAGCTTGCTCGGGTCTTCCAATAATGGCTTCAAGGCCAGCAGCACGGTGTCGCGATCCAGCTGCTGCGGCGCACCGATGTAGGAATGGGTCAGCGGGATGTAGGCGGCTTCATGGGGCTGCACGGCGAAGGAAACCCCCACCAGTTGCGCCTGTTGAGCGTCGATCCCGGTGGTTTCGGTGTCGAAAGCGAACAACGTCGCGTCGTTGAGCTTCTTCAGCCAGGCATCGAATGTGGCTTGGTCAAGGATCGTGGTGTAGGTCGTTTCTGCGGGTGACGCAGGAGTAGCTTCAATAACCTCTTCGGCAACAGGCGCGGCCTTGAGCTCCACTCGCTTGGCATCGCGCTGAATCTCATCGAACCAGCTCTTGAACTCCAGCAGGGTGTAAAGCTCCAGCAACTTTTCGCGATCCGGTTCAATCAGGTGCAAATCGTCCAGACCCACGTCCAGCGGCACATCGATCTTGATCGTCGCCAACTGATAGGAGAGGAATGCCATCTCCTTATGCTCTTCCAGCTTCGCCGGCAGCGTCTTGGCACCTCGGATCGGCAGGCTCGGCACAATATCCAACTGCTCATAAAGTTCTTTGAGGCCGCCGTTCACCCCCACCAGCAAGCCGGAAGCGGTCTTCGGACCAATGCCCGGAACGCCCGGGATGTTGTCGGACGAATCGCCCATCAACGCCAGATAGTCGATGATCTGCTCCGGAGCGACGCCAAATTTCTCCTTTACGCCCTCGATGTCCATCGAGCTACCGGTCATGGTGTTGACCAGGGTAATGTGCCCGTCGACCAACTGCGCCATGTCCTTATCGCCGGTGGAGATCACCACCGGACGGTCAGCGGCGGCACTGCTGCGGGCCAGGGTGCCGATCACGTCATCGGCCTCGACGCCTTCGACGCACAGCAAAGGGAAGCCCAGGGCGATCACGCTCTGGTGCAGGGGCTCGATTTGCACGCGCATGTCATCGGGCATGCTTGGGCGGTTGGCCTTGTATTCGGCGTACATGTCATCGCGAAACGTCCCACCCTTGGCGTCGAACACTACCGCGAACGGGCTGTCCGGGTACTGCTTGCGCAGGCTTTTGAGCATGTTCAACACGCCCTTGACCGCACCGGTCGGCAGGCCTTTGGAGGTGGTCAGCGGTGGCAGCGCGTGGAACGCGCGGTACAGGTAAGACGAACCGTCCACCAGGACGAGGGGGGCTTGGCTCATGAGCAGGATCAACCTTTTCGGCGGGTCAGGCGCTAGAATAGCCGGACCAATGAAAACAAAGGGACAAGGTTATCATGCGTACATTCAATCGCCTGCTGTTGACCGGCCTGATTGCACTCGCTCCGATGGCTGCCATGGCGGCAGACAGCGCGCCTTCGGGTGATCCGGAAGTGACCATTCGCACGGAAGGCGACCGGACTATCCAGGAGTACCGTCAAAACGGTTTCCTGTATGCAATCAAGGTGACCGTAAAAGGTGCGCCTCCGTATTTCCTGGTACGCGCGGACGGAACCGACGCGAACTTCATCCGCTCTGACCAGCCGGATATGCTGATCCCGTCATGGAAGATATTCGAATGGAAATGATTTCTTAACTTCAATTGGCGCCGCCCACTGCGGCGCCCGTACTGGCAGTTTTAACCATGTCTGTGTTCACCCCCCTGGCTCGGCCCGAGCTGGAAACCTTTCTCGCCCCCTACGGGCTCGGCCGCCTGCTTGACTTCCAGGGGATTGCCGCTGGTAGCGAAAACACCAACTTCTTTATCAGCCTGGAACAGGGCGAGTACGTCCTGACCCTGGTTGAGCGCGGCCCTGTGCAGGAAATGCCGTTCTTCATCGAACTGCTCGACGTGCTCCACGACGCCGACCTGCCGGTGCCCTACGCCCTGCGCACCACCGATGGCGTGGCCCTGCGCGAATTGGCCGGCAAACCGGCACTGCTGCAACCGCGCCTGGCCGGCAAGCACATCAAGGAGGCCAACCCACAGCATTGCGCCCAGGTCGGCGACCTGCTCGGCCATCTGCACTTGGCGACGCAGGGCGAGAAGGTGCTGGAGCGCAAGACCGATCGCGGGCTGGATTGGATGCTCAGCGAAGGCGCGCAGCTGATTTCGCACCTGGACGATGCGCAGCAAAGCCTGCTGCAAGCAGCATTGACTGAAATCGAGGCCCATAAGGCCGAGATCCTCGCCCTGCCACGCGCCAACGTGCACGCCGACCTGTTCCGTGACAACGCGATGTTCGAGGGCACGCACCTGACGGGTCTGATCGACTTCTACAATGCCTGCTCGGGCCCGATGCTGTACGACGTGGCGATCGCCCTGAATGACTGGTGTTCGGACGCCGATGGCGTGATTGATGGCCCGCGCGCCCGTGCGCTGCTGGGTGCCTACGCGGGCCTGCGGCCGTTCACGGCCAAGGAGGCCGAGCTATGGCCGACCATGCTGCGGGTGGCGTGCGTGCGGTTCTGGCTGTCGCGCCTGATCGCCGCTGAATCGTTTGCCGGGCAGGATGTGTTGATCCACGATCCCGCCGAGTTCGAGCATCGGTTGACGCAGCGTCAGCAGGTCAGCGTCCACCTGCCATTCGCGCTCTAAGGACCAACCCGGTCAAAATGTGGGAGCAAGCCCCCTCCCACATTTGATCTGCGCTGCGGCTTATAACGACTCCAGGCAACCTGCCAAGTCATTCCCCAATTTCTCCAGCACCTGCTCATAACCCTGGGCCGTGGCCGGGGTGTAGCCGCCCAGCGCATCCAATTCCGCCAGCTTCACCGGCAAACCTGCCACCAGGGTTTCGGCCAAACGCGGACGCAACGGCGGCTCACTGAACACACAGGTCTTGCCCACTTCCTGCAAACGCGTACGCATCGCCGCCACATGCTGGGCGCCAGGCTGCACTTCGGCAGCAACGCTGAACACGCCGGTGTGCTTGAGTCCGTAGGCGTCTTCGAAGTAATCAAAGGCTTCGTGGAACACGAAGTAAGGTTTGTCACCGATGCTCGCCAGGCGTTTTTTCAGGCGCGCATCCAGTGCATCAAGGCGCTCGTCGAAAGCCTTGGCATTGCTCTGATAACGCGCGGCGTTCACGGGGTCGGCAGCACTGAGGTCAGCGGCCATGCGCGCTGCGATCACCCGAGCGTTCACCGTGGACAGCCAAAGGTGCGCATCCAGGCTCCCCGGGCGGTGATCATGGTCATGTTCGTCGGCATCGTCGGCGTGGGAATGGCTATCTTCGGCGAACCGACGCAATTTCAGCCCGGGCAGGTCTTGAACCGCTACGGTCGGTGCGGTACGCCCCTTGAGCACGCGAGGCAGGAAGCCCTCCATGTCCGGCCCGATCCAATACAGCAGATCGACCGACTGCACACGCCGTACGTCGGATGGGCGCAAGGCGAAGTTATGGGGCGATGCACCCGGCGGCAGCAACACCTCCGGAACCGCCACACCGTCCTGCACGGCAGCGGCAATCAACTGCAATGGCTTGATGCTCGTGAGCACCTTGACCTCGGCCTGAGCGGCGCCAGCGAGGAACAAACTGGTGACAAATACGACAAAAACGGGAAAAAGTCGGGACACGATGACCACTCAATGACGTAGGAACGGGTAACATAATAACGTCTCTATCAAATATCTGTCGCCGCTCATGCCTAAAACACCGCTTGCCAGCCGTCCACACGACCACTCTCACTGCGTGCATACCGCGCTGTCGGAGGCCGACACCCTGTGCGCACAGAAAGGCTTGCGCCTGACCGCCCTGCGTCGCCGGGTGCTGGAACTCGTCTGGCAGAGCCATAAGCCCCTGGGTGCCTACGACATCCTGGGCGTGCTCAGCGAGCAGGACGGCCGCCGCGCCGCGCCGCCGACCGTGTACCGCGCGCTGGATTTCCTGCTGGAAAACGGCCTGGTGCACCGCATTGCCTCGCTCAACGCTTTTGTCGGCTGCAACCACCCGGAACACGCGCATCAGGGCCAGTTCCTGATCTGCCGCGAGTGCCACGCCGCCATCGAGCTTGAACAAAAGAGCATCAGCGACGCCATCATCAAGAGCTCCGCCGACGTAGGCTTCCGGGTCGAAGGGCAGACGGTCGAAGTGGTCGGCCTGTGCTCGGGCTGCCAGGGGGCTTGATGAGCAACGCGTTAATCCGCCTGGAGCAGGTCGGCGTCACGTTTGCCGGGCAAAACGTGCTGGATAACATCGCGTTGAGCGTCGAACCGGGGCAGATCGTCACCCTGATCGGCCCCAATGGCGCCGGCAAGACCACCCTGGTGCGCGCCGTACTCGGCTTGCTCAAGCCCGACACCGGCAGCGTGTGGCGCAAGCCCAGGCTGCGCGTGGGCTACATGCCGCAAAAGCTGCACGTTGATCCAACCTTGCCCTTGTCCGTACTGCGGTTTTTGCGCCTGGTGCCCGGTGTGGACCGCGCCCGCGCGCAGGCGGCCCTCAAGGAGGTCGGCGCCGAGCAGGTCATCGACAGCCCGGTGCAAAGCATCTCCGGCGGCGAAATGCAGCGCGTGCTGCTGGCCCGTGCCCTGTTGCGCGAGCCCGAGTTGCTGGTGCTGGATGAACCCGTGCAGGGCGTCGACGTCGCCGGCCAGGCCGACCTGTACAGCCTGATTACCCGCCTGCGCGACCGCCATGGCTGCGGCGTGCTGATGGTCTCCCATGACTTGCACTTGGTGATGAGCACCACCGACCAGGTGGTATGCCTCAACCGCCACGTGTGCTGCTCCGGCCACCCGGAACAAGTCAGCAGCGACCCGGCGTTCGTCGAACTGTTCGGCAAGAATGCCCAGAGCCTGGCGATCTATCACCACCATCACGATCACGCCCATGACCTGCATGGCGCTGTCGTTGACGATCCCGCGACGCCCCACACCCACGCTCATGGAGATAGCTGCAAGCATGGCTGATTTTCTGCTTTACGCCCTGCTGGCAGGCTTGGCTCTGGCGCTGGTGGCGGGCCCACTGGGCTCGTTCGTGGTCTGGCGGCGCATGGCGTACTTTGGCGACACCTTGTCCCACGCCGCGCTGCTGGGCGTGGCCATGGGCTTCCTGCTGGATGTGAGCCCGACCATCGCCGTGACCGTGGGCTGCCTGCTGCTGGCGGTACTGCTGGTGACCCTGCAACAGCGCCAGCCACTGGCCTCGGACACCCTGCTGGGCATCCTGGCGCCGAGCACGCTGTCCCTGGGCTTGGTGGTGCTGAGCTTTATGCATGAAGTGCGCATCGACCTGATGGCCTATCTGTTCGGCGACCTGCTGGCGATCAGCCCCACCGATCTTGCCTGGATTCTCGGCGGCAGCGCCGCCGTATTGGTGCTGTTGGTCGCCCTGTGGCGCCCACTGCTGGCCATCACGGTGCATGAAGAACTGGCCAGGGTCGAGGGCTTGCCCGTATCCGCGTTGCGCATGGCCCTGATGCTGCTGATTGCCGTGGTGATCGCTGTCGCGATGAAGATTGTCGGCGTATTGTTGATCACATCGCTGTTGATCATTCCCGCCGCCGCCGCCCAGCGCCACGCCCGCTCGCCGGAGCAGATGGCAATCGGTGCCAGCCTGTTGGGGATGCTGGCAGTGTGTGGGGGCCTGGCGTTGTCATGGTTCAAGGACACACCGGCCGGACCGTCGATCGTAGTCACGGCGGCCGCCCTATTTCTGCTGAGTTTTGTCCTGCCCCGTCGAGGGGTGTAGACTTGCTCGCTTTTTGCGCAAATAGAGAGTCGCAGGAATGAAGCTGTTCACCTCCCGTTATCTGCTCCTTGCCGCGTTTTCCCTGCTGCTGGGCGCCTGTCAAAGCACACCGCCCGCCGCCCCAGAGGCCCCGGATCCGCGTGCTGCGGCCATCGCGCAGCTGGAGCAAAACCTGGCCAGCAGTGAGCTGGCCACCGCCGAAGACCAACTGGCCTCGCTGCAGGCCCAGTCGCCCAATGACCCGACGCTGGAACCCTACCAACGTCAATTGGCCGAGGCTTACCTGCAGCGAAGCCAGATCGTGCTGCAAAAAGGCGACGTAAACGCCGCCGCCACCGCCCTGAGCCGTGCCCGCGCGCTGATGCCCAAGGCACCGGCGCTGACCGGTGGCGTCAACAGCGCCATCACCCACGCCCGTAAAGTCGAGCTGGATAAAGCCGAAGAGGCCCTCAAGGCCGCCGAAGCCAAGCCCGCTGCCAAAGTCATCGACCCGGCCGCGCCAAGCACCACCGTGGCGCTGAACCTTACTGATATTGAAGCGCTGCGCCATCAACTGGATGCGATTGCCACCGACGTGGTGAATTACCAGTGTGATGTGACGATCCAGGCGCCACGCACCCAGGATTACCCGTGGCTGGCCACATTGCTGACCAAACGGGTGAAGCGTATTGATTCGGGGTATGACCTGAAGATCCACCGGCAGATTCTGAAACATATTCCGGCGCAGGTTGTGCTGACTCCGCGCAAGGCGGAATAACGCATCGGGGGCAAGCCCCTCTCACAATTGAATGTATTCACAATTCAAACGTGAGAGGGGCTTGCCCCCGATAGCGATCTAACAAGCAACCAATAACTTAAGCCGGAATCGCCTTAGCCTTCGCCTCACGATCCCAAACCCGATGCTGTGCAATCGCGGCAAAAAACGCCTTGAACGCTTTCGCATCCGAACCCACGATCAACCCCGCATCCGTCTCCAGCTTCAGCAGATCCAGCAGTGGCTTCACGTCACTGGCAACCGCAATCGCCTTCAGGTGTTTGTAGGCTTCCAGAACGTAATGCAATGCCACACCATCACCGCTCAGTGCTTTCACCGACTCTTTTCCGCCTGGAATAAACACGGCGTCAAACGCAATCGACGGCATGCCTTCCATCGACGCATCCACCGGCAGGCGCTTGCCATCCGCCGTCTTCACCGGCGCCGAGGTCGGCCCCAGCAACTTGGCATGGGCACCTTCTGCCGCCAGTGCTTTTTTAAGCGCATCGATTGCCGCGCCATCCACACCGTCAGCCGCGAGAATCGCGACTTTGCGCGTCTTGATATCGCCGGACAGCAGGTTCACCTGGCTCAATGCCGGCGACTCTTTCAGCGAAGACTCACGCGGCGCTACCGTGCCTTTGGTCGGCGCCGGCAGACCAAGGTTCTGCGCCACGCGCTTGGCCAGTTCCAGATCGATATTGGCCAGAATCTCGTTGACCTGCCGCGCGCGGATAAACTCGCGCTCCACCTTGCCCAACTCGAAGCTGTAGGCCGCGATGATGTGCTCTTTCTCGTGGTGGCTCATGCTGTGGAAAAACAGCGCAGCCTGGGAGAAGTGGTCGCCAAACGACTCACTGCGCTCACGTACCTTATTGGCATCGACGCGCTCGTAATAGGTTTCGAAACCGCCATCCTGGGCAGCCGGTGGCGTTTCTTTCGGCCAGCCGCCATCGATCGAGTTCGGCTCGTAAGCAGCACGGCCCTTGTCGATCACGGTGCGATGCTGGGCGTCGCGCTGGCCATTGTGGAAAGGTACTACCGGCCGGTTGATCGGCAGCTCATGGAAGTTCGGCCCACCGAGGCGGCTGATCTGCGTGTCCGTGTAGGAAAACAGACGACCTTGCAGCAACGGGTCGTTGGTGAAGTCGATACCCGGCACGATATGGCCCGGGCAAAACGCGACCTGCTCGACTTCGGCAAAGAAGTTATCCGGGTTGCGGTTCAGCACCATCTTGCCCAGCGGCGTGATCGGCACCAGTTCCTCGGGGATGATCTTGGTCGGATCGAGCAGGTCAAAGTCGAACTTATGCTCGTCTTCTTCCGCAACGATCTGCACACCCAACTCCCACTCAGGGTAGTCGCCGCTTTCAATCGCTTCCCACAGATCACGACGGTGGTAATCGGTATCTTTACCGGCCAGCTTTTGCGCTTCGTCCCACACCAGGGAGCAGGTGCCGACCTTCGGGTGCCAGTGGAACTTCACAAAGCTGGACTTACCTTCGGTATTGATCAAGCGGAAGGTGTGAATGCCAAACCCCTGCATGGCACGCAGGCTTTTTGGAATGGCGCGGTCAGACATCGCCCAGATCACCATGTGCGCCGACTCCGGCTGCAACGAAACAAAATCCCAGAACGTATCGTGAGCCGAGCCGCCGGTAGGAATTTCGTTGTGCGGCTCAGGTTTTACCGCATGCACGAAGTCGGGAAACTTGATCGCATCCTGAATGAAAAACACCGGCATGTTGTTGCCGACCAGGTCGAAGTTGCCCTCGTCTGTGAAGAACTTCACCGCGAAACCGCGCACGTCACGCACCGTATCGCCCGAGCCACGCGGGCCCTGCACGGTGGAGAAACGCACGAACACCGGGGTTTTATGCTCGGGGTTACGCAGGAAACCCGCCTTGCTCAGCGCGGAATGGTTTTCATAGGTCTGGAAATAGCCATGGGCGCCGGTGCCCCGGGCATGCACGATGCGCTCGGGGATACGCTCATGGTCAAAGTGCGTGATTTTTTCACGCATGATGAAGTCTTCCAGCAGCGAGGGGCCGCGGGCGCCGACTTTCAAGGTGTTCTGGTTGTCGGAAATCTTCACGCCTTGGTTGGTACGCAGGGCCTGGCCGGTCGCATCGGAACGGAATTCCTCCAGGGCTTGCAGCTTGGCGTTGGTGTTGCCACGGTCCAGGGTGTCGGTGCCTGCAAGTTCACTCTTCGACGGGGTGGCTGGCTTCTTGGTACTCATCAGTCAAAACTCCTTATTCAAAGTGGCCAGAGCGGTCCCCGGCTCGTTTGAGCAAAACCCCAGGCACGGCACCTGGGAAATCGAGTTGCTTAAGTAGTGACTGACACGGTTTTCTGCCGTTCCTTTTTTATGACCTTTGATCGCGTTATTGCCAAATCACTGGTTGAATGCGAAATAAATGCTAAGAAACGCTATACGGACAGGCTAAAATGCGCGCCCGGCTAACCGCTGATCCCTTTTCAATGCGCCCCACAAGGTTCGCTACGTGATCGAGTTTCAAAACGTCCATAAAACCTACCGCGTCGCCGGTAAGGATATTCCCGCGCTGTACCCCACCAGCCTGCGCGTCGAAAACGGCCAGGTGTTTGGCCTGATCGGCCACTCGGGTGCAGGTAAAAGCACGCTGCTGCGCCTGATCAACCGCCTGGAAGAGCCCAGCGGCGGCCAGATCACGGTGGACGGCGAAGAAGTCACCGCCCTGGACGCCAATGGCCTGCGCCGTTTCCGTCAGCAGGTCGGGATGATCTTCCAGCACTTCAACCTGCTGGCGTCCAAGACCGTTGCCGACAACGTGGCCCTGCCACTGACCCTGGCCGGCGAATTGTCGCGCAAGGACATCGACCTGCGCGTGGCTGAACTGCTGGCCCGCGTCGGCTTGTCGGACCACGCCAAAAAGTACCCGGCGCAGTTGTCCGGTGGCCAGAAGCAGCGCGTCGGCATTGCCCGCGCCCTGGCGACCAAGCCGAAAATCCTGCTGTGCGACGAGGCCACCAGCGCCCTCGACCCGCAAACCACCGCCTCGGTCCTGCAACTGCTGGCCGAGATCAATCGCGAGTTGAAACTGACCATCGTGCTGATCACCCATGAAATGGATGTGATCCGCCGCGTATGCGACCAAGTCGCCGTGATGGATGCCGGCGTGATCGTCGAGCAAGGCTCGGTGGCCGACGTGTTCCTGCACCCCAAGCACCCGACCACCAAGCGCTTCGTGCAGGAAGCCGAGCAGGTCGATGAAGGCGAGCAGCGCGATGACTTCGCCCATGTACCGGGTCGCATCGTACGGCTGACATTCCAGGGTGAAGCGACCTACGCGCCATTGCTGGGCACCGTCGCCCGCGAAACGGGGGTGGACTACAGCATCCTCGCCGGCCGCATCGACCGCATCAAAGACATCCCCTACGGGCAACTGACCCTTGCGGTCACCGGCGGTGACATGGAAGCGGCCTTTGCCCGCTTTACCGCCGCAGACGTCCACATGGAGGTGCTGCGCTGATGGACGTTTTCTTGAGTTTCTTCGCCAATATCGACTGGTCCGAAATCTGGCTCGCCACCGGCGACACCATGATCATGCTGTTCGGTTCGCTGTTCTTCACCGTGGTATTGGGCCTGCCTTTGGGCGTGCTGCTGTTCCTGACCAGCCCACGCCAGCTGTTCGAGCAAAAAGGCCTGTACGCACTGCTGTCGCTGATCGTGAACATCCTGCGCTCGCTGCCGTTCATCATCCTGCTGATCGTGATGATCCCGTTCACTGTGCTGATCACCGGTACCTCCCTGGGCGTAGCGGGCGCGATCCCGCCGCTGGTCGTAGGAGCCACGCCATTCTTCGCCCGCCTGGTGGAAACCGCCTTGCGTGAAGTGGACCGCGGCATCATCGAGGCCACCCAGTCCATGGGCGCCAGCACCCGCCAGATCATCATCAACGCTCTGCTGCCCGAAGCACGCCCCGGCATCTTCGCGGCGATAACGGTGACGGCGATTACCCTCGTGTCCTACACGGCCATGGCCGGTGTTGTCGGCGCCGGCGGCCTGGGTGACCTGGCGATCCGGTTCGGTTACCAGCGCTTCCAGACCGACGTGATGGTGGTCACCGTGGTAATGCTGTTGATCCTGGTGCAAATTCTGCAAACCGTCGGCGACAAGCTGGTGGTGCACTTTTCTCGAAAATAACGGCCATTGCCGGTCAAAAGCCGGCACATGCCCGAACAAGGAGCTTGTTGGATGAAAAAACTACTGGTTGCTTTCGCCGCCGTTGCCGCGTTTTCCGCCCACGCCGCCGAGACCCTGAAAGTCGCTGCCTCGCCGGTGCCCCACGCGGAAATCCTGGAATTCGTGAAGCCTGCCCTCGCCAAAGAAGGCGTGGACCTGCAAGTCAAAGTCTTCACCGATTACGTACAGCCCAACGTCCAGGTAGCGGAAAAGCGCCTGGATGCGAACTTCTTCCAGCACCAGCCATACCTGGATGAATTCAACAAAGCCAAAGGCACTCACCTGGTGAGCGTCGGCGCTGTGCACCTGGAGCCTCTGGGCGCTTACTCCAGCAAGTACAAAAAACTGGAAGACCTGCCTGACGGCGCCAACGTGGTGATCCCGAACGACGCCACCAACGGTGGCCGCGCGTTGTTGCTGCTGGCCAAGCACAACCTGATCACCCTGAAGGACCCGACCAATATCCTGTCGACCATCAAGGACATCACCGCAAACCCGAAAAACCTGAAATTCCGCGAACTCGAAGCCGCCACCCTGCCGCGCGTGCTGACCCAGGTCGACCTGGCGCTGATCAACACCAACTATGCGCTGGAAGCCAAGCTGGACCCGTCCAAGGACGCCCTGGTGATCGAAGGCAATGACTCGCCTTACGTGAACATCCTCGTGAGCCGCGAAGACAACCAGGATTCGGACGCGATGAAAAAGCTGATTGCAGCCCTGCACACCCCTGAGGTGAAGCAATTCATCCAAGAGAAGTACAAAGGCGCGATCCTGCCGGCGTTCTGATCCGACTCGGTCTCCAACACGCTGGAGATCAAAAAATGTGGGAGGGGGCTTGCCCCCGATTGCGCAGTATCAGTCGCTGCATGAGCTGACTGATCTGCCGCCATCGGGGCAAGCCCCCTCCCACATGTGTTGTGCATTGCCTGTTACTTGCGCTGCAACAGCCCCGGCAGTTGCGCCACCAGCTTCTGGTTGTTCAACGGCGCACGGATAAAGCCGCGCTGGGTACCATCCGGACCGATCAGCGCGAGGTTGCCGCTGTGGTCGACGGTGTAGTTGGGCTTGTTGGTGTCTGCCGGGATGAACGGGATGCTCACGGCATTCGAAACCTTCTGCACATCCTCTACGTTCGCACCGGTGAGGCCTTGGAATTGCGGGTCGAAGTAGCCCAGGTACTGCTTGAGCTGGGTCGGGGTGTCGCGGTTCGGGTCGACGCTGACCAGGATTACCTGCAACTTGTCCACAGCCTCCTTAGGCAACTCGCTCTTGATCTGGCGCAGTTGGGCGAGGGTGGTCGGGCAGATGTCGGGGCAGAAGGTGTAGCCGAAGAACAGCAGGCTCCACTTGCCTTTCAACTCGTTGACCAGCACCGGCTGGCCTTCCTGGTTGGTCATGCTCACCGACGGCAGCTGGCGGCTTTGCGGCAGCAGGATGATACCGGCATCAATCAATGCCGTAGGGTCGCCCTGGCCCTTGCCCGAGAGCACTTTGTTAACGGTCAGGCCCATGATCAACGCGACGATGGCCACCAGGATAAAGACGGTTTTTTGAGTTCGAGTCATAGGTTCAACAGTAAGTAGTGGTCTACGAGCAGGGCGATAAACAGCAGGAACAGGTACCAGATAGAGTACTTGAAGGTGTTGATCGCCGCGTGCGGCTGAGCGCCACGGTACAGCACCCAGGCCCATTGCAGAAAGCGTCCGCCCAAAACCAGCGCACAGGCCAGGTAGAGCGGGCCGCTCATGTGGATCACATAGGGCATCAGGCTCACCGCCAACAGGGCGAAGGTATAGAGCAGGATATGCACCTTGGTGTAGTGCTCGCCGTGAGTGACAGGCAGCATCGGGATATCGGCCTTGGCGTATTCCTCCTTGCGGTGAATGGCCAGGGCCCAGAAGTGCGGCGGCGTCCAGGCGAAGATGATCAGCACCAGCAACAAGGGCTCGGCGCTGACGTGGCCGGTGACAGCGACCCAACCCAACAGCGGTGGCGCGGCACCGGCCAGGCCTCCGATAACAATATTTTGTGGCGTCGCACGCTTGAGAAAACCGGTGTAGACCACCGCGTAACCGAGCAGCGAAGCCAGCGTCAGCCATGCCGCCAGGGGATTGGTGAACGCCAGCAACAAGGCCAATCCTGCAACGGCTAGAAACAAAGCAAAGGCCAGCGCCGCCACCGGCGACACACGCCCCTCCGCCAACGGCCGCTTATGGGTGCGAGCCATCACTGCATCAATCCGCCGGTCCACCACATGGTTCACCGCCGCCGCGCCACCGGCACACAGGGCTATCCCCAGGTTGCCGAAAATCAGCACCGCCCACGGCACGCCGGCGCGGGTCGCGAGGAACATGCCGACCAGGGAGGTGATGAGCATCAGCACCACCACTTTCGGTTTGGTCAGCTCCAGGTAATCGCGCCAGATCGCCTGGCTGTGGCGCACGCCGATCAAGGTCGCCATGGCATCTCTCCTTTAAGGGTGATGAGGCCCGATACGTGTTTGCGCGGGCTGAAGCGCCAACCGAAGGGCGACTGGTGACGCACCCGGACCAGACTGGTGCGGGCGTGGTAATTGACCAGCACCAGGGTCAATAACAGCGCCGCACCGCCGGCGTTATGGCCGACCGCAACCGGCAACGGCAGGTGGAAATACACGTTGCTCAGGCCCAGGCTGATTTGTGCCGCCAGGGCAATCAACAGCAGGCCCGCGAGCCGCGTCATACCCACCGCACGCAGCTGCCAGGCCAGCCCCGCAAGCACCAGGGTGACCAGCACCGCACCGATGCGGTGGGTCAGGTGGATGGCGGTACGCGCGTCGCTGTCGAGCTGGCCGCCAAGGTAATTGGGGCCGATGTGCTGGGTCAGGTGAAAGCCGTTGGCGAAGTCCGCCGCAGGCCACCACTGGCCGTGGCAGGTGGGTAAATCGATACAGGCCACCGCCGCGTAGTTGGAACTGACCCAGCCGCCCAAGGCGATCTGGCCGATCACCAGCACCAGGCCGGCCGTGGCCCAATATTGCAGGCGCCTGGGCACGATCAACGCGGGCAACACCCCAGACAAGCGCAGGGTCAGCAGAAACAGCAGGCTCAAGGTCGCAAAACCGCCCAACAAATGCCCCGTCACCACCTGGGGCCACAGCTTCAAGGTCACCGTCCACATGCCAAACGCGGCCTGGGCGAACACCACCATCAACAGAAACAACGGCAGTTTCACTGGCTGGCCCGGATCACGCCGATGGCTCCACGAACGCGCCGCCAACAGCACAATCAACAGGCCCAGGGTGCCGGCGAAGTAGCGATGGGTCATCTCGGCCCAGCCCTTGTCAGCCTCCACCGGCGTATCGGGAAAATGCAATTCGGCATGGGCCAGCTGGGCCTCGCTTTGCGGCACGCTGATAAAGCCGTAGCAGCCCGGCCAGTCCGGGCAACCGAGGCCGGCGTGGGTCAGGCGGGTGTAGGCGCCAAGCAGCACGACGATCAACGCCAGCAGAGTGGCAAACAACGCGAGGCGAAATCCAGGTTTGGCCATGACGATGCCCTTATCCGATGTTCGACAGTTTCAACAGGTGGCGCAGGTCATTGAGCAAGTCCTTGCCCTTGACCTTGGCGTCGTAGCGCAGCACCAGGTTGCCGTGGGGGTCGACGATCCACAGTTGCGCAGCGCCTGGCGCGGCGGCGTTTTTGGTGAAGGTCGAGAGGTCCAGTGAGTAGCGCTGCAATTGCGGGTATTCGGCCTTGAGCTTGGTGTCATAGTCGGCAGCGACCGGTTGCGCACTGGCCAAGGCATGGCTGGCGCGTGAAGCGTCGCGCCCCAGGCCGATCTGCAACTGGCGCGCGAGGTACACCAGTTGCTGGCAATCGGCGGCGCAGGCGCCAGGCGCGGTGACCAGCAACTGCCAGCGCTGCTCATCGGCCTGCACGCCAATATCGGCGCGGGTCTGACCGTTACCGATCATTTCTCCGTGGTAGCTGCGACTGTCCGGCACCCAGAACTGCAGTTTGTACATGAAGGTGGCCAGCACCATCGGACCGATCACCATCAGCAGGATCAGCATCAGCTGCCAGCGGCCTTTGCGCCGATCAGGTACCTCAGACATGTTGAGTGGATTCGTGGCCGTTCCCATGGGGCTTCTCCTTTGTGGTGTGCCATCCGAGGTAGAGGTAAAGAGCCAGTAGCGCCAGGGACATGGCGAACCACTGCACCGCGTAGGCCAGGTGTTTTTCCGGCCCCATCGCAACGATGGGCCAGGTGGTTTCGTACGTGTCGGGGCCGGCTTCGGTGCGCAGTTCATAGGCAAAACCGTTGCGACCCAGCTCAGCCCACAGCGCGGCGGGGTGCAACGCGGTCAACAGGCGCGGCCATTGCGCAGTGGCAGGGTCCGCATGCAGCTGGAAGGTTTCGCCGGACGCGACATACACCCAGGCGTCGAGATTCAAAGGCTGAGCCGGAGTAGTGAAGACGGGCGGGGTGCGCCGATCCGGCCACGGCAACCAGCCCCGATTGAGCAATAGCCACAGGCCGCTGGCCTGGTCATGAAAAGGTTGCAACAGCTCGACACCCGCCCTGCCGTCGCGCATGCGGTTATCCAGCAATACGCTGTGCTCGGCATCGAACTGGCCGCGCAGATGCACGCGGCGAAAGGCCGGGTCCGCCATATCCCCGAGTTGCACACTGCTGATCGGCTCAGCGGCGCGGCGTTCGGCATAGCTGTCCACCAGCAACTGCTTCTCATGGCCGCGCGACAGCTGCCAGACGCCCAGGCCCACCATCAAAGGCAGCAGAATCATCACCACCACGGTTGGTGCGATACCTGGACGAAAGCGTTTCATGGCGCTGGCTATACTTGTTTTCATTGCCCGCCCATCCCCTTGATGCCCACCAACGTCAGGAACCAGACCATGCTCAAAGCAGCCATTGCCCTGATGCTGATCGCGACCGTCGTGAGCCTGTTCAGTGGCCTGTTCTTCCTGGTCAAGGACGAGGGCAACTCCAACCGCCTCGTCACGGCCTTGACCGTGCGTGTGGTACTGGCCGTGATCACCGTGGCATTGATCGCCTGGGGATTTTTCAGCGGCCAGTTGGTATCTCATGCGCCCTGGTAAGTCGCCTCACAGCACATAGACGAAGAAAAACAGCCCGATCCACACCACATCCACGAAGTGCCAATACCAACTGGCCGCCTCGAAACCGAACTGATGCTCGGCATTGAAATGCCCGCGCAGGATGCGCATCAACATCACAAACAAAATGATGGTGCCGATGGTCACGTGAGCACCGTGAAAACCCGTGAGCATAAAGAACGTCGCGCCGTACACCCCCGAACCCAAGGTCAGGCCCAGTTCTTTATAGGCATGGATGTATTCCTCGGCCTGGAACCCGAGGAATGCCAGGCCCAGCAAGACGGTGATCGCCAGCCAGATCTTCAGCGCGCCGCGATGCCCCTTGCGCAAGGCGTGGTGGGCAATGGTGATGGTCACGCTGGAACTCACCAGCAGGATGGTGTTGACCAACGGCAAGCCCCACGGGCTGATGGTGCCCTCCGGCGCGGGATAAAGTTTCGGGTCCGGGTTGTTGAGCAACGGCCAGGCAAACTCGAAGTTCGGCCACAGCATGTGCGCAATGCCTTTGGGGCCTTCGCCGGCCAACGCGGGACCGGACAGGTGGCGCACGTAGAACAGCGCACCGAAGAACGCGATAAAGAACATCACCTCGGAAAAAATGAACCAGGTCATGCCCCAGCGAAACGAGCGGTCCATCTGGGCGCTGTACAAACCGGCGCGGCTTTCCTTGATCACTGCACCGAACCAGCCAAACAGCATGTAGGCCAGCAACAGCCCTCCGACGAAAAAGATCCACGGCCCGTGGGATTCCGGGCGTGCCGCCTTCAGGTCGTTGAACCACACGGCCAGGCCATACACGGTGACCAGCATGCCAATCGTGGCAATTATCGGCCATTTGCTTTGCGCTGGTACGTAGTACGTATCATGAGTCGACATGTATTCGCTCTCCTGATTGAGCGGGCAAACAGTAGCTAGCCGCCGGTACGGACAGCCACGGGCGGTTGGCGCGCAGTGATATCAAACAGCGTGTACGCCAGGGTCAAATGCTTCACATCCTTGGGCATGTCGCGGTCGACAATAAAACGCACCGGCATCTCGATGCGCTGGCCTGGCTGGAGCACTTGCTGGGTGAAGCAAAAGCATTCGGTCTTGTGGAAGTACATCGCCGCTTCGGCGGGGGAAATGCTCGGCACCGCCTGGGCGGTCATCGGCTTGTCAGTGGGGTTGTAGGCCACGAACAGCATCTCGGTGACGGCACCGGGGTTGACCACCACCTCGTCAGCCTTGGAATGAAACTCCCAGACCATGTCGATGGCATTGGTGGACAGGAACTGCACCCGTACCTGGCGCGTGAGGTCGACGACCTGTTCGCCTTCGTACTGCCCGGCCGTCTTGCCGTTGATGCCGAATGCCTTGCACATCACGTCGTAGATCGGCACCAGGGCAAAGCCGAAGGCGAACATCGCCACCACCAGGATCAGCAGGCGGGTAACCAGGCGCTTGAGGGGCACGGAGTCAGCCATGGCCACCTCCGCTCACCCTGTTCATTTGACCTCCGGTGGTGTGGTGAAGGTGTGGTACGGCGCGGGCGAGGGCACGCTCCACTCCAGGCCTTCGGCACCATCCCACGGCTTGGCCGGCGCGGGCGGGCCGCCACGGATGCACTTGATCACGATAAACAGGAAGAAGATCTGCGTGGCGCCAAACATGAACGCGCCAATCGACGAGACCATATTGAAGTCGGCGAACTGCAGGTTGTAGTCCGGCACCCGACGCGGCATGCCGGCCAGCCCCACGAAGTGCATCGGGAAGAACGCCATGTTCATGCCCACGAAAGACAGCCAGAAATGCAGCTTGCCCAGGGTTTCGTCGTACATGTGGCCGGTCCATTTCGGCAGCCAGTAGTAGGCCGAGGCGAAGATGCCGAAGATCGCACCAGGCACCAGTACGTAATGGAAGTGCGCCACCACAAAGTAGGTGTCGTGGTACTGGAAGTCCGCCGGGGCAATCGCCAGCATCAATCCGGAGAAACCGCCGATGGTGAACAGGATCACGAACGCCACGGCAAACAGCATCGGCGTCTCGAAGGTCAGCGAGCCTTGCCACATGGTGCTGACCCAGTTGAACACCTTCACACCGGTGGGCACCGCAATCAGCAACGTGGCGTACATGAAGAACAACTCGCCGACCAATGGAATGCCCACCACGAACATATGGTGCGCCCACACGATAAACGAGAGGAACGCGATGCTCGCCGTGGCGTAGACCATCGACGTGTAGCCGAACAATGGCTTGCGCGAGAAGGTCGGGATAATCGAACTGACGGCGCCAAACGCCGGCAGGATCATGATGTACACCTCGGGGTGGCCGAAGAACCAGAACACATGCTGGAACAGCACCGGATCACCGCCACCGGCCGCACTGAAGAAGCTGGTGCCGAAGTGGATGTCCATCAGCATCATGGTCACGCAGCCGGCCAGCACCGGCATCACCGCGATCAGCAGGAAGGCGGTGATCAGCCAGGTCCAGACGAACAGCGGCATTTTCATCAAGGTCATGCCGGGCGCACGCAGGTTGAGGATGGTGGCAACCACGTTGATCGCACCCATGATCGAGCTGATGCCCATCAAGTGGATGGCGAAGATGAAGAACGTCACGCTTTCCGGCGCGTAGGTGGTGGAGAGCGGGGCGTAGAACGTCCAGCCGAAATTCGGCCCGCCACCGGGCGTGAACAGGGTCGAGACCAGCAGCAGGAACGCCGCCGGCAGCAGCCAGAAGCTGAAGTTGTTCATGCGCGGCAAGGCCATGTCCGGCGCGCCGATCATCAGCGGAATCATCCAGTTGGCCAGGCCGACAAACGCCGGCATTACCGCACCGAACACCATGATCAGGCCGTGCATGGTGGTCATCTGGTTGAAAAAAGCCGGCTCGACGATCTGCAGGCCAGGCTGGAACAGCTCGGCACGGATCACCATGGCGAACGAGCCGCCGAGCAGGAACATGGTGAACGCGAACCACAGGTACATCGTGCCGATGTCCTTATGGTTGGTGGTCAGCACCCAGCGCATCAAACCCTTGGCGGGGCCGTGGGCATGGTCACCGGCGTGCCCATGGTCATCGATCACAGCGCTCATGGCCGTTCTCCTGCAAGCGAGTGGGCGGGGCGGTTCGGGGTATACGCAATGAATGAAGTCATTTGCTTTCCGCCTGCTTGATGGCCAGCACGTCTTTAGGCGTGACCATGTCGCCCTTGTTGTTACCCCAGGCGTTGCGCTCGTAGGTCACCACGGCGGCGATATCCACTTCCGAGAGCTGCTTGCCGAATGCGGCCATCGCCGTACCGGGCTTGCCGTGGTAGACGAGGCTCAGGTGACCTTCCTTGGGCCCGGTGGCGATTTTCGAACCCTTGAGGGCCGGGAACATCGGCGGCAGGCCCTGGCCTTCGGCCTGGTGACAGGCCACGCAGGTGGTGTGGTAGACCTTGTCGCCGCGGGCCACCAGCTCTTCCAACGTCCACTCCTTGGAGGTCAGCTCCTTGAGCTTGGCGGCCTCCGCCTTGCGCTCGCCGAGCCAGGTGTCGTAGTCGGCCTTGGACTTGACCTCGACCACGATGGGCATGAAACCGTGGTCCTTGCCACACAGTTCGGCGCACTGGCCACGGTAGATGCCGGGCTTCTCGACGCGGGTCCAGGCCTCGTTGACGAACCCCGGGATGGCGTCACGCTTGACCGCAAAGGCCGGCACCCACCAGGAGTGGATCACGTCGGCGGCGGTCACCAGGAAGCGCACCTTGGCGCCCACCGGCAGCACCAGCGGCTGGTCGACTTCCAGCAGGTAATGTTCGCCTTTGGTGGCCTGGTTACGGATCTGCTCGGCGGGCGTGGCCAGGTTGCTGAAGAACTCCACGTCCTGGCCCAGGTATTTGTAATGCCACTTCCACTGATAGCCGGTAACCTGGATATCGATATCCGACTCGGTACTGTCGTAGATATTGATCAAGGTCTTGGTCGCCGGAATGGCCATCGCGACCAGGATCAGCAAGGGCACCACGGTCCAGAGGATTTCCACGGTGGTGCTTTCGTGGAATTTGGCCGCGACCTGGCCCGTAGAGCGGCGATGAAGGATCATCGACCAGAACATTGCGCCAAAAACGACAATGCCGATCACTACACAGATCCAGAAAATGGTCATGTGCAGGTCGAACACAGCGTGACTGACTTCAGTTGCCCCTGGCGCCATATTCGTTGTCCAGGCGGCGTGCGCCTGGCCGAATACTGACCACAACAGGAGGCCCATCCAAACATGTGGATGTCGCGTCATTGCGGGTTCCCCTTATCGTTCTTGTTATCCCGCCGGTTTGCACCTGCGTCGAAGGGAGCGGCTTCCATACTGCTTACAACCGCTTAGCCTTACCTGCTTATGCAGTCTGGCGTCATCAGCTAATCGCGTACAAACCCGAGTATAGACACGCCCTGCAACCCCGCAATGTGTAGGGGCAAATGAGCAAAAATGAGTGGCCAGGCCTAATAAAACCGGGTGCGGAATCGTTTATCCGACGAACGATGGCAATTCGATATAACGCCTGTGCATAACCATGAAATAATTATGACAAATGCGTCTTAGGCGCTCGTATAAACGAGCTACCTTATGCTGTCCCTATTCCTACGCCTGCTTCACTGGAGCCTTCATGAACACCGCCGCATTGCGCGAGCAGATTTCCCGTGCCCATCAACACGAATCCAGCACTGGCCAGTTGGCCAAGCAGCTGGAAGAGCAATTGCCACACCTGCATTCGGCCATTTCCCTGGCTGATGGCGATCGCAACATTGTCATGACCCGTTTCGTCACAGCCTACATCGATCTCGTGCCGGACCTGCTGGACGCCGCCAACGACGTGGCCCGCGAGGCCGGCATCGAAAGCCAGATCAAGCCAGTGCTGAAAATCGCCGAGCATTTCTTCCTGCAACCCCCCGCGATCCTGGCCGGCCATGAAGGGCTCGACGGTCTGCTGGACGAGGCTTACCTGGCCCATCGCCTGGTGGAAGAGGTCAACGATTTGTACATCAAACACTTCGGCCAGCCACTGATTCCGACAGATACCACCGTGGCCAACGTGATTGCCCATCAGTTGATCGGCGAAGCATTCGCCAACCAGCTGGATGAAGCCGTTCATCATGCGGTGGATGAAATGCTCAACGAAGACAGCTTTGCACTGGAGTCTGTCGAAGCATATCGCGAACAGCTGAAAAGCCCGGCAACGGAAGCCGCGTGGAAACGCTGGCCGTGCCTGTCCCGCCAGCTGGGGGTTGAGCTGGAGCTGGATCAGCCAGCTTAAATCTTAAATTAGACACAGAACAAATGTGGGAGGGGGCAAGCCCCCTCCCACATTTTGATCCGGTTCCGTCAGCCGATTGAGGGCGCCGAGCCGATCCCTGTCGTCATCCTGACCCGGCCTTCGAGCCTGCGCTTCAACCCACGCGCCTCGATCACCAGCCTCGAGCCCTTGGCCGCATTCGCCCGGCCCCATTCCTCCAGCAACTCCAGGCAGGAATGGTCGATATAACTCAGGTTACTCAGCGGTACGTGCACAGTCGTGCCCGGAGGCACCGTCGCCAGCACCCGGGTCAACGCCGGCACTTTCAGGAAAGTCGCCGCACCAGTCAAACGCAGCTCCATTTCCCCCTCCGGGGGCAGGTCGATCAGACTGACTTTCAGACGCGAGGCCTTGAGCGCCAGCTTAACCAGTGTGAGCCCGAAGCCCACCAGCACACCGGTCAGCAGGTCGGTGAAAATGATCGCCAACGCGGTGGCCGCGTAGGTAAACATCGGCATACGCCCATAACGACCGAGGGCCTTGAAGGCCTTGATGTCCACCAGCTTGATCCCGGTGTACACCAACACACCCGCCAGGCTTGCCACAGGAATGCTTTGCAGCACGCTCGACAGCAACAGTACGAACCCCAACAGCCATACGCCATGGAACATCGCTGACAACCGCGTGGTGGCACCGGCCTGCACGTTGGCCGAGCTGCGCACGATCACACCGGTCATCGGCAGGGCACCGACCAGGCCGCACAGCATGTTGCCCACGCCTTGGGCGGACAATTCCTTATCGAAATCGGAACGCTGGCCGCTGTGCATGCGGTCGACCGCTGCCGCAGAGAGCAGGGTTTCGGCACTGGCGATAAACGCCACCGCAAACGCAGCGATCAACAACTGAGGGTCAGCCAGGTTCAACAGGTCGCTGGGACGCAGCCAATCGATGGCGTCGGCGAGATTCTCCGGGACTTCCACACGCTTGACCTGCAACGCCAGCACCAGGCTGGCCACCGTTGCCAGGCCCACGCCCAACAGGGCTCCCGGCACGAAACGCAGGGTTTGCGGACGGAATTTATCCCACAGGTACATCACCAGCATCGTCGACAACCCGAGCAATCCGGCCTGCCAACCCAGGCCGCCACCCAAGGTAGGAATCGCCTCCGCCAGCGCGGCGGGGAAGCCCGCCAGGTTATCCAGCCCTGAGGGCTTGGGCGCACCGTCGAGCATCACATGGATCTGCGATAGCACAATCAATACGCCGATCCCCGCCAGCATCCCGTACACCACCGCCGGCGCCGTGACGCGGAACCAGCAACCCAAGCGCAGGCGCCCGGCCACCAGCTGCAAGAAGCCGGCCAGCAGCAGGATCGGCCCGAGCATCAGCATCCCATGCTGGCGCACCAGCTCGAACACCAAGACTGCCAGACCCGCTGCCGGGCCGCTGACCTGCAGCGGCGAACCCGCCAACCAGCCCACCACCAGGCCACCGATAATCCCGGTGATGAGGCCCTTGGCCGGCGGCATGCCGGACGCGATGGCGATCCCCATGCAAAGGGGCAGGGCGACCAGAAACACAACCACGGAGGCGAGCAGCTCCCGTGGCAATACAGCTTTCAATTGAGCAGCACGCATGATGGCTCTCCCGAGGTATTCGCCGGGCGCGGCAAAGCCTGGCTGCATCCATGGCAGCCACCGCTTTACCCGGCAGGGAAGTGTTTTAGAAGCGCGCTTTAGGCGTCGCGGAAGGAATCGGCCCTTCGCCGCTCAACGGTCGGAATGCCGACTGATCAGCATCGTAGGCTCGAATTTCACTGGTCTCGATGTTGTAGATCCAGCCGTGAATAAACAGCTGACCATTGGCCATGCGCGACGCCACCGAAGGATGGGTACGCAAATGCTGCAGTTGGGCGATGACGTTTTCTTCGGTGAGCACTTTCATGCTCTCGCCTTCGTTAGCACAGTCGCAGTTGTCCTCGACCATGGACTTGGCGACTTCGGCATGCCGCAGCCAGGCCCTTACCGTTGGCATCTTCTCCAGGCTGGCGGGGTTGAGGACCGCGCGCATGGCGCCACAATCGGAGTGCCCGCACACGATGATGTGCTGCACACCCAGGGCCAGTACCGCGTACTCGATGGCAGTGGAGACACCGCCGTTCATCTGCCCATAAGGCGGCACGACGTTACCGACGTTGCGGGTCACGAACAGGTCGCCGGGAGAGCTTTGGGTAATCAGCTCAGGCACGATGCGCGAGTCGGCGCAGGTAATGAACATCGCCCGTGGGCTCTGGGCCGTGGCGAGTTTCTTGAAGAGTTCTTCCTGCTGAGGGAAGACGTCGTGATGGAAATGCAAAAAGCCGTCAACGATATGTTTTAGCGCTGCATCGGCAGACTCTGCCACCTGAGGGGCTGAAGCCGACGCAGCCAACGGCTGTTTATCCTTGTCACTCATGATTCATCCTCTTGATTAATGCAGGGGAGTTTTCAGGTCAGTTCGACGCCAGGCCAGTGAAATAGTTGTAAAAGCCACAATCCAGGCTGCCGACTCATCAGTCACTCGCTGAACAAGGTAACCACCGAAACTTAACTCAAACTGAATGAACCGCTCTAGATCGCGGGTTTCAGTGATATCAAAACGCGACTATTCCTACAGGAACGGTGCATTCTGCCTTTTCAGTTTACAACAATGCCATCTGTCTGCCCGGTGGACAGAACGCCGTGCAATCCAGATTGAAGCCTTCTCTGCGATCGAGCCCCAGGCGTTTGATCGCCTTGCTGAAGCGCTGGGCCAGCAGGTCGGCGAACGGCCCCTCGCCCCGCATGCGGACGCCGAACCGACTGTCGTAGACCTCACCACCGCGCACCTGGCGCACCAGGCTCATGACATGGGCCGCACGCTGCGGGTAATGCGCCGCCAGCCACTCCTCGAACAGCGGCGCCACCTCCAGCGGCAGGCGCAACATCATGTACGCCGCACTCTGCGCACCGGCGGCATGGGCTTCGGTGAGCAGGCTTTCCAACTCGCTGTCGTTGATCATCGGGATCATCGGCGAGCACAGCACGCCCACCGGGATGCCCGCCCCGCGCATCACCCGTATGGCCCGCAACCGCGCCTTGGGCGCGGCGGTGCGCGGCTCCAGGATGCGCTTGAGCTCATCATCCAGGCTGGTGAGGCTGATCATCACCGCCACAAGGCGTTTCCTGGCCAGCTCCGCCAGCAGGTCCAGGTCGCGCAGGATCAACGAGCCCTTGGTAATGATGGTGACCGGGTGCCGATAACGCAGCAGCACCTCGAGGGTTTGCCGGGTGATCCTGTACTCGCGCTCGATAGGCTGGTACGGGTCGGTGTTGGAACCCAGGTTGATCGGCGCACACACATAGCCCGGCTTCGACAGCTGCTGTTCCAGCACGTCGGCCGCATTGCTCTTGGCGATCAGCCTGGTTTCGAAATCCAGCCCCGGCGACATATCCCAGTAGGCATGGCTGGGCCGTGCATAGCAATAAATGCAGCCATGCTCGCAGCCACGGTAAGGGTTGATGGAGCGGTCGAACGGCAGGTCCGGCGAGTTGTTGCGGGTGATGATGGTCTTGGCCGTTTCGATGCGCACTTCGGTGCCCTGGGTCGGCGGCACTTCCTGGTACCAGCCGTCGTCCTCGGCCACGCTGACGGTGGGCGCAAAGCGGTTGTGCAGGTTGGTGGCCGTGCCCCGACCACGGGGCGGCAGCGGAATAGACATGAAAGCGCCTCGATACTGTTTTTATATACAGTATCGAGGCGCGATGTTTCTGACCAGTGCCGTCTGGCGGTCAGTGCTTTTGTGTGACCTGCCCCAGGTCATCGCCCGATGTGGTGCGCATGTCGTTCTTGCGTAGGTCGGCCACGTCACTGGCTTTCACCGCGGCCCCCTGGTTACCCCAACTGCCACGGATGAAACTGACCACAGCCGCCACTTCCTGGTCCGACAGGCGCCAGGCGAACGCCGGCATGGTAAAGGTCGACGGTGCCGTGTGAGTGGCCGGCAACGTGCCGCCGTTCAACACGATGTTGATCAACGACGTGGCGTCCGCCGTCTGCACCACCGGGTTGCCCGCCAACGCCGGGAACACCCGTGTGTAACCATGGCCATCGGTACGGTGGCAGGCCGCGCAGTTGTCGATATACACCGAGGCACCGGGCTTGCTGTCATCGCCCTTCCACAGCGCCTCGGCCACCTGCTTGTCATATTGGTGCGGCTGATCCTGCGGGTCCACCGCCGGCAGGCTCTTGAGGTAACGGGCGATAGCGGTCAGGTCGTCCTGGGACATGTACTGCATGCTATGCACGACCACGTCGCTCATACCGCCAAACACCGCACTGCGATCACTGCGACCGGTCTTGAGGAATTGCACCAGCTGCGCCTCGCTCCAACTGCCGAGGCCGTCCTTGTGGTCACCGCGCAGGCTCTTGGCGATCCAGCCTTCCAGTGGCGCGCTACCGGACAGGAAGGCCTTGCCGTCAGTCGCGCTCAGGGCTTTTTCCTGCATGGTCAGGGCGCGTGGTGTATGGCACGCGCCACAGTGGCCAAGGCCTTCCACCAGGTAGGCGCCACGGCTGATCACCGGGTCTGCGTCGGCCACGACAGGCTTATCCACCACCTCAGGGGCAAACATCCAGCGCCACGCCGCCAGCGGCCAACGCATGCTCAACGGCCACGGAATGTCGCTGTCCTTGTTCACCTGGGCGACCGGTTCCACGCCCTTCATGAAGTACGCATACAACGCCTGCATATCGCTTTCGCTGACACGCGCATAGGACGGGTAGGGCATCGCCGGGTAAAGCGTACTACCACTCTTGGCGACACCGTGACGCACGGCCTTGTCGAAGTCCTCGAAGCTGTAGTCGCCCAGGCCGGACTTGTCCGGGGTGATGTTGGTGGAATAGATCACACCGATGGGGGTTTCCATCGGCAGGCCACCGGCGAACGGTTTGCCGCCCTTGGCGGTGTGGCAGGCCACGCAGTCGCCGGCACGGGCCAGGTATTCGCCCTGCTTGATCAGGTCGGTTTCGGCGGCACTGATCGAGCAGCTGCTGAGCAGGGCAAACGTCGCGATAACAAATGCTTTCATGGTCATCGCTCCTTATGCCTGAACCAGCGGGCCGGGGTTTTTCAGGTACTGCTCGCGGATCGCCCGGGCCGACCAGTAGGTCAATGCCGCCACCAGGCCGGTAGGGTTGTAGCCCAAGCCCTGTGGGAAAGCGGATGCGCCGGGGACAAACACGTTGTGCACATCCCAGCACTGCAAGTAGCGGTTCAGCGCACTGGTCTTCGGATCGGTCCCCATGATCGCGCCACCGTTGAGGTGGGTGGTCTGGTACGACGCGGTGTTGAAGTGCTCACCGACTTTTTTGCCCAGCACCGCAATCGCCTTGGGGTTCATCGCTTCGGCGACCTTGCCCATTTTCTCGACCATGAAGCGGTTCATCTTGATGTCGTTTTCCTGCCAGTCGAACGTCATGCGCAGCAGCGGCAGGCCGTAGGCATCGCGGTAGACCGGATCCAGATCCAGGTAGTTACCCCGGTAGGATTGATGGGCACCGTGAGCATCCATCGACACCTGGTGGGTGTAGTAATCGGCGGTGGCGCGCTTCCAGGCACTGCCCCAGGCCGGTGTGCCGGGCGGGTTGGACGTACCGGCAATCGGCCGGCTGCCGGCCTGGTTGACCCACATCGGCGAACCGCCCACAAAGCCATGGGGCCCGTGATCGAAGTTGTCGGCGTTGAAATCATCGATGGCCACGCCATTGCCGCCGGCACCGATAAAGTTGTTGGTATGGGTGTCCTTGTCGAAGAACGCCTTGATGGTGGCCATGTTCTGGTAGGCAAAGTTCCTGCCCACCACACCCTCATTGGTTATCGGGTCGTAAGGCTTGCCGATGCCCGACAGCAGCATCAGCCGCACGTTGTGGAACTGGAACGCGCCGAGGATCACCAGGTCTGCCGGTTGTTCGCACTCTCGGCCCTGGGCGTCGATGTAGGTCACGCCGGTGGCCTTGCTCTTGGTGCTGTCCAGATTGACCTTGAGCACGTGGGAGTTGGGCCGCAGCTCGAAATTCGGCACCTGGCGCAGCGCCGGCAGGATGTTCACGTTCGGCGAGGCCTTGGAGTACATGTAGCACACGTAGCCGCTGCAAAAACCGCAGAAGTTGCACGGGCCCATCTGCGCGCCGTAGGGGTTGGTGTAAGGCCCCGAGGTATTGGCTGACGGCAGGTTGTAGGGCTTGTACCCGACGCTGGCGGCGGCTTTCTGAAACAGCTGTGCGGAGACTGTGTTCTTTTGCGCTTCCAACGGAAACGGGTTGGAACGGTCCGGCGCATAGGGGTTGCCGCCACGCCCTTCGCCCACCACCTGGCCTTTCACGGTCCAGGCCTGGCCTGAGGTGCCGAAGACTTTTTCCGCATAGTCGAAAAACGGCTCCAGCTCTTCGTAGCTCACGCCGAAGTCCTGGATGGTCATGTCCTTGGGAATGAAATGCTTGCCGTAGCGCTCTTCGTAATGGCTGCGCATGCGCAGTTCAATCGGATCGACACGGAAATGCACGCCCGACCAGTGCAAGCCCGCACCGCCCACGCCGTTACCCGGCAAAAACGCGCCGAGCTGACGGTTAGGCAAGGCAACGTCATTCACGCTATGGCGAATCGTCACCGTCTCCTTGGAGATGTCCTGGAAGAGTTTTTTACGCACGCTGTAGGTCAGTTCGTCGATGACCTGGGGATAGTTGCCGTCCGGGTAAGTGTCCTGCATCGGGCCGCGCTCCAGCGCCAGCACGTTCAGTCCGGCTTCCGTCAGCTCCTTGGCCATGATCGCGCCGGTCCAGCCGAAGCCGACAATCACCGCATCCACTTTCTTCATGATGGTCGCCACGTTTATGCCCTCTCGCCGCGGATGGATACTGCCGGGAAGGGGTACTGCTCGTTGCGTTCCACCCAGTCCATGAAATCGGCGCGGGCGCCGGGGAAGCCAATCATGGTCCAGCCGACCATGCCTTTGTTGCCACCATGGATCGGGTCGCAGAAGAAGCCTTCCTTGGTGTTTTGCAGCAGCAGGTTGAAGAACATCTTCGGCGGCACCGCGTCAAAATGTGCCGTGACTTCACTGCCGCCCGCCTCCAGGCGCCGCAACATATCGTCTCGGGTAGCGCTGTCTTGCGCAGCAAAAACTTTGCCGTTGAACGCCTTCGACCAGGCATCCGTCGCGGCAATACCCAGGCGATAGATGTCCTTGGGCACCAACTTGCTCTGCCAGCCCATCTCCGGTGGCGCATCGGCATTAAACGGGCCTTGCATGAACCACAGGGCACCGCTGGCGTAAGGCGTGTTCATCTGCCGGTCGATGTACTCCGGCGCGCCAGCTTCCAGGGCGCCGGGGCCTTGGGCATCGGCCGGGATCAGACGCTCGACGGCAGCGTTGATAAACGCCCATTCCTCGGCAGTGAAATAGCTTGGCTCGTAGGCTTTTTCGCTGGCCGCAGGCTTGGCTGGCGCAGCCTCGACCGGCGCAGGCGTCGCCATCAGCATCGAACCGCCAAGGCCGGTGCTGGCAACCGTGACCACCGGGATCAAGGTCAAGGATTTGCGTAGAAAGTCACGCCGGGGGTTGTCTTGATCTTGATCAGACATGGTGGCACCTCATCATGTGGTCACGGGTTATCAGCCGCTTCTAGGGAGTGGCTTGGCGTTGTCGGGCGGCGAACTGGATCCAGGCGATCCAGGGAGATAGAGCGCAGCACGCAAACAATAGTTACAAATGATAGCAGCCTAAGCATCGAGAGAATCGCTTCAGCGACTAAAGATTGAGGATTCACGATTCTTTGACGCACACCTCACACCTCCTTGACCCGCCGTGACCGACTCTGGGCGCTATTAACCACTCCCTATAGGGTGACGTCGCCCATGTACAAGCATCATTGGTTGCCGGCCCTGGGCCTGGCGTTCATGGCACTGTTCACCACAGCTTTTGCGCGGGCCGATGACACTATGTCCCTGCGTTCTCCAGAATGGGCCCAGCCAGTGGGCGACCGCTACAACCTGCATCAAATGACGCCCACGCTCTATCGCAGCGCATTGCCGGATAGCAAGGCAGCGCCGTTGCTGGAACAGCTCAAGATCGGCACCGTGATCAACTTCCTGCCCGAGTCCGATAGCAACTGGCTGAAGGCGCCAGGCATCCGTCAGGTTCAGTTGAGTTATCGCACCAACCATGTGGATGACTCTGACGTACTGGCGGCACTCAGGGCGATCAAGGAAGCGGAAGCGAACGGCCCGGTGCTGATGCATTGCAAGCACGGCTCTGACCGCACCGGCCTGATGGCGGCGATGTATCGCGTGGTGATCCAGGGATGGAGCAAGGAGGATGCGCTGAACGAGATGACCTTGGGCGGTTTCGGCACCAGTAACGGCTTCAAGGACGGCGTTCGCTACATGATGAGGGCCGATATCGACAAGTTGCGCACAGCCTTGGCGAATGGCGATTGCAGCACCAGCGCCTTTGCCCTGTGCTCGATGAACAGCTGGCTGAACCCGGCGAGCAAGGATCACGGGCCCGCCGAGGAAAAAACCGCACTGCTGGTTACCCCCTGAGACGCACTCCCAGGGGGTAGACGAGTCAGTCTTTCTTCAGCTTCGGGTTAGGGAAAAACTGCACCGCCTGCACCTTCGGGTCCGGCGCTTTCAACGCCGATGTATTGACCCGCGTGCCCAGTTCCTTGGGCACCGACAGGCCTTGATCATTCAGCGTATCGGTATACCCGCAGGCCACGCACTCGCGATGCGGCACGCTATCCTCGGTCCACATCTTCAACTTGTCCGGCTCGCTGCACGCCGGGCAGACCGCCCCGGCGATAAATTGCTTTTTGGTAATCACAGGCCCTTCACTCATGCTGCTGCGTCCTCACTCAGGCCGCTGTGGCGCAAGAGTGCGTCAATCGACGGGGCACGTCCGCGGAAGTCGACGAACAGCACCATCGGCGCCTGGGAACCGCCGCGCGCCAGGATCGCCTCGCGGAAGGCACGGCCGGTCTCGGCATTGAGCACGCCGTCTTCTTCGAATTTGGAGAAGGCATCCGCCGACAGCACTTCGGCCCATTTGTAGCTGTAGTAGCCCGCGGCATAACCGCCAGCGAAGATGTGCGCAAAGCTGTTGGGGAAACGGTTGTAGGCTGGCGGACGCATCACCGACACCTCATCGCGCACGCCTTCGAGCACCTGGGCCACGCTGCGGCCATCGCCATGGGTGGCATGCAACTCGAAGTCGAACAGCGAGAACTCCAACTGGCGCACCATCATCAGGCCGGACTGGAAGTTCTTCGCCGCGAGCATTTTTTCCAGCAGGTCCTGGGGCAGTGGCTCGCCGCTTTCATAGTGGCCGGAGATCAGCGCCAGGCCTTCCGGCTCCCAGCACCAGTTCTCCATGAACTGGCTCGGCAACTCCACCGCATCCCACGCCACGCCATTGATACCGGACACGCCGGCATGCTCGACGCGGGTCAGCAGGTGATGCAGGCCATGGCCGAATTCGTGGAACAGGGTGGTCACTTCATCGTGGGTCAGTAGGGCAGGCTTGCCGCTGTCGGCCGGGGTGAAGTTGCACACCAGGTTCGCCACCGGGCTTTGCAGTACGCCGTCGATGGTGCGACGACGGTCGCGCGCGCCGTCCATCCAGGCACCGCCACGCTTGTTGGCGCGGGCGTAGAGGTCGAAGAAGAAGCGCCCGACGTGCTGGCCGTTTTCCTTGATTTCAAACAGGCGAACATCCGGGTGCCAGGTGTCGAAGCCTTTTTGCTCGGCAATCTCGATGCCGTACAAACGCTGCACAATGGCGAACAGGCCGCCCAGCACCTTGTCGATCGGGAAGTAGGCGCGCAGGGCTTCCTGGGACACGCTGTAGCGTTGCTCACGCAGCTTTTCGCCGTAGAAACCGCTGTCCCAGCTTTGCAGGTCGGCGCAGCCTTGTTCGGCGGCGTAGGCCTTGAGCTGTTGCAGGTCCTGGGCAGCGAACGGCTTGCTGCGCTTGGCCAGGTCCCGCAGGAAGCTCAACACCTGGTCGCTGGACTCGGCCATCTTGGTGGCCAGGCTCAGCTCGGAGAACGAGGCGTAACCCAAAAGCTTGGCCAGTTCCTGACGCAGGTCGAGGATCTGTTCCATCACCGGGCCGTTATCGTTCTGACCGGCATTCGGGCCTTGGTCTGACGCACGGGTGCAGTAGGCCGCGTAGATTTCTTCGCGCAGGGCGCGGTCCTGGGCGTAGGTCATGACCGCGTAGTAGCTTGGAAACTCAAGGGTGATCAGCCAACCGTCGAGGCCTTTGGCCTGCGCGGCAGCGGCCATCTGCGCCTTGGCCGAATCGGTCAGGCCGGCGAGGGTGGCTTCCTCGGTGACGTGCTTGGTCCACGCCTGGGTGGCGTCCAGCAGCTGGTTGGAGAATTTGCTGCCCAGCTCGGAAAGCTTGCTCTGCACTTCGGCGTAACGTTTTTGCTGCTCAGGCGGCAAGTCGATACCCGAGAGGCGGAAGTCGCGCAGGGAGTGTTCGAGGATGGTTTTTTGCGCCACGTCGAAACCGGCGGCTTCCGGGCTGTTGGCCAGGGCTTCGAAGGCCTGGAACAGCGCGCGGTTCTGGCCCATCTCGGTGGAGTAGGCGCTCAATGCCGGCAGGCACGCCTCGTAGGCTTCGCGCAGCTCGGCGCTGTTGCACACGGCGTTGAGGTGGCTGACCGGGCTCCAGGCGGCGCCCAGGCGATCATTCAATTCGTCCATGGCCAGCACCAGGCCGGCCCATGTCGGATTTTTACCCTGGCTTTGCAGGATGCCTTCGATGGCAACACGGTTATCGGCGAGGATCTGTTCGATGGCCGGCTGCACGTGCTCGGCACGGATCGCCGAGAACGGCGGCAGGTCGTAGGACTGCAGAAGAGGGTTGTTCGCGCTCACGGTTGGCACCTTGGCTGAAGAAACATGTAAGAACAAAGATGGGGCCATCTTAATTACAATCAACGTCCACCGCAGCTATCAGCACATAAGAGAGAGGCTATCGTGACCCTTCGCACCTATCAGAACCACACGCCAACCCTGGGCGCCGGGGCTTTTGTCGATATTTCGGCGGTGGTGATCGGCGATGTCGAAATCGGCACCGACAGCTCGGTCTGGCCGCTGACCGTGATTCGCGGCGACATGCACCGCATCCGTATCGGCGCGCGCACCAGCGTGCAGGACGGCTGCGTGCTGCACATTACCCATGCCGGACCGTTCAATCCTGACGGTTTCCCGCTGCTGATCGGCGATGACGTGACCATCGCCCACAAGGTCATGCTGCATGGCTGCACCGTGGGCAACCGGATTTTGATCGGCATGGGCAGCATCGTGATGGACGGCGCCGTGGTGGAAGACGACGTCATCATCGGCGCCGGCAGCCTGGTGCCGCCGGGCAAGAAACTCGACAGTGGTTTTTTGTATGTGGGCAGCCCGGTTAAACAAATCCGCCCGCTGACTGACAAGGAACGCGCCTTTTTCACCTACAGCGCCGCCAACTACGTGAAGCTCAAAGACCTGCACCTGGCTGAAGGATTCGACCAATGACCCTCCCTTACCAAACCGTGCTGTTCGACCTGGATGGCACCCTCACCGACCCACGGGAGGGCATCACCCGCTCGATCCAGTACGCCCTTGGCAAACTGGGCATCGACGAACCCGACCTGACCCAACTCGAACACTTCATCGGCCCGCCGTTGCTGCAAGCCTTCATGCAGTTCTACGACTTCGATGAGGCCAAGGCCTGGGAGGCGGTGAATTTCTACCGCGAGCGCTTCAAGGTCACCGGGCTGTACGAAAACCGCGTATTCGACGGCGTGATGCCGCTGCTCGAAGACCTGGGCAAGCAGGGCCGCCAGTTGTACGTCGCCACGTCCAAGCCCTGGGTGTTTGCCCGCGAGATCGCGCGGCATTTCGATTTTGCCAGGCACTTCAAGGTGATCTACGGCAGCGAACTGGACGGGACACGCACCAACAAGGTCGAGTTGATTGCGCATTTGATCAGAGAAGAAGGCCTGGACCCGGCGACCACCTTGATGATCGGTGATCGTAAGCACGACCTGATCGGGGCGCGCAGCAATGGCGTGGATTCGGCGGCCGTCGGTTATGGGTTTGGTAGTTTCGAAGAGTTGAACGCCGAAGCGCCGACCTGGCATTTCGAGACGTTGGCGCAGATGCATCAGGCGTTTTTGCAACGGCCCTGAGGCCGCCATCGGGGGCAAGCCTCCTCCCACATTGGGAGCGGCTTGCCCCCGATGAGGCGCTACCGATCAGTACCTTCCAACCGCCTCAACGCAGCCTTGCGCTGCCCCACCGGCAACTCGCCCATCTTCTCCACTGCGGCGTAAAACTTCAGCCAATCGCCGCCTTCCTGCCTGAACAACGCCGCAAACGCCGGCACCCACCGGTCATACAGCCCGAACGGCAACAACCGCGCATTGTTCATCGGCAGGTTCATCCAGGCGTCATAACGCTTGTCCCCACCCCATTGGCTATCGCGCATCTGCCGGTACTCACGGCGCAACGCCTCGAATTCGGCGGCCTTGGCCTGGCGCATCGCCTCGACGGACAGCGGTTGCGCATAGAGTTTTTCCAGGCGCTTACGTGTATCGAGGATCAGCTGGGTAAATTGGTCCCGCTGCTGCCGCGTCGAGCTGCCAAGCGGCGCCAGGCCCTGGGCCGCGCGCCACTGGCGGGTGCCTTCCTGCTCGACGAAGCTGGCAAACGACTCGTTGAATTCGGTGTCATCCTTCACGTAGAACCGCTGGTGCGCCAGCTCATGGAAAATCAGCGTGGCCAGGCGTTCGTCGCCCCAGTTCATCATCGAATTCATGATCGGGTCGTTGAACCAACCCAGGGTGGAATAGGCTTCGACGCCACCTATCGATACGTCCATGCCTTGCTGGCGCAACAACGCCGCCTCACCCCGTGCCGCGCCCTGGCGGTAATAGCCGCGATAGGCCACGCAACCGGCAATGGGGAAGCAATGGGTTTGAGGCGCCAGGGAAAATTCCGGCGTGGCGAAGACATTCCAGACCACATAGGGTCGACCAATATCCGCATACAACCGGTAACTCTGGTTGTCCGGCAGATGCAGGTCCTCGCTGGCGAAGGTTCGGGCTTTCTGTGCTTGAGCCAGATGATCACGCAGCCCCTGTGGCCGCGACGGATCGGCGATGACCTCGGCAACCGGTTCCCGGGCTCGCAACAGCTGCCACTGACCACCTGCCAATTGGCTGTAGTAACTGACGCTGGAACAGCCACTGAGCAGCACGACTATCAACCCTGGAAGAAAACGCCTGACCATGCCCCGACCGCTCCTGGGTGATGTGTTCGCCAGACTATCGTGCCTGAAGGGGATTTTTCCACGACGCGGCGTGTTTATACTCAAACCTCTCCTTGCGTTGAGTACCTGCCATGCGCCAGCTCCTGCTTCCCACCGTCGCCCTGTTGCTCAGCGCCTGCGCTTCGACCCCCCTGCCGCCGGTCGACCCGCACCAGGCCTGGGTCGATTTCGCTACGCCGACGCCGGGAGCCAAGCTGGTGATGGCGCAGCGCCTGGATGGTAAGAACCTGCCGGACGGACGCTACTTCCAGGTGCCACCGGGCAGTCACGAGTTGATGGTGCGCTTTGATTTCGAGGTGCCGACCGGCGGCAGCCTCAATGGCTTTGGGCAAACGGCCGACCGCACCTGTTTCATCACGCTGCAGTACGACCATTTCGAGGCTGGCCAACGCTATCGCCTCGAAGGGCGCTCATTGGCCTTCATGCCGAATATCCGGCTGTATAACGCCGCTCGCCAATTGCTGGCGGAAGAACGCAGCGTCAACTGTCTCTGATCAATCGTTGTTCTTCTGATAGATGATGGCTTTGGTACCGTTCTCACAGCTGCCGACGACCATGGCGACGTCGTGCTTGTCAGCCTCTTCCTTGCTGACAATTTCCAAGGTGTAGGACGGAACCGCGTTCGCCTGGATCTTGACCTCAATCTCTTTCCTGAGCTCTTCGCAGTCTTTTGGTGCGGCCACAGCCGATGTGGCCAACACACCGCAAATGATCGCCAAAGCAAAACGTTTCATGTGTGAAGCTCCCTGAATGCATGCGCACGGGTGTGCGCCTAAGGCTGCATAGGCTATAGGACCACATTCGGGAAACACGAGTTCTGATTTAACGCAGAACAAAATGTGGGAGGGGGCTGGCCCCCTCCCACAGTGGACCTGCGGTGTCAGCTGACCAGCGTGGCATCCAGGCTGATCTTCGCATTCAGCACCTTGGACACCGGGCACCCTTCCTTGGCCTTCTTGCTCAATTCATCGAACTGCGCCTGGCTGGCACCCGGGATCTTGGCCTTGAGCACCAAGTGCACGGCGGTGATCGCGAAGCCGCCATCGACCTGGTCCAGGGTCACTTCGGCCTGGGTGTCGATGCTGTCAGCCTTGAGCCCGGCGTCGCCGAGAATCATGGAAAAGGCCATGGAGAAACAGCCGGCGTGGGCCGCGCCAATCAGTTCTTCAGGATTGGTACCCTTGCCGCCTTCGAAACGGGCCTTGAAGCCGTAGGGCGCTTCGCGCAGCACGCCGGTTTCGGTGGAAATGGAGCCCAGGCCAGTCTTCAGATCACCTTCCCAATGCGCGGATGCCTTTTTAACGATACTCATAGCTTTCTCCTCGAACGGTGGTTTTGCGTCGGTAAGGTTCTGAGGATAGACGCGCCGGCAAAGTTCAGTTGTAAGAGAAACCTAGCGATTAAGTAGGAAATTTCATTGCCGCTATTGAATCTCGGGTATATGCCCTCATTGCATAGAGCATGCACATGAAGCGGCAGGTTTTGGTTCGTCTAAGAAGCCTGCGCCCCCATTGGAGAAGCAGGCTTATGAATTCGCTGTCCGACGTAAAGTTTTCGACCCTCGACCTGGTGCCGGTGCGTGCCAACGGCAGCCCGGCGCAGTCGCTGCGCAATTCCCTGGATTTGGCCCAGCATGTGGAAAAGTTCGGCTACAACCGTTTCTGGGTGGCGGAACACCACAATATGGATGGCATCGCCAGCTCGGCCACCTCGGTATTGTTGGGCTACCTGGCCGGCGGTACCTCGACGATTCGCGTCGGCTCCGGCGGCGTGATGCTGCCCAACCATGCACCGCTGGTGATCGCCGAGCAGTTCGGCACCCTGGAAAGCCTCTACCCAGGGCGTATCGACCTGGGCCTGGGCCGCGCGCCCGGCTCCGACCAGATGACCGCCCGCGCCCTGCGCCGTGAACGCTCCGGCAGTGCGGATGACTTCCCGGAAGACGTGGCCGAACTGATGGCCTACCTCGGCCCACGCACACCGGACCAACGGGTGATTGCGGTGCCCGGCACCGGCACCAACGTACCGGTATGGCTGCTGGGTTCCAGCCTGTTCAGCGCGCAACTGGCGGGCGAACGCGGTTTGCCCTACGCCTTCGCCTCCCATTTCGCACCGCGTTTGATGCACGAGGCGATTCGCGTGTACCGCAACCACTTCAAGCCCTCGGCCGTGCTGGACAAGCCTTACGTGATGCTCGGCATTCCCTTGGTTGCCGCCGACACCGATGAACAGGCCGACTACCTGGCCACCTCGGTGTACCAGCGCATCCTTGCCTTGATGCGCGGGCAAAGCCTGGTACAGCGCCCTCCCGTGAAAACCATGGACGGCCTGTGGCTGCCCCATGAAAAAGATGCAGTCGGCAGTTTCCTCGGACTGGCAATGGTGGGCAGCCCGGCTAAGATCCGCGCCAAGCTGGAAGTGCTGATCGAACAGACCGGCGCCGACGAATTGATCTTCACCTGCGACCTGTACGAGCACGCCGATCGGATTCATTCCTACGAGCTGCTGGCGCAGCTGATGAAGGGCTAAACCCCCAGGCGAAAAAAAACCGACGCACCTGTGGCTAGGGAGCTTGCTCCCTAGCCACAGGTGCGTCGGCTTCAAGCCTGCCACACGGGATTAACCGCGCTTGTAGACGATTTCCTTGGTACCACCTTCACAGGTGCCAACCACTTTAGCGTCGGTCGAGGCGCCTTTATCCACGACTTCCAGCGAATAACCCGAAGCGCCCTTGGCGTCGATTTTCGCTGCAATTTCACTTTTCAGCTCTTCACAAGGCTTGCCCGCCGCCAGGGCCGTGCCCGCAATGCTCAACAAACCTACCGCTAACAGGAACTTCTTCATCCGTCACTTTCCTTGCGCTGATTGAAACGAGCGTGCCGACGCTGCAGGCATCGGCACCCATTGTTTGTAGCGCAGGTTATGGCAATCGGCCAGCCGGCAAGTTCAACCGACGCGATCAACTACTGGCAATTCGGAACCCCACCTTGAGCGTGACCTGGTAGTGGGCAACCTTGCCATCCTTGATATGACCACGGGTCTCCGTCACCTCAAACCACTCCAAGTGCTTGATGCTCTTGTTGGCTTCGGCCAGGGCATTGTTGATTGCGTCTTCGATGCTGGTGGTGGATGAACCTACCAATTCGACTTTCTTGTAGGTGTGATGATCAGACATGGTGTTTCTCCTGAGGGTCGTCAATAAAGCCTAGCAGTCATTGTTCATACTGCTTCTGGCGACCGTTCCTACCCGAAAGTTCAGATTTACTGCACTTTCTGAAACCGCTGGAGTCGGTATCTACACACGCCACTCAATCACTTCAGGAGAATTCACATGGCCAACACTTCTTTACGCAAAGCGTCGCTGGAAAGCATGGAAGCCGAGATTTCGAGCCTGCTCAAGTCCCTTGAGAGCCTCAAGGACGATGCGTCGGATGAGTCGCGCAAAACCCTGAAGGCCCTGAAAAGCAATGCCGAGAATGCCCTCAAGCACTCCCGTCACCTGATCAGCGATGCCTACGAAGAAAGCAAAGTCAAAATCCGCGAAACCGGTGTTGCTACCCGGGACTACGCACAAGAGCACCCATGGACCACCGCCGGCGTCGCCGTTGGCGCACTGGGCCTGCTGGCAGCTTACCTGCTGTGCAAACGCGGTGACTGATTGACCGGCTACACCGGCTGGCGCGCCAGCTCAGCCTTGAGCCAGTGCGCCAACTGACCCGCGCGCCCGTCTGCGGCGCGCTTGGGTAGCCACAACGCCAGGTGCGCCGGGGTTTCACTGAAACCCCACGGCGCCACCAGGCGACCTGCGCGCAGGTCCTCTGCTACCAGCGGTTCTGGCGCAATCGCCACACCCAACCCTGCAACCGCCGCCTCCAGCAAATAATACAAATGCTCAAAACCCTGGCCGTGTTTCAACGCGCCGGGCTCGATGCCGTGCCGTTGCGCCCAACTGGGCCAGGCTTGCGGACGGGACGTGGTGTGCAATAAAGCTTCGCCACACAAGGCGTGCGGCGGCGCCTGGCGCAGGCGCTCATAGCCGGCAAAACGCGGGCTCATCACCGGCCCGATACGCTCGCTCGCCAGCTCATACACCTGCATATCCGCCGGCCACGGCGGTTCGGCGAAGACCAGCAGGGCGTCGAGGCCGGGGCGTCGAGGGTCGAGGTCGCCGTCGCCTGCCGACAGGTGCAGGCGCAGGTCCGGCAGGTCGGCATTCAAGCGACCCAGGCGCGGGATCAACCAGCGCGCCAGCAGACTGCCTGAGCAGCCGAGCACGAAAGGTGCGTCGGCGCTGGCCTGGGTGAGTTCGGCGCACACGTCCCGCAAGCGCTCGAACGCCTCGGCGCTGGCATCTCGCAACCGCACACCTGCATCTGTGAGTTTAAGGCCGCGCCCGTCCTTGATGAACAGGCTGACACCCAAATGCTCCTCCAGCACTTTCAACTGACGGCTGACCGCACCGTGGGTCACGTGCAATTGCTCGGCAGCCTGGCTGACGCTGTTGAGGCGGGCAGTGGCTTCAAATGCGCGCAGGGCATTGAGGGGCGGGAGGTCGCGGCTCATCTGTGAGTTTTCCTGACAGGTTGCAGCGATCTTATCGGTTTTCAGCGCCGGATGTGAGGGGTAGAGTGGCCGTCATTGCTTCCCATACAGAATTCCTACCTGGAGCGTCCCATGACTCAGTCCCAGACCGATCTGCGCAACGGCCCTGACGCCAACGGCCTGTTTGGCGCGTTCGGCGGCCGCTACGTCGCCGAAACCCTGATGCCGTTGATCCTCGACCTGGCCCGCGAATACGAAGCGGCCAAGATCGATCCGGCGTTCAACGAAGAATTGGCCTACTTCCAGCGCGACTACGTCGGCCGCCCCAGCCCGCTGTATTTCGCCGAGCGCCTGACCGAGTTCTGCGGCGGTGCCAAGATCTACCTCAAGCGCGAAGAGCTGAACCACACCGGCGCGCACAAGATCAACAACTGCATCGGCCAGATCCTGCTGGCGCGGCGCATGGGCAAGAAACGCATCATCGCCGAGACCGGCGCCGGTATGCACGGCGTAGCCACGGCCACCGTGGCCGCGCGTTTCGGCCTGCAGTGCGTGATCTACATGGGCACCACCGACATCGAGCGCCAACAGGCCAACGTGTTCCGCATGAAGCTTTTGGGCGCTGAAGTGATCCCGGTGGTCGCCGGCACCGGCACCCTCAAGGACGCCATGAACGAAGCCCTGCGCGACTGGGTGACTAACGTCGACGACACCTTCTACCTGATCGGCACCGTGGCCGGCCCGCACCCGTACCCGGCGATGGTGCGCGACTTCCAGGCCGTGATCGGCAAGGAAACCCGCACCCAGCTGCAAGCCCAGGAAGGCCGCCTGCCGGACAGCCTGGTGGCATGCATCGGCGGTGGCTCCAACGCCATGGGCCTGTTCCACCCGTTCCTGGACGACACCAGCGTCGAGATCATCGGCGTTGAAGCCGCCGGCCACGGCATCGAGACCGGCAAGCACGCCGCCAGCCTCAACGGCGGCGTACCGGGCGTGCTGCACGGCAACCGTACCTTCCTGCTGCAGGACGACGACGGCCAGATCATCGACGCCCATTCGATTTCCGCCGGCCTCGACTACCCAGGCATCGGCCCGGAACACGCCTGGTTGCACGATATCGGCCGTGTCCAGTACACCTCGGTGACTGACGATGAAGCCCTGGATGCCTTCCACAAATGCTGCCGCCTGGAAGGGATCATTCCTGCCCTGGAAAGCGCCCACGCCCTGGCCGAAGTGTTCAAGCGCGCACCGACCCTGCCGAAGGATCACCTGATGGTGGTCAACCTGTCCGGCCGTGGCGACAAAGACATGCAGACCGTGATGCACCACATGGAACAGTCTCAGCAGGAGAAACACTAAATGAGCCGCCTGCAAACCCGCTTTGCGCAACTCAAGGAACAAAACCACGCCGCCCTGGTGACCTTCGTCACGGCCGGTGACCCGGGTTATGACACCTCGCTGGCGATCCTCAAGGGCTTGCCCGCTACGGGCGCCGATGTGATCGAGTTGGGCATGCCCTTCACCGACCCGATGGCCGACGGCCCGGCCATCCAACTGGCCAACATCCGCGCGCTGGAAGCCAAGCAGAACCTGCTGAAAACCCTGCAGATGGTGCGTGAGTTCCGCAAGGACAACAACGATACCCCGCTGGTGTTGATGGGCTACTTCAACCCGATCCACAAATACGGTGTGCCTAAGTTCATCGCTGACGCCAAAGAGGCCGGCGTCGACGGCCTGATCGTGGTCGACATGCCGCCAGAACATAACAGCGAGCTGTGCGACCCGGCCCAGGCTGCAGGTATCGACTTTATCCGCCTGACCACGCCGACCACCGATGACGTGCGCCTGCCGACCGTGCTCAACGGCAGTTCCGGGTTCGTGTACTACGTATCCGTGGCCGGTGTGACCGGCGCCGGCGCTGCGACCCTGGAACACGTCGAGGAAGCCGTGACCCGCCTGCGTCGGCATACCGACCTGCCGATCAGCATCGGTTTTGGTATCCGCACACCGGAACAGGCGGCCGCCATCGCGCGCCTGGCCGATGGTGTGGTGGTGGGCTCGGCCCTGATCGATCACATCGCCAATGCCAGTAACGATCAACAAGCAATCGATGGCGTATTGAGCCTGTGCGCGGCACTGTCGGAAGGTGTGCGCAACGCCCGTAAGTAAGCGCCATGTAGCCAGAGGTAAAGTTCCTGATACAGAGGAATCAACGCGCGCAATCACGGCCTAAACAGCAAGACCAAGGGATTTCGAACCGCGTTCGAGATCCCTTTTTTGTATGTGTGCCCTGAGGAATACCCGATGAAAATGCCTAAATCCGTGATTGCAGGTCTTGGTGTGCTGGTGCTTGGCGCCAGCGCCCTGGTGCAAGCCGCGCCGCCTGACCAGCGGGGTGACGACCGTGGCGGCCCGCAAGGCCAGCACGAGCAACGTGGCGACGACCATCGCGGCCCGCAGGACAACCGTCGCGGAGGCCCGCCCCAGGACTTCGGCCCGGTACGCCAGATCATTCACGACAACCACGGCCAGTTCTCCCGTGGCGCACCGCCACCGCCGAATGTGCGCCTGGTGCGCGGCCAACCCCTGCCGCGCGGCTACTACGGCGAACGCCTGGACAACCGTGCGCTGGCGCGCCTGCCGGTGTACCCGGGTTATGAGTGGCGCCGTTCGGGGCCGGATGTGGTGTTGATCGCGGTGGGTACCGGTATCGTCTATGAAATTCTGGACGGCGTGCTGAACTGATCCGGGCTTTTTCCATATAGGCTAGGCTTGAGGGGGGAACACACACCCCCTCAACACACTTCGTGCCTATTGCCGTCTAACCACCTCTGCAAGTCACGCCTTCTTGCGTTGCCGGTCGTTAAGTTAGCTGCATCAGAAGTCATTATCGTCTCTCAGGAGTCCATCATGGCATTTGATCTCATCACCCCCTCGGACCGTCGTCATTCCACGTTGCAAAAGGGTTTCAACCTGCGCTGGCCATTGGGCAACGTCCAGGGCGAGTCTTCACCCAACGGCGCCAGCCAGATCTACCTCTGCCGCAACCCACAAGACATCCTCGACGCAGCCGCCCAGGCCCTGGCTGTGCCCAATGGCCGTATCACGGTGCGCAGCGGCGGGCATTGCTATGAAGGATTTGTCTCTAACAAGATGCCGGATGCGCCAGGCGAGGTGTTGTCGATCCTGGACATCGGCCAGATGAACCAATTGGCCTATGACCCCAACGGGCAAATCGGCTCCGTGCTGGTACCCGCGTCACCCCATCGCTATGCATTCCGCCTGGAGCCCGGCTGCCAGAACTGGGACACCAGCGTCGCGCTGTACAAATTGGCAGGTAAGGCGCTGCCCAGTGGATCCTGCTATTCGGTGGGACTGGGCGGGCATATCTGCGGCGGCGGCTATGGGCTGCTGTCGCGTAAATACGGACTGGTCTGCGACTGGCTGGACGGCGTCGACCTGCTGGTCGCCAACGCCTCCGGCTCGGGCCTTGAACCTGTCCATGTGTCCCGTAACAGCCTCGACACCGATGAGCTGGACCTGTTCGCCGCCTGTTGCGGCGCCGGTGGCGGGCAGTTCGGCATCATTACCAGTTACTATTTCAAGACGCTGCCGCCAGCCCCGGACGAAGTGCTCTGGCTGCCATTGGAATGGGACTGGTCAGACCTCACACGCACCGCCCTCGAACGTTTGCTGCACGCCTATCAAAACTGGTTCGTGGACCATCAGGCCGACCCGGCAACCTGGGGCCTGGCCACCAAATTGGAAATGCGTCATCTGAACACTGGCAACGTGACCCTGGGCATCCACTACGTCGACAAGGACGGGAAGCTCGATGACCTGGCGCCTTTCGATGACTTTGTCAGCAGCATGCAGGCCGCGGTGGGTGTCAGTGCGACAGAGTCGCTCCTGCCGTTCCACGTCGTGCATCAGCCACGTGGCGGGCAAAAGGGCCGCCGGATCGACTCCCTACAGAGCGCCCATGAGGCCGCCAGGCGTTTGGACTGGTTGTACGCCACCCAATCGCTCAACGGCTCCGGTGACAATCAGCGCGGGCGGTATAAATCGGCGTATCAAAAAGGCGGGTTTACACAGCGCGTGCTGGACGCGATATGGAAGACGCTGACCTTGCCAGACCCCGAGCAATACCTGACCCAGAGCCTGATCCAGATCCAGTCGTTCGGCGGACGTATCAACCAGATGGATGCCCCGATCCGGGCGCAGACATCAGCCGCGCAACGCTCCTCATACCTCAAATGGCAACCGCAGTGTTACTGGCACGCCGACGATGACGCCATCGACCGCGCCCATGCCGACTGGATCCGCGGCCTCTATTACGCTGCCTTCACCAACGGTGTTCCCAATGACCCGGAGTTCGAGGGCTGCTACATCAACTACCCCGACCTGGACATGACCCACCTCGGTGGCAATCCCGCGAACGCCAAGAACCCCCTGTGGTATGGAATTTTCTTCCCCAACACGATCATCGAGAACCGTCTGCGCCGAACCAAGCAACGCTGGGATCCGTCGAATGTGTTCCGTAACGAAATGTCGGTGCCCTGAGCCCGGCCAACGGGCGGCCCGCAGGCCGCCCACTGTTTACAGCTCGATCCGCTCGACCTTGCCCACCAGCAGCACATAGGAGAGTGCGCCCAACAGCGCCAGCACGGCGATGTAAGTGATCGCCGGGGCAAACGAATCGCCGCTGGCCAGGAAACCGATGACGATCGGCGTGGCAATCGCCGCCAGGTTGCCGATGAAGTTGAACACCCCGCCGGTCAGTCCCAGCAGACGTGCCGGGGCAAGGGTCGAGACCAGCGACCAGGTGATCGAGGCCAGGCCATTACCGAAGAACGCCAGGGCCAGGAAGGCGATGACCAACGGTGTCGATTCGACGAAGTTGGCGCCAATGATCGCCGTCGAGATCAACAGGCCGCTGATGATCGGCAACTTGCGGGCAAACCCCACCGATGCGCCACGGCGGATCAGCCAGTCGGAAAACAACCCCGAACACAACACGCCGACGAAAGCCGCGAGGAAGGGCAGCGATGCGAGCATGCCGGACTTGATGAAGTCCATGCCGCGGTATTTCACCAGGTAGGTCGGGAACCAGGTCAGGAAGAACCACAACGTGGAGTTCAGGCAGAACTGCCCCAGGTAGATACCCCACAACTTGCGCTTGCTCAGGACAATGCCCAGGTCGACCCAACTGAAGGGCGCCTTGCTCTTGCTCGCTTGTGCGCTCAAGTCCACCAGCCCGCCACCTTCGCGGATCAACTCGATTTCAGCGGCGTTGACGCCTTTGAAGTCCCGAGGCTCGCGATACAGGGCATACCAGATCGCCGCCCACAGAATGCCCACGCCACCGGTCACGACAAATACCATGTGCCAGCCGTAATGGTGCTGCAACCAGGCCAGGACCGGCGTCAGGAACGCCAGCCCGACAAACTGCCCGGAGGTGTAGAAGCCAATGGCCGTGGCGCGCTCACGCTCGGGGAACCAGCTGGTGACCACGCGACTGTTGATGGGGTAAGCCGGTGCTTCCAGGGCACCCACCGCCATACGCAGCACAAACAGCGCAATGAAGCTGGCGGCAAAACCGAGCATCACGGTGGCGATGGACCACAGCAACAGGGCGGCGGTGTAGAGGATACGCGGCGGCACCCGGTCCACCAGCCAGCCGCCGGGGATCTGCATGGCGGCGTACGTCCAGCCGAACGCGGAGAAAATCAGCCCGACATGTACCGGGTCGATGCCCAGCTCACTGGTCAGCGCCGGAGCGGCAATCGACAGGTTGCTGCGGTCGAGGTAGTTGATCACCACGGTGATAAACAGCAGCACCATGATGAAGTAGCGCTTTCGGGTAGGCGTGACTAAAGAAGCCTGCCCGCTCAAGGATTCAGGTTGCATGGTAGGTGCCTCTTCTTATATTTGTTGAGGAAGGGACTTCTGCAGAAACCGGATCAACATGTGGGAGGGGGCAAGCCCTCTCCCGCATGTTTGACCGTGTTCTTTCAGGAAGACATCACCACTCGGCAAAGCTGCCGTCGGCGTGGCGCCAGATCGGGTTGCGCCAGCGGTGGCCGATGGCTGCGCGTTCGATCACGTATTCCTCGTTAATCTCGATGCCCAGGCCCGGCCCGTTGGGGATCTTCACAAAGCCCTGGTCATAGTCGAACACGCCCGGGTCGCGCACGTAGTCGAGCAGGTCGTTGCTCTCGTTGTAGTGAATACCCAGGCTTTGCTCCTGGATAAACGCGTTGTAGCAAACCGCATCCAGTTGCAGGCACGCCGCCAACGCAATCGGGCCCAGCGGGCAGTGCAGGGCCAGGGCCACGTCGTAGGCTTCGGCCATGTTGGCGATCTTGCGGGTTTCGGTGATACCGCCCGCGTGGGAAGCGTCCGGCTGGATGATGTCGACGTAGCCTTCGCTGAGCACGCGCTTGAAGTCCCAGCGCGAGAACAGGCGCTCGCCCAGGGCAATCGGGGTGCTGGTCAGCGGCGCCAGTTCCTTGAGGGCCTCGTAGTTTTCGCTGAGCACCGGCTCTTCGATAAACATCAGTTTGTACGGGTCGAGTTCTTTCATCAGCACCTTGGCCATGGGCTTGTGCACCCGGCCATGGAAGTCGACGCCGATGCCGACGTTAGGGCCGACCGCATCGCGCACGGCCGCGACGTTGGCCAGGGCCAGGTCGACTTTTTCGAAGCTGTCGACGAACTGCAACTCTTCGGTGCCGTTCATTTTCACCGCAGTAAAGCCACGGGCGACGGCCTCTTTGGCGGCGCGGGCGGTGTCGGCCGGGCGGTCGCCACCGATCCACGAGTACACGCGAATCTTGTCGCGTACCTGGCCACCCAACAGGTCGCTGACCGATACGCCCAGGGCCTTGCCCTTGATGTCCCACAGCGCCTGGTCGATGCCGGCGAGGGCGCTCATGTGCACGGCGCCGCCACGGTAGAAGCCGCCGCGGTAGAGCACGGTCCAGATATCTTCGATATTGCGTGGGTCCTTGCCGATCAGGTAGTCGGACAGTTCCTCGACCGCCGCAGCCACGGTGTGAGCGCGGCCTTCGACTACGGGCTCACCCCAGCCGGTCACGCCCTGGTCGGTCTCGACCTTGAGGAAGCACCAGCGCGGCGGGACGATAAAGGTCGTCAGTTTGGTGATTTTCATCTGTTATCTCTCTTATAGATGCAGCGCCAGGGGCGCGGAACTTGATCTCAGCTCAGGGCTTTCCAGGCGGCGACATAAGCCTGGGCGCGGCTCGCTACCTGATCCACTGTCATACCCGGTTTGAACAACCCGGAACCCAGCCCGAACCCCTTGGCGCCGGCGTCGATAAACACCTGCATGTTGTCCGGGGTAATGCCGCCCACCGGCAGCAGCAACGTGCCTGCCGGCAATACCGCCAGCCACGCCTTGATCACAGAAGGGCCCATTTGCTCGGCCGGGAACAGCTTCAACACGTCGGCGCCTTCGTCCAGCGCGGCGAACGCTTCGGTGGGCGTGGCCACCCCCGGCGACAGGTAGAGGCCAGCGGCCTTGGCGGCGCGCAGGACCTTGGCATCGCTGTGGGGCATGACGATCACTTGACCACCGGCCGCTTTCACCTGCTCGACCTGCGCAGGCGTCAACACCGTACCGGCGCCGATCAGGCAATCGGCGGGCAGGCTGTCGCGCAGGGTGCGGATGCTGGTGTAAGGGTCCGGCGAGTTGAGCGGGACTTCGATCACGCGAAAACCGGCGTCGTAGAGCACCTGGCCGACCGCCTGGGCTTCGTCCGGGCGCACACCGCGCAGGATTGCGATCAAACCGTTTTGTGCCAGTGCTTGCTTGAGCATGTCAGGCCTCCGTTGCAGGTTGAGTGAGCCCGGCGGCCACTGCCAGTTGCCACAGGCCGCGCTCGGTCGCTTCCTGCGCCAGGCTGACGTGGGCGAAACCGCAGAGGGCGAGGGCGCGTTGGTAGCGCACGCAAAGCGGGCCGGCGCCCACCAGGATGATGGGGATGTGCCGTGCACTGGCTGGCAGACCGGCCAGTTCATGACCGATCAACAGGCCGGACAGATAATCGGGCTGCTGCTCAGGGGTAAGTTCGGCAGTCAGCCCAAGGGTGCGCGCACTGAACAAGGTCGACAGCACGCCGCGCTGGCCATCGTTCGACAGCGCCACTTGAACGCCGCGATCAAAAGCCTCGGCCTGGAACTGCGCGGATACCTTTTGCGTACGCCCCAGCAGGCTGTGCTTGCTCAGCACCGCGAACAGTTCACCGGTCATGAAAGTGTCGAAGTGGGTGATGCAACCTTCCACCACCTCGACCCATTTGGAATGGCTGCCGGGCAGGCCGATCAACATTTCACCGTTGGCCGAGAGGCTTTGCAGCACACCCAGCACCTGGGTTTCTTCACCGCGCATTACATTGGGCAAACCGACCTGCTCGATCACGCCGGGCACGATATGCACATCGACGCCGCGCAGGCTGCGCACCGTGTGCAACGCCTGGCCCAGGCTGGCGACGTCGACCGGCGTATTGCGATATGCCGCCTCGCTCCAGCCCTGGGCGCTGCCGACCATGCCGCAGGCGATCACTGGAAGATGGGGTTGGGCGTCGAGCCAGTCGCCGCATGCCGCATCGAACGCCAACTCGAAGCCATCGCTGCAGTGCACACCGCCGATGACCCGGGGCTCACTGGGCAAATGCATGATGCCCGACGCCAGCGAGCGCTGTTCCAGCACGACGCCTGCGGGCCCGAGTTTATAAGCACGAAGGGAGCTGGTCCCCCAATCGAGCGCGATCAATTGCGCCTGCATCGCTTCACCTGAAATGAGTGGGTGCTGAAAAAAGCAGATGGGCGAATATAAACCTATGGCCGGCAATATCTCAATATATAAATAACAGTCCCATATAGTGAGACGAAACAAGATAAATCCTACAACTTCCTCGCCTTTTACTGCGGGAAGAATCGGGTTTTATCTGATAAAGAGAGGTTAAAAAACCGACAGATCCAGCTCGCGCATCGCACCCATCCAGATCGCGTGATCGGTGTGATCCTTCAGCTCATCGCCGGTTTCAGGGTGCAGAAACACCACCAGCCCATTGCGATGCAGCGCCAGCCACGGCAGCACCACGCCAATGTATTCGGCATCGAACGCCAGCTGGCAGCTCCAGTCCGGGTGCGGGCCTACGGGCCGTTCATGCACACGGCCCATGCGCAGCGGGAACAATTTCGCGCCGTCTTCACATAGGGTGCGCGCCTGGTCGATGGTGCTGGCGTCAAAGTAGATATGGGCATGGTAGCCCTTGATACGTTGCATGACGGACTCCGGATCCAATGTGCGGCAAATCCTAGACCGCAATCGACGGCAGGGCCAGTCCGGTCAGGGACTGCGCGCTGCTGGCCTGTTCTGCCTGCAACCAGTCGACGAAACGTTCGACCAACTGCCCACGCCGCTTGCGCTGGGGCTGCACCACGTAATAGCCAAAGCGCGAAATCACCGTGTTGCCGATCGGTCGGCACAACCAGTTCTGTTCCAGCAGGTTATCCACCAAATGGCGCCAGCCGATCGCCACCCCTTGGCCGGCAATCGCTGCCTGGATCAATAAGGTGTAGTTGTCGAATCGCAGCTGGCCGGGCGTGGGCGCGGCGGTGATGCCTAGCTCGCGGAATACGCCACTCCAGTCGAACCACTGGCTGTTGTTTTCCTGGCGCAGGTGCAGCAACGGGTAGTCGTGCAAGGTGTGCACAGTCAAAGGCCTGGCCTGCTCCTTGAGCCACTGCGGGCTGCACACCGGAAACACTTCCTCGTTGAACAGCCACAGGCTGTCGCCCTGCTTGAAACGACCATCGCCAAACAGCACCGCCACATCGATATCGCTGCGCAAGGTGGCGTGGTTGCGCTCGCTGGTCACCAGGCTCACGTCCACCTGCGGATTGGCGGCGTGGAAGCGATGCAGGCGCGGCATCAGCCAGTAGGCGGCGAACGCAAAGTCTGTGGCCACTTGCAGCACTTCGTGCTGGTCCTGCTGGGTAATCACACTGAGGCCCTGGTTGATGCTCTGCAAACCGCCTTGCACATGCTCGAACAGCAGGGCGCCGGCGTCGGTCAGTTCGATGCCCCGATAGATGCGGTCAAACAGGCGGATCGTCAGTTGTTCTTCAAGGCGCTTGATCTGCTGGCTGATCGCCGGCTGAGTGGTGCCCAGCTCCATCGCAGCGGCGGTGAAGCTGCGATGACGGGCGGCGGCTTCGAACGCACGCAGCAAATCGAGGGAGACATCGCCAAGGGCTTCATACATAAGCTGTGCTTATCCTAGACATTGCTTTTCATGGGCTTTACCCCATTTTCCATGGGCTGCATGCTCATTCGCATAAACACTGCCTATGGAATGCCGAAGACCCATGAAGCGCAAGAACATTCTTTTCATCATGGCCGATCAAATGGCCGCGCCGCTGCTTCCGTTCTACGGACCTTCTCCGATCAAGTTGCCGAATTTGAGCCGCCTCGCCGCACAGGGCGTGGTGTTCGATGCGGCCTATTGCAACAGCCCGCTGTGCGCGCCCTCACGCTTCACCCTGGTCAGCGGCCAATTGCCGAGCAAGATCGGCGCCTACGACAACGCGGCGGATTTTCCCGCCGATGTGCCGACCTATGCCCACTACCTGCGGCGCCTCGGTTATCGCACCGCGCTGTCGGGCAAGATGCACTTCTGCGGCCCCGACCAATTGCACGGTTATGAAGAACGCCTGACCAGCGACATCTACCCCGCCGACTATGGCTGGGCAGTGAACTGGGATGAGCCGGACGTACGCCCCTCCTGGTACCACAACATGTCCTCGGTGCTGCAAGCCGGCCCGTGCGTGCGTACCAACCAGCTGGATTTCGACGAAGAGGTGGTGTTCAAGGCCCAGCAGTACCTGTTCGACCACATCCGCGAAGACGGCGACCAGCCGTTCTGCCTGACCGTGTCGATGACCCATCCCCACGACCCGTACACCATTCCCAAGCCATTCTGGGACCTGTACGACGACAACGACATCCCGTTGCCCGCAACGCCGAGCCAGGCAGACCTCGACCCGCATTCCCAGCGCCTGCTCAAGGTCTATGACCTGTGGGACAAACCGTTGCCTGTGGATAAGATTCGCGACGCTCGCCGTGCCTACTTCGGCGCGTGCAGTTACATCGACAGCAATGTCGGCAAGCTGCTGCAGACCCTGGAAGACACCGGCCTGGCCGACGACACGATCATCGTTTTCTCCGGCGACCACGGCGACATGCTCGGTGAGCGCGGCCTCTGGTACAAAATGCACTGGTTTGAAATGGCCGCCCGCGTGCCGCTGCTGGTCAGTGCGCCGGGGCAATTTGCACCGGGCCGGGTGACCCAGGCCGTGTCCACCGCCGACCTGCTGCCCACCCTGGTGGAACTGGCCGGCGGCGAACTGGACCCGCGCCTGCCACTGGACGGTCGCTCGCTGGTCCCGCACTTGCGGGGGCAGGGCGGGCATGACGAAGTCTTTGGCGAATACATGGCCGAAGGCACCATCAGCCCATTGATGATGATTCGCCGTGGCGCCTACAAATTCATCTACAGCGAAGACGACCCTTGTCTACTGTTCGATGTGCACAACGACCCGCACGAGCGGGAAGACCTCAGCCAGTCACCGGAACACCGGCCACTGTTCGAGGCGTTTTTGAATGAAGCGCGGGCCAAATGGGACATTCCGGCGATCCACCAGCAGGTACTCGCCAGCCAACGCCGTCGTCGCCTGGTGTTCGAGGCGCTGACCCAGGGCAAGCTGAAGAGCTGGGATCACCAGCCACTGGTGGACGCCAGTCAGCAATACATGCGCAACCATATCGACCTCGACGACCTGGAGCGCAAGGCACGTTATCCACAACCCTGCCAAAACCAATAAGTACAGAGGGAAGGCCATGCAAAAGTTAACTGCAGTAGTGGGCATGTTGGTGCTAAGTAGCGCCAATGCGTATGCGGACACCCGCTGTGAGACCGTGAAGATGGCCGACCCAGGCTGGAGCGACATTGCCGCCACCAACGCCATTACCGGTTTCCTGCTGAACGGCATGGGCTACAAGGCCAAGGTCGACACCCTGGCGGTGCCGATCACCTTCGGCGGGCTCAAGGACGGTCAGGTGGATGTATTCCTGGGCAATTGGATGCCGGCGCAGCAGGGCTTCTATGACAAGTTCGTGGCCAACGGCGATGTGGTGCAACTGGCGAAGAACCTCGACGGCACCGAGTTCACCCTCGCCGTGCCGGATTATGTGTGGGATGCCGGGGTGCATGACTTTGCCGACTTGAACAAATTCGCCGACAAGTTCGACAAGAAGATCTATGGCATCGGTTCCGGCGCGCCGGCAAATATCTCGCTGCAGGAGATCATCAAGAAGAATGACTTCGACCTGGGCCAGTGGAAGCTGATCGAGTCCAGCGAACAGGCGATGCTCGCCGAGGTCTCACGGGCGGTGAAAAAACAGCGTTTCGTCACCTTCCTCGGCTGGACGCCACACCCAATGAACGTGCAACTGAAAATGCACTATCTCAAAGGCGGCGAGAAATACTTCGGTGATACCGGCAGTGTGTATACCTTGACCCGCAAAGGGTATGCGCAGGCCTGCCCTAACGTCGGCAAACTGCTGACCAACCTGAGCTTCACCCAGGAGATGGAGAACAGCATCATGGCTGAGGTGGCCAACAACAAGGTCAGCAATGCCGACGCGGCGAAGGCGTGGATCAAGGCGAACCCGGCTGTATTGGACAAATGGCTCGACGGCGTGAAAACAGTGAATGGCCAGGATGCGTTGCCGGCAGTAAAGGCCAAACTCTAGGGCCTTGCGCTATTCCAATGTGGGAGGGGGCTTGCTCCCGATAGCGGAGTGCCAGTCAGAGAGATTTAGACGGGTCCACCTATATCGGGAGCAAGCCCCCTCCCACAAGGACCAGTGTGTACTGATACCCTGAGTCAAACCTTTTCAGCCGAGTTATAAATGCCCCGGCCCAACCGCCATACACTCTTCCCCTTCCTCAGCTGGCTCCCGCGTCAAACCCGAGCCACTGTGGGCCGTGACGCGCTGGTCGGCCTCAGCGGCGCCGTGCTCGCGCTGCCCCAGTCGATTGCCTACGCGCTGATCGCCGGTCTCCCGCCGGAGTACGGTCTGTATGCCGCCATCATCCCGGTGCTGATCGCCTGCCTGTGGGGTTCATCCTGGCACCTGATCTGTGGCCCCACGGCAGCGATTTCCATCGTGCTATACGCCAGCGTCAGCCCGTTGGCCGTGCCGGGGTCTCAGGACTACATCACCCTGATCCTGTTGCTGACATTCCTCGCCGGGGTATTCCAGTGGCTGCTGGGCATGCTGCGCTTTGGCGCGCTGGTGAACTTCGTCTCGCATTCGGTGGTGCTGGGTTTTACCCTCGGTGCCGCCGTGGTGATTGCCCTTGGGCAACTGCCCAACCTGCTGGGCCTGGATTTACCGAGCCAGGCCACAGCGATCAATAGCCTGCTGGCGCTGATCGACCACGCCGGCGAGTGGGACCACGCTTCCCTTGCCCTTGGGCTCGGTACTTTGCTGGTGGGCGCGTTGCTCAAATACCTTGTGCCTCGCTGGCCAACGCTACTGATCGCACTGACCCTGGGTAGCCTGGCAACGTGGCTATGGCCGACGATGTTCGGGCATGTGGCGCTGGTCAGTTCGTTTATCGGCAAGCTGCCACCGTTCAGCCCGTTGCCGCTGGATCCGGACATGATCCTGCGCCTGCTGCCCAGCGCCGTTGCGGTGGGCATGCTGGGGCTGGTGACCAGCCTGTCGATTGCCCGTTCGCTGTCGGCCCGTTCGCAACAATTGCTCGATGCCAACCAGGAAGTTCGCGCCCAGGGTTTATCCAATATCGTTGGCGGATTTTTCTCCGGGTATCTGTCGGCAGGGTCGTTCACCCGCTCCGGCCTCAGCTATGAGGCGGGCGCCTGTTCGCCGTTGGCCGGGGTGTTTTCCGCAGTATGGGTGGCCTTGTTTGCGCTGTTTGGCGCCGCATTGATCGCACATATTCCGATCCCGAGCATGGCCGCCAGCATCTTGCTGATTTCCTGGGGCCTGGTGGATCGTCGGGGTATTCGTGCGTTGTTCCGCGTGAGCCGCGCAGAGTTCGTAGTGATGAGCCTGACCTGTGTCGCCACCTTGTTGCTGGAGTTGCAAACGGCGATTTATGCGGGGGTGTTGGCCTCGTTGTTTTTCTACCTCAAGCGCACCTCACAGCCACGGGTTCAACAATGGCGTGATGGGGGAGAGGATGTGTTGCGCGTCGGTGGGTCGATCTTCTTTGGCGCCAGCCATTACCTGCAAGTGCGCCTGCAAAGCTTGCAGGGTGAGCGGGTGGTGATCGAGGCGCAGCAGATCAACTTTATCGACTATTCCGGGGTGGAGATGCTGCACCAGGAGGCGCGTCGTTTAAGCGGGCTGGGCCGTAGCCTGACATTGCGCCGCGCCAGGCCGCAGGTGGTGGAAGAGTTGAAAAAACTGGAGGGGGCCGATAAATGCCCCATCCAGTTTGAAGATTGATTACTGCGCCAACTGTCGGCGCAGTTCAGCCAACACCGGCGCCGAATCCGGACGCACACCACGCCACAGGAAGAACGCTTCAGCCGCTTGCTCCACCAGCATGCCCAGGCCATCCATCGCCACGGCTGCGCCTTGCTCACTGGCCCAGCGGCAGAACGCGGTGGGTTGCTTGGCGTACATCATGTCGTAGCAAAATGTCTTGCCCGGTTCGATCAGGCTGCCGGCAATCGGCGGTACATCGCCTGACAGGCTGGCGGACGTGGCATTGATGATCACGTCCACCGGCTCACGCAGCCAGTCGAATCCACTGGCGGACACCGGGCCCAGGTCGTCGAACAGCTCGGCGAGCAATTCGGCTTTTTCCACAGTGCGGTTGGCGATGATCAACGAAGCGGGCCGTTCAGCCAGCAACGGCTCCAACGCGCCCCTTACCGCGCCACCCGCGCCCAGCAACAGGATACGTCTGCCTTGCAGATTCAAGCCGGCGTTTACCGTCAGGTCGCGCACCAGGCCGGCGCCGTCGGTGTTGTCGCCGAGCAACGTGCCGTCAGCCAGTTTGCTCAAGGTGTTCACCGCCCCGGCGCGCTGGGCGCGTTCGGTGAGGCTGTTGGCCAAGCGATAGGCGTCTTCCTTGAACGGCACGGTGACGTTGGCACCTCGGCCCTGTTGGAAAAACTCACGGGCACAGCCGGTGAAATCCTCCAGGGGCGCGAGCAAGGTGCTGTAGTCCAGTTGTTCGCCGGTCTGCTCGGCGAACATACGGTGAATCAGCGGCGATTTGCTGTGGCCGATGGGGTTGCCGAACACCACATAACGATCCATCAGACAGCCGCCTTAGGCGCCGCGACGCCCAGCCAATCGCGGTCTTGCAGGAAGTAGTCGGTGAGGCGTGCTTCTTCGCTGCCGGCCTCGGCTTTCCAGTCGTAGCTCCAGCGCACTTGGGGCGGCAGCGACATCAGGATCGACTCGGTACGGCCGCCCGATTGCAGGCCGAACAAAGTGCCACGGTCATAGACCAGGTTGAATTCCACGTAACGGCCGCGACGGAATTCCTGGAACTGGCGTTGCTGTTCGGTATAAGCGCTGGCTTTGCGACGCTGCACGATTGGCAGGTAGGCGTCGATGTAGGCATCGCCGATGGCGCGGATAAACGCGAAGCAGGTGTCGAAGTCCCACTCGTTCAAGTCATCGAAGAACAGGCCGCCGATACCACGGGGCTCGTTGCGGTGCTTGATGTGGAAGTAGGTGTCGCACCAGGCCTTGTAGCGCGAGTAAACGTCCGGGCCAAATGGCGCGCAGGCCTGCTGGGCCACGCGGTGCCAGTGAATGCAGTCTTCTTCGTTGCCGTAGTAGGGCGTGAGGTCGAAGCCGCCACCGAACCACCACACCGGCTCTTCGCCTTCTTTTTCAGCGATGAAAAAACGCACGTTGGCGTGGGATGTCGGCACGTGTGGGTTGTGCGGATGAATCACCAGCGACACGCCCAGGGCTTCAAAGCCGCGACCGGCCAGCTCGGGGCGATGCGCACTGGCTGACGGTGGGAGGCCGCTGCCGAACACGTGGGAAAAGTTAACGCCGCCCTTTTCGATGACCGAGCCGTTCTCCATCACACGGGTGCGGCCGCCGCCGCCGGCAGGCCGGGTCCAGGCGTCTTCGATAAAGCGAGTGTCCGTCTCGAAGGTTTCCAGGGCGCTGCAAATGCGGTCTTGCAGGTCGAGCAGGTAGGCTTTGACAGCCTCGGTGCGAGTAGTCATGACATCACCTTGAATCGGGCAAAGCTACGCGAAGCCGTGGGGCGTCGGCGGCAAATGGGCGCACAGGATACCACTGCACTTGGACAGCACTGCACTTAGGAGCGCCGCAGTTGACGAAGATCAAGCTTAGGAGTCCGATAGGGGGCTACGCGAATTCGACCTCAGGAGAAGTGCAGATGGCCAAACGTATCCAGTTCAGCGCCCATGGCGGCCCCGACGTACTTGAATATGTGGACTACACACCGGCAGAGCCCGGCCCGCAACAGGTTCGAGTGCGTAACGAGGCGATTGGCCTGAACTTCATCGATACCTATTTCCGCAGTGGCCTTTACGCGCCGCCGGCCCTGCCATCGGGGCTGGGCGCAGAAGGCGCCGGTGTGGTTGATGCAGTGGGCAGCGAAGTCACGCAATTTAAAGTCGGTGACCGCGTGGCCTACGGCAGTGGCCCACTCGGGGCCTACAGCGAATTGCACGTGCTGCCCGCCGCCAACCTGGTGCACCTGCCGGACGACATCAGCTTCGAACAAGCCGCCGGCGCCATGCTCAAGGGCCTGACCGTGCAATACCTGCTGCGCCAGACCTATGAGCTCAAAGGTGGTGAGACCATCCTGTTCCACGCCGCCGCCGGTGGCGTGGGCTCCCTGGCCTGTCAATGGGCCAAGGCACTGGGCGTGAAGCTGATCGGTACCGTGAGCTCGCCAGAAAAAGCCGCCCTGGCCAAATCCCTCGGCGCGTGGGAAACCATCGACTACAGCAAGGAAAATGTCGCACAGCGCGTGCTGGAGTTGACTGACGGCAAAAAGGTGCCCGTGGTCTACGACGGGGTCGGCAAGGACACCTGGCTGACCTCATTGGACAGCGTGGCGCCACGTGGCCTGGTGGTGAGCTTTGGCAATGCGTCGGGCGCGGTGGATGGGGTGAACCTGGGGATACTCGCGGCCAAAGGCTCGCTGTACGTGACACGGCCGACCCTGGCGACCTACGCCAACAATCCGGCGAACTTGCAGGTGATGGCGGATGATCTGTTTTCGATGATCAAGAGCGGCAAGGTGCGCATTGATATCAACCAGCGGTATTCGCTGGCGGAGGCGGCGAAGGCACAGACGGAGTTGTCGGGGCGACGTACCACTGGGTCGACCATTCTGTTGCCTTGAGGGCCTCTTCGGGGGCGGTGCGACGATTCCACTTGCCCCCGATAGGCGCGACGCGGTCTCAGGAAGGCCGCACCACCTCACCCGTTGCCAAATCGCGAATCAGGCTCGGATTCTTGCGCCCACCCAGGGCACCACCCAGCACCAGATCCACCTGCCCGCGAAAGTACTGCTCCACACGAATCCGCGTGCGCGCCGCCGGGCGGCCCTGGGGGTTGGCTGAGGTGGAGATCAACGGCCCCACCAGCGCGCACAAGTCCCGTACCAGCGGATGATCGCTCACTCGCAGCGCCACCGTGTCGTGGACACCGGTGACCCATTCCGGCAACAAATCCTGATGCGGCACCAGCCACGTATTCGGTCCGGGCCAGGTGCTGGCCATGCGTTCGATCCAGGTATCCGGGAAGTCTTCGAACAGAAAGTCGAACTGGCGAATATTGTCTGCCACCAGGATCAGGCCCTTGTCCACCGAACGGTTCTTGATCGCCAGCAGCCGATCCACCGCCTCTTCGTTCCAGGGATCGCAACCCAGGCCCCAGACCGCTTCGGTTGGATAGGCAATCACCGCGCCTGCGCGAATTTCTCGTGCGGCTTCCAGCACACGCCACCTGTTGACCATTGTTTACTCTCCGGACTAAAGCTCTGGGCAGTTTACCGATCTTCTTTACAAAACCTAGTTCCAAAAAACTGGCCGCTACAAAAGCTGGCCACGCGCAAGCCAGCGCCCGCTTTCGCAGATCACCAGGCCTTCAAGTTCCAACTCCGTGAGGGTCGCCAACACCTGGGCCAACGGCCGCCCACTGGCCAGCGCCAGGGCTTCGCTGGTATGGGGCGCCGCGTGCAACAGCGCCACCAACGGATGTATCACAGGCATCGGCGCCGGGCGTGACAATACCTGCCAGCCACGCAAACCTTCGAGGATGTGTTCAATGGTTTCCACCAGCATCGCCCCATCACGGATCAACTGGTGACACCCCTTGGCCCCCGGATGATGGATGGAGCCCGGGATTGCATACACCTCGCGCCCTTGCTCGGCCGCGAGCTTGGCGGTGATCAGCGAGCCGCTGGCCATGCTGGCCTCCACCACCAGCACGCCCAGGGACAGGCCGCTGATGATGCGGTTGCGCCGGGGGAAGTTACCGGCCTGGGGGGCGGCGTCCAGCGGAAACTCGGAAACCACGGCGCTGCCTTGGGCAATCATCGCCGCCGCAAGCCGTCGATGGCGCTGTGGATAAAGATTTTCCAGGCCCGTGCCGAGCACGCCGATTGTATGACCCCCCACATCCAAAGCGGCTTGATGGGCCGCACCGTCGATACCCAGCGCAAGGCCACTGGTGATGACAAAACCGGCGCTCGCCAGGCTGCGGGAAAATGCAACAGCCGTGTCCATGCCGGGACGGGATGCACGGCGGCTGCCGACCATCGCCAGTTGCGGTTTTTCCAGGATCCCGGGGTCGCCGGCGACAAATAAAAGCGGCGGGGCGTCATCTATCTGGGCGAGCAGTGCCGGGTACTCAGGTTGGTCCCACATCAGCAAATGCTGGTCCGGACGTTCCAACCAGGCCAACGCCTCACTGGCGCCGTCGCGGATCTCATGGCTACGGCGGGCATCGGCGCTGATGGGCGACAACCCCAAGGAGCGCCACGCGCTGGCCGGGGCACTGATGGCCTTTGAAGCGCTGCCGAACGCTTCGATCAACAACCGAAAACGCTTCGGGCCTACCTCCGGCAGCCTGTGCAGGCGTAGGCGGGCTTCCAGTTCTGAAGGGGAAATTTCATTGCAGTTTGTCGAAAGCATCTGATCATCCTTGACCGGAACAAGCTGTGGATAACTCTGTTGGTAACTTATTTAGCAGGCTATTTATTGCGGTCGAGGGGCAGTCTCGAAATGGGGGGTAAAGCCCTTGGGACGTCGTAGTATTAAGAATGGGATTGTGTAACAAGAAATAGTGAATGGCCTGTTGCGTCGCTTGATCCAGCCGCAGGCCGGGCTCTGGAAGCAGGGCCATGGCGAACGGGGCCCATAGCAGCAAGACGAGTAGCGATTTCCTCATGGGGTGAATCTCCTTTATTATGTGCGTTCGCGTGAAATGCCACAGCCTTCGCGGCTTTCGGGCGTTTCACACCGGCCGTATGGGTCCATCCCACCGCCGATTTGCCTTTACCTCACATGTGCAGCAATTACGCTTATGGCTATTTTGAACATCCTCGAATTCCCCGACTCGCGCCTGCGCACAATCGCCAAGCCGGTGGCCGTAGTGGACGACAAGGTTCGTCAGCTGGTCGATGACATGTTTGAAACAATGTATGAAGCGCCTGGTATCGGCCTCGCCGCCACCCAGGTCAACGTGCATCTGCGCGTCGTGGTCATGGACCTGTCGGAAGATCGAAGCGAACCGCGGGTGTACATCAACCCCGAGTTCGAACCGCTGACCGACGAGATGGGCGAATATCAGGAAGGCTGCCTGTCGGTACCGGAGTTCTACGAGAACGTCGAGCGCCCGCTGCGCGTGAAGATCAAGGCCCTCGACCGCGACGGCAAACCGTTCGAACTGATTGCCGAAGGCCTGCTGGCCGTGTGCATCCAGCACGAATGCGACCACCTCAACGGCAAGCTGTTTGTCGATTACCTGTCCACGCTCAAACGCGACCGGATCAAGAAGAAGCTGGAAAAAAAGCATCGCCAGCAAGCTTGATGCCCTCCTTCCAAAGGCTTGCTGCGGCAAGCCTTTTTCTTTTGTGACTGCTTTTAACCGAGACCTCCCATGACCGAGCCATTGCGCATTGTTTTTGCCGGCACGCCTGAATTTGCCGCCGAACACCTCAAGGCCCTGCTTGCCAGCCCTTATGACATCGTCGCGGTGTACACCCAGCCGGATCGCCCGGCCGGTCGCGGGCAAAAACTGATGCCGAGCCCGGTCAAGCAGTTGGCGCTTGAGCACAACATTCCCGTGCTGCAACCGCCGACCCTGCGCAACGCCGAGGCCCAGGCTGAACTGGCGGCGCTGCAACCGGACTTGCTGGTGGTGGTGGCCTACGGTTTGATCCTGCCCCAGGTCGTGCTGGATATTCCACGCCTGGGCTGTATCAACAGCCACGCCTCACTGCTGCCACGCTGGCGCGGTGCGGCGCCGATCCAACGTGCCGTGGAGGCCGGCGACAGCGAAAGCGGCGTGACCGTGATGCGCATGGAGGCGGGTTTGGACACCGGCCCGATGCTGCTCAAGGTCACTACCCCGATCACGGCCCAAGACACCGGTGGCAGCCTGCACGACCGCCTCGCCGAGATGGGCCCGCCCGCCGTGATCCAGGCTATTGCCGGTCTCGCTGCCGGAACCTTGCAAGGTGAGGTGCAGGACGACAGCCTGGCCACCTACGCCCACAAGCTGAACAAGGACGAAGCCCGCATCGACTGGAGCCGCCCGGCTGTGGAGCTGGAACGCCTGGTGCGTGCCTTCAACCCGTGGCCGATCTGCCACAGCACCCTCAATGGCGAAGCCTTGAAAGTGTTGGCCGCGACCTTGGCCGACGGCAAAGGCACACCCGGTGAAATCATCGGCGCCAGCAAGGAGGGGCTGCTGGTCGCTTGCGGCGAACAGGCGCTGTGCCTGACCCGTCTGCAATTGCCCGGTGGCAAGGCGCTTAATTTCAGCGATTTGTACAACAGTCGCCGTGAGAAATTTTCCCTGGGCACGATCCTCGGGGTGGCAGCCCAATGAACCCGCGTCTGGCCGCCGCCAAGGCCCTGGCCGCCGTACTCAACGGCAAGGCTTCGCTGAACAGTTCACTGCCCACGCAGTTGGACAAGGTTGAAGACCGCGATCGTGGTTTCACCCAGGACCTGGCCTTCGGCACCGCCCGCTGGCAACCACGGTTGTCGGCGCTGGCAGCCAAGCTGCTGCAAAAACCGTTCAAGGCGGCCGATGCTGATGTCGAGGCGCTGCTGCTGGTCGGTCTCTATCAATTGCTCTACACCCGCGTGCCGGCCCACGCCGCCATCGGTGAAACCGTCGGTTGCGCCGACAAGCTGAAAAAGCCCTGGGCCAAGGCCCTGCTCAACGCGGTACTGCGCCGCGCCCAGCGCGAAAGCGAAGGGCTGCTGGCCGAGTTGGAACATGACCCGGTGGTGCGCACCGCTCACCCGCGCTGGCTGCAAAAGTCCCTGAAGGCCTTCTGGCCCGAGCAATGGGAAACCATTTGCGCGGCCAACAACGCGCACCCGCCGATGATCCTGCGGGTCAATCGCCGCCATCACCGCCGTGATGCGTACCTGCACTTGCTGACGAACGCAGGGATCAACGCCACGCCATGCGTGTACAGCAACGACGGCATCGTGCTGGAAGCGGCCACCGACGTGCGCAGCCTGCCGGGCTTCGCCGAAGGCTGGATCAGTGTGCAGGACGAGGCCGCGCAACTGGCCGCCGACCTGCTCGACCTGGCTCCCGGTCAGCGTGTACTGGACGCCTGCTGTGCTCCGGGCGGTAAGACCTGTCACATCCTCGAAGTCGAAAAGGACCTGGCCGGTGTAGTGGCGGTCGATCTGGAAGCCAAGCGCCTGGTGCGTGTACGGGAGAACCTCGCGCGCCTGGGCCTCAGCGCCGAGCTGATCGCTGCCGACGGCCGCGACACCGCCACCTGGTGGGACGGCAAACCGTTCCAACGCATCCTGCTTGACGCGCCGTGTTCCGCCACCGGTGTGATCCGCCGTCACCCGGACATCAAGCTCACCCGCCAACCCGACGACATCACCGCCCTTGCGGTGCTGCAAGGCGAACTGCTCGACGCACTGTGGCCGACCCTCGAAGTCGGCGGCATCCTGCTCTACGCCACCTGCTCCACCTTGCCCACCGAAAACACCGAGGTGATCGAAGCCTTTCTCGCCCGCACCAGCGGCGCGCGGGAACTGGACCTCGCCACGGCCGCCGGTATCAAGCAGCCCCATGGCCGCCAGTTACTCGCGCAGGAAGGCGGGCATGATGGTTTCTACTACGCCAAACTGATCAAGATCGCCGCCGCGCGCGGCTGAACGGGTTTAAGGGAGTGACCGGATGAAAATCATCATCCTTGGAGCAGGGCAGGTTGGCGGCACACTGGCGGAACATTTGGCCAGTGAAGCCAATGACATCACCGTGGTCGACACCGATGCCGAGCGCCTGCGCAACCTGGGCGACCGCCTGGATATCCGCACCGTACAAGGCCGGGCGTCGTTTCCTACCGTGCTGCGTCAGGCGGGTGCCGACGATGCCGACATGCTGGTCGCGGTCACCAACAGCGACGAGACCAATATGGTCGCCTGCCAGGTCGCCCACACCCTGTTCCACACCCCGACCAAGATCGCCCGGGTGCGTGAAGCCGCCTACCTGACCCGCGCCGGCCTGTTCGACAACGACGCTATCCCCGTGGACGTGCTGATCAGCCCGGAACAGGTCGTCACCCACTACATCAAGCGCCTGATCGAAATCCCCGGCGCCTTGCAGGTGATCGACTTCGCCGGCGGCAAGGCGCAATTGGTGGCGGTGAAGGCCTACTACGGTGGGCCGCTGGTGGGTCAGCAGTTGCGTCAACTGCGTGAACACATGCCGAATGTGGAAACCCGCGTAGCCGCGATTTTCCGACGTGACCGGCCGATCCTGCCCCAGGGCGATACGGTGATCGAGGCCGATGACGAAGTATTCTTCATCGCTGCCAAAGCGAATATTCGTGCCGTCATGAGTGAAATGCGTCGGCTCGATGAGAGCTACAAACGCATCGTCATCGCCGGCGGCGGGCAGATTGGCGAGCGCCTGGCCGAAGCGATCGAGAGTCGCTACCAGGTGAAAATCATCGAGATGAGCCCGGCACGCTGCCGGCATTTGTCCGACACCCTGGACAGCACGGTCGTACTGCAAGGCAGTGCCTCGGACCGCGACCTGCTGATGGAAGAAAACATCGCCGATGCGGATATTTTCCTGGCCCTGACCAACGATGACGAGGCCAACATCATGTCGTCGCTGCTGGCCAAGCGGCTGGGGGCCAAGAAGGTCATGACCATCATCAACAACCCGGCCTACGTCGACCTGATCCAGGGCGGCGACATCGACATCGCCATCAGCCCGCAGTTGGCCACCATCGGCACCTTGCTTGCCCACGTGCGCCGTGGCGATATCGTCAGCGTGCACTCCCTGCGCCGGGGCGCGGCGGAGGCCATCGAAGCGATTGCCCACGGTGATTCGAAGTCGAGCAAAGTGATCGGCAAGGCCATCCGCGATATAGGCCTGCCGCCGGGCACCACCATTGGCGCAATCATTCGTGATGAGGAAGTGATCATCGCCCACGACGACACGGTGATCGCCACGGGTGACCACGTGATCCTGTTCCTGGTGGATAAAAAACATATCCGCGATGTGGAGAAGTTGTTCCACGTGGGATTGAGCTTTTTCTGATCAACCGGAGTGACCGACATGCTCGAATCCCTGGAAAAAATGCTCGCCAAGGGTGTGGATAATTCCCTGCTGCGCTTTGGGCTGGGCAAGGGTTATCTGGACCTGAAGGACAATGCCAAGGCGGCGGAGCATTTGCACAAATGCGTCGAGTTCGATCCGAAGTATTCGGCGGCGTGGAAGTTGTTGGGCAAGGCGCAGCTGGGGCAGGGTGATAACGCCGCGGCGCGACAGGCGTGGGAGAAGGGCATCGAAGCGGCCCAGGCCCATGGCGACAAGCAGGCCGAGAAAGAGATGACGGTGTTCCTGAAGAAACTCGAGCGCCAGGCCTGAGCAGATCAAAAATGTGGGAGGGGAAAGCTCCCTCCCACATTTGGTCAGCAGTGGGTCAGTACCACCGTTCTTCACCCGGCGGGCGTTTCTTGAAGCGCTTCATGCTCCACATGTACTGGCTCGGGTAGGCGCCGACATAACGCTCCACGACCTTGCTCATCGCCGCGCAGGACGTGGCGGTGTCGGTGCTGTACATGTCTTCGGGCGCCGCTTCCAGGATCACTTTGTAGCCCGAACCGTCCGGCAGCCGCAGCGCATGCAGGAACACCCCCACGGCCTTGTGGCCGGCGAGCATGTTCGGCACGAACTTGCTGGTGAGCGCCTGGGTGGCGAAGAACGGCACGAAGATCCCTGCGGACTCGGCCGGCTCCGGGTCGGCCGGAATACCCACCTGGCCGCCTTTGCGCACTTCCTTGATCACACTGAGGATGCCTTCCTTGGTGGACGCCGCCACGCGGTTACCCAGTTGTACGCGCTGCTTGCGCAGCAACTCGTCCACCGCCTTGAGCTTGGGCGGGCGGTAAAAAATGATCGGTTTGCACTGGCTGCAATAGAAGTGGTTCAACACCTCCCAGTTGCCCAGGTGGCTGGTGATGCCGACCACGCCTTTGCCCGACGCCAGGGCGTCGTGCAGCACTTCCAGGCCTTCGACTTCGCGCACCAGGTCGATGGAGCGCTGGGCCGGCCAGATCCAGGCGCAGGCGCTTTCGGTCAGGGACTTGCCGATGTCCTTCAGGCTCTGGCCAACCAGGCGCTCGCGCGCGGCGGGGTCCATGTCCGGGAAGCATTTAGAGAGGTTGATCCGCACCGTGTCACGGGAGCGGTTGGGGGTTTTCCACATGATCCAGCCGATGGCCGTGCCGACCGCTTGAACCGCGCGCCAGGGCAATAGGGCAAACAACCGAAGAGCGCCTACCAGCAAGGCGCCTTTAAACTTTTCCACAGGTCACTCCTGATCGTGTGTGGTGCGCAAAGCCGCCATTCTAACCGGCGTTGGCCAAGTCCGCGTAACGGTCGCAGTCCTGGGTATGGTCCATGACCATGCCCGAGGCCTGCATGAACGCGTAACAGATGGTCGGGCCGACAAAGGTGAAACCGGCTTTCTTGAGTGCTTTGCTCATGGCTTCAGCCTCCGGCGTAATCGCCGGCACCTCGCTGCGGTCCTTGAAATGGTTGACCTTGGGAACGCCGCCGACAAACGACCAGAGCCACCCCACCGGATCTTCAAGCGCCAGCCAGGCTGCGGCGTTGCGCCGGGTGGCATTGAGCTTGAGGCGGTTACGCACAATGCCAGGGTCAAGCATCAGCGCTTCGATCTCGGCATCGGTCAGCTGTGCCAGACGCAGGGCATCAAAACCAAACAAGACCTTTCGATAATGCTCGCGTTTGCGTAAAACGGTGATCCAGGACAGGCCCGCCTGGAACCCTTCGAGCAAAAGCAACTCGAACAAACCCTGCGCATCGCGCAGCGGCGTTCCCCACTCCTGATCGTGATAAGCCATGTACAGCGGATCTTCAGAACACCAAAAGCAGCGTGGCATAAGGCTCCAGGGGATGGTGGCGCGGCCGAATCGGGTATACTCCCGCTCTTTAAATCGCAGCCCAAGTAACAGGTGAATTTCGTGAGCCAGCCTACGCCAGCCGTGCGTACCTTCCAAGACTTGATCCTCGCCCTCCAGCAATACTGGGCCGAGCAAGGTTGTGTGGTACTTCAGCCCTACGATATGGAAGTAGGCGCCGGCACTTTCCACACCGCTACATTCCTGCGGGCCATCGGCCCGGAAACCTGGAACGCCGCTTATGTGCAGCCCAGTCGTCGCCCGACTGACGGCCGCTACGGCGAAAACCCGAACCGTCTGCAGCACTACTATCAGTTCCAGGTAGTCCTGAAGCCGAACCCGGACAACTTCCAGGAACTGTACCTGGGCTCGCTCAAGCACGTGGGCCTCGACCCGCTGGTGCACGACATCCGTTTCGTCGAAGACAACTGGGAGTCGCCCACCCTCGGCGCCTGGGGCCTGGGCTGGGAAGTCTGGCTCAATGGCATGGAAGTCACCCAGTTCACCTACTTCCAGCAGGCCGGTGGCATCGAGTGCTACCCGGTAACCGGTGAGATCACCTACGGGCTCGAGCGCCTGGCCATGTACCTGCAGGGCGTGGATTCGGTCTACGACCTGGTGTGGGCTGACGGCCCGTTCGGCAAAGTGACCTATGGCGACGTGTTCCACCAGAACGAAGTGGAGCAATCGACCTACAACTTCGAACACGCCAACGTCGACAAGCTGTTCGAACTGTTCGACTTCTATGAAAGCGAAGCCAAGCGCCTGATCGAACTCGACCAGCCGCTGCCGTTGCCGAGCTATGAAATGGTGTTGAAGGCCTCCCATACCTTCAACCTGCTGGACGCCCGTCGTGCCATCTCGGTAACCGCGCGCCAGCAATACATCCTGCGTGTACGCACCCTGGCGCGTTCCGTCGCCCAAGCCTACCTGCTGGCTCGCGCCAAGCTGGGCTTCCCGATGGCCACCCCGGACCTGCGTGATGAAGTGTTGGCTAAGCTGGAGGCTGCACAATGAGTGCTCAAGATTTCCTGGTTGAACTGGGCACCGAAGAGCTGCCACCCAAGGCACTCAATACCCTGGCCGATGCGTTCCTGGCCGGTATCGAAAAAGGCCTGCAGAGCGCCGGCCTGAAGTTTGAAGCGAAAAAAGTCTACGCCGCACCGCGCCGCCTGGCCGTGTTGCTGACCGCGCTGGAAACCCAGCAGCCGGACCGCAGCATCAACCTCGACGGCCCACCACGCCAGGCGGCTTTCGACGCCGAAGGCAACCCGACCCAAGCCGCACTGGGCTTCGCCAAGAAGTGTGGCGTGGAGCTGAGCGAGATTGATCAGAGCGGCCCGAAACTGCGTTTCAGCCAGGTCATCACAGGCAAGCCCACCGCCAGCCTGTTGCCGACCATCGTCGAAGACTCCCTGAACGACCTGCCGATTCCCAAGCGCATGCGCTGGGGCGCGCGCAAGGAAGAGTTCGTGCGCCCGACCCAGTGGCTGGTGATGCTGCTCGGTGACCAGGTCATCGATTGCACCCTCCTCGCCCAGAAAGCTGGCCGTGATTCCCGTGGCCATCGCTTCCACCATCCACAAGCGGTGCGCATCACTTCGCCGGCTAACTATGCCGCCGATCTGCGTGCTGCCTACGTGCTGGCCGATGCCAACGAGCGTCGCGAGCTGATCAGCAAACGCACCGAAGAACTCGCCCGCCTGCAGGAAGGCACCGCCATCGTGCCGCCAAGCCTGCTCGACGAAGTGACCGCGCTGGTTGAATGGCCGGTGCCGCTGGTGTGCTCGTTCGAAGAACGTTTCCTCGATGTGCCGCAGGAAGCGCTGATCACCACCATGCAGGACAACCAGAAGTATTTCTGCCTGCTGGACGTGGACGGCAAGTTGCTGCCGCGCTTTATCACCGTGGCCAACATCGAAAGCAAGGACCCGCAGCAGATCATCGCCGGTAACGAGAAAGTCGTGCGTCCGCGCCTGACTGACGCCGAGTTCTTCTTCAAGCAAGACAAGAAGCAGAAGCTGGAAGACTTCAACCTGCGCCTGCAGAACGTGGTGTTCCAGGAAAAACTTGGCAGCGTCTACGACAAGGCCGTGCGCGTTTCCAAGCTGGCGGCCTACATTGCCCCACGCATCGGCGGTGATGCCGCCTGGGCTGCGCGTGCAGGCTTGCTGTCCAAGTGCGACCTGGCCACCGAAATGGTCGGCGAGTTCCCGGAGATGCAGGGCGTTGCCGGTTACTACTACGCCCTCAACGATGGCGAGGCGGACGATGTCGCGCTGGCGCTGAACGAGCAGTACATGCCGCGTGGCGCCGGCGCCGAGCTGCCGACCACCCTGACCGGTGCGGCCGTGGCCATCGCCGACAAGCTGGATACCCTCGTCGGTATCTTCGGTATCGGCATGCTGCCTACCGGTAGCAAAGACCCGTATGCCCTGCGTCGCGCGGCCCTCGGCGTGCTGCGTATCCTGATCGACAAGAAACTCGACCTCGACCTGACCCAGGCCGTGGTGTTCGCGGTCGGCCAGTTCGGTGGCAAGGTCAAGCAAGCCGGCCTGGCCGAGCAAGTGCTGGAGTTCGTGTTCGACCGCCTGCGTGCGCGTTATGAAGACGAAGGCGTGGACGTTTCCGTCTACCTGTCGGTACGTGCCCTGCAACCGGGGTCGGCACTGGACTTCGATCAACGCGTACAAGCCGTACAGGCGTTCCGTAAGCTGCCGGAAGCCGACGCCCTGGCCGCTGTGAACAAGCGTGTGTCGAACCTGCTGGGCAAGGCCGAAGGCCTGGGCAACGCCGATGTCGACCCAGGCCTGTTCGCCGACGCCAAGGAGTTCTCGCTGAATTCTGCCATTGCCAAGGCAGAGAACGCGGTGAAGCCGCTGATCGCCGAACGCAATTACGCCGAAGCCCTGGCACGCCTGGCGACCTTGCGTGAGCCGGTGGATGCGTTCTTCGAAGCGGTGATGATCAATGCCGAAGATGCCGGCGTGCGGAAAAACCGCTACGCCATGCTGGCGCGTCTGCGTGGCCTGTTCGTCAACATCGCTGACATTTCGACACTGAGCTGACCATGTTGAAACTGCTGATTCTCGATCGGGACGGGGTGATCAACTACGACTCCGACGCTTACATCAAGTCGGTGGCGGAATGGATTCCACTGCCCGGTTCGATCGAGGCCATCGCGCAGTTGAGCAAAGCCGGCTGGACGGTGGCCATCGCCACCAACCAGTCCGGCATCGCCCGCGGCTATTACGACATCGCCACCCTGGACGCCATGCACACGCGCTTGCGCACGCTGGTGGCGGAGCAGGGCGGGGAAGTGGGGCTGGTGGTGTACTGCCCTCACGGGCCGGATGAGGGCTGCGATTGCCGCAAACCCAAGCCTGGCATGTTGAAAACCATTGCAGAACATTACAAGGTGCCCTTGGCTGGGATATGGTTCGTCGGGGACAGCCTCGGTGACCTGGAGGCGGCCAAAGCCGTCGACTCTCAGCCAGTTTTGGTAAAGACCGGGAAAGGCGAAAAGACCCAGGCGAAAAACCTGCCGGTAGGCACCTTGATTTTTGACGATCTGGCGGCGGTTGCCGCAGAACTTATCAACAACTAGCCGCCCTCGACTTCCTGGCCAAGGACTGTTCGGGAGTGCGCTTTTAACAGGCGGGCCATGTCCCGCAACGGTAAATGCCGCCATGTCGATTTTGCAGGCCATCAGAACCTTTTTCTTTTACCTGCTGCTGGGCACCAGTTCGTTTCTCTGGTGCACCCTGAGCTTTTTTATTGCGCCGTTCCTGCCGTTCAAGGCGCGCTATCGCTTTATCAACGTCTATTGGTGCCGCTGCGCGTTGTGGCTGACCAAGGCGTTCCTGAACATTCGTTTCGAGATCAAGGGCGCTGAAAACGTACCGGAGCAGCCGTGCGTGATTCTGTCGAACCACCAGAGCACCTGGGAGACCTTCTTCCTCTCGGCTTACTTCTCGCCGTTGAGCCAGGTGCTCAAGCGCGAGCTGCTGTACGTGCCGTTCTTCGGCTGGGCCATGGCCATGTTGCGCCCGATCGCCATCGACCGTGACAACCCCAAGGCGGCGCTCAAGCACGTCGCCAAGAAGGGCGATGAACTGCTCAAGGATGGCGTGTGGGTGCTGATCTTCCCGGAAGGTACGCGGGTACCCTTTGGGACAGTAGGCAAGTTCTCTCGCGGCGGTACCGCATTGGCAGTTAACGCCAACCTGCCGGTGCTGCCGATTGCGCATAACGCCGGCAAGTTCTGGCCGAAGGCGGGTTGGGCAAAACGCGCAGGCACCATCACTGTGGTGATAGGCGAGCCAATGTACGCAGAAGGGGAAGGCCCACGCGCCATTGCCGCGCTGAATGACCGTGCCCAGGCATGGAATGAAGCGCAGCAGCGGGCCATGGGTTCCCTACCGCCAGAGCCGATTGTGGTGGAGACGCCGGTGGTATGAGCATCTGTGGATAACCTGTGTACGCTTTGTTGGCGAATTGGCTTTTTTTGGTCCTAATAAGTTGATTTAGTTAGATATTTCCAAATCCATTAAAATCGCAAAAAACGTGCATAAGTTTTTTCCTTCATTAAAAAACCGGTCCTTGAGACCGGTTTTTTATGCACAGCGGAAAAGTACGTTTTAGCAGTCGTCCAGCAAGGGCAACTGCAGGCGGAAAGTGGTGCCTTTGCCCACGGTGCTTTCACACTCGATACGGCCCCCATGACGCTCCACCACCGCCTTGACCATGCTCAGTCCCAACCCCAGCCCTTCGCTGCCTTGGGCCGAGTCAAAGCGCTTGTACTGGCTGAACAGTTCAGGCAAATCCTCGGCGGCTATGCCTGGGCCCTGGTCGCTGATGCGGCATTCCAGCCAGCCTTGCGCGCTGCTGTGTCGCAGCCGGACAGTGGTACCGGACGGGGAATATTTGATCGCGTTCTCCAGCACATTGAACAATGCGCGGGTGAGCAGCGATTGATCGGCTGACACCATCCCTTCGTCGGCCTCGTCCAGATCGTGGACCAGGTGAATCCCCTTGAGCTGGGCGATCACGGCCACTTGATCAAAGGCATCCATTACCAACATGGCGAACAGCGTAGGCTCGAACTGGTAGCCATCGGCCTCAGCCCTCGCCAGTTGCACAAATGATTCGGTCAGGCTCAAGGCGCGGCGTACTTGTTGCTCTATCTGTGCAAATATCGGCGACTCACTGTCGTGCACATCCAACAGGGCGAGGATCGCCGAGTGGGGGGCGCGCAAGTCGTGGGAGAGGAAGCGCAGCATGGTTTCCCGATGCTGCTGGGCCTCGCGCTCCTTGCTCAGGTCGGTGAGGCTCAGCAGCCATCCCAGCGCGACATCCCCTTCGGCCGGCAGCAAGGGGGCAAGCTCCATGCGCAGGCTGCGTTGGTGGATATCACGAAACTCAACGAGTTCCAGTGTCGAGAGGGTAGGGCGTACGCCATTGTGCAGCGGCGGATAACCCAGGTCGGCCAGTTGCTCCAGAAGGTTATGGTTGATCAAGTCATTGCCGAACACTTCCCGGGCGATGCGGTTGGCCAACAGGACATTACCCTGGGTGTCTGTGATCAGTGTCGCCACCGGCAGGCATTCCAATCCATCAGCCATAAACCGTCGCGTGTCCCGCGTACGACTGACGGCTTGCTCCAAGGCAAAGATACGGCCCTGCAATACGTCACCCTTATTGGCGGGTGCACGGCGGCGCTCGGGCAAGACTTTGGGTTCGTTATCCAGGCGCGCCAATTCCCAGCCGAAGTAGGCCAGGATCACGCTGAGACGCCGCCAGTTCCAGATCAGGTAGCTGAGCAGCAAACCGATCAAGCAGGCCGCAGGCGACCACCAGTAGCCCAGGCGCAACAAGGCCGCTGAACCCACCAAGGCCATGCACATGCACCCCAGGGTCATCCAAAGCGCATAGCGTGGGCGGTAGAGCAGCAGGCCCAGCAACATCGCCACCAGGGACGTTGCGATCAGTGCGGCCAGCCAGCCGGGCAAGTCCACAATACTTCGATCTTGCAGCAAGCCATTGAGCACATTGGCCTGGATCTCCACACCCGCTGTGGTGCCAGCCATAGGAGAGAGCGGTGTGACAAAGCGATCGCCCATGCCCGACGCTGTCGCCCCCACCAGAATCAGACGGCCCCGCAACCGCTCAGGAGGGACCTCACCACGTAATACGCTGACATAAGACACGCTCGGGAAATGGGTGTCGGCAGCAATAAACGGGATACGGACCGCATGCTCCCGGTGCCAATCCTGGGTGATCGATGGCAGAGGTTCCCCGGGCATCTCGGCCGATTGCCCGCTCATCGCGAAAGCCAGCCACGCTAACTGAAGCGCCGTGGCACCGGCTGGCCCCTCGCGCATATACAGCCTGCGGACCACGCCATCGCTATCCGCCTCCACATTGATATGCCCGACACCCTTGGCACATTTGAGCAGCGACAGCATTTGTGCCCCAGACTGGCTGTAGCTGGCCGAATCGTCACGAGCCAAGGGCAACAATACGTTGCCGGCGTTGCACAGCGCGTCGGCCAGGCGCTTGTCATTGACCGGGTTACCGGGCTCGCTGAAGATCACATCAAACAGGATACCGGCCGGCTGCGCCGCGCTCAGGCGATCGATCAGGTCGGCGTGCACACTGCGCGGCCAGGGCCACTGGCCGAGTTTCTTCAGGCTAGGGTCATCGATGGTCACCAGTAGGATACGCGGGTCCACCGGCAGCGGTGCCAGACGACGAAGGCTGTCGTATAGCGGGTTGTTCAAGGCCAGGCCAGGACTCATCGAGAGGTAGGCAGTGATTGGCAACAGCAGCAAACCGATCCATAACCACTCACGTACCAGACCGTGGAACAGGCGCTGGGCATGGGTGGGTTGGCGCTTTTCGGCCTTTCCCCAGAGCATCATGGATCAACGCGCCTGAGTTGTTGGCGTGCGATAGAAGATGGCATAGACCCCCGATTCCTCCTCAGGCGTTGCACGGCGTAAGCCGACACACGTACGTGATAGAACGACGCGTTGAGCCCAGTGAAGCTCATTTTCGACGCAGTGGAAAAGATTTCCTGCTGGATGTTCATAACGGCGGGGATTCCAAAGGGCATCCATTATCAGGGCACAGGAGTTTACGACAGCGCACGCGTCGGCTGATCCTTTTCCTTAACGCCTGGAGCCGGTATCTTTCCCACATAGGTATGGAGGACTTTCAATGGCATATTCGCTTATTGATCCCAGCGTACCGAGAGATCCAAGGGTTCGACGAACCTGAGCACAATTCTTCAGATTCATTGACCGGCATCTGCGCAGTACGTGCCCTTCAATACGACTGCCGTACTCTTCGAGAAGAAAGGACCCACCCATGCGTGTCGCAATACTGGATGACGAACCCGCTGAATTGCGACGGGTGGAACAGACACTGCGACAAATCCCCAGCACCGCCGAACAACCCTGGTCCCTGCATTGCTTCGAACGCGGCGAAGACCTGCTGCGACAATTGCGCAGGGAGACCTTCGACCTGCTGATACTCGACTGGCAACTCCCCGACATCACCGGTATTGCCTTACTGCGCTGGACCCGTGAACACATGGAGTCGCCACCGGCGGTCATCATGCTCACCAGCCGTGATGCCGAAAGCGATATCGTCAGCGCATTGAACAGTGGCGCCGACGATTACGTCAGTAAACCCTTTCGGCCTAACGAACTGAAGGCACGAGTGACAGCCGTTCTACGTCGGCATGGCCTGCAGAGATCGGCAACCCCTGAAGTGCAGAGTTTCAACGACCTGACCTTCGACGACGCAGAGTTGACCGTCACACGCGCAGGCAAACCGATCAACCTTACCGAACGCGAATACCGCCTGGCGAGCTGCTTGTTCGCCAACCTGGCTCGGCCGCTGTCGCGCGAGTACCTTTATGAGCGGTTCTGGACCCATGAAGAAATGGTGTCCTCCCGGCCACTGGATACGCATATCTATCGGCTACGCAACAAGCTCGGGCTTACCGCTGATAGAGGTTGGCAGCTGTTGACGATCTATGGGTATGGGTATCGATTGGAGAGTGTGGCGGCGGCTTCTTCTCATGGATAAAAACTACGATGTTCCACGTGGAGCATTTTGCAGAAGTTGATTTCAACGCAATAAAAAAGGCCAACGCATAGCGTTGGCCTTTTTTATTTTGGACGTCGTACCTGGATCAGAAATCCAGGTTAGACACTGCCAGGGCATTGCTCTCGATGAAGTCACGGCGAGGTTCGACCGCATCACCCATCAGGGTGTTGAAGATCTGGTCTGCGCCAATGGCGTCCTCGATGGTTACGCGCAGCATACGGCGCTGCGACGGGTCCATGGTGGTTTCCCACAGCTGATCCGGGTTCATTTCGCCCAGACCTTTGTATCGCTGGATCGTGTGGCGCTTGGTGCTTTCCGCCATCAACCAGTCCAGGGCTTCCTTGAACTCCTTGACCGCTTTCTTACGCTCGCCACGCTGAATATAAGCACCATCGTCCAGCAGGGTGCTCAGTTGCGCGCCGAGGGTCACAACGGTCTTGTAGTCGTTGCTGCCGAAGAAGTCGCGGTTGAAGGTGACGTAGTTCGACAGGCCGTGGGAGATCAATTCGACCTCTGGCAACCACACGTTACGCTCACGGTCTTCACGCAGGCTGGCTTTGTACACCAGGCCGGATTTTTCGACAGTGCGCAGGCGTACTTCGTACTGGGCCAGCCATTCCTGCATGTGTGCGTGGTCGCCCAACTGCTCCAGGCTTACGGACGGCAGGTAGATGAAGTGCTCGGTCAGTTCCTGTGGGTACAGGCGCGACAGGCGCTTGAGCGTCTTCATCACCATACGGAAGTCGTTAACCAGACGCTCCAGCGCCTCGCCGGAGATCCCCGGGGCTTCGTCGTTCAAGTGCAGGCTGGCGTCTTCCAGGGCCGACTGCGTCATGTACTCTTCCATGGCGTCGTCGTCTTTGATGTATTGCTCTTGCTTGCCTTTCTTCACTTTGTACAACGGCGGCTGGGCGATGTAGATGTAGCCACGCTCGATCAGCTCCGGCAACTGCCGGAAGAAGAAGGTCAGCAGCAGGGTACGGATGTGCGAACCGTCGACGTCAGCATCGGTCATGATGATGATGTTGTGATAGCGCAGCTTGTCGATGTTGTACTCGTCTCGGCCAATACCGCAGCCCAGTGCCGTGATCAAGGTGCCGACTTCCTGGGAGGAAATCATCTTGTCGAAACGAGCCTTCTCGACGTTGAGGATCTTACCCTTCAACGGCAGGATGGCCTGGGTGCGACGGTTACGACCCTGCTTGGCGGAACCGCCAGCAGAGTCACCCTCCACCAGGTACAGTTCGGAAAGGGCAGGGTCCTTCTCCTGGCAGTCAGCCAGTTTGCCTGGCAAGCCGGCAATATCCAGCGCACCTTTACGGCGGGTCATCTCACGGGCTTTACGCGCCGCTTCACGGGCACGTGCGGCGTCGATCATCTTGCCGACAACCAGCTTGGCTTCGTTCGGGTTTTCTAGCAGGAAGTCGGAGAAGTACTTACCCATCTCCTGTTCAACCGCAGTTTTCACTTCGGAAGACACCAGCTTGTCTTTGGTCTGGGAGCTGAATTTAGGGTCCGGCACTTTCACCGAGATGATTGCGGTCAGGCCTTCACGGGCATCGTCACCGGTGGTGGCGACCTTATGCTTCTTCGCCAGGCCTTCGGCTTCGATGTAGGTGTTCAGGTTACGCGTCAGCGCCGAACGGAAACCCACCAAGTGAGTGCCACCGTCACGCTGTGGAATGTTGTTGGTGAAGCACAACAGGTTCTCGTTGAAGCTGTCGTTCCATTGCAGGGCGATTTCCACGCCGATGCCGTCTTCACGCTGGATGTTGAAGTGGAACACCTGGTTGACCGCAGTCTTGTTGGTGTTCAGGTATTCAACGAACGCACGCAAGCCGCCTTCGTATTTGAACAGCTCTTCCTTGCCGCTGCGCTCATCCTTGAGGACGATGCCGACACCGGAGTTGAGGAAGGACAATTCACGAATCCGCTTGGCCAGGATGTCCCAGCTGAAGTGGATGTTCTTGAAGGTATCAGCCGAGGGCTTGAAGTGGATCTGGGTACCAGTGGTTTCGCTGTCGCCAACGATTTTCATCGGTTCCTGCGGTACACCGTGGACGTAGGTCTGCTCCCAGATCTTGCCACTGCGGCGAACCGTCAGGATCAGTTCTTCGGACAGAGCGTTCACCACCGACACACCCACACCGTGCAGACCACCGGAGACTTTATAGGAGTTGTCGTCGAACTTACCGCCGGCGTGGAGCACGGTCATGATGACCTCTGCCGCCGAAACACCTTCTTCTTTGTGCACATCTACCGGGATGCCGCGACCGTTGTCGCGCACGGTAATGGATTCGTCCGGATGGATGATGATGCTGATGTCGTCGCAGTGACCGGCCAAAGCTTCGTCGATGGAGTTGTCGACCACCTCGAACACCATGTGGTGCAGACCGCTACCGTCATCAGTGTCGCCAATGTACATACCGGGACGTTTGCGTACGGCATCCAAACCTTTCAGCACTTTAATGCTGGTCGAGTCGTACGTGTTTTCTTCGCTCATGCCTTCACTCCCGATGGTCGTGGGTCTGGGTGATACGGCCTTGTTCCACGTGGAACAAAGCGACTGGCGTTTCCGTCTGCCAGCCTTCCCTCAATAATTCGTGGTCTACACAGGTGATAAACACCTGGCAGCGTAAGTCTTCCAACAAGCGGCATAACGCACGGCGGTGTTGCTCGTCGAGTTCAGACGGCAAGTCATCCACCAGATAAATACACTGACCACGTCGGGCTTGGCTAACCAGATGCCCCTGGGCGATCCGCAGTGCACACACCACCAACTTCTGCTGGCCGCGGGACAAGATATCCGCAGCATTGTGTGCGCCTAATCTAAGACGCAAATCAGCCCGTTGGGGTCCGGCCTGGGTATGGCCAATTTGCTGATCCCGCTGCAGGGACGTCGCGAGCACTGCACTCAGCTCACGGTCTTTGTCCCAGCCACGGTAGTAACTCAGCGTCAGCCCCTCGAGATCCAACAACTCACTCAAGGTCTGCTCAAAGACTGGTTTCAAGGCTTTGATATAGGCGCGGCGGTATTCATCTATTTCATCGCTGGCCAGGCACAATTCCCGGTCCCAGGCCGCTTGCGAAGCGGCGTCAAGTGTACCATGCCGCAGCCATGAGTTCCGCTGCCGCAGGGCCTTCTGCAGGCGCTGCCACGTGGCCATGAATCGCGGTTCCACGTGGAACACTCCCCAGTCGAGAAACTGCCTACGGATCTTTGGTGCGCCTTCCAACAAGCGGAAGCTGTCAGGGTTGATCAATTGCAATGGCAGGATCTCTGCCAGTTGCGCAGCACTGCGAGCGTTTTGCCCGTCGATGCGAATCTGGAACTCACCGCCGCGATCACGAGAAATTCCCAGGCTGCTGTGCCCACCTTCTGCCAGTTCGACTTGGCCAAATACCGTGCAGGCCAGTTGTTCGTACTGAATCACCGGCAACAGGCGGGCACTGCGAAAGGAACGGGCAAGCCCGAGCAGGTGGATGGCTTCCAGCACGCTGGTTTTGCCACTGCCGTTGGCGCCGTGGAGGATATTGATGCGGGGGGAGGGGGAGAAGGTCACCGGGTGCAGATTGCGCACCGCGGTGACCGAGACGCGACTAAGGGACATCTAGCTTCTGCTGGGCATGATTACAGGCGCATCGGCATAACAACGTAAGCCGAGTCATCATTATCGGATTCCTGCACCAGGGCGCTGCTGTTGGAGTCGGACAGGATCAGGCGAACCTGTTCGGTGGTCATCACACCCAGCACGTCCAGCAAGTAGCTCACGTTGAAGCCGATTTCCAAAGAACCGCCGTTGTAGTCGACGCCCACTTCCTCTTCCGCTTCTTCCTGCTCCGGGTTATTGGCCTGGATTTTCAACTGACCGTTGGCCAGCTGCAGACGAATGCCTCGGTACTTCTCGTTGGACAGGATCGCAGTACGACTGAACGCCTCACGCAGGGCCTGGCGATCACCGATCACCAGCTTGTCGCCGCCTTTAGGCAGAACGCGCTCGTAATCCGGGAACTTGCCGTCGACCAGCTTGGAGGTGAAGGTGAACTCGCCGGTGGTCGCGCGGATATGGTGCTGACCCAGCACGATGCTGACATTGCCATCCGGCTCGGTGAGCAGGCGCGCCAGTTCGAGAATACCCTTACGCGGCACGATCACCTGGTGACGATCAGGTTGACCGATATCGGCGCGCATCGAGCACATCGCCAGACGGTGACCGTCAGTGGCCACGGCGCGAATGATGCCTTCCGACACCTCCAGCAGCATGCCGTTGAGGTAGTAACGTACGTCCTGCTGGGCCATGGCGAAGCTGGTGCGTTCGATAAGACGGCGCAGTTTGCTTTGCTCCAGGCTGCAGGTCAGTGAGCCCGGGCCTTCTTCCACGGTCGGGAAATCATTGGCCGGCAACGTAGACAGCGTGAAACGACTGCGACCCGCCTTGACCACCAACTTCTGCTCATCAACCTTGATGTCGATCAGCGCGTCGTTCGGCAGGCTTTTGCAGATGTCCATCAGCTTGCGCGCGGGTACTGTGATCTCGCCAGGTTCAGCGGGTTCTTCCAGTTGCACGCGACCGACCAGCTCGACTTCAAGGTCGGTACCGGTCAGGGACAATTGCTGGCCTTCGACCACCAGCAATACGTTGGAGAGCACCGGCAAGGTCTGTCGGCGCTCGACGACGCCTGCGACCAGTTGCAGGGGTTTCAACAGGGCTTCGCGTTGAATGGTGAAATGCATGGTCTAGTCCCTTGCCTTGATAAGCTGCGCTGGTGTCATCACGTAGTCAGTGTACGCAGCAGGTTCTTGTAGTCCTCGCGAATATCCGCGTCGGATTCCTTAAGTTCGTTGATCTTGCGGCATGCGTGCAAGACCGTGGTGTGGTCGCGGCCGCCAAACACATCACCGATTTCCGGCAGGCTATGGTTGGTCAACTCCTTGGAGAGTGCCATGGCCACCTGACGAGGACGCGCCACCGAGCGCGAACGGCGCTTGGACAGCAGGTCGGAAATCTTGATCTTGTAGTACTCGGCCACGGTGCGCTGGATGTTATCCACACTCACCAGTTTGTCCTGCAATGCCAGCAAGTCTTTCAGGGATTCGCGAATCAGCTCGATGGTGATGTCGCGGCCCATGAAGTGAGAGTGCGCAATGACACGCTTGAGCGCACCTTCCAGCTCACGCACGTTGGAACGGATGCGTTGGGCGATGAAAAACGCGGCGTCGTGGGGCAGATCGACTTTCGCCTGGTCGGCCTTTTTCATCAGGATCGCTACGCGGGTTTCCAGCTCCGGCGGCTCTACCGCAACGGTAAGGCCCCAGCCAAAGCGCGACTTCAAGCGTTCTTCCAGGCCTTCGATTTCCTTCGGGTAACGGTCACTGGTCAGGATGACCTGTTGGCCGCCTTCGAGCAGGGCGTTGAAGGTGTGGAAAAACTCTTCCTGGGAACGCTCCTTGCGCGCGAAGAATTGAATGTCATCGATCAGCAATGCATCAACGGAGCGGTAGAACCGCTTGAACTCGTTGATCGCATTGAGCTGCAGGGCCTTGACCATGTCAGCGACGAAGCGCTCCGAGTGCAGGTACACAACCTTGGCATTCGGGTTCTTCTTTAATAGGTGGTTACCCACGGCGTGCATCAAGTGGGTCTTACCCAAGCCAACGCCTCCATAAAGGAAGAGCGGGTTGTAACCATGCTTGGGGTTATCGGCGACCTGCCAGGCGGCAGCGCGGGCCAGCTGGTTGGATTTACCTTCGACGAAGTTCTCGAAGGTGAACGTGCGGTTCAGGTAGCTGGTGTGCTTGAGCGCGCCTTCGACCTGTACCGTGCGCTGCTCGGCGCGGACCGGAGCCTGCTGGGAACTGGCACCCGCCATCGGATCGAAGCTGTCGCGGGACGGCTCTTCATTGATAGGCGCGTTGTTCTGCGACGAGGATTTCGAAGGCGTCTGGGCAACCGGCGTTGGCGAGTTATTAACAGGCGCCACAGGGGCTTGAGCCTGCGAGGCACTCGCTGCGAGCGGAGCATTCGGTGCAGCGCGAGGTGCCGAGCTGCGTTTGCTGCCTATTAATAAGGAAAGCACGGGCGCAAGGCCATTGCCGTGTTCATCGAGCAATTCGAGAACGCGGCTCAGGTACTTCTCGTTGACCCAGTCGAGAACAAAACGATTGGGCGCATAGACACGCAACTCGTCGCCTTCGGCTTCGACCTGTAGCGGGCGGATCCAGGTGTTGAATTGCTGGGCAGGCAGCTCATCGCGCAAAAGCTCCACGCACTGCTGCCAAAGTTCCACTGACACGGATATCCCCTAAGTTGAAAGCCGGTGAGGCAAAAACAGCCGCCATTGTAGCGGCCAGCAGCCCACTTATCCACATGTAGGTTGCTCACAGGCCAGCCAAAATCAATGCCTTAACTGCAAAAAATGCGACAGATGGTCTGTGCATAAGCTCTGTGGATAAGCGCGCCTGAGCTCGTTGTACAAGTGGGGTCGAAAGTCTGTGGGTAACTGGCCTGTGGATAACATGCCATTCCACACACAGCTTATCCGACAGCGCAGCACAGGCAGAGCACCGCTTCTCCCCCATGTTGTCATTCTCTGTACAGCACGTGGAATATGGCCTTAAGGCAGTTATCCACAGAGGATGGCCTGCCTAGCTTTTATAAGCTTTACAGAAAAGCTTTAAATAACTTCCTTCTTTATTTTTATATCTATGGCATTGCTCATGGAAGCAGAACGGAAAGAAAAGGTCTGGAAGCCCGTAAAGATCTAATTGAAGGAAAAGCTGGTTGGAAATTGACCTAGAGGCTTGCTTTCTCTAGAATCGCCGGTCTCTTAAAACGGGGGCCATTCCGGCCCGTTGTGGACGAACCAGGTAACAACGCCATGAAACGTACTTTCCAACCAAGCACCATCAAACGCGCCCGTACCCACGGCTTCCGTGCTCGCATGGCTACCAAGAACGGCCGTGCTGTCCTGTCGCGTCGCCGCGCCAAAGGTCGTGCGCGTCTGGCAGTTTGATAATCCGGTACTGGTGGTGAGTCAGGACTTCAGTCGGGAAAAGCGTCTGCTAACCCCCCGGCACTTCAAGGCAGTCTTTGACTCCCCCACCGGCAAGGTTCCGGGGAAAAATCTCCTGCTCCTTGCGCGTAACAACGATCTTGATCACCCCCGTCTCGGGTTGGTGATTGGCAAGAAGAGCGTAAAGCTCTCCGTTGAGCGCAATCGCCTCAAGCGTCTGATGCGCGAATCGTTTCGCCTCCACCAGGACACTCTGGTTGGTTGGGATATTGTTATCGTCGCGCGCAAAGGCTTGGGGGATGTAGAAAACCCCGAATTGATTCAGCATTTCGGCAAGCTCTGGAAACGTCTGGCGCGTACCAACAAACCAGCACCAGCAGTCAGCACCGAAACTGTAGGGGTAGACAGCACCGATGCGTAAACTGGCACTCGTTCCGATCCAGTTTTATCGCTATGCCATTAGTCCTCTGATGGCCAGCCACTGTCGTTTCTACCCCAGTTGTTCCTGCTACGCGTTAGAGGCCATAGAAAATCATGGTCTTCTGCGCGGTGGCTGGCTGACCTTTCGTCGTTTAGGTCGCTGTCATCCGTGGAATCCCGGTGGTTATGACCCGGTTCCACCTATCCCTACCTCCCGTTCTTCTTCGATGGCCGAGTAATCATGGATATTAAACGCACGATCCTGATCGTCGCCCTGGCAATCGTGTCCTACGTCATGGTCCTTAAGTGGAACCAGGACTATGGCCAGGCTGCCCTGCCGACTCAGAATGTTGCTGCCAATGCTGTTCCAGCGGGGCTTCCCGATACAGTAAGTGGCACCAATACTGCCGCCAGTGATGACATTCCACGGGCAGCGGGCGAAACAAAAGCACCTGCCGAAGTTGCAGTTGCCGCAAGCACCGACCTCATCCAGATCAAGACGGATGTGTTGGACCTGGCTATCGACCCGCAAGGTGGCGATGTTGCCAAGCTGACACTTCCGCTGTATCCGCGTCGTCAGGATCACCCGGAAATCCCATTCCAGTTGTTCGATAACGGTGGCGAACGTGTTTACCAGGCACAAAGTGGCCTGATCGGCACCAACGGCCCTGATGCGAGTGCAACCGGTCGTCCGATTTTCTCTGCGGAGAAGAAGAGCTATCAACTGGCAGATGGCCAAGACCAACTGGTCGTGGACTTGAAGTTCAGCAAGGACGGCGTCAACTACATCAAGCGCTTTACACTCAAGCGCGGCCTGTACGACATCGTTGTCACCTATTTGATCGACAACCAGAGCGCCCAGCCTTGGACCGGCGCAATGTTTGCGCAGCTCAAGCGTGACGCCAGCTCCGATCCATCGTCCAGCACTGCGACGGGTACCGCGACTTACCTGGGCGCCGCCCTGTGGACAAGTTCGGAGCCGTACAAAAAAGTATCCATGAAAGACATGGATAAAGTGGCCGAAGACAAAACCAAGGCGCCGATCACCTATAACGTGAACGGTGGCTGGGTAGCCTGGCTGCAGCACTACTTCGTGACCGCGTGGATTCCTCAGCCAGGCCAGAACAATTCCGTACTGGCGCGCAAGGACAGCAAAGGCAACTACATCATCGGCTACACAGGCCCGGCGATGACCGTCGCGCCAGGTGCCAAGGCTGAAACCAGCGCTACGCTGTACGCCGGCCCGAAAAGCCAGGCCGTGCTGAAAGAGTTATCCCCAGGTCTGGAACTGACTGTGGACTACGGCATCCTGTGGTTCATTGCCCAGCCGATCTTCTGGCTGCTGCAACATATCCACAGCATCGTCGGTAACTGGGGCTGGTCGATCATCTTCCTGACCATGCTGATCAAGGGGATCTTCTTCCCACTGTCGGCCGCCAGCTACAAGTCGATGGCGCGCATGCGTGCCGTGGCGCCTAAACTGGCCGCGCTGAAAGAACAACATGGTGATGACCGGCAGAAAATGTCGCAGGCCATGATGGAGCTGTACAAGAAAGAGAAGATCAACCCGCTGGGTGGATGCTTGCCGATTCTGGTACAGATGCCGGTATTCCTGTCGCTGTACTGGGTTCTCCTGGAAAGCGTGGAAATGCGCCAGGCACCGTTCATGCTGTGGATAACTGACCTGTCGATCAAAGACCCGTTCTTTATCCTGCCGATCATCATGGGCGCGACCATGTTTATCCAACAGCGCCTGAACCCGACGCCGCCGGATCCGATGCAGGCCAAGGTGATGAAAATGATGCCAATCATCTTCACCTTCTTCTTCCTGTGGTTCCCGGCTGGCCTGGTTCTGTACTGGGTGGTCAACAACGTGTTGTCGATCTCTCAACAGTGGTACATCACACGTAAAATCGAAGCGGCTACCAAAAAAGCCGAGGCGTAATTTACTCTGTGGATAACCACTCAAGACGCCCCCTAGTGGGGCGTTTTGCTTTCCGTCACTTTTATTCTGGAACCTGCTGATGAGCGCTCCTCGTGAAACCATCGCTGCTGTCGCTACCGCTCAGGGTCGCGGCGGTGTCGGTATCGTTCGTATTTCCGGACCGCTCGCCGGTATTGCCGCGAAGGCCATCAGCGGGCGTGAGTTGAAGCCGCGCTACGCCCATTACGGCCCGTTCCTCGGCTCTGATGAGGAAGTATTGGACGAAGGCCTGGCCCTGTATTTCCCGGGACCCAACTCCTTCACGGGTGAAGACGTACTGGAATTGCAGGGGCACGGCGGCCCGATCGTTCTGGATATGTTGCTGCAACGCTGCCTGCAGTTGGGTTGCCGCCTGGCTCGCCCGGGTGAGTTCAGTGAGCGGGCATTCCTCAACGACAAGCTCGACCTGGCACAGGCCGAGGCGATTGCCGATTTGATCGAGGCCAGTTCTGCGCAAGCTGCACGCAATGCGCTGCGCTCTCTGCAGGGCGCTTTTTCCCTGCGTGTGCATAACTTGACCGAACAGTTGATCAGCCTGCGCATCTACGTCGAGGCGGCGATTGATTTTCCTGAAGAGGAAATCGACTTCCTTGCCGATGGCCATGTATTGGCGATGCTGGATAAGGTCCGTGATGAGTTATCCACAGTCCTTCGGGAAGCCGGGCAAGGCGCGTTGCTGCGAGACGGCATGACCGTCGTGATCGCCGGGCGTCCCAATGCCGGCAAATCCAGCCTGCTCAATGCGCTGGCGGGGCGTGAAGCAGCCATTGTCACCGAGATCGCCGGCACCACCCGGGACATCCTGCGCGAACATATCCACATCGATGGCATGCCGCTGCACGTCGTCGACACCGCCGGTTTACGCAATACCGATGACCAGGTGGAAAAGATCGGCGTGGAACGCGCGCTCAAAGCCATCGGCGAAGCGGACCGGGTACTGCTGGTGGTGGACGCCACCGCGCCGGAGGCTGTGGATCCTTTTGCATTGTGGCCGGAATTCCTCGAGCAACGGCCGGACCCGGCCAAAGTCACCTTGATTCGTAACAAAGCCGACCTGACGGGTGAAGCCATTGCGATGGAAACCAGCGCTGATGGCCACGTCACTATCAGCCTGAGCGCCAAGTCTGCGGGGGAGGGCCTGGAATTGCTGCGCGAGCATCTCAAGGCCTGCATGGGTTACGAGCAGACGTCGGAAAGCAGCTTCAGTGCACGTCGCAGGCACCTGGAGGCGCTGCGCCATGCAAGCGCGGCATTGGAGCACGGCCGGGCGCAGTTGACCTTGGCGGGGGCGGGGGAGCTGCTGGCTGAGGATCTTCGCCAGGCGCAGCAGCTGTTGGGAGAAATCACCGGGGCATTCAGCTCCGATGATTTGTTGGGACGGATCTTCTCCAGCTTCTGTATCGGCAAGTAGGAGCAGGCTTGCCAGCGATAGCGGCCTGAAGAGCATTTTGATTCTTCAGGCCATCATCCATCACCAGTTGTACGAAACAGTCCCAAGCAGTGTACGACTGTCACCCCAGTAGCAGCGGCCCGCGTCGTTGCAGCCAGAAACATACTCCTTGTCGAACAGGTTCTTGGCGTTCACGTCCACTGACCAGTGCTTGTCGATCTGATAGCCGACGGCTGCGTCCACCAGAGTGACGCTCCCAGCATCCAGCTTTCCGTACAGGCTTGGCTGGGTGTAAGAAAACGTACTGTCGAAATAGCGCACACCGCCGCCCAGGGACAAGCCCTTGAGTTGGCTATCGAGGAAGCGGTACTTGCCCCACACCGAGGCCTGGTTGCGCGGAACCCCCGTCATCTGATGCCCCTCGACCAGCGAGGTAGCCGAGTCCTTGGTAATACGAGCGTCAGTGTAGGTGTAGGCTGCGGTCACATTCAGGTTGGGCGTGATGTTGCTGTTCACCTCGACCTCGGCCCCTTTGGCCCGGCTTTCGCCCACCTGGCGGTAGCTGTTGGTGGTGGCGTCGAGGTAGGTGTCGTCTTCCTTGCGCAAGTCATACACCGAGACGGTCATCGCTGTATCCCAGCCGACCGGTTCGTACTTCACACCCACTTCGTACTGACTGCTGGTGATCGGCTTCAACGGTGAGCCGGCGTTGGAGATCTGCTGTACAGGCACAAATGCGGTGGAGTAGCTGACGTACGGCGTCAGGCCGTTGTCGAACTGGTACATCACCCCGCCCTGGTAGGTAAACTTGCGGTCTTCGGAGCCGGTGTTGCTGGCCTTGTTGACCTTGTCGCGGAAATCACTGTCGACCCAGTCCTGGCGGCCGCCCAGCAGGAACAACCAGTGGTCATACTTGCTCTGGATTTGTGCATAAACCCCCTTCATCTGCTGCTCGAGCAAGGTGTTTTGCACAGCCACCGGGGTAAGCGGCTCACGCAGGTACACGGGGTTATACACATTGATAGTGCCGGCGAAGCCTGCGTTCCAATCCTGGTTGAACGAGGTGCGGTCATAACTGGCGCCGAACAGCACCGTATTTTCCAGGTCCCCGACTTGGAATTTGCCTTCCAACTGGTTATCCAGGGAGTAGACCATCGACTTGTTGTAGCGGTCGTAGGCCGTCATGTTCAGTTGGGTGCCGAAACCACCATTGTTCAATGTGCCCGGCCAGGTTTCGTGACGGTTGATGCGCGATTGCATGTACCGCGAGTTCTGGCGGAACCGCCACTCATCATTGAAGCTGTGGCTGAATTCGTAGCCGCTGCTCCAGGCTTCACGTTCGAACGTATTCCAGTCCGGGTCGCCGAGCATGGTGTGCTTGGACAGCTTTCCGTTCGGATTTGTAAGCAAGGTCCCCGCGGCGGGTAGGCCGAGTTCGAGATTGGTGTGGTCCTTTTGGTAATTGGCCAACAGAGTGAGCGTGTTGAAGTCGTCGAAATTCAGGGTCAATGAAGGCGCGATGTACAGGCGATCATCAGGAACATGGTCCGTCTGCGTATCAGACTTGCGGCCGAGCATCACCACCCGGCCAAGGATGTTGCCGTTGTCGTTGAGTGGACCAGAGATATCCACACCCAACTGACGCCGATTATTCGAGCCATAACCGAGCTGCACTTCACCCTGCGGCGTGGCAGTCGGATGTTTGCTCACCAGGTTCACTAAGCCGCCAGGCGCGTTTTCACCGTACAGCAGGGAAGAGGGCCCACGGAAGATTTCGACCCGCTCCAGGCCATAAGGCTCACTGGTGGTGTCGTACCGATTGCCTTGTACACGCAGGCCATCTCGCAGCAGGCCGTAGCCGTAATCCGTGGCATTGAAACCGCGGATGAAGAACAAGTCACCCGCGAGACCGTCGCCAGCAGCAAAGGGCGGCGCGAAGATACCTGGCACGTAGCCCAATACTTCAGTCAGGGTCTGCGACTTCTGGTCCTTGATGCGCTGGCCGGTGACGACTGATACCGAACGCGGTGTTTCCGACAGAGGCGTGCTGGTCTTGGTGCCGATACGGCTGTTTTGCGCTTTGTAGCCCACATCCCCGGCGATCTCTTGATTGAACCCAGCCTGTTGATAAGTACTGACCGTGGTGGGCGCGAGCGTGAGTTGCCCTGTAGGAATGGCCTGCAAGACATAGCTGCCAGGCGCCTGGACTACCGCTTGTAACCCCGAGTTCTGCAGCAACAGTGCAAAGCCTTGCTCAACCGAATAGTCACCTTCCAGCCCGGTTGTGTTCAAGCGCGCGGTTTGTTGGGGCGAGAAAGACAGAATCACATTCGCCCTGGCGGCAAATTGGCTCAAGGCATTGTCCAGGGGACCGGCCGCAATGGCGTAATGCTGCACCGCGCTGGCGGCCATGGCGTCACTGGATAGCAAAACACCGGCTGTGGCTGCTGTGCCGAGCAGCAGGCTGCACGTCATACCGTGGTAGGAAAGTCGCTGGCGGAGCTTGGTGCGAAGGCGCATAGGTGGGTAAGCCCTGAAGGTGGCGTCGTGATTACCTTTAGGGCCGTGCCAGGTAAAAAAAAGATAACCCCTTGTGAGGATATTTTTTGCGATCAAGCGATTCGCTTCACCGAAACCCAATAGCGCGTGAAGTATTTCACCTGAATGGGCAAGGTTGCCTGCAGATTCGCCAGTACCGCATCGGTGGAGTCGAGGCGGAAAGTCCCGGAAACACGTAGGCGTGCACTAGCCAAGTCGCATTTCAGGACGCCGGGACGGTAGCGGGCAAGGTCTTCGATCACATCCCCGAGGCGAGCATCCAATACGATCAGCTGGCCATCGACCCAGGCAGCCTGGGACCCGCTATACGTGTGGCCAAGCCCTATGTTTTGACGATCAAAGTCAGCGCTTTCACCGGCACAGAGCAGTCGAGCATGGTTGGGCCGGTCACCAGGGGCCACACTTACGCGATCCTCCAGAACACCGATACGCGTGGAATCCGGCAACTGGCGCACTGTAAACCGAGTACCCAATGCCTGGACTCGGCCCTGGCGGGTTTCGACATAAAAGGGCGTGTGCCCGCCCAACTTGCCGGTGTGGATAAGTACTTCACCTTCACGCAGCCGGATCAAACGTTGGCGCCCGTCGAAGATCACGTCAATCGCCGTGCTGGTATTCAGATCAATCCGTGTGCCGTCAGCCAACGCGATACGCCGGCGTTCACCCACGGACGTCCGGTAGTCGGCCCAGACATTGCCCAGGGAGGTGTGTTGCTGGACATTCCAGCCCAGGTACCCGGTACCGCCCATTACCAGCATCCACTTCAATACCTGACGACGTTGTTGCGTGGTCGACAATGCCCGGCGGGTGAAATCCTGGGGCAGGGCACCGAGACTGCGCTGCAATTGCTCCATCTGGTTCCACGCCGCCTGATGGGACGGATCGCCGTTGAGCCATTGTTGCCAGGCAAGGCGTTCAGCAGCCGTAGGCGTTTGGGATTGAAACTGTACATACCAGTGAGCAGCGGCCTCGAAGGTTTTGCGATCGGGGGCGGCCATTACAGGCTGGCCATGATCAGCGCGCATTCAGTCAATGCACGGATCATGTGCTTCTTCACCGTGGTCAGCGACACCTGCAGTTGATCGGCGATCTGTTGATAAGTCAGCCCTTCGATCTGCGACAACAGGAAGATCCGTCGCGCTCGCTCACCGAGGCCGGACAGGGCTTTATCCACAGCCACCAGCGTCTCGATGATGATGGCTTTATCTTCTTCACTGATGGCTATGGCTTCAGGCCGTTCGGCCAAGGTCTGCTTGTAGGCCTGCTCGATGGCATGCCGGCGATAACGATCAATCACCAGGCCCCTGGCGATGGTCACCAGGTAGTCACGCGGTTCAACGATCTGCGCCGCATGCCGCCCACCCAGAATGCGCACGAACGTATCGTGCGCCACATCGGCTGCATCGCAGGCGTTATGCAACTTACCTTTGAGCCACCCGTGCAACCAGGAGTGGTGCTGCTCGTAGATGTTCTGAACCGCAGCCGTGTGTGAAGAAGGGGACATAGGGCATGACAAGCTAGGTTAATGATAATCGCTATTATTAACTGCCTGGCTGTTTTCTCACAATAGATCTCTTTTTGACGTGCTCACCCCCGAATAGAAAGATTCGGTTGGCTTCGTCGTGGGCGAAATTCACACGATTGCACGGATTTCTGTGGATTAAGCCCTGTGAATAACCGCCCCTGTGCCCAGTTGATAACAGGGCTCGAAACCTGAGTAAAAACCCCTCTGTGGATAACCACCTGTTTAATCCACAGGCTTAAAGCACTTATCCAAGGGCCTCATTGGCACATGACCACAGACTTTTGAATCGCTGTACACATTGTAAATAAAGGCCTGTAGAGATCTATCCACAGAAAAGGTGCCCAGTAGAAATAAACATAAAAACAAAGATTTAATAAATTTCTCTCTTTTAATTTCTATTGTCTGTGATTCATCCACAGCTGGTTAAATTTTGTGCAAAGGGTTCTTTAGGAAGGGCGAAGTCCCTATACTTGCCGCCAAAGCTCCAAAACCCTTTCAACAAACAATTCCTGATTACCTACATAAGCAGGCACGAGGTGCGTGGTGGATTTCCCTTCCCGTTTTGAAGTGATCGTCATCGGCGGCGGTCATGCCGGTACCGAGGCAGCACTGGCGTCAGCACGCATGGGCGTAAAAACCCTGTTGCTGACGCATAACGTGGAAACCCTCGGCGCCATGAGTTGCAACCCTGCCATTGGTGGGATCGGCAAAAGCCATCTGGTCAAGGAAATCGACGCCCTTGGTGGCGTGATGGCCGAGGCTACCGACAAGGGTGGTATTCAATTTCGCGTGCTCAACAGCCGCAAAGGCCCGGCCGTGCGTGCCACTCGGGCCCAGGCAGACCGCATCCTGTACAAAGCCGCGGTCCGCGAAACCCTGGAAAACCAGCCCAACCTGTGGATATTTCAACAAGCCGCCGATGACTTGATCGTCGAACAGGACGTGGTTCGCGGTGTTGTCACCCAAATGGGCCTGCGTTTCTTCGCAGAATCCGTGGTGTTGACCACCGGTACGTTCCTCGGCGGACTTATCCACATCGGCATGCAGAACTATTCGGGTGGCCGCGCCGGTGATCCGCCGTCGATTGCCCTGGCAAAACGCCTGCGCGAATTGCCGCTGCGCGTCGGTCGCCTGAAAACCGGGACCCCACCGCGTATCGACGGGCGTTCCGTGGATTTCTCGGTGATGACCGAACAAGCGGGCGATACTCCGATTCCGGTAATGTCGTTCATGGGTTCCAAGGAGCAACACCCCAAACAGGTGAGCTGCTGGATTACCCATACCAATGCGCGCACTCACGAAATCATTGCCGCGAACCTCGACCGTTCGCCGATGTACTCCGGGGTAATCGAAGGTATTGGCCCGCGTTACTGCCCGTCGATCGAAGACAAGATCCACCGCTTTGCCGACAAGGAAAGCCACCAGGTCTTCATCGAACCCGAAGGCTTGACCACCCACGAGCTGTACCCGAACGGGATTTCCACTTCCCTGCCGTTCGATGTGCAAATCCAGATCGTGCAATCGATTCGCGGCATGGAAAACGCACACATCGTGCGTCCGGGCTACGCCATCGAATACGACTACTTCGATCCGCGTGACCTGAAGTACAGTCTGGAAACCAAGGTTATCGGCGGCCTGTTCTTCGCCGGGCAAATCAACGGCACCACCGGCTACGAAGAAGCCGGCGCCCAGGGTTTGCTGGCCGGGACCAACGCCGCATTGCGTGCACAAGGCAAAGACAGCTGGTGCCCGCGGCGCGATGAAGCGTATATCGGCGTGTTGGTCGACGACCTGATTACCCTGGGAACCCAGGAACCGTATCGGATGTTCACTTCCCGAGCGGAATACCGCCTGATCCTGCGCGAAGACAACGCCGACCTGCGCCTGACCGAAAAAGGCCGTGAACTGGGCCTGGTCGACGATGCTCGCTGGGCGGCTTTCTGCAAAAAACGCGAAAGCATCGAGCTTGAAGAGCAGCGCTTGAAAAGCACCTGGGTTCGCCCCGGGACCGAGCAGGGCGACGCGATTGCGGAAAAATTCGGCACGCCGCTGACTCATGAGTACAACCTGCTGAACCTGCTGTCCCGTCCGGAAATCGACTACGCTGGCCTGGTCGAAGTGACCGGCGGCGGGGCCGATGATCCACAGGTTGCCGAGCAGGTCGAAATCAAGACCAAGTACGCCGGTTACATTGACCGCCAGCAGGACGAGATCGCTCGTCTGCGCGCCAGTGAAGACACCAGGCTGCCTGTGGATATCGATTACACCGGTATTTCCGGCTTGTCGAAAGAAATCCAAAGCAAGCTGGGGATAACTCGCCCCGAGACCCTCGGCCAGGCTTCACGTATCCCCGGCGTCACCCCGGCAGCCATTTCGCTGTTGATGATTCATTTGAAAAAACGCGGCGCGGGCCGTCAGTTGGAGCAAAGCGCTTGAGTTCGTTGGTCACCTCGCAACACGCCGAAGAGTTATCCACAGGTGCGCGCCAATTGGGCGTGGACTTGACCGAGGCCCAGCACGATTTGCTGCTGGGCTACCTGGCCCTGTTGATCAAATGGAACAAGGCTTACAACCTGACGGCCGTGCGTGATCCCGACGAAATGGTTTCCCGTCACTTGCTCGACAGTCTGAGCGTGATGCCGTTTATCGAAAACGGTCGTTGGCTGGATGTCGGCAGTGGTGGCGGTATGCCTGGCATCCCGCTGGCTATCCTGTTTCCCGAGTCGCAAGTGACCTGCCTGGACAGCAACGGCAAGAAAACCCGCTTCCTGACCCAGGTCAAACTCGAACTCAAGCTGGATAATCTGCACGTTATCCACAGTCGCGTCGAAGCCTTCACGCCTGAGTTGCCCTTCAACGGAATTGTTTCCCGGGCGTTCAGCAGCATGGAGAACTTCAGCAACTGGACTCGTCACCTGGGCGACCGCGACACCCGCTGGCTGGCAATGAAGGGCGTCCATCCAAGCGATGAGCTGTTAGCATTGCCGGCAGACTTCCACCTCGATAGCGAACACGCCTTGGCCGTACCCGGTTGCCAAGGCCAACGCCATCTGCTGATACTGCGCCGCACGGCATGATTGGGAACACAAGCAAGAATGGCTAAGGTATTCGCGATAGCGAACCAGAAAGGTGGCGTGGGCAAAACCACCACCTGCATCAACCTCGCAGCATCCCTGGTCGCCACCAAGCGTCGGGTGCTGTTGATCGATCTCGATCCACAGGGCAACGCCACCATGGGTAGCGGTGTGGATAAACACGGCTTGGAAAACTCGGTCTACGACTTGCTGATTGGCGAGTGCGACCTGGCCCAGGCCATGCACTACTCCGAGCATGGCGGTTATCAACTGCTGCCGGCCAACCGCGATTTGACTGCGGCGGAAGTGGTGCTGCTGGAAATGCAGATGAAGGAAAGCCGTCTGCGCAGCGCTTTGGCACCGATCCGCGAGAACTACGACTACATTTTGATCGACTGCCCACCGTCGCTGTCGATGCTCACGCTTAACGCATTGGTGGCTGCCGATGGGGTGATTATCCCCATGCAGTGCGAGTACTACGCGCTGGAAGGGTTGAGCGACCTTGTGGATAACATCAAGCGTATTGCCGAGCTGCTCAACCCGAACCTGCAGATCGAAGGCCTGCTGCGGACCATGTTCGATCCGCGCCTGAGCCTGATGAACGATGTGTCGGCGCAGCTCAAGGAACACTTTGGCGACCAGCTGTACGACACCGTGATTCCACGCAACATCCGCCTGGCCGAAGCGCCAAGCTATGGCATGCCCGCGCTGGCGTACGACAAATCATCCCGTGGTGCCATTGCCTACCTGGCATTGGCCGGCGAGATGGTTCGTCGTCAACGCCGCAACTCACGCACCGCTGCAGCCCAGCCAACTTAAGGAATCCCCATGGCCGTCAAGAAACGAGGTCTCGGACGTGGACTGGATGCACTGCTGAGTGGTCCGACCGTCACATCGCTTGAAGAACAAGCGGTGCAGGTTGACGAACGCGAGCTGCAGCACCTGCCCCTGGACCTGATCCAGCGCGGCAAATACCAGCCACGCCGGGACATGGACCCCCAGGCGCTGGAGGAACTGGCCAATTCGATCAAGGCCCAGGGCGTGATGCAGCCGATTGTGGTGCGCCCGATAGGCGGCGGCCGCTTTGAAATCATTGCTGGTGAACGCCGCTGGCGCGCCAGCCAGCAGGCGGGCAAGGACACCGTCCCTGCGATGGTGCGCGATGTACCGGATGAAACCGCCATCGCCATGGCGTTGATCGAGAATATCCAGCGTGAAGACCTCAATCCCATCGAGGAAGCGATCGCCTTGCAGCGTTTGCAACAGGAATTCCAGCTGACCCAGCAACAGGTCGCCGAGGCCGTGGGTAAATCCCGTGTCACCGTGTCCAACTTGCTGCGCCTGATCGCGCTGCCGGAAGTCATCAAGACCATGTTGTCCCATGGCGACCTCGAGATGGGCCACGCCCGTGCTTTGCTCGGTTTGCCGGAAAATCAACAGGTTGAAGGGGCGCGACACGTTGTCGCACGAGGGCTCACCGTTCGTCAGACCGAGGCCCTGGTTCGCCAGTGGCTCAGCGGCAAACCTGCACCGGTCGAAACGGCCAAACCTGATCCGGATATTGCGCGTCTCGAGCAGCGCCTGGCCGAGCGCCTGGGCTCTGCGGTACAAATTCGCCACGGCAAGAAAGGCAAAGGGCAATTGGTCATCGGATATAACTCCCTTGATGAGCTTCAGGGCGTCCTTGCCCACATCCGCTGAAACATTTGCTTATGTAGCGCGTGATCGGAAATCACTACCCGGCAGTTGAATAGGGGCAGAACCGCCCCTATACTCTGCGCGCATTTTGTCGGCACAAATTATGCCAAGTTATTGATTTCCGGCAGCCGACTATTGAGGAGCAAGAGTGATGGAAACCCGCACGCCAAACACGTTGCCCTTCCATCGCTTGGCTGTTTTTCCGGTTTTATTGGCTCAATTTGTCATCTTGCTGATCGCCGCATTGGCGCTTTGGTACTGGCATGGAGTCGTAGCCGGATATTCAGGACTTTGCGGAGGCCTGATAGCCTTGCTGCCCAATATGTATTTTGCTCACAGGGCCTTTCGGTTTTCCGGCGCCCGAGCAGCCCAGGCTATCGTCCGGTCTTTTTATGCCGGCGAGGCGGGGAAACTGATTTTGACGGCAGTGCTGTTTGCACTGACCTTTGCAGGTGTGAAGCCATTGGCGCCGCTGGCTGTATTCGGCGTCTTCGTGTTGACCCAACTGGTCAGCTGGTTCGCTCCCCTGCTGATGAAAACAAGACTTTCGAAACCTTAGGGCGTTTGAGGCAACCATGGCAGAAACAACCGCTTCGGGCTATATCCAGCACCACTTGCAGAACCTGACCTTCGGTCAGCTTCCCAACGGCGGCTGGGGCTTTGCCCACTCCGCAGCAGAAGCCAAAGAAATGGGCTTCTGGGCTTTCCACCTGGATACTCTGGGCTGGTCGGTCGCTTTGGGTCTGATCTTCGTCCTGATTTTCCGCATGGCGGCAAAGAAGGCGACTTCCGGTCAGCCAGGTGCTTTGCAGAACTTCGTTGAAGTACTGGTCGAATTCGTCGATGGCAGCGTGAAAGACAGCTTCCATGGTCGTAGCCCGGTGATTGCACCGCTGGCCCTGACCATCTTCGTCTGGGTGTTCCTGATGAACGCCGTCGACCTGATCCCGGTTGACTGGATTCCTCAGTTGGCCATGGCGATTTCCGGCGACCCGCACATTCCATTCCGTGCCGTATCGACCACTGACCCGAACGCTACCCTGGGCATGGCCCTGTCGGTATTTGCGTTGATCATTTTCTACAGCATCAAAATCAAGGGCATCGGCGGCTTCATCGGCGAACTGACCCTGCACCCGTTCGGCAGCAAGAACATCTTCGTTCAAGCCCTGCTGATCCCGGTGAACTTCCTGCTGGAATTCGTCACCCTGATCGCCAAGCCGATCTCCCTGGCCCTGCGACTGTTCGGCAACATGTATGCCGGCGAGCTGGTGTTCATTCTGATCGCTGTGATGTTCGGCAGCGGCCTGCTCTGGCTTAGCGGCCTGGGCATTGTTCTGCAGTGGGCGTGGGCTGTGTTCCACATCCTGATCATCACCCTGCAGGCCTTCATCTTCATGATGCTGACCATCGTCTACCTGTCGATGGCGCACGAAGAGAACCATTAAGGCCAGTCTCGACTAGTCTGATGTCCTTCCCGGTGAAACGGGAAGGTGGCCCACCAGGGCTATGAAACGATTTGTTTTACCGCTTTAAAATCTAAAAAACCTAAACCATACGACGTAAAAGTCGGGAGGAAAGATGGAAACTGTAGTTGGTCTAACCGCTATCGCTGTTGCACTGTTGATCGGCCTGGGCGCCCTGGGTACTGCCATTGGTTTCGGCCTGCTGGGCGGCAAGTTCCTGGAAGGCGCAGCGCGTCAGCCAGAAATGGTTCCAATGCTGCAAGTTAAAATGTTCATCGTTGCCGGCCTGCTCGACGCCGTGACCATGATCGGCGTTGGTATCGCTCTGTTCTTCACCTTCGCGAACCCCTTCGTTGGTCAACTCGCCGGTTAATCACTCGTTTTTCGAGTGATTGGTGTGTTGTGCAACGAATGAGCGAGGTATTGGCGTGAACATTAATGCAACCATTATTGGTCAGTCCTTAGCGTTCTTGATTTTTGTCGTTTTCTGCATGAAGTTCGTATGGCCTCCGGTCATCGCAGCTTTGCACGAACGTCAAAAGAAGATCGCGGATGGACTGGACGCTGCCGCACGAGCAGCTCGCGACCTGGAGTTGGCCCAAGATAAAGCGGGTCAGCAACTGCGCGAAGCGAAAGCTCAAGCAGCCGAAATCATTGAGCAAGCCAAGAAACGCGGTAACCAGATTGTTGAAGAGGCTGTTGAAAAAGCCCGTATCGACGCTGACCGTGTGAAGGTTCAGGCTCAAGCCGAGATCGAGCAGGAACTGAACAGTGTCAAAGATGCGCTGCGTGCCCAACTGGGTGCTCTGGCCGTCGGCGGTGCTGAGAAGATCCTGGGTGCCACAATTGATCAAAACGCGCACGCGGAGCTGGTTAACAAACTGGCTGCTGAAATTTAAGCGAGGGCGATCATGGCAGAATTGACCACGTTGGCCCGACCTTACGCTAAGGCAGCCTTCGAGCACGCCCAGGCCCACCAGCAGCTGGCCTCTTGGTCAGCCATGCTCGGCCTGGCTGCAGCAGTGTCGCAAGACGGCACCATGCAGCGCGTGCTCAAGGCCCCGCGACTGACGAGCGCAGACAAGGCCGCCACTTTTATTGAAGTGTGCGGCGACAAGTTTGATGTGAAAGTGCAGAACTTCATCAATGTCATCGCCGAAAACGACCGTCTCCTGCTTTTGCCGGAGATTGCCGCTCTGTTCGACCTGTACAAGGCCGAGCAAGAGAAATCGGTAGACGTTGAAGTAACCAGTGCTTTTGCATTGAACCAAGAACAGCAAGACAAACTCGCCAAGGTTCTCAGTGCACGACTCGACCGGGAAGTGCGCCTGCAAGTTGCGGAAGACCCATCCCTTATTGGGGGTGTTGTCATTCGCGCCGGCGACCTGGTTATCGATGGCTCGATTCGCGGCAAACTCGCGAATCTTGCCGAAGCATTGAAATCTTGAGTTTGAAGGGGCAGCAGAGCAATGCAGCAACTCAATCCTTCCGAAATAAGTGAAATTATCAAGGGCCGCATCGACAAGCTCGATGTGACCTCCCAAGCCCGTAACGAAGGCACTGTCGTCAGCGTATCTGACGGCATCGTGCGGATTCACGGTCTGGCCGACGTTATGTACGGCGAGATGATCGAGTTTCCGGGCGGCGTCTACGGTATGGCCCTCAACCTGGAGCAAGACTCCGTAGGTGCCGTTGTATTGGGCGCGTACACCAGTCTGGCTGAAGGCATGAGCGCCAAGTGCACTGGCCGCATCCTGGAGGTTCCGGTTGGTAAGGAATTGCTGGGTCGCGTAGTCGACGCACTGGGTAACCCTGTTGACGGTAAAGGTCCACTGGGCAACACCGAGACCGACGCGGTCGAGAAAGTTGCTCCAGGCGTGATCTGGCGTAAGTCGGTAGACCAGCCTGTACAGACTGGCTACAAGGCTGTCGATGCCATGATCCCAGTCGGCCGTGGCCAGCGTGAGCTGATCATCGGTGACCGTCAGATCGGTAAAACCGCCCTGGCGATCGACGCGATCATCAACCAGAAGAACAGCGGCATTTTCTGCGTCTACGTAGCGATCGGTCAGAAGCAATCGACCATCGCCAACGTGGTTCGCAAGCTGGAAGAAAACGGCGCCCTGGCCAACACGATCATCGTGGCCGCCAGTGCTTCGGAATCTCCTGCGCTGCAATTCCTGGCGCCGTACTCCGGTTGCACCATGGGTGAATTCTTCCGCGACCGAGGTGAAGACGCGCTGATCGTTTATGACGATCTGTCCAAGCAAGCAGTGGCTTACCGCCAGATTTCCCTGCTGCTGCGCCGTCCACCAGGCCGTGAAGCTTACCCAGGCGACGTGTTCTATCTCCACTCCCGTCTGCTGGAGCGCGCATCCCGCGTTTCGGAAGAGTACGTAGAGAAGTTCACCAACGGCGCAGTGACCGGTAAAACCGGTTCCCTGACCGCACTGCCGATCATCGAAACCCAGGCTGGCGACGTTTCCGCGTTCGTTCCGACCAACGTGATTTCCATCACCGACGGTCAGATCTTCCTGGAATCGGCCATGTTCAACTCGGGCATCCGCCCTGCAGTGAACGCCGGTGTTTCGGTATCCCGTGTGGGTGGTGCCGCTCAGACCAAGATCATCAAGAAGCTCTCCGGTGGTATCCGTACCGCTCTGGCTCAGTACCGTGAACTGGCCGCATTCGCCCAGTTCGCTTCTGACCTGGACGAAGCGACCCGTAAGCAACTTGAGCATGGTCAGCGCGTTACCGAGCTGATGAAGCAGAAGCAATACGCCCCAATGTCGATCGCTGACATGGCGTTGTCGCTGTATGCCGCTGAGCGTGGGTTCCTGACCGACGTTGAAATCGCCAAGGTCGGCAGCTTTGAACAAGCGCTGATTGCTTACTTCAACCGCGATCACGCCGAATTGATGGCGAAGATCAACGTGAAGGGTGACTTCAATGACGATATCGACGCTGGCATGAAAGCCGGTATCGAGAAGTTCAAGGCCACCCAAACCTGGTAAGCCGCAGCGGGAGCCGCAAGGCTCCCGCTTGCTAACCTGATAGGTGTTACATGGCAGGCGCAAAAGAGATTCGCAGTAAGATTGCGAGCATCAAAAGCACGCAAAAAATTACCAGCGCCATGGAAAAAGTGGCGGTCAGCAAAATGCGCAAGGCACAAATGCGCATGGCTGCTAGCCGTCCTTATGCGGAGCGTATCCGCCAGGTAATTGGGCATCTGGCCAACGCCAACCCGGAATACCGCCACCCCTTCATGATCGAGCGCGCCGTCAAGCGTGTGGGTTATGTGGTAGTGAGCAGTGACCGTGGTTTGTGCGGTGGTTTGAATACCAACCTGTTCAAGGCCCTGGTCAAGGACATGGCGGTAAACCGCGAAAACGGCGTCGAGATCGATCTGTGTGTTGTTGGTAGCAAGGGTGCGGCCTTTTTCCGCAACTTCGGCGGTAACGTCGTTGCAGCTATCAGCCACCTGGGTGAAGAGCCGTCGATCAATGATTTGATCGGCAGTGTGAAGGTGATGCTGGATGCGTACCTGGAAGGCCGGATTGACCGCCTCTCCGTGGTATCCAACAAGTTCATCAACACCATGACCCAGCAGCCAACCGTGGAGCAATTGATTCCACTGGTGGCGACTCCGGATCAGGAACTCAAGCACCACTGGGACTACCTCTACGAACCAGACGCCAAAGAGCTGCTTGACGGCTTGATGGTGCGCTACGTGGAGTCGCAGGTGTACCAGGCGGTGGTCGAGAACAACGCAGCTGAACAAGCGGCGCGGATGATCGCGATGAAAAACGCTACCGATAACGCCGGTGATCTGATCAGCGATTTGCAGCTGATCTACAACAAGGCGCGTCAGGCTGCGATCACCCAAGAGATCTCGGAAATCGTCGGCGGCGCTGCCGCGGTTTAACGGTTCAAATATTCAGAGGATCCAGCTATGAGTAGCGGACGTATCGTTCAAATCATCGGCGCCGTTATCGACGTGGAATTTCCACGCGACAGCGTACCGAGCATCTACAACGCGCTGAAAGTACAAGGCGCGGAAACTACTCTGGAAGTTCAGCAGCAGCTGGGCGACGGCGTAGTTCGTACCATTGCGATGGGTTCCACCGAAGGCTTGAAGCGCGGTCTGGACGTTATCGACTCCGGCGCTGCCATCTCCGTACCGGTCGGTAAAGCGACCCTGGGCCGGATCATGGACGTACTGGGCAACCCGATTGACGAAGCTGGCCCGATCGACACCGAAGAGCGCTGGGGCATTCACCGTCCGGCACCTTCGTTCGCGGAACAAGCTGGCGGCAACGACCTGCTGGAAACCGGCATCAAGGTTATCGACCTGGTTTGCCCGTTCGCCAAGGGCGGTAAAGTCGGTCTGTTCGGTGGTGCCGGTGTAGGCAAGACCGTAAACATGATGGAACTGATCCGTAACATCGCCATCGAGCACAGCGGTTATTCCGTGTTCGCCGGTGTGGGTGAGCGTACTCGTGAGGGTAACGACTTCTACCACGAGATGAAGGACTCCAACGTTCTGGACAAAGTGGCACTGGTTTACGGTCAGATGAACGAGCCGCCGGGAAACCGTCTGCGCGTAGCACTGACTGGCCTGACCATGGCCGAGAAGTTCCGTGACGAAGGTAACGACGTTCTGCTGTTCGTCGACAACATCTACCGTTACACCCTGGCCGGTACTGAAGTATCCGCACTGCTGGGCCGTATGCCTTCCGCAGTAGGTTACCAGCCGACCCTGGCTGAAGAGATGGGCGTTCTGCAGGAACGTATCACTTCGACCAAGGAAGGTTCGATCACTTCGATCCAAGCGGTATACGTACCTGCGGATGACTTGACCGACCCATCGCCTGCGACCACCTTCGCCCACTTGGACGCCACCGTCGTTCTGTCCCGTGACATCGCTTCCCTGGGTATCTACCCAGCGGTCGATCCACTCGACTCGACTTCGCGCCAGCTGGACCCGAACGTGATCGGCCAGGAGCACTACGACACCGCTCGCGGCGTTCAGTACGTGCTGCAGCGTTACAAAGAACTGAAGGACATCATTGCGATCCTGGGTATGGACGAGTTGTCGGAAGCCGACAAGCAGTTGGTAAACCGTGCTCGTAAGATCCAGCGCTTCTTGTCGCAGCCGTTCTTCGTGGCTGAAGTCTTCACCGGTGCTTCGGGTAAATACGTTTCCCTGAAAGACACCATTGCTGGCTTCAAAGGCATCCTCAACGGTGACTACGACCACCTGCCAGAACAAGCGTTCTACATGGTCGGCGGCATCGAAGAAGCGATCGAGAAAGCCAAGAAACTGTAATCCAGGCGCCCGGAAACGGGCGCTCATCAGGTTGAGGCAATCAGATGGCTATGACAGTCCATTGCGATATCGTCAGCGCGGAAGGGGAAATCTTCTCCGGTCTGGTAGAAATGGTGATTGCACACGGCGAACTCGGTGACCTGGGTATTGCCATGGGCCACGCGCCATTGATCACCAGCTTGAAGCCAGGTCCGATCACTCTGACCAAGCAAGGCGGGGAAAAGGAGGTGTTCTACATCTCCGGTGGTTTCCTTGAGGTTCAGCCGAACATGGTCAAGGTACTTGCCGACACCGTGCAACGTGCTGGCGACCTGGATGAAGCCTCCGCTCAGGAAGCCGTCAAGGCTGCCGAGAAGGCCCTGAACGAAAAGGGTGCGGACTTCGACTACAGCGCTGCTGCTGTACGTCTGGCCGAGGCTGCAGCTCAGCTGCGCACGCTCCAGCAGATCCGCAAGAAGTAAGCGGCGACGCCGTGATGCTTATGCGCGATTGATTAAAAAGGGTAGCCTCGGCTACCCTTTTTCTTTTTTAGCAAAACACATCTTTGGTCTGAAGCCGGACCGCCCAGGATTGGTAGCCATTCATGTCTCTTGAAATCGTCATTCTCGCCGCAGGCCAGGGCACCCGCATGCGTTCGGCCCTGCCCAAGGTGCTGCACCCGGTCGCGGGCAATTCCATGCTTGGGCATGTTATCCACAGCGCTCGTCAACTGGACCCGCAACGTATCCACGTGGTGATCGGCCACGGTGCTGATGTGGTGCGCGAGCGCCTGGCGGCGGATGACCTGAATTTCGTATTGCAGGACAAACAACTGGGCACCGGCCACGCCACCGCGCAAGCTGTGCCGTTCATTACCGCCGACACCGTGCTGATCCTCTACGGCGACGTGCCGCTGATCGAAGTGGAAACCCTGCAACGCCTGCTCAAGCATGTGGTGCCCGGCCAGATGGGCCTGCTCACCGTTGAGCTGGATGACCCCACCGGTTACGGGCGCATCGTGCGCGGTGCCGACGGCAAGGTCGCGGCGATCGTCGAGCACAAGGACGCCAGTGAAGCCCAGCGGGCTATCACCGAAGGCAACACCGGCATCCTTGCGGTGCCTGCCAATAAGCTCGCCGACTGGATGAGCCGCCTGTCCAACAACAACGCCCAGGGCGAGTACTACCTCACCGACGTGATCGAGATGGCCGTGAGTGATGGCCTGCTGGTCGCCACCGAACAGCCCCACGACCCGATGGAAGTACAGGGCGCCAATGATCGCAAGCAGCTTGCAGAGCTCGAGCGTCACTACCAACTGCGTGAAGGCCGCCGCCTGATGGCCCAGGGCGTGACCCTGCGCGACCCTGCACGTTTTGACGTACGCGGTGAGGTCACCGTGGGCCGGGATGTGCTGATCGACATCAACGTGATCCTCGAAGGCCGCGTGATCATCGAAGACGACGTGGTCATCGGCCCGAACTGCGTGATCAAGGACAGCACCCTGCGCAAGGGCGTGGTGATCAAGGCCAACAGCCATATCGACGGCGCCGTAATGGGCGAGGGCAGCGATGCAGGGCCGTTTGCGCGGTTGCGTCCGGGCACTGTGATGGGCGCCAGGGCGCATGTCGGCAATTTCGTCGAACTGAAAAATGCACGCATGGGCGACGATGCAAAGGCCGGCCACCTGGCTTACCTGGGGGATGCGGTGATCGGTGCGCGCAGTAACATCGGTGCTGGCGCGATCACCTGCAACTACGACGGTGCCAACAAGTACCAGACGACGATTGGTGAGGACGTATTCATCGGTTCCAACAACTCGCTGATTGCACCTGTGACGATCGGCGATGGTTCGAATACGGCTGCGGGCTCAACCATCAACCAGGATGTGGATAAGTCCCAACTGGCCGTGGCCCGTGCACGCCAACGTAACATCGACGGCTGGAAACGCCCGGTCAAAATCAAGAAGACCTGAGTTATCCACAGCCTTATCAGCAGCGTTATCCAGATGTGGGAGGGGGCTTGCCCCCGATGGCGGATTTTCAGTCAATGTTTCAGTCGACTGATCTACTGCAATCGGGGGCAAGCCTCTTCCACATTTGAACTGCGTCGTTGGAAAAATCTGTTTCCGACGCTTGACGATATCTTCCCAATAGGTTTTGATTGCCTTCGTTATCTTTCGAAACGAAACTTATCATCACCATGTCGAAACGAAATACACCCCAACGACGCCACAACATCCTGACCTTGCTCAACGAACAGGGCGAAGTCAGCGTGGACGAACTGGCCAAGCGTTTCGAAACCTCGGAAGTCACTATCCGCAAGGACTTGGCCGCGCTCGAAAGTAACGGCCTGTTGCTGCGTCGCTACGGTGGCGCGATCACCATGCCTCAGGAACTGGTGGGAGACCCCGCCCAACCGGTCTCGGCCTACAAACGTGCGATCGCCCGTGCTGCGGTGATGCGTTTGCGTGAACACGCCCGCATCATCATCGACAGCGGCAGCACCACTGCGGCCATGATCCCGGAACTGGGCCACCAGCCCGGCTTGGTGGTCATGACCAACTCCCTGCACGTGGCCAGCGCCTTGAGCGAACTGGAACACGAACCGGTGCTGTTGATGACCGGCGGCACCTGGGACCCGCATTCGGACTCGTTCCAGGGCCAGGTCGCCGAGCAGGTGTTGCGTTCCTACGACTTTGATCAACTGTTCATCGGCGCCGACGGCATCGATCTGCAACGTGGCACCACCACCTTCAACGAATTACTGGGCCTGAGCCGTGTGATGGCCGAGGTCGCCCGTGAAGTGGTGGTGATGGTCGAATCCGACAAGATCGGCCGCAAGATTCCCAACCTGGAACTGCCCTGGAGCAGCGTCCATACCCTTATTACCGATGATCGCCTGCCGCTTGAGGCCCGCGACCAGATCCAAGCCCGCGGCATTACGCTGATATGCGCGGCAATCATCTAGGAGAAGCACCATGTGTGGAATTGTTGGCGCAGTCGCCGAACGTAACGTTACTGCCATCCTGCTCGAAGGCCTCAAGCGCCTGGAATACCGCGGCTACGACAGCGCGGGTGTGGCCGTCTTCACCAACGCCGGCAAGCTTGAGCGCATGCGTCGCCCAGGCAAGGTCAGCGAGTTGGAGCAGGCGTTGGCCGGCGAGCCGCTGGTAGGTCGCCTGGGGATTGCCCACACCCGCTGGGCCACCCACGGCGCGCCGTGCGAACGCAACGCCCACCCGCACTTTTCCGGCGACCTGGCCGTGGTGCACAACGGCATCATCGAAAACCACGAAGTGCTGCGTGAACAACTGAAAGGCATGGGCTACGTCTTCACCTCGGACACCGACACCGAAGTCATCGCCCACCTGCTCAACCACAAGCTCAAGGACCACAGCGACCTGACCGCCGCCCTCAAGGCCACGGTCAAGGAACTGCACGGCGCCTATGGTCTGGCCGTGGTCAGCGCCAGCCAACCGGACCGTGTGGTTGCCGCCCGCAGTGGCAGCCCGCTGGTGATCGGCCTGGGCCTGGGTGAGAACTTCCTCGCCTCCGACCAACTGGCCCTGCGCCAGGTGACCGACCGCTTCATGTACCTAGAGGAGGGCGATATTGCTGACATTCGCCGTGAAAGCGTGGCGATCTGGGACGTGAACGGTCATTCCGTCGAACGCGAAGCCGTGCAATACCGCGACGGTGCCGAGGCCGCCGACAAAGGCGAGTTCCGCCACTTCATGCTCAAGGAAATCCACGAACAACCGGCCGTGGTGCAGCGCACCCTGGAAGGCCGCCTTGGCGACAAGCAAGTGCTTGTCAACGCCTTTGGCCCGCAAGCCGCCGAGCTGTTCGCCAAAGTGCGCAATGTGCAGATTGTGGCCTGCGGCACCAGCTACCACGCCGGCATGGTTGCCCGTTACTGGCTGGAAGAACTGGCCGGCATCCCGTGCCAGGTCGAAGTCGCCAGTGAGTTCCGCTACCGCAAGGTGGTGGTGCAGCCCGACACGCTGTTCGTGACCATTTCCCAGTCCGGCGAAACCGCCGACACCCTGGCCGCGCTGCGCAATGCCAAAGAGCTGGGCTTCCTCGCCAGCCTGGCGATCTGCAACGTCAGCATCAGCTCCCTGGTGCGTGAGTCCGACCTGACCCTGCTGACCCAGGCCGGTCGCGAAATCGGCGTGGCCTCCACCAAAGCGTTCACCACCCAGTTGGTCGGCCTGTTGCTGCTGACCCTGTCCCTGGGCCAGGTTCGCGGCACCTTGGCTGCCGGCGTCGAAGCCACCCTGGTGGAAGAACTGCGCCGCCTGCCGACCCGCCTGGGAGAAGCCTTGGCCATGGACAGCACCGTGGAAAAAGTCGCCGAGCTGTTCGCCGACAAGAACCACACCCTGTTCCTCGGCCGTGGCGCGCAGTACCCGGTGGCGATGGAAGGCTCCCTGAAGCTCAAGGAAATTTCGTACATCCACGCCGAAGCCTACCCGGCCGGTGAGCTCAAGCACGGCCCGTTGGCCCTGGTGGACGACGACATGCCGGTGGTCACCGTCGCGCCGAACAACGAACTGCTGGAGAAGCTCAAGTCCAACCTGCAGGAAGTCCGCGCCCGTGGCGGCCAACTGATCGTGTTCGCCGACGAAAAAGCCGGCATGACCAACGGCGAAGGCACCCACGTCATCAACATGCCGCACATCCACGACACCCTGTCGCCGATCCTCTACACCATCCCGCTGCAACTGCTGTCGTACTACGTCGCCGTGCTCAAAGGCACCGACGTCGACCAGCCGCGCAACCTGGCGAAGTCGGTGACGGTGGAGTAACCCGCTCCACCCTGGAGGCCCGCCCGGGTCTCCAGGTACCCGAAAGGACGCGCCTTCGATGAACACCCCCTCGCAAATCCACGAGCGTTTGCACAACCGCCGATTCACCGTCGCCACCAACACCCACGGGCTCTCCGGCGCGGGCACGGTGTTTCATTACCTTGTCGAGGGCGATGCCATTTCCGGCACCTACCAAGGCGGCCGAATTCGCCTGGGTACGCAAGTCGGTCGCGTCACAGGCCCGGACGCTATCGAGCTGCTGTATCAATGCCTGACACTGGAAGGTGAGCTGCTGGCCGGCTGGTCGCGGGGCATCATCGGTGTCGATGCTGCCGGGCGTACCACGCTGAGTTTCGTTTGGGGTTGGTTGTCGGGGGCGACGGGAGGCGGGGAGTCGAACTACGTGGAGCTTGCAGAGTGTGATGGCCACTCCTAAGGCACAAACTCCACCCTCAACCCCTGGCTCGCACTGCGCCCCTGATCATCACTGACCCGCAGCCGATACTCCCCCGACTTACCCGGCCGCCAGTTCAATGTGGCTTGCGGCGGGCCCTGGCCGATCAAGGTTTGATCAGCAAACCAGTACAACGTCGCCGCATCGCTGGCCGCATTCGCGTTCAGCGGGATGCCTTCCTGGGGTTGGGACAGGCGCAACTGATAACTCACTTGAGTCAGCGGCGAGCGAATCTGCGGGGCTTCGCTCTGGTCGCTGATGCGGTTGGGCTGGCAGTTTTTCATCACGTTGGGTGGCGTGCGGCGGGGCAGGCCGGCGGCGCGGTACAGGCGTTGGATGTCGCTGGGCCAGAATTCGAAGACTTCCTCGCGGGTGTATTGCGCCTCGAACGGCGGGCACGCGGCTTTGCCGGTGCGGGTGTCGATCAGTACCGGGCGGTGCAGGTTGGACACGCGAATCGGTGACACGCCGGGGATGTACCAGGTCTTGCGGGTTTGCGGGCACCAGCGGTTGGGCAATTCGCCCGAGGCGGCGCAGACGTCGATGCGCACCAGGCCGGCAGGTGGTTTGTCAGCCTTGATCAGGACGTTGGGCAAGGCCAGGGGCAGGGCGTCGGCGATGCGGAAGAACAGCGGCGCGGCGGTCTTGGCACCGATAAACGCCGGGTTGGGGCGACCATCGAAGTTGCCCACCCACACCACCAGCACGTAGGGGCCGACCAGGCCCGCGCTCCATGCATCATGGAACCCCCAGGACGTGCCTGTTTTCCAGGCGGTGCGCCAGTGCCGCGCGGGCAGGCCATCCGGTCGCGGGTTACGGCGCAGCATGTCACGCACCATAAAGGCCGCCTGCGGGGTGAGGAGCTGCGGGCCGGTGGCCTGGGGCTGCTCCTGCAGATAGCGCAACGGCCGCAGATGGCCGTCGCCCGCCAGCATCACATACAGTCGCGCCAGCTCCTCGGGTGTCATCTCACCGCCACCGAGGGCCAGGGCCAGGCCGTAATGGCTTTCACCGCGCAGGCCCTTGATCCCGGCGCGTTGCAGCAACCCATACAACGACGGCGACTTCACCTGGCTGGCCAGCCACACCGCCGGGATATTCCGGCTACGGATCAACGCATCCCGTGCGGTCAGAGGCCCGACAAAACTGCCGTCGAAATTTTCCGGCTGGAAGTAGCCGAAGTTACTGGGCAAATCCTTGAGGATACTCATGGGGTGGATCACCCCTTGATCCAGCGCCAGCCCGTAGAGAAACGGCTTGAGGGTCGACCCCGGCGAACGGCGTGACAATACGCCGTTGACCTGGCCGTGGATGCCTGTGGATAAGTAATCCGCCGAGCCCACCAGCGCCTTGACGCTCTGGTCGCGGCTGTCGATCAGGATGGCCGTGGCATTTTCCACACCGGTGCTGCGCCGCTCGGCGATAAAGCCGCTGATCAGGCGTTCGAGCAGTTGCTGCAAGGGCAGGTTGAGGGTGCTGTTGAGTTCGTTGCCGGGCTGGGAGGCCAATAGCTGCTCGCTCAGATGCGGCGCCAGAAACGGGATCTGCTGGCGGTTGCGGGCTTCCAGGGGCAGGTCGAGCAAACTGTCGTTACGCGGGTCTTGTGGATAAGTTTCACGCCAGTCATTCATCAAGCGCAGTCGCGCGTCTTGCAGTGACGGCCCAAAGCGTGCGCGCCGCCCCGGCTGCTGGGGAATCACCGCCAGCGCCAAGGCTTCGGACAACGACAACTGCGCCGCCGCCTTGCCGAAGTAGATGCGACTGGCCGCTTCGGCGCCTTCGATATTGCCGCCCATGGGTGCCAGGTTCAGGTACGCCTCGAGGATGTCGTGCTTGCTGTAGCGCGCTTCCAGCCACAAGGCCAACGCCATCTGCTGCAATTTGCCGGGTACCTGGCGGGTGTTGAGATCCCACAGACGCCGTGCCAGTTGCATGCTCAAGGTCGAGCCGCCCTGGCGTTGGCCGCCGCTGTAGGTGGCCAGGGCCGCGCGCAGCAACGCTGGGGGATTGATCCCCGGGTGCCAATAGAAATTGCGGTCTTCCTTGAGCAGCAAGGCCTCCACCAGTGACGGCGAGATGCGCTCCAGCGGCAGCCATAAACGGTATTGGCCGTCATCCGCCAGGGTCATGCGCAGCAGCGAACCGTCATCGGCCAGCACCACCCGTGACGACGTCACAGCCTGTTCCAGCGGAGCGTGGGGCCACAGCCGCAGCCCCGCCAGCACCAGCGCCGCTGCCAGCAGCGGCGCCAGGCGTTTAAGGCTTGGTAATTTCAAGCTGGCCTACTTTGCCGCGCCCTTGCAGGGTGGGTTCGTACATGCCTTCGGCGTAGGCCGGTGGCGTATTGAACGTGCCGGCGTTGGTGGCGCGCACGCGATAGACGAAGGTGCCTACGTCGCGCAGTGCCGTGCCGTACAACACCACCCGATCATCACGCACATCCACGTAGTCCGGCTGCCAGTTGCTCAGCTCGGTTTCGCCGATGGGCGCTTGCCAGGCATCGGCTTCTTGTTCGCTTTCTTCTACGTATTCGGACGCTTCGCCTTCACTGTCCTCGCTGCTGGCGGCTTCCGGCTCCGGCGGCAAGTTATACACAGGCTCGACGCCACCGGGCAGCAGGTCGACCACCGCCACTTGTTGCACCTGGTCACGGTCGGTGGCACGCAGGCGCAAGCGCACCAGGAACTCATCGCCCACCGCCACTGTGTTCACCGGTTCGCCTTTGAGGTCGAGGTATTCGTGGATGATCTCCAGCCCGTTGTTGATCGGCTTGAGCTTGGCACCCTTATCGAAACCGGCTTCGCTGAGCATGTAGAACGCCGCCGGGCCGTCGGATTTTTCCATCAGCAGTTTTTGCGTGGCGCCCGGTACCGCCGCGCGCGGTGGCTGGCCGGCCATCTCCAGCAGTTGTTGCTGCTTGTCGCCCAGCCAGGCGGTGGCCTTGAGGGTCATATCGCTTTGCGCGCGCTGGCCGTAGTTGTCCAAGGCACGCAGCAACAGCGCCGCCGACAGCGAGTTGTAGCGCTGTTCGTTGAGGCGCTTGCCGAGTTTATCCAGCAGGGCGGTAGGAACATCGTCCAGCAACTCGGGGAAATGGCGAGCGAGCAGATGCAGGTGCTCGGCATCGTGGACCAGCGGATCGTAATACAGGCCGTCGCTGTCCCACTTATCCACAAGCGAACGCCAAGGGATCTTGCGGAACACGGTGTCGGCCTGGCGATCCTGCTTGAGCAGTTTGTAGCTGGCCGCCAGGTAGGCGGCGCCCAGGTCGTTCTGCCAGCTGTCCTTGAAGTAGCTCTCGTAACGTTCGCGGATATCGCTCAAGGCGCCGCTCACCAGAATCCCCTGACGACTCAGCAGGTAACTGGCGTAGGCGCGGTTGCGCAATTCCGACAGGCCTTCGCTCGGGCCGTTGGCCAGGTCCGTCAGATAGCTGTTGGCGCGCAGCAGCAGGTCTTCCGGCACCGGCAGCCCGCGCTCCTTGGCTTCGATCAGGAAATCGGTGGCGTACAGGCTGGCGTAGGGCGCCACATCCGGGTTGGCGGCCCACAAACCAAAGCCGCCGGCCTGGTTCTGGCGCTGGCGCAACATGCGCACCGCGCTGCTGAAGGCCTGTTCTGCCTCGGGTGCGGTGCCGCCCCAGATCAACGCCGGCATGGCCTTGGACACCAGTTGCTCGGTGCAGGCATAACCGTAGTCATCCAAGTAATGCTTGAGGCCGTTGGCCCATACCAGCGGCGAGGCGGCCATACCCAGTTGCACGTCACGCAACTGGCTGAACAGTTCACGGGTGGGCTTGAGCTCTTTGCTGGCGCTGTCGAAACGGCCCAGGCTCAGGGCCACGCGATGCTCGCTCAGGGGACGGATCGAGGTGGTTTCCGCCACCTGGATCCGCTTGCCATCCGGCAACACGGCGACAAAGCGCAAATCCGCCGAACCGAGGGTTTCGCCGACCCTGATCTTGAACTCGGCGGTGCCCTCCTTGCGCGGTTGCAGGGACAAGGTGCTGGCTTTGTCGCCCTGCACCACCAGGCCGTCGCTGGTCTGCACTTCAAACTTCACGTCCGCTGCCGCCTCGAGGTTGCTGAATACCCCGGCGCTGACGTTGAACACATCACCCGGCGCCACGAAAGCCGGCACGTTCGGCGTGATGACGATCGGGCCACGGACCTCGGTATTGGCCTCGCTGACGCCCACGCTGTCGGCGTCCACAGCCACCGCGAACAGGTGCAGCTTGCCGTTGAAGCTGTCCGGTACCTGGTAATGCAGCACGGTTTCACCGGCGGGCAAGTCCACCAGCCCGGACCACCAGGCCACTGGCGGCTGGTGTTTACGCTTGAACGGGTTGAGGTGGTTGGCCAGGGCGCCTTCCGTATCGCCACCGGGCGCCGCCCCACTGAGCAGGCGGCTGAATTCCGGCAGGATCAGGTCAAGGATCTGACTGGTGCCGACTTCCAGCGCACGCTTCTGGAAGAAGAAACCCAGCGGGTCGGGCGTCTGGTAGCGGGCTACCTGCAGGATGCCTTCGTCCACTGCATACACCACCGCGCGGCCCGGGCGGTCGGCGTTGACCTTGATGTCCAGCGTCTGCCCCGGCTCGATTTTCGTCGGGCCCTCGACCTTCAACGCCATGCGCCGCGCATCCAGGTTGATGCTGAACGGCACCACCCCGTAGGACAGCGGGCTCATGTAGACCTCGGACGAGCCGATGTCGCGCACAAACTGCACGTTGACGTAGGCATTGCCCTCAAGCCCCGCAGGCACGCGGATATGTTGCACGCTGTTGGTACTGTCGGCCTTGAACCACTGCTGGGTGTAGACCTTGTCCCGCTCGATGGTGATCAGGCCCGCACCGGTGTAAGGCGCGCGGATGCTGATCGCGATCTCATCGCCGGTGGCGTAGCTGCGTTTATCCAGGCGCAGTTGCAGCTCGGCGTTGCGTTCCAGGGAGCGCGAGGTATTCCCGCGTCCGGCCACGCTGTAGTCGATCTGGTTGAGCAGGTTGCCGTTGGCGTCCTTCACTTGCAGGGTGAAATCCCCTGGGGTGGCGGTGTTCAGGGTCTGCCTGGCGCCGTCCTTGGTCATCACCAGCGGCGAGGCCGGCTGGCTGATGTTCTTGATGCGCGACTCGTACTTGTAGGTGCCGTTGGACTGTTTCACCAGTACCGACACGTAGCGGTGTTCGACCACTTCGCTGGTCAGGCCATCCACCGCCAGCGGATTGAGGTCTGGCGTGACGGCCAGCCAGTGCACCTGGCGCGGGGCGTCCTTGGCGACGTACGACAGCGAGTCCTGACTTTTCACACCCACAAGGTAGGGCGCGGACGACACCAGCAAGGCGCTTTGCGCCGCCACGTTACGGCCCCCTTCGGCCTCGAACACCTGGGTCATCACTTGCAAGCGATAGGTGCTGTTGGCGAAGCGTTGCAGGTTGAGGTCGAGTAAGGCCTGGCCGTTATCGTCGACGGTGGTTTCGGCCAGGTCTTCGGTGCTGGCCTCTTCCAGGGAATCGTTGAGGCGGAAACGGTAGTCGGGGTAACGCTCGAATGCCGCGAGCGTCGGGCTCAGGGACATCTTCGCGGTAACGCGACGGCCGGCCGCCGGGGCGCCGAACAGGTGCATCGCGGTGACCTTGGCCACCACCTGGTCCGGTGGAATCCAGCCCTGTACCAGGGTGTCGTGCAGGCTCAGGCTGACCTTCATGCGGTCCGGTTCGAAATCGCGGACCTTGAAGCTGACACTGCCGAGGTCGGTGCGGGTCTGTTTCTGGCCAATCAACTGCAAGGTCGCGGTGTAGTCACCGGCGGGGGCGACTTCGCTGCTGGGGAAATCAAAGGTTTCAAAACCGCTGGCGGACAGCTTCAGCGGCTGGCGAATCACTTCAAGGCCGCGCGGGTCGGTGATCTGCAGCTCCACGGGCAGGCCTTGCAGGGCACCTTTCCAGTTGCCGCTGCGCACGATCATGCCCAGGTGCGCGGTTTCGCCAGGGCGGTAAAGGCCACGGTCGGTGAACAGGTAGGCACTGAGGCGATCAATCGCGCCGTCTTCTTCCAAACCACCTACGTCGAAGCGCGACAAATCCAGCTGCTGGGACTGACGGGCGATCGGCAGGAACGACTGGTCATTGCCGCGGGTGACCACATACATCAGCGGCGTCTTCTCACGGCGCAGTTCATCCAGCTTGGCGAAATGCACGTGGCCTTCGCCGTCGGTGTGGCCGCTGCTTACCGGCAGACCGTTGCGGCCGATGATGTCGACCTGGGCGTCGGACACCGGCGAACCGTTGCCGATGGATTGCACATACACGTCATGGCTGCCATCGCTGGAGCGCTTGGCGATGATGCCGAGGTCGGTGACCACGATAAAGCGCAGGTCAGAGGTGGTGCTGCGCGAATAGTCGAAGGTGCGTTCGGCCGGCTCATCCTGAGGGCTGAGCTTGAGCACGAAAATGCCGCGACGGCCACCGTTGGCGGTGAGGTAGTGGCTCAGATCGACGTTGTCATACACGGTTTTCGCCGGGTCCGAGGACGACAGCGCAATATCCAGGGACTGGCGTTCAACCATGCGGTCGAAGTACTCGTTGCCGAAATTGGGCCGGGCAAAGCTGCCGCTGCTCTGGTCCACCAGGTGCTGCAATTGGTTGGGCAGCAAGCGTGCGATTTCCACATGGGCGCCAGGCACACCGCGGGCCATGAAACCCAGGCGTTTTTCGCCATTGAGGCTGAGCAACGCGCCGTCGGACAGGAACTGCAAGGTGCGCGGATAAGCCGGCATGCTGATCAGCGAGGCCGTCGGGTTTTTCGCCAGGTAGCCACCGATGGCTTCCAGGTTGGCGGGCACGCGCACATACAGCGCACGGCCGGCCGGGGCCTTGAACTTGAAGGCGTGCAGGGTGTTCAGCGGTTCGACGCTGGGCACGTGGGTCAGCGTGACCTTGGTACTGCGGGCCAGCAGGGCATCGTCGATGTCGTTGCTGTTATAGGGGCGGGTGTCGTCCTGGGCTTTTTCCGGCAGCAGCCAGGCCTGGACCTTACCGGCAATGGTGTCATCGGCCACGGCACTGGAGCTGCTGAACATCAGCACCGGCTCAGGCTCGCCGCGTTCGTTATCCACAAAGCTCACTTCGGCGCCGGTAAAGGTCAGGCGATAGCGGCCGGGCACGGTGACTTCGGCCACCAGCGGCGCGGTGCTGGCGTTGCCGCCGTCGCGGGCCTTGATGCCTTCATCCAGCTTGGCGCTGACCGGCGTGCTTTCCAGCGGTGTGGCCAGGGCGGCGGAGCGCACGTAGGCGTTCAGCCTGGTCTCGTCGAAGCTGATGTCCGGGCGGTTGGGCAACTGGGCGTCGCGGTAGGCCAGGCCTTTGCCGAGGGTGACCGAAACGCGCTTGCGCAGGCTGTCTTCATCGACCGGGTGGGAAAAATGGAAGGTCGCCACCAGTTGTTTCAGCGTCGGGTTCGATGGGTCTTGATACAACTCGTTGTGTGCCAGGGTGGCGCGGAACGGCTGGGTGGAGAACTGGCTGCTGTACTGGCTGAGCAGTACGCCATCGGCCAGCAAACCTTTCCTGGCCAGATCAAGGGTGTAACCCGCTTCGATAGGCCAGTCTTTCTCCGGCACGAACAGCAGCGTGCGGTCATCGGACCAACGCCAGCTCCCGGCCACATTGGGTTTGAGGGTGATGCCTTCGGTGACCGGCTTGCCAATGGCGGCCAGCGGGGCCACCGATTCGGCAAAACGCACTTGCAAGTTATCCACAACCGGCGGTTGCTGGGTGTAGTCAGTCAGGTTGGGTTTGTGCAGCGAATAGCCCACGGTGTGAGGTTGCGGCAGGTTGGAGTACCAGTGCCAGCCATAGAAGCCAGCGGCCGCCAGCAGCACCAAGCCCAATACGCCGGCACCGGCCTGGCGCGGATACGCGCGGGCTTTGTTACCCAGGTTCGCCAGGCCACGGCCGATGGCGCGCAGCCACAGCGGCGGATGCCATTGGCCGAAAACGGCCCCCACCACAGTCAGAAACACACCGACAACACGACGGCTGATGGCTTTGAGCGAATCGAACATGGTGAGCATCCCTGGCTAAGTGCGGCGTATCTTACAGGGTCTTTGATACAAAAGATGACGCCGATACGCCGCACGGCGGGGATGTTTACCGAGTCAGCGGGGGCCCATGCATTCTAGCGAGCGGTCTACCATCACTTTGGCCATTTCCATGAGGTGTCCGGCGGCTTTGGGCGAGTCGCGCAACTGTTCGGCACAGTGGAGCAGGTCTGAGGCGTAGACCAGTGCGTCTTCGAAGCTGATTTCGGGGTGGGGGATGAAAAAGGGATGGGGCGGACCGGGTTTTACTTTGCTCATTGCGGTAACTCCAATGTAGGGAATTGGAGCTGCCACGAGTCGCGACTAAACGATGGGGTGGCAGCTGTACGCAGGTTAGTCGACCGGAACATTGGGAACCCGGCGCACCCGAAGGTGCCCTGCGCACAGCCACCATAAAGCGTTGGCAGAAAAAAACGCCATGCTTGAGATGGCGCTTGTGCGCCCAATGTAAATCTTTCCCGAGCGACTAAACCCGGTCACTGAATTGGCAGTGACGAACGCAGACTAGCCACCGAAAAGGCAGGGCACAAGCGGCTGGGATTCTCTCGGAAATGTCCTGCGAAATAAAGAGAAGCGAGAGGTAGGAGCAGCGGTTTCAGACTTTGCTTAAACCTCGAAAACACCAGAAAACCAATGTGGGAGGGGGCAAGCCCCCTCCCACAGTTTGATCTTCATTGGGCTTGAGAGGGGGGGTCAGGTCCACCAGTAGCGCACGAGGTGGAAGAAAATCGGCGCCGCAAAACACACCGAATCCAGGCGATCCAGCATGCCGCCGTGGCCTTCGATCATATGCCCCCAATCCTTCACCCCCCGGTCGCGCTTGATCGCCGACATGACGATGCCGCCGGCGAAGCCGAGCAGGTTGATCAGCAAGGCGATCAGGAACGACTGCCACGGGTTGAACGGCGTGGTCCACCACAGCGCCGCACCGATCAGGGAGGACAACAGAATCCCGCCGACAAAGCCTTCCACGGTTTTCGACGGCGACAGGTTGGGCGCGATCTTGTGTTTGCCGAACAGCTTGCCGCACACGTACTGCAGCACGTCCGAGAGTTGCACCACGATCACCAGGTAGGCGATCAGCAGCAGGTTGCGGCCTTCGTAGCCGGGGATGTCGAGGGTCAGCAGGGCGGGCACGAAGGATACGCAGAACACCGCAATCATCAGGCCCCATTGCACTTTGGAGGCGCGTTCCAGGAAGTGCGTGCTGTCGCCGCCGAGGGAGGCGAGGATCGGCAGCAGCAGGAACACATACACCGGGATAAAGATCGAGAACAGCCCGTACCAGTCCGAGTAGATCAGCAGGTATTGCAACGGCAACGCCAGGTAGAACGCGGCCACCAGGGCCGGGTAGTCGCTGCGCCGGGTGGGCGTGAGGGTCAGGAATTCGCGCAGGGCGTAGAACGACACTGCATAGAACAGCAGGATCACCGCACCGGTACCAAGCCAGAAGGCGATACCGATGACCACCACCATCACCCACCAGGCGTTGATGCGGGCGTTGAGGTTGTCGATCACCGCATTGGGCGTGCCACGGGTGCGCAGTTTGAGGATCAGGCCGATCAGCGAAGCGAGCACCAGGATCGCGCCGATGCCGCCGAATAACATCAGGGTTTGGCTATCCATCTCAGGAGTGCTCCGGGGCGAGGGCGAGCAGGGCGTCGCGGGTTCGGGCAAGGAACGCGGCTTTGTCTTCGCCTTCTTCCAATTGCAAGGGGGCGCCGAAGCTGGTGGTGCACAGCAAAGGCAGCGGCAACACGCGGCCCTTGGGCATGACCCGGTTGAGGTTGGCGATCCACACCGGAATCAATTCGGCCTGTGGGTAACTTTTGGCCAGATGGTAGATGCCGCTTTTGAACGGCAGCAAGCCGTCCTCCAGGTTGCGCGTGCCCTCGGGAAAGATGATCAGCGAGTCGCCGCCTTCCAGCGCGGCGAGCATGGGCTGCAGGGGGTTATCCACAGGGTCCTTGCGCTCGCGGTCGATCAGCACACCATTGAACACGCGGTTGATGATGTAGCGTCGCAGGGCGCTTTTATTCCAGTAATCGCTGCCGGCCACCGGGCGCGTGAATTTGCGCAGGTTCTGTGGCAGTGAGGCCCACAGCAGCACGAAGTCGCCGTGGCTGCTGTGGTTGGCGAAATAGATACGTTGCACCGGCACTGGCGCGCAACCCAGCCACAGGCTGCGGGCGCCGGTGACGGTGCGGGCCATGGAGGTAATCAGCGTGGCGACCACGGGTTCGAACATGGGGGTTCCTTATGCGGCGAAAGGCAGCCAGGGGCTGGCGAGGATCACGGCGAGGGTCAGCAGCGCTTGCGCGCCCAGCAGCCAGGCTTGTTTGCGCAGCAATTTGAGGGCGCCGCGACGGCGCTCGGCCCAGGGCCGGCCGGCCCGCTTGGGCGATTGCAGGCCAAGGGTTTGCAGGGCTTGATCGAGGTCCGCCGTGCGCTCGATGTCGCGGGCCAGCAGGGCGAACAGGTCGGCGTCAAAGGCCACCCGCAGCGCCCAGTACTTTTGCAGCAGCCCGAGGACAATCATCCACAGGCTGAGCAGCAGGCAGATGGTTGAAACACTCGCCATCAGCAACTGGGCCAGGCCGAATAACACCCCGGCCACGGTCAGGCCTGTGGATAACTGATCCAGCGAACGGCCACGGCGCAGCAGGCTGGCGACCACCTGGAGTTCCATATCAGCGGGCATGGGGCAAACCCTCCAATGCTTGACGATGAGCAGGGTGCAGGACCACATGCGCCCGCGCTGTACGAATAATAGCCAGCGCCTGGTCCACCGTGGCAGCGCGCCCACTGTGCAGCAGCCAGGCGGCGACGGCGGTGGCACTGCGCGAATAGCCGAGGGCGCAGCACACCAGCACCGGGCCGCTTGCACGCAGGCGCTCGATGGCCTCGGCGGCTTGCTGGCAGTCGGCGGGTGTCGGGGCGATCAGGTCCAGCACCGGGATGCTTTGATACGCACGGCCCTGTGGATTAATCGGCAATTCGGCACAGAGGTCGACGATGGCGCTGAATGAATTTTGCTCTTTCGCACTGGGAATTCGCCCCAGCCAGACGTTATCCACAATCAGGTCCGGCTGTGGGTGTTTGCGTGTCCACAGGCGCGAGTTTATCCACGCCGCGGCCAGGTAGGGTGCGTACAGCCAACGCGCAGCAGGTGTAAGCCGGCCATCGCTGCGTTTTTGAAAGCCCGCAGCGCCGAGCACCAGGTAATTCGCCTTGATCAGGCCCAGGGACACCGCGGGCCAGAGCAGCCATAACCAGCCGCCGCCCAGGGAAAACGCCAGAATCGCCAGTGCCAACGCCCCCAGGCCGTAGCGCAGGCCCAAGCGCCAGCGCTTTGAATCCCGGGTAAGGCGCGCATTCAGCAAGGGGCTGGGGTGTTCCACCGGCCACAGCCACACGCATAGCCAGCCGGCGAGGGCGCCTGTGGGTAAGTCGATAAAGTGATGTTGATAAGTGGTCAGCACCGAAATACCGATCAAGGCGAACCAGCCATGCACCAGCCAGCGCCATAACCCTTGGGTGTGGCGCTGATACATGACCCACAGGATCACCAGCAGCGCGATATGCAGCGAGGGCGCCTGGTTGAAGGGTTTGTCGAACCCCGCCAATACGGCAAACAGCCAGCCGAACACGCCATCCAGTTCCGGCCGCTCGAAGGTGAAGCGCAGCGGCCAGATCAGGAAGCAACTCACGGCGATGACCTGCGCGCTGAGCAGGCGCAACGCGTGTTGCTTCAGCTCATGGCGGCTGTTGGGCAGCAGCAGGGAGAAACCGTAGAGCAGGTCGATGGACCAGTAGGGCACGATGGTCCAGGCCCAGAACGGCATATGGGTTTCCCAGCCGAACACTAGGGTGCCGACATCGCTGCGCTGGCTGGTGACCCAGGTGGCGAAGCCGTAGGTGCTGAAAAACAGCGGCGCCAACAGCAGCAGCCACAGCACCGCTGGTTTCAATAGACCGGGTTCGCGCATGGTCAGATCTTCTGGGCCAGGGACACGGTAAAGATGCCCCACTCATCCACACGCTGGGTGATCTTGCGAAAGCCCGCGGCTTCTACCAACTGATCCATTTCTGCCTGGCTGCGACGGCGCATCACCCAGGCCTGGCCCTGGCGATGGCTGGTCAGTGCGCGGGCGATCAGTTCCAGTTGCGGGTGCCACGGTTGGCCGGTGTAGACCAGGTAACCGCCGGGCTCCACGGCTTCAGCCAGGCCGGCCAACGAACCACCGACCATGGCGTTATCGGCAAACAATTCATACAGCCCGGACACCACCGCCAGCGTCGGCTTGGGTTGCAGGGCCGCCAAATCCAAGCGGTCAAACGCATCGCCTTTGACGAACTGCGCGATGTCTCCCAGGCCTTTCTCACGAATCAGCGCGCCACCGTCGCGCACGTTGATGTCGCTGTAGTCGCGCAGCAGGATCGATTCCGGCAGCGGCGACACGCCCTGCAAGGCTTCAAGAATGTAGCGGCCGTGGCCGGCGGCGATGTCGACGATGCGTACTTCGCGCTGTTCATCCCTCAGCTTGGCCATGGCCAGGCGCAGCAGTTCCTCGACGTTCAACTTGCGCTGGCGAATACCGCGCCAGCCGATGGAGTTGAGGTAGTTGGTGTCGATCATGCGGCCCAGCCCGCCTTTGCCGGTGGGCGTGTTGCGGTACACGTAGTCCAGGGTGCTGCCGGAGTCGAAGCCGGTGTCGAAGCCCAGCTTGACGCCGTCCGACAGGTTCTTGCCCAGGCCCATGCTGGCGCGGGTCAGGCGCCAGTACAGGTCGCGCAGGGAATTGCGCGGCAAGGGCGCTGCGAGGGATTCGGATTCGGCGCAGGTGGCGCCCAGTTTGTCGGCGTCCAGCAGGGACGCACGGTCCAGCGGGTGCGCGAAGTTCTGCAGGATAAAGCGCCTGGCGCTGCTCACGGCCACCGCGCGGTCACGCTCGCCGAGGGTGTCGTGGAAAAAACCGGGGAGGATATGCAGTTCTTTTTTCAGGCTGCCAAGGCGGTCGAAGAATTGCTGCTGGGGTTTGCGGTGCACCACAAAGTCGGCGCCCGAGACCAGCAGTTGGGTCGGCACCTGGATCGCCTGGGCATCGGCGACAACCCGGTCGGCGGCTTCGTACAGGCCCAGCAGCACGTTCACCGAGATGGCCTTGGTGATCAGCGGGTCGCTGTCGTAGGACGCCACGCGCTCCGGGTCATGGCTGAGGAACTTGGCCTTGACGTAGCTGTTGACGAAGAAGTTGCCGCGAAACCTGCGCATGAGCGCCAGGCCCGGCCGGGCAAAGGGCACGTACAGCTTGACCTTGAACGCCGGGGACGCGAGCACCAGGGCGCGGATTTTCGGCGCGTAGTCATGCACCCAGGTGGCTGCGATCACCGCGCCGACACTTTGGGCAATCACGGCACAGTCTTCTTCCTCGATGCCATAAGTGGCGCCGATATGGTCGCGGAAGGTCTGCATATCACGGGCGCTGGTGGCGAAGCTCGGGCTGTCGCCGCGTTCGCCGGGCGATTGGCCGTGACCGCGGGCGTCCCAGGCGAAGAAGTCGAACTGCGGCAAGTCCAGTTCATCCACCAGGTGCGCGATACGCCCCGAGTGCTCATGGCCGCGATGGAACAGCAGGATCGCCTTGCGCGGCTCGCCGCCCGCCGGCGCGCTGGCCGGCCAATGACGGTAGAAAAGCTCGACGCCGTCATGGGTACTGAAGGTGTGCTCTTGCTGTTCGCGCATTGCAAAATCCTTATGCAGAAGGGGAGATAGGTTGTTCTTCTTTCAAACCCTGGCGCACCCGGTTGACCAGGGTGTAGGCGAGCAGGGCGGCGACCAGCCACATCACCGTGTCGACCCAGCCAGCGCCGAGCCAGCCCAGCGCCACACCGATGGCCAGCACGCCGAGGACAAACGCGCGGTCACTCTTGCCCATCGGCCCGTCATAGCGCCGTGACGCGCCGACCATCGGCCCCAGCACCCCGGCGTATTCGCTGAACACCGCCAGCAGCGCCACCAGCAGCACCGGCACCAGGCTCACGCCGGGGATCAGCGCGAAGGGCAGGATCAACGCACTGTCGGCAATCACGTCGCACAATTCATTGAGGTAGGCGCCCAGGCGCGACTGCTGGCCGAATTCCCGGGCGAGCATGCCGTCGATGGCGTTGAGGGCCATACGCAGGATCATCCACAGCGGGATCAGCGCAAACAGCCACAGGTGCTGGGCGAAGCTGGCGATCAACAGGCCGACCAGCAGGGAAATGACCCCGGCCAGCACGGTGATCTGGTTGGCCGTGGTGCCATTGTCATAGAGGCGCTGCACGAGGGGACGCAGCAGGTTCTGAAACCGCGGTTTGAGCTGATAGATCGAAATCATGGGGGTGACGCTTCCTTGTCCGAGAGCCCGCGAAAAACTGCCTGGAGTGTGCCGATTATTCATGGCCTATACCAGTGATGGCGCGTGTTTATGGGGGTTTAGTCACGATCTGGAAAGCACTGAAGGACAAATGTGGGAGGGGGCTTGCCCCCGATGGCGGTCTACCGGTTGATGCATGTGTCGGCTGACCCATCGCCATCGGGAGCAAGCCCCCTCCCACAGGAGATTTTTGCCATGTTCAAAAACCCTGTTTAACGAACAAAAATTTCACGCCGCGTGTTATATCGTAACGAATTGTGTACAAGCGGGCGTGAGTGGATGCAAGTGGATCTAGAGGCGGACGGCGCTTCGGTGGAAGGCCTGCCGCGTTTTCAGCAAGGGCTGTTCCATGCCCGCCGATTACGGCAAGCCGGTATCAGTCTGACAGTACTGGCCGTAGTCGGTTGGGTGCTGGCGTTGTTTGTCGCGCTGTTTGCACCGTTGTCGATCTGGCCGGTGGTGTTGATCAACTGCGCATCGGCCCTGCTGGTGCTGGTGGCAGGGCTGCAGTCGGCGTGGTGGGTGGCCGATTGGCGGGCCCAGGCGCTGGAAGGGCCGGCGATCGAATTACCCGTTGAAGAAACGGGCCGCTACGCACGCCTTGTGGAACGCTTTGGCCGGCAGATCGGCGCCCCGGTCTGGTGGCTGGGCGGCTGGTCGCTGCTGGCGCTGGTCAGCATCATTGAATTCTGGAACCTGGGCCTGCCCTCGGCGCCTGTCGGCCAAGCGGCCAGCGTGGGGGCGGCATTGGCGTTGGCGCTGGCGTTTGGCTTGCTGGTGTTCGAACGGCGCCTGGCTCAGGAAACCACGGCCCAGTGGCCGGAAGCCGCGCAACTGGCGCAGTTGAGCCGGGTGGCGATTACCTGCCTGGTGGTCAGTGCCATTTGCCTGCTGTTTGCCGGGGCCGAGTCGGTCTGGCCGTTGCGCCTGGCGGTGCTGGTCGGGCTGTTGCCGGCGCTGGTAGCGCTGGAGTTTCTATTAAGAGGCCTGCTGTCGCTGTTCAGCCCGCGCCAGCCGCGCCTTGAACCACGCCTGATGGCGCAGAGTTTCATCGCCGGGTTGCTGCGCTGGCCGCCACAACCGTTGCTGGCGTTGCAGCACGAATTACACAACCGTTTCGGCATCGACCTGCGCCAGATCTGGGCGTTTACCTACATGCGCCGGGCGTTTTTGCCGGTGCTGCTGGTGGTGCTGGCGGTCGGCTGGGCGCTGACCGGCGTGCATGAAGTGCCCCTGCAAGGCCGTGGGATTTATGAGCGCTTTGGCAAGCCCGTCGAGGTGTTCGGCCCGGGCCTGCATACCGGCTTGCCCTGGCCCCTGGGCCGCGTGATCAACGTGGAGAACGGCGTGGTGCATGAGTTGGCCACCAGCGTCAGCGAAGCCTCTACTCCGGAGCTGGCGCCTGCCGAAGGCCCGGCACCGCTGATGGCCAATCGGTTGTGGGACGCCAGCCATGTGAATGACAAATCCCAGGTGATCGCCAGCAGCAGCGGCGACAAGCAGAGCTTCCAGATCGTCAATATGGATGTGCGCTTCGTTTACCGCATCGGCCTCACCGACCAGGCCGCACTCGCCGCCACCTATAACAGCGCGGATGTGCCGACTCTGATCCGCAGCACCGCCAGCCGCATCCTGGTGCACGATTTTGCCTCGCGTACCCTCGACGAATTGCTCGGCGAACAACGCACGCGCCTGGCCGACGAAATCGGCCGCGCCGTGCAGGTGGATTTGCAGACACTCGACAGCGGCGTGGAAATCCTCGCCACTGTCGTGGAAGCCATCCACCCACCGGCCGGCGCCGCCAATGCCTACCACGGCGTGCAAGCCGCGCAGATCGGCGCCCAGGCCCTGATCTCCCGCGAGCGCGGCGCCGCCAGCGAACACACCAACCAGGCCTTGCTGCAAGCCAGCACCGCCCGCGACCAGGCCTTGGCCACCGCCCGCGAAGTGAATGCCGGTGCCCAAGCGGCCGACCTGCGCTTTACCGCAGAACAAAAGGCCTACGCCACGGCTGGTCGGGCCTTTGTGCTGGAACAGTACCTGGGCCAACTCAGCCTGGGCCTGGCCCACGCCAAGCTGCTTATTCTGGATCACCGCTTGGGCGCCGATGGCGCGCCGACGATTGATCTGCGTTCTTTTACTTTGCCGGCCGACCCTTCGCTGCCGCGTAAAGCCGTTCAATAAGGAGTCTGTCTGTTGAGCGCTCATTCTCACGATCATGGTCACCACCACGGCCACCATCACCCTCATCACGGTGATGAACAGGCGGCGGGTCCTTTCCCTTGGCGGCGTATGGCCTGGGCGGTGTTGCTGGTGCTGTTCGCGGTGGCGGCGGCGAGCCTGGTGCAGGTGCGCTCCGGCGAGGCCACGGTGATTACCCGCTTCGGCAACCCGTCGCGGGTGTTGCTGGAACCGGGCCTGGGCTGGCGCTGGCCGGCGCCGTTCGAAGCGGCGATCCCGGTGGACTTGCGCCTGCGCACCACCTCCAGCGGCTTGCAGGATGTGGGCACACGCGACGGCCTGCGGATTATCGTGCAGGCCTATGTGGCGTGGCAGGTGCAGGGCGATGCCGACAATGTGCAGCGCTTTATGCGCGCGGTGCAGAACCAGCCGGATGAGGCGGCGCGGCAGATTCGCACCTTCGTCGGCTCGGCACTGGAAACCACGGCGGCCAGTTTTGACCTGTCGAGCTTGATCAACACCGACGCCAGCCAGGTGCGCATCGCCGATTTCGAGGCGCAGTTGCGCCAGCAGATTGATCAACAATTGCTCACCACCTATGGCGTGCGCGTGGCGCAGGTGGGGATCGAGCGCCTGACGTTGCCGTCGGTCACGCTGACCGCCACCGTCGACCGCATGCGTGCCGAGCGTGAAACCATCGCCACCGAACGCACGGCCGTGGGCAAGCGCGAGGCCGCGCAGATTCGCTCCGCGGCTGAGCGTGATGCGCGCATCGTGCAGGCCGATGCCACGGTGAAAGCCGCCGACATCGAAGCCCAGTCGCGGGTCGAAGCCGCGCAGATTTATGGGCGTGCCTACGCCGGCAATCCGCAGCTGTATAACCTGCTGCGCTCCCTGGATACCCTGGGCACGGTCGTGACCCCCGGCACCAAAATCATCCTGCGCACCGACGCCGCGCCCTTTCGCGCGTTGGTGGACGGGCCCAAGGACGTTCAGCCATGACCGAGCGTGACAGCCCGGACAGCCCCTGGATCCAGGCCGGGCGCCTGACGTTCCTGGCGTTGTACGCGGTGACGGTGTTGGCCGCATTGGCATGGGCGTTTTCCAATGTGCGGCAGATCGACCCGCAGAACCGTGCGGTGGTGCTGCACTTCGGCGCCCTCGACCGCATCCAGAATGCCGGGCTGCTGCTGGCCTGGCCGCAGCCGTTCGAGCAGGTGGTGTTATTGCCGGCGGCCGACCGGGTGATCGAGCGTCGGGTGGAGAACCTGTTGCGTTCCGATGCGGCGGTGCAGGCTGATCGTGTGGCCAGTTTCGCCACGCCCTTGAGCGATGCCCTGGCCGGCTCCGGCTACCTGCTGACCGGCGATGCCGGAGTGGTGCAGCTGGATGTGCGGGTGTTCTACAAGGTCACCGAACCCTACGCCTTTGTGTTGCAGGGCGCGCATGTGCTGCCGGCCCTGGATCGTCTGGTGACCCGCAGCGCCGTGGCCCTGACGGCGGCGCGCGATCTGGACACGATCCTGGTGGCGCGCCCCGAATTGATCGGCACTGACAACGGCGCCGCCGAGCGTCGCGAGCGGCTGCGGGGTGACTTGGTGCAAGGCATCAACAAGCGCCTGGCCGAGTTGGCCGCCACCGGTCTGGGGCTGGGCATCGAGGTGACGCGGGTCGATGTGCAATCGAGCCTGCCGGGCCCGGCGGTGAACGCATTCAACGCCGTACTCACCGCCAGTCAACAAGCTGACAAAGCCGTGGCAAACGCCCGGACCGAAGCGGAAAAACTCACCCAGACCGCCAACCAGCAGGCCGACCGCCTGGTGCAGGTTGCCCACGCCCAGGCCAGTGAACGCCTGGCCAATGCCCAGGCGCAAACGGCCACGGTCGCCAGCCTGGCCCAGGTCAAAGACCCGGGCTTGCTGTTGCGCCTGTACCGCGAGCGTATGCCGAAGATTCTCGGCCAGGCCGGTTCGGTGACCACGGTCGATCCTGAAGACGACTCCCGCTTGATCATCCAGGGAGCCGAACAATGAGCGCACCCATGCTGACCTCCGCCGAACAGCGCAGCGCTGCCCGACAATTGACCCTGGCCATGCTCGCCCTGGGCTTGCTGACGCTGGGCCTGGTATGGCGCTGGCTGGCGCCGGACCAGACGGGCGTCAGCCAGTTGCTGCTCGGTGTGGCCTCGTTGCTGGTGGCGGTGCCGGTGATGCGCTCGGCCTGGTACAGCCTGCGTTTTCCCAGCCTGCATGGCATTACCGACCAACTGATCGCCCTGGCGATGCTCGGCGCCTGGGCCACCGGCGATCTGCTCACCGCCGCGCTGCTGCCGATCATCATGATCTTCGGGCACGTATTGGAAGAGCGCAGCGTGATCGGCTCCCAGGAGGCGATTCATGCCCTGGGCAAACTGACCCGCAGCCATGCGCGGCGGGTGCAGGCCGACGGCAGCATCATCGAAGTGGATAACGGCACGCTGAGCACCGGCGATATCGTCGAGGTGCGCGCCGGTGATCGGGTGCCCGCCGATGGCGTGGTGCTGTCGGGCCAGGCGAGCCTGGACACGGCGCCGATCACCGGTGAGTCGGTGCCGTTGGAAGCCAGTGTGGGTGTGCAGGTGTTTGGCGGGGCGATCAACCTTGATGGGCTGTTGCGCCTGCAAGTGACGCGCACCGGCAACGAGTCGACCCTGGGCAAAGTCATCGCGCTGATGCAGAACGCCGAACGTTCCAAGCCGCCGATCACGCGGCTGCTGGAGCGTTACGCGGGCAGCTATATGGTGTTGGTGTTGCTGCTGGCGGCAGTGACCTGGTTTGTGACCAATGACGCTCAGGCGATGCTCGCGGTGCTGGTGGCGGCGTGCCCGTGCGCCCTGGTGCTGTCGGCACCGGCAACGGCGATTGCCGGGATCGCCGTGGCGGCCCGGCATGGGATCCTGATTCGCAGCTCGGCGTTCCTCGAAGAGTTGGCGGACCTGACCTCGCTGGTGGTGGACAAGACCGGCACCCTGACTTTTGGCACCCTGCGTTTGCAGTCCATCGAGACCTCGTCGACCGACCGCCAGGCGCTGCTCAACCTGGCGGCCAGCCTCGGTTCGGCCAGTAGCCACCCGGTCAGCCGTGCGTTGGCGGGGTTGGCGACTCAGGCGCAACTGCTGGCGCTCACGGATATTCGCGAGCGCCAGGGCCTGGGTGTTGTGGCACAGACCGAGCAGGGCGAAGCGGCGTTGGGCCGTCCCGAGTTGTTCGAGCAATTGGGTATTGTCACGACGACGGTGCCGAACCATGACGGCCCGATTGCCGGGCTGGCCCTGAACGGGCAGTTTCTGGCCTGGCTGCTGCTGGCCGACAGTGTCAAGCCGGAGGCGCGCCAGGCCCTGCAAGAGTTGCGGGATTTGGGCCTGGGTCGCCAACTGCTGCTGACTGGCGACCGTCAAAGCGTGGCCGACAGCCTGGCGCTGGACGTGGGCATCAGCGATGTCGAAGCCCAGGCGTTGCCGGAAGACAAGCTCAACCGCGTGCTGGGGGAAATCGGCAGCGGCTTCCGGCCCATGGTGGTCGGTGATGGGATCAACGATTCCCTGGCGCTCAAGGCTGGCGTGGTTGGGGTGGCCATGGGCGCGGGAGGGGCGGACATTGCGCTGGCCTCGGCGGATGTGGTGTTGATCGGCAGCGACCTGCGGCGCCTGGGCACCTGTGTGCGCTTGAGTCGCCAGTGCCGGCGTACGTTGCAGGTCAACGTGGTCATAGGCCTGGGCTGGACCTTGGCCATCGTGGTATTTGCCGCCTTTGGCTGGTTGGGTGCTGCGGGGGCGATGATTGCGGCGGTGCTGCATAACCTCAGCACCTTGCTGGTACTGGGCAATGCCGGGCGTTTGCTGCGGTTTCAGGAGCCGCTGTCGAAGCTTGAGGATTAATTTCAGAAATATTTGCACACGGCTGTAACGCCGATAAGGGGCCTCACTCTAGTGCTGTGTCGAGACTGGGCAATCCGTTCAGACCGACGCCACTACCGATCATGAGGAATACGAGAATGAAGATTAAATCCGCTGCTGCTGGTGCTGCCCTGGCGATGGCTGCCGCCACCATGTTTGCTGGTGTTGCGACCCAGGTACAAGCCGCCGATGCGCAAGTGCATTGCTACGGCGTGACGTCCTGCAAAGGCATGAACGACTGCAAAACCGCTGAAAACGCCTGCAAAGGCCAGGCGGTGTGTAAGGGCCACGGCTTCAAGGCCATGACCAAAGCCGCCTGTGACGCAGCGGGCGGCAAAGTCGGCGAATAACCGGCAAACAACCGCAGCGGCAGCCCCCACCGCTGCGGACACTTTGCCCAGGAGCGAGTCATGTCCGCGTCCCTTCCAAGTCTGGGTTACGGCCTGGGTTTACGCAGTGAGTACTACCAGCAGATCCTTGAACAAGCGCCGGCCGTGGATTGGTTCGAAGTGATCTCCGAGAACTATCTGGTGCTGGGCGGTAAAGCCTTGTACTACCTGGATGCGATAGCCGAGCGTTACCCGTTGGTGATGCACGGTGTGTCCCTGTCCATCGGCGGCCCCCACCCCGTCGACATGGACTACCTGAAACACCTCAAGCAGCTCGCGGAGCGCATCCAGCCCGCGTGGATTTCCGATCATTTGTGCTGGAGCCGTGGCAGCGCGCACCAGTTGCATGACCTGCTGCCCCTGCCTTACACCGAAGAAAGCCTCTACTACGTAGCTGCTCGCGTTCGCCAAGTGCAGGATGTGTTGCAGCGCCCGCTGGTGCTGGAAAACGTCTCCAGTTATGTGCGTGCCAAGGCGGATGAATTCACCGAATGGGAATTCCTCAATGCCCTGGCCCACCTGTCGGGCTGCCAGTTGCTACTGGACGTTAACAATGTGTATGTCAGTGCGCGCAACCATGGCTTCGATGCCTGGACCTTTATCCGCAACCTGCCGCCCGACAGCATCCGCCAACTGCATCTTGCAGGGCATATGGATTACGGCGACTACGTGGTTGATACCCACGACCATCCGGTGTGCGACCCGGTGTGGGCGTTGTATCAACAGACCCTGGAGCATTTGGGCCCGGTCTCGACGCTGTTGGAGCGCGATGACCATTTCCCGCCGTTCGAAGAGCTCCTCACCGAGCTGGAAAAGGCCCGCAAGCTGGGCGCCGCAGCCTTGGCCCGGAGGTCGTTATGCGCCTGACCGACTGGCAGTTGGCCTTTGAACAGCACTTGTCAGCGCAGACGCCAGATACCACCAATGGCTTTGCCGCCACGTTATTGGGTGGGCCGACGCTGGATGTAGACACCGGCCTGGCGATCTACCACAACGCTTATCTGGCACGGCTGCAGGAGGTGTTACGGCACGACTTCAGCGCCATCCGGTATTGGCTGGGGGATGATGAGTTTGCGCTGCTGACGCAAGCCTATGTGCGTCGCTATCCGTCGTCCCACTACAGCCTGCGCTGGCTGGGGGAACGGTTTCCGGTGTTTATCCGCGAGCACCTGGTGGCCGAGCAAAGTGCGCCGCTGGTTGAACTGGCCCAGTTGGAGTGGGCCTTCACCCTGGCGTTCGATGCGCCGCAGGGTGAGCCGCTGACCCAGGATGATATGGCGGTGCTGCCGCCCGAGGATTGGCCCGGTTTGCAGGTCTCCCTGACACCATCCGTACAGCAGCGACTTTGCCACTTCAACACCGTGGCCATCTGGCGTGCCAGCAAGGATGGCGCGGATTTCCCCGACAGTCACACCTTGGACTTCGCACAGATCTGCCTGGTATGGCGCTATCAGAATGTGTGCCGTTATCGCAGCCTGGAACCGGCCGAGGCGTTTGCGCTGGCGGGGATGGTGACGACCGGTTGGCGCTTCGCAGAACTGTGTGCGCAACTGGCAGTCACTTATGGAGAGGGTGCACCACTGCAAGCGGTGACATGGCTGAAACAGTGGATCCAGGACGGTTTGCTCCAGCGCCGAGCCCCATAGAAGAACGCTATCAAATCGATAGCCTCCTACTTTTTCTCGGGATGGTCTACCCTCATTCCAGACGTCTGAAACAAGGGGGGACTACTCATGCTCGCGCAACTTCCACCGGCCTTACAGAATCTACAGCTGCCGCTGCGTCTTCGACTCTGGGATGGCCATGAATTCAACTTGGGCCCCGAGCCCAGTGTGACCATCGTGGTGAAGGACCCCACGGTCGTGCCCAAACTGTCCCACCCCACGCTCGACTCGTTGGGCGAAGCCTTTGTCGAGGGCAAACTGGAGCTGGAAGGTTCCATCAGTGAAGTGATCCGGGTGTGTGATGAGCTGAGTCATGCCTTGGTCGAGGATGAGGCCGGGAGTCTCCCGGTGCGCTCGATCCATGACAAGGTCACCGACGCCGCCGCGATTTCCTACCATTACGACCTGTCCAACGCGTTCTACCAGCTATGGCTGGACCAGGACATGGCGTACTCCTGCGGTTATTTCGAAACCGGCAGCGAATCCATCGACCAGGCCCAGCAAGACAAATTCCGCCACCTGTGCCGCAAACTGCGCTTGCAGCCCGGCGAGTACCTGCTCGACGTAGGCTGTGGCTGGGGCGGGCTGGCGCGTTTTGCGGCGCGGGAGTTTGGGGTGAAAGTGTTTGGTATCACCCTGAGCAAGGAACAGCTGGCATTGGCCAAGGAGCGGGTGAAAGCCGAGGGCCTGGAAGACCAGATCGACCTGCAACTGCTCGACTACCGCGATCTGCCCCAGGATGGTCGCTTCGACAAAGTGGTGAGCGTGGGCATGTTCGAGCACGTCGGCCACGCCAACCTGGCGCAATACTGCAAGACCCTGTTTGGTGCCGTGCGCGAAGGCGGCCTGGTGATGAACCATGGCATTACAGCCAAGCATACCGACGGCCGGCCCGTGGGCCGTGGCGCCGGGGAGTTTATCGAGCGTTATGTGTTCCCCAACGGCGAACTGCCGCACCTGGCGATGATGACTGCCGAGATCAGCGAAGTCGGGCTGGAAGTGGTCGACGTCGAAAGCCTGCGCCTGCATTACGCGCGCACCCTGGACCATTGGAGCGAGCGCCTGGAAGACAACCTGGAAGCGGCGGCGAAGCTGGTGCCGGAGCAGGCGTTGCGCATCTGGCGGCTGTACCTGGCCGGGTGTGCTTATGCGTTTGCGCGGGGCTGGATCAACCTGCACCAGATCCTCGCGGTGAAGCCTCACGCGGATGGCAGCCATGAACTGCCGTGGACGCGGGAAGACATTTATCGCTGAGCTGATGTTCCAGAAAGGTGGAGATCCAAATGTGGGAGGGGGCTTGCTCCCTCCCACATTTTTTACCGCATCGGCCGTTAGAGAATCGGTGAGATCAAGCGCGCCACCCGCATGCCCAGTTGCTGCAGGCGGCGGGTCTCGCGGCTTTCTTCCTGGCTCACTTCATGGGCCTGGGCGAAGTCGTCCAGCAGCATCTGTTCCACCTGTTTGGCGAAGGCTTCGTCGACCGTCAGCAACATCACTTCGAAATTCAGCCGGAATGAACGGTTGTCCATGTTCGCACTGCCGATGGCGCTGATCTCGTTGTCCACCAGCACCACCTTCTGATGCAGAAAGCCCGGTGTGTAGCGGAATACCCGGACACCAGCGCGCACCGCTTCGATCGCATACAGGCTGGACGCGGCATACACGATGCGGTGGTCGGGCCGCGATGGCAGCAACAGGCGCACGTCCACGCCCCGCAGGACCGCCAGGCGCAGGGCGGCGAACACCGCTTCGTCGGGGATGAAATATGGGCTGGTGATCCACACGCGCTCGGTGGCCGCATGGATGGCCTCGACGAAAAACAGCGAACAGGTTTCATAGGGATCGGCCGGGCCGCTGGCGAGCAATTGGCAGAGCACGCCGTCTTCGGGGTAGGCGTCCGGCAGGATCAGCGGCGGCAGCTCGCGCGCGGCCCAGAACCAGTCCTCGGCAAACGACTCCTGCAAACACGCCACCACCGGGCCGGTAACTTGCACATGGGTATCGCGCCATGGCGCCAATGGCGGTTTTTTGCCCAGGTATTCATCGCCCACATTGTGCCCACCGACAAACCCGGTGACACCGTCCACCACCACGATCTTGCGGTGGTTGCGGAAGTTGACCTGGAAACGGTTGAGCCAACCGCTGCGGGTGGCGAACGCCTTGACCTGCACCCCGGCGTCGCGCAGCGATTGCACGTACTGATGGGGCAGGGCGTGGCTGCCGATTCGGTCGTACATGACGTAGATGCCCACGCCTTGGGCAGCCTTTTCCTTCAACAGCGCCTGTAACTGACGACCGAGTTCATCGTCATGAATGATGAAGAACTGGAACAGCACGGCGGTTTTGGCATTGCGAATGGCGTCGAAGATTGCACTGAAAGTGGCCTCGCCGTTGATCAGCAAGTGCACTTCATTGTTTGCCAGGCACGGCATGCGGCCCAGCTTGGGCATGGCGCGCAACGACGCGTAGGCACTGGAGTTGCGCGCGGCGAGAGCCTCCTCGACCCAGGGGCGCCAGTTCAGCTCGGTGATCGCGGTGTGCATTTCCTGGTTGGCCTGGCGACGGGCCTGGATATACGCGTCGAAGGTGCTGCGGCCAAAGATCAGGTAGGGGATCAAGGTGAGATAGGGCATGAACATCAGTGACAGGGCCCAGGCGATCGAGCCTTGGGCGGTCCTGACGGTCAGCACCGCGTGGATCGCGGCGAGAGTCCCGAGCAAGTGCAGCGTGGCGATGAAGTAGGCGAGCAGGTGCGGGCCAAAGAAATCCATGGACGACGGTACTCCAGACAATCCAATGCTTAACAGACCATGAACGGCTGCGAATGTCGCTATTTTATTTGCCGTGCAACACTGGCACTTTTGCGGCGTCTAACGCCCACAATTGCCCAGGAGTTACCCGATGAATGCTCGTCTGCTTGGTTTGGCCATGGTTGTAGGTTTGTCGTTGCCGCTGGCAGCGCAGGCGCAGATGCTGGCGCCGGGCTTGTGGGAATTGACCACCAGCAATATGAAAGTCGATAACCAGGACCTGCCGGACCTGTCGCTGATCCTCGGTCAGCTCAAGCAACAGATGACCCCCGAACAGCGCGCCATGCTGGAAAAACAAGGCATCACCATGGCCGGCAAAGGCGTGCAGGTGTGCCTCACCCCGGCACAAGTCGCCTCTGATTCGATCCCCCTGACCGACCCGCAATCGGGCTGCAAACAGGAAGTGACCGACAAGACCGGTAACCAGTGGAAATTCCGTTTCAGTTGCCCGAAAGCCCAGGGCACCGGCGTCGCTACCTTCCAGAGCCAGAAAGAATTCACCACCACCGTCAACGGCACCTTCAATGCCACCGGCGTTCAACAGAAGGGCAGCCTGGATACCCACGCCCAATGGCTGGGCACCGATTGCGGCACGGTCAAGCCTCGTGCTTAACCTGTAGGAGCGAGCTTGCTCGCGAAAAACCGGAGAGCGCCACCGGGTGTCAGGTCCCCCGCGTTATCGTTAACGCTCTTCGCGAGCAAGCTCGCGCCTACCTTAGAAAATGCAGCGGTAAACCCTGGCAGCTGTCGACCACCTGGCCGTTGTGCCAGGCCAGGTGGCCGGAGACCAGGGTGGTGCTCACGCTGTGGCGAAAGCTGCGTTCGGCGAACGGCGTCCAGCCGCAGCGGGCAAGAATCGGCTCGTCCCTGACCGGTTTTCCTTCGGGCTCCGGTTTGATCAGCACCAGGTCGGCCCAATACCCTTCACGCAGATAACCCCGGTCGGGGATGGCAAACAGGTCGGCGACACGGTGGCTGGTCTTGGCCACCAGGGTGGTCAGGGGCAGCAGCCCATCGGCCACCAACTCCAACAACGCCGGCAGCGCGTGTTGCACCAGGGGCAGACCCGCGGGCGCTTCACGATACCCCAACTGTTTTTGCGCCCAGGTATGCGGCGCATGGTCAGTGCCTATTACATCCAGACGATCACTCAGCAAGGCCAGGCGCAGGGCGTCGCGGTCGGCGCGGGTCTTGATCGCCGGGTTGCATTTGATCTGGTGGCCGAGGCGGTGATAGTCACGGTCATCGAACAGCAGGTGGTGCACGCAGACTTCAGCGGTAATGCGTTTTTGCGCCAAGGGTTTGTCTTCGAACAATGCCAACTCGCGGGCGCTGGTCAGGTGCAGTACATGCAGGCGCGTGCCGTGACGCTTGGCCAGTTCCACCGCGAAGGAGGATGAGCGATAGCAGGCTTCGGCATCGCGGATCAGCGGGTGGGCGACGGCGGGGATCATGTCACCAAAGCGCTCACGCATGCGCTGCTCGTTGGCTTGGATGCTCGGCGTGTGTTCGCAGTGGGCCAGCAGAATGGTCGGTACTTCGGCAAATAGCCGTTCCAGGACACGTGGGTCGTCCACCAGCATATTGCCGGTAGAGGCGCCCATGAACACTTTGACCCCGGCCACTTCGCGCGGGTCGAGGGCGGCGACGGTGTCGAGGTTGTCGTTGCTGACCCCGAAGTGAAAGCCGTAGTTGGCCACCGAGTGCAGGGCCGCGCGGCGCTTTTTATCGGCCAGGGCTTCCAGGTTCAGCGTGGCCGGGTTGGTGTTGGGCATGTCCATAACGCTGGTGATGCCGCCGGCTACCGCTGCGCGGGATTCGCTGTAGAAGTTGCCCTTGTCCGGCGCGCCGGGGTCGCGAAAGTGCACCTGGTCGTCAATCATGCCCGGCAGCAACCACTGGCCTTGGGCGTCGATGGACACGGGCGCGGCGTTCCCGCCGATGCTGCTGGCGATCTTTTCGATACGGCCATTGGCAACCAGCACGTCGGCGTCGAATTCCTCGCCTTCGTTCACCAGGCGGGCGTTGCGGATCAGCAGGCGGCTCATGGCTCAGAACTCGTTTTGCAGGGCTTTGTAACCGCGCACCAGGTCGACGTTGGTACGTGCCACGTCTTCGGAAAACTCCGAGGCGCTGACACTCACCGGCGGGAATTGCGACAGGTCGGTATTCGGCCCGATGCGGGTGGTGGAGGGCACGTAGAAGGCGGCGGGCAAATCACGGCCGTCGACCACCGAGTTATGGCGTACCACGCAGCCATCGCCGACGGCGCAGTTGAACAGTACGCTGTTGAAACCGATGAACACCCGGTCGCCGACGGTGCAGGGGCCGTGGACGATGGAGCGGTGGGCGATGGATGTGAATTCGCCGATGGTCACGGCGGCGCCGGACTTGGAGTGGATGACCACGCCGTCCTGGATGTTGGAATTGGCGCCGATGGTGATCGGGTCCATGGCGCCGCCGGCGTCGACTTCGTCGGCGCGGATCACGGCGTAGGGGCCGACAAACACGTTCTCGCCGATGATGACTTTGCCGCAGATGATCGCGGTCTTGTCGACGTAGGCCGATTCGGCAATCACCGGCAGATCGCCGGAAGGGTTCTTGCGGATCATGCAACTGGCTCCGTCATGATGTGAACGTAGGCGCCGTCGATGGCGTTGTAGAAACAGGTGGGGCGGCCGGTGTGGCAGGCCGGGCCTTGCTGGTCGACGATCAGCAGTACTGCGTCGCCATCACAATCCAGGCGCGCTTCCACCAACTGTTGCCAGTAGCCGGAGCTTTCGCCTTTGCGCCACAGCTGTCGGCGCGAGCGCGACCAATAACAAACCTGCCCGGTAGCCAGTGTTTCGTTGAGGGCCTGGCGATTCATCCAGGCCAGCATCAGCACTTCGCCGCTGCCGTGTTGCTGGGCGATGGCGGCGATCAGGCCGTCGCTGTTCCACGGCAGGGCGTCGAGCACGGCGGCGAGTGGAAAGCGGCTGCCGACGGCAGCCCCTTCCAGTTCGAGCATGCTCAGGGTCATGGCTTGCTCAATGCTGCGCACAGGGTGTTGAGGTTGTACTCGAACAGCCCGGTGAAGGTGCTCGCCGGCCCTTCTGCGGCCAGGGCGTCGGAGTACAGCGTGCCGCCAATCTGCGCGCCGCTTTCATCGGCGATCTGCTTGAGCAGGCGCGAGTCCTTGATGTTTTCCATGAATACGGCCTTGACCTTGTCCTTGCGGATCTGGGTGATGAGCGCGGCGACTTCGGCGGCCGAAGGTTCACGTTCGGTGGACAGGCCTTGCGGCGCCAGGAACTGGATGCCATAGGCCTGGCCCAGGTAACCGAAGGCATCATGGGAAGTGACGATGCGACGGTTACCCGGTGGCAGCGCGCCGAACTTGGTCTTGGCTTCGGCCAGCAGGCGGTAGATTTCTTTCAGGTAGGCCTGGCTGTTGCGCAGGTAGTCGGCCTTGTTGGCCGGGTCGGCAGCCACCAGCGCCTTGGTGATGTTGTTCACATAGATTTCGGCGTTGGCCAGGTTGTGCCAGGCGTGCGGGTCGGGGATGGTTTCGCCGTCTTCCTCCATGGTGTGGGAAATCACACCTTTGCTGGCGGTGACCACCGTGGCCTTGGTTTCGGTGCTGGTCACCAGACGGTCCAGCCACGGCTCGAAGCCCAGGCCGTTCTTGATGATCAGCTTGGCCTTGAGCAGCGCCTTGGCGTCGTCCGGGGTGGGTTCGTAGGTATGGGCATCGGCGTCGGGGCCGACCATGTTGCTGATCTGGATGTGATCGCCACCGATCTGGTGGGTGATGTCATCGAGAATACTGAAGCTGGTAACCACCTGGAGTTTGTCGGCGGCCTGGGCCATCGACAACGGCAGCAGCAGACTGAACAGCACGAGTAGAGCGCGCATCGGGAAACACCTCATTGGGATGTAAGCAAAGGCGGGCGGCGCAGCAAGCCGTGCACCGGACCGAAGACCACGGACAGCAGGTACCCGCCGCCAGCCACCAGCACAATCGCCGGGCCGCTGGGCAGCGAGAAGTAGAACGACAGCAATAAACCCAACCACACCGACAGGCATCCCAGCACCGCCGATACCGCGATCAACACCGGCAGGCGCCGACTCCAGAAGCGTGAAGCGATGGCCGGCAGCATCATCAAACCCACCACCATCAAGGCGCCGATGGCCTGGAAGCCAATCACCAGGTTCAGGACCACCAGGGTCAGGAACAAGCCGTGGGCCAGTGGGCCAAGGCGGCTGACGGTTTGCAGGAACAGCGGGTCGAGGGTGTCCAGCAGCAGCGGTTTGTAGATCAGCGCCATGGCGATCAGGCTGAACCCGGAAACCCAGAGCATGCCGGTCAGGGTAGTTTCGTCGACGGCCAGGGCCGAGCCGAACAGCAGGTGCAGCAGGTCCAGGCGCTTGCCGGCCAGCCCCAGGATCAACACGCCGGCGGCGAGGGAGATGGGGTAGATGGCCGCCAGGCTGGCATCTTCGCGCAGGCCGGTGCGGCGGGTGATCCACGCCGACAGGCCGGCCATGCCCAGGCCGCCGATGGTCAGCGCGGGCAGGCTCAAGCCCGCGAACCAGAAGCCCAGAGCGGCGCCGGGCAATATGCCGTGGGCGACGGCGTCACCGATCAGGCTCATGCGGCGCAGGATCAGAAATACGCCGAGCGGGGCGGTGCTGCAGGCGAGCACCAGACCGCCGATCAGGGCGCGACGCATGAAGACGAAGTCGAGGAAGGGCATCCACAGATGGGCGGTGAAGTGCATCAGGCCACCTGCATGTGCGGCTGCGGGCGGATCAACTCTTTGCTGGAACCGAACACGCAGCCGCTGCTTTTGATCTGCACCACTTGTTGGGTGTGTTGGCGTACGGAAGCCAAGTCATGGCACACCACCACCAACGTCCGGCCTTCGGCGTGCCAGGCGTGGATATGGCTCCAGCACAGCGCCTGGCCTTCTTCGTCCAGAGCGGCATGGGGCTCGTCAAGCAGTAACACTGGCGACTCGGCAAGGCTCATGCGAGCGAGCAATGCGCGTTGTAGTTGGCCGCCTGACAACGCCATCAGTGGGCGCTGTTCCAGGCCACTGAGGCACCAGTCTTCCAACACTTTTTGCAGGCGCTCGCTTCTTTGCTGCGGGGTGAGGCGCGTGCCCCAGAAACCGGCGGCGACCAGTTCTTGCAGGCTGATGGGGAACTGACGATCAAGGTGCTGTTGCTGGGGCAGGAACGACAGGCCACCTCGGCGTGGAACATCCACGGTCACTTTGCCCGCCAACGGTTTTTGCAAGCCGGCGATGACTTTGAGCAGGCTGCTTTTGCCGCAGCCGTTGGGGCCGATCACGCCGGTGAGGCTGCCTTTTTCCAGGGTGAAATCCACGGCGGGAGTGAGCGGTTGGCCAGGGGCGCCCCAGCGTAAAGCGGTGCAGGTGATCATGCAGGGTTTCTCGTCCAGCGGCTTTCAGCCACGGCATCGTGCGCGTGCAGGCTTTCGGCGTGGATCACTTTGAGGTGGAAGGCTTTGACGGCATCCGAGCGTTTCAAGGCGAGGTTAAGGCGGCGGGCGGCGTCTTCGCAGAACATCAGGTTCTGCCCGTTGGCCAAGGCGAAGGCTTGTTCGTCCGCGCGTTTTACGGCGGTTTGTACGGCGGTGCCGAGGGCGGCTTCGGCAGCGTTGATCAGCTCGGTCAGCGCCAGATGCTCGCCTTGCAGGTGCACGTGCAACTGCGCGCTGCTGCGCTGGCTGTGGGGTGTGGCGACGATACCGTTGGCGCTGCCGAGCCAGGACAGCACGTCTTCATGCTGCAACGGCGTGTTACCGAAGTCTTGGAGAAATTGCTGCTGAATCAACTGCCTGGCGAGGGCGGCGGAACAGGGGCAGGTTGAAGAATAGGTAACGTCAATTTTTAGTTCCACGTGGAACATCTGGTTTTCCAGGCGCGCTTCGATGCTCACCGGGTAGGCCTTCCAGCCGGCCAGTGGGCTGACCAGTGCTGGGCGTTTCAGCAGCAAATTCGTGTGCAGACGCAGGTAGGCGTTCTTAGATAAATCTTCATGACTGTCGAGAAACCGCTGCAGTACATTGCGCAGAAGTGCAGGCGTAACGGGCTGCTGTTCGAGCATCTCCAGTGCCAGGTACAGGCGTGACATATGAATGCCACGGGCGGTGCCGTCGTCCAGGCTGACGCCGGCATCGGCGCTGGCGCTCAGGCGTTGGCCGTCAATGAGGATCGGCAGGGCGATGCCGCACATGCCCACCCAGTCGAGTGGCAAGGCTTGGCGTGAAGCCTGCGCGGCAATATCCGGCAGAGTCAGCGCATTCATAAGCAGGTCCATCGTTGGAAATAATTCGACATGTTATAGTATAACAATAGAGTCGACGATGAATTTTCTGCCCCGGCCTTTTTTCACTCATGTGGAGTACGGACGCTCCTCCATTTGCGGTATTTGTCATGCACAGACGTCAGCTCCTCAATCTGCTCCTGGCCAGCCCTTTGTTTGCTTTGCCGTTCGCCGCCCACGCGACCCAGATCCGCAATGCACGCTTGTGGCGCTCGGACGACAAGCTGCGCCTGGTGTTCGACCTTAGCGGTCCAGTGCAATACAAGACCTTCTCCCTGACTGCTCCGGAACGCCTGATCATCGACCTGAGCGGCGCGGGTCTCAGTGGTGACTTTTCTCAACTTGAGCTGAAGAACAGCGGGATCACCTCGATTCGCTCGGGGCACTTCGGCAAGGCGGATACGCGCATCGTGCTCGACCTGGCCGCGCCGATGCAGCTCAACAGCTTTGTATTGCCGCCTCAGGACGGGCAGGGGCATCGCCTGGTGCTGGACCTGACCAGCGCCACCCGTGCACCGCGTCAAATCGCGGCTGAGGCGGTGCCCTTGGTGGCCGCGGTGAACAAGGCGCACCCCAAGCGCGACATTATCGTGGTGGTCGACCCCGGCCACGGCGGCAAAGACCCCGGCGCTGTCGGGTCCAAGGGCCAGCGCGAAAAAGACGTGGTGTTGTCTATCGCCCAACTGCTGGCCAAGCGCTTGAAGCGCGAAAAGGGTTTTGACGTGAAACTGGTGCGTAACGACGACTTCTTTGTGCCGCTGCGCAAGCGCGTGGACATCGCCCGTCAGCACAAGGCCGATATGTTCATCTCGGTGCATGCCGATGCCGCGCCACGGCTCACGGCCTCGGGCGCCTCGGTGTATGCGCTGTCGGAGGGCGGCGCGACCTCGGCCACGGCGCGCTTTATGGCCCAGCGCGAAAACGGCGCGGATTTGCTGGGCGCCACCACGTTGCTCAATCTCAAGGATAAGGACCCGATGCTGGCCGGGGTGATTCTTGATATGTCGATGAACGCCACCATCGCCTCCAGCCTGCAACTGGGCAGCTCGGTGCTGGGGAGCCTGCAAAGCATCACCAGCCTGCATCAGAAGCGTGTGGAACAGGCGGGGTTCGCGGTGCTCAAGTCACCGGACGTGCCGTCGATCCTGGTGGAGACCGGCTTTATCTCCAATGCCCAGGACGCCCAGCGCCTGGTGACGGCGCGCCATCAACAAGCAGTTGCGGACGGTTTGTTCGAAGGTCTGAAAAATTACTTCCAGAAGAACCCGCCGATGAACAGCTACATGGCCTGGGTCCAGGAACAGAAGAATGCTCAGGCCTAACAGCCGGTAATTCGGCTGCACGTGAATTTGGCAGTGGCGCCCCCGGAGCTGGAAAACCGGTTGATCGTGGTCCAGCCCACCCGCCGCGTGTAGCCGACCCATGCCTCCCCGTCCGACGCCAGGCCGGTAAAGAACGTCAGTTGCCCGTAGCGGCTGTTGGTTTGTGCCCAATAACGTTTCCCGATCACCTCGAAACCACGCAAATACGTGGTGGTGCCCACCGTTGCCACGCTGTAGGCATTGCCCAGGGGGTCCACACAGGCCAACAGGTTGGCGCTACGCGTGCACGTGGCCAGCAAGCTTGGCGCTTGGGCACAGGCAGGCCCCGCGACTGCCAGTAACAGGGCGCACACCAGGTATTTCATAAGGGGTCTCGGGGGCTGGTAAGTGTTCAAGCATTGCGCCCTTCGTCGTAACGAGCAAGGGGGATTGGCTTATTTGTATTGTTATACTATAACATAAAAGCACAGCCTGACCCGTGAACCGCTCCCCATGACCGAACAAGACCTGCTGGCCCAACCGCCCGCCGACTACATGAATGAAGCCCAGCAAGGCTTTTTCCGCGAACTGTTGCTGACTCAGCGCCATGAACTGCAAGCGCGCATCGAGGGCGAATTCCTGGTGCTGCGCGAGCAGGAGCCCAACAGCGACCCGGCCGATGTGGGCAGCGCCGAAGAACAGCGCCAGTGGCAACTGCGCTTGCTGGAGCGGGAAAAGAAGCTCCTCGACAAAATCGACGACGCCCTCGAGCTGCTGGCCCGCGGCGAATACGGCTGGTGCCGCGAAACCGGTGAGCCCATCGGCCTGCAACGCCTGCTGCTGCGCCCCACCGCCACCCTGTGTATCGAAGCCAAAGAACGTCAAGAGCTGCGCGAACGCCATAAACGGGCGATTTGACCGGCCAACCCTGATGAGGATTACCTGATGCCCAATCGTCTCCCCGTTACCGTGTTGTCCGGCTTTCTCGGCGCCGGTAAAAGCACGCTGCTCAACTACGTCCTGCGCAACCGCGAAAACCTGCGCGTGGCGGTGATCGTCAACGACATGAGCGAAATCAACATCGACGGCAGCGAGGTGCAGCGCGACGTTACCCTCAACCGTTCCGAAGAAAAACTGGTGGAGATGAGCAACGGCTGTATCTGCTGCACCTTGCGTGAAGACTTGCTCGAAGAAGTCGGAAAACTCGCCAAGGAAGGTCGCTTCGATTACCTGCTGATCGAATCCACCGGTATCTCCGAGCCGTTGCCGGTGGCTGAAACCTTCACCTTCCGTGATGAAAACGAGCAAAGCCTGGCCGACATCGCGCGCCTGGACACCATGGTCACCGTGGTCGACGGCATGAACTTCCTGATCGACTACCAGGCTGCCGAAAGCCTAGCCTCACGGGGCGAAACCCTCGGTGAGGAAGACGAACGCTCGATCACCGACCTGTTGATCGAGCAGATCGAATTCGCCGATGTGATCCTGATCAGCAAGATCGACCTGATCAGCAGCCATGAGCGCGAGGAACTGATGGCGATCCTTGAACGTCTCAACGCCCAGGCGGAAATCATCCCGATGGTCATGGGCGAGGTGCCGCTGCACAAGATCCTCAACACCGGCCGCTTCGACTTCGAACGTGCCGCGCAGGCGCCGGGCTGGTTGCAGGAACTGCGGGGTGAACATGTGCCGGAAACCGAAGAGTACGGCATTGCTTCCACGGCTTACCGCGCACGTCGGCCCTTCCACCCGCAACGCTTCTTTGACTTTATCGACCGGCCTTGGGTCAACGGCAAATTGCTGCGCTCCAAGGGCTTTTTCTGGCTGGCCAGCAAGCATCAGGATGCGGGCAGCTGGTCCCAGGCCGGTGGCTTGATGCGCCATGGGTTTGCCGGACGCTGGTGGCGCTTTGTGCCGAAAAGCCAATGGCCCCAGGACGAAGAAAGCGTCGCCGCCATCATGGGCAACTGGCAGCTCAGTACCGGCGACTGCCGTCAGGAACTGGTGTTTATCGGACAGAACATCGACTTCGCGCGGATGCGTGCCGAGTTGGACGCGTGCTTGCTCACCGATGAAGAACTGGCCCTGGGTGTCGAAGGTTGGCGCCTGCTGGCTGATCCGTTTGGTCCCTGGTATGAAGAGGCCGCCTGATGCTGGCACCGCTTATCCCCTTGCGCCCGATGGTTCGCCAGACCTGTGGTGAAACCCCGCTGGCGCTGTCCGATATTCTCGAAGACGGCGTGAACCTGGCGCTGTGGCAGCGCCAATTGCCGTTGCATATCGCCGAGTTCGGCGCTTTGCTGGTGGCGCTCAATGAGCCGTTGGCCGAGTCCTTGGTGATCGAACTCAACAGCGAAGACGCCGAGCCGAACCTGTGCGGTCTGGCATCCAGCTGCCGCGATCTTGAAGGCTACGAAGGGTTTATCGCCGATGTGTCGTGGCTGGTCAGCGCCTTTGCGTGCCTGCTCGGCGCCAAGCGCATCGGTGTGCGCCTGCGGCTGCTGGATAAAGCCATGTGCCCGCGTTTTCACGTTGACCATGTGCCGGTGCGGCTGATCACCACCTACGCCGGCATCGGCAGCCAGTGGTTGCGCGAAGGGGTGATGGACCGCCGCAAGCTCAGCCAACCGGAAGCCGAACCGAGCGAGCGCATCGAACAGATCCAGTGCGGTGAAGTGGCCCTGCTCAAAGGCACCAAATGGCACGGCAACGAAAACCACGGCCTCATCCATCGCTCCCCGGCGCTGAAAGCGGATGAGCGCCGATTGATTCTGACGCTGGATTGGCTCGCGTAACCGCGTAGGATCAAACCCTCTACACGGTCCGAACGATGGCACCCATGCTGCAGAACATTCCCACCCACGTGATTGCCGGGCCTTTGGGCGCAGGCAAGACCAGCCTGATCAGGCACCTGCTTGCCCAACGCCCGGCCAACGAGCGCTGGGCGGTGTTGATCAACGAGTTCGGCCAGATCGGCCTGGACGCGGCATTGCTGAGCCTGGGTGACGATGGCATTGCCCTGGGTGAAGTCGCCGGTGGCTGCCTTTGTTGTGTGAATGGCGCACCGTTCCAGGTCGGCCTGGGCCGGTTGCTGCGTAAGGCCAAGCCGGATCGGTTGTTTATCGAACCCTCGGGCCTGGGCCATCCTGCACAGTTGCTCAAGCAGTTGCGCGAAGCGCCGTGGCAGCAGGTGCTGGCGGTTCAGCCCTGTGTGTTGGTACTGGATGCCCAGGCGCTGGCAGCGGGCAAACCCTTGCCGCCAGCGCAGCAGGAAGCGCTGGCCAGTGCCGGGCTGTTGGTGTTGAACAAGGATGAAGGGTTGGATGCTGCGCAACGCGAGGCCGTCGAACGACAGCTACCCGACCGCGATATTTATTGGACGCGCCAGGCGCACGTGCCGCTCGGCAAACTGCCAGGCTTGAATGCGCAGGCTGAAGCGGCTGTGGATAACTTTGCCGTGCCTAAGGGGCTGGCTCAATTGCCGGCTATCTGGAGCGATCCAGCATCGCCGATCTGCCTGAGACAGGTCCAGGAGGGCGGTTGGAGTATCGGTTGGCGCTGGCACCCGAGCCAGCAATTCGATTCCGAGCGTCTGCACCTGTGGCTGACATCCCTTGAGTGGCGCCGCGCCAAACTGGTTATCCACAGCCGTGATGGATGGATCTCGGCCAACGCTGTGGATAACAGCCCGCTGACCTGGCAACCCAGCGAATGGCGTCGCGACTCACGTATCGAATTGATCTTCAGTGCACCCCAGGACGTAGCCGCGTTGCAGGCTGCACTGGCCGCCTGCCGTTACTGACGGTTCTTGGTGGCGTGGTCCTGGCGCCATTGGCTCAGCTCGATCACATTGGCGCTGGGCAGTGCTTCCTTGACCTCGAACGGGTAGGGCGCCAGTTCGATCTGCGCGCTGTGGGCGCCGAATTGCGTGATGGTTCCGCTGTGACGGGTCTCGCCCGTGACGGTGAACTCGAAATTGTAGATACGCGCCAGACGTCGCCGACCGTTGGCATCCCTCACAAAACCGATGCGCTTCAACGCCACGGCGCCGTCGAGCAATTCGATATCGAGCTTGGCGCAATGCTGCTTGACCCGCGCCAACGCCCGCTCTCGCAGGCCGTGGTTGTGCCATACCCAGGCGGCGCCGGTCGCCAGCAGCATCAACACGAAGATGTTTCCCAGGGTCAGCATGCGAAAAACTCCAACAAAGTGAGAGCAGCTTAACTGTGTCGTCGGTCTGTCGTACAGGCTGCGTTTAGTCGCATACTGCGCGGCCAGAATTTCAATGGCTTTACGGAAATCTCCTGCATGAAACGCACACCTCATCTGCTTGCGATCCAGTCTCATGTGGTCTTTGGCCACGCCGGAAACAGCGCCGCCGTGTTCCCCATGCAGCGGGTCGGGGTGAACGTCTGGCCGCTGAACACGGTGCAGTTCTCCAACCATACCCAGTATGGTCAGTGGGCGGGCGAAGTGCTGGCGCCGAAGCAGATTCCTGCGTTGGTGGAAGGCATTGCCGCCATCGGCGAGCTGGGCAACTGCGATGCGATCCTGTCTGGCTACCTGGGCAGTGCGGATCAGGGCCGCGCGATTCTTACCGGTGTGGCGCGCATCAAGGCCATCAACCCCAAGGCCCTGTACCTGTGCGACCCGGTGATGGGCCATCCGGAAAAGGGCTGCATCGTGCCGCAGGACGTCAGCGATTTCCTGCTGGATGAAGCGGCGGCCATGGCCGACTTCCTGTGCCCCAACCAACTGGAACTGGACAGCTTTGCCGGGCGCAAGCCGCAATCGCTGTTCGACTGCCTGGGCATGGCCAAGGCATTGCTGGCCCGTGGCCCGAAGGCGGTGCTGGTCAAGCACCTGGATTACCCGGGCAAGTTGCCGGATGGTTTCGAGATGCTGCTGGTAACCGCTGAGGGCAGCTGGCACCTGCGTCGGCCGCTGCTGGCGTTCCCGCGCCAGCCGGTGGGCGTGGGCGACCTGACGTCGGGGTTGTTCCTGGCGCGGGTGTTGTTGGGCGACAGCCTATTGGCGGCTTTTGAGTTCACGGCCGCGGCGGTGCACGAAGTGCTGCTGGAAACCCAGGCCTGCGCCAGTTACGAGCTGGAACTGGTCCGCGCCCAGGACCGCATCGCCCATCCTCGCGTACGTTTCGAGGCGACGCCGATCAGCCTGTAAGTACACAGAACCCAATGTGGGAGGGGGGGCAAACCTCCCCCATTTTTTGGTTGGACTTACAGCGCGTCAGCCTTGATTTCCTGGTAGCGCTTCTCAAGCTCCTGGCGGATCTGCCGGCGCTGCTGGGCCTGCACGAACCGGCGCTTGTCTTCACTGTTATGGGGCTGCAGCGGTGGCACGGCAGCGGGTTTACGCTGGTCGTCCACGGCCACCATGGTGAAGAAGCAACTGTTGGTATGACGCACCGAGCGCTCGCGGATGTTCTCGGTCACCACCTTGATGCCCACTTCCATCGACGTATTGCCGGTGTAGTTGACCGATGCAAGGAATGTCACCAGCTCGCCGACATGGATCGGCTCGCGAAAAATCACCTGATCCACCGACAGCGTCACCACATAGCGACCGGCATAACGGCTCGCGCAGGCGTAGGCCACTTCGTCGAGGTACTTGAGCAAGGTGCCGCCGTGGACATTGCCTGAGAAGTTGGCCATGTCAGGGGTCATCAATACCGTCATCGACAGCTGGGCGTTTCCGGGTTCCATAGCACACTCACGGGTTGTAGGCATTGGTTGGGGGGCACCTCTGCGGGTGCTGGGATCTTTGCAGCGCCATCCCTTACGGGACGCCGGTGGGCGGCTTGCCGTCACGCGTTCACCGATCTGTTTCCATATATTGCACCGGCTTTCCGGCGGAAGTCGCGGTGTTAACCTTCAAAAGCCCATCTCAGGGCATTTCTTACGATCAAGGCAGACTTTTCCTTCCGCACTTTGCGATTTTTCAAAGGCGCGTGCGGAAGTGGGAAAAGCGCCAGTACCCTCAAGGAGCCCCTCGCCATGCACGCCATCAGCTTTATCCAGGACTTGGCCGTGATCATGCTGGTGGCAGGGGTGGTCACCGTCCTGTTTCACCGCCTCAAGCAACCCGTAGTGCTGGGGTACATCGTCGCCGGCTTCATCATTGGCCCGCACACCCCGCCGTTCGGCCTGATCCACGACGAAGACACCATCAAGACCCTCGCCGAGCTGGGGGTGATCTTCCTGATGTTCTGCCTGGGCCTGGAGTTCAGCCTGCGCAAGCTGTTCAAGGTGGGGGCCACGGCGTTTATCGCAGCCTTCCTGGAAATCATCCTGATGATCTGGATCGGCTACGAGATTGGCCGCTGGTTCGACTGGAACACCATGGACTCGCTGTTCCTCGGCGCGATCCTGGCGATTTCCTCCACCACCATCATCGTGAAGGCACTCAATGACCTGAAGATGAAAAACCAGCGCTTCGCCCAACTTATTTTTGGCGTGCTGATTGTGGAAGACATCCTCGGCATCGGCATCATCGCCTTGCTCTCGAGCATCGCCGTCAGCGGTACGGTGAGTTCCGGCGAGGTGTTCTCCACGGTCGGCAAGCTCTCGCTGTTCATGATCGTCGCGTTGGTCATCGGTATTTTGCTGGTGCCGCGCCTGCTGGCCTACGTGGCCAAGTTCGAAAGCAACGAAATGCTGCTGATCACCGTGCTGGGCCTGTGTTTCGGTTTCTGCCTGCTGGTGGTCAAACTGGAGTACAGCATGGTGCTGGGGGCGTTTCTGATCGGTGCGATCATGGCCGAGTCCCGGCAATTGGTTAAGATCGAGCGCCTGATCGAGCCGGTTCGCGACATGTTCAGCGCGATTTTCTTTGTGGCGATCGGCTTGATGATCGACCCACAGATCCTCCTGCAATACGCCTGGCCGATCGCGGTGATCACCGTGGCTGTGGTGCTGGGCAAGATGCTGTCCTGCGGCCTGGGCGCCTTTATCGCCGGCAATGACGGCCGTACCTCACTGCGCGTAGGCATGGGGCTGTCACAAATTGGCGAGTTTTCCTTCATTATCGCCGCGCTGGGTATGACCTTGCAGGTGACCAGCGACTTCCTGTATCCGGTGGCGGTGGCCGTTTCGGCGATTACTACGCTGCTCACGCCGTACCTGATTCGCGGCGCCGACCCTTTGTCATTGAAGATCGCCGCCGTGATGCCCAAGCGCCTGAGCCGGGTGTTCGGCATGTACGGCGAATGGTTACGCAGTATTCAGCCGCAAGGCGAGGGCGCCATGCTGGCGTCGATGATCCGCAAGATCATCCTGCAGGTGGGCGTGAACCTGGCGCTGGTGATCGCGATTTTCTTCGCTGGAAGCTTTTTCGCGGTGCGCATTGGTGGGTATCTGGAAGGTTGGATCAGTGATCCAAGCTGGCAGAAGGCGTTGATCTGGGGTGGGGCCTTGCTGTTGTCGCTACCGTTCCTGATTGCGGCGTACCGCAAGCTCAAGGCGCTGTCGATGTTGCTGGCGGAGATGAGCGTGAAGCCGGAAATGGCCGGGCGGCATACCCAGCGTGTGCGACGGGTGATTGCGGAGCTGATCCCGATTTTGTCGCTGCTGGTGATCTTTGTGCTATTGGCAGCCTTGTCGGCCAGTATTCTGCCGACCAACAAGTTGCTGGTACTGATTGCCGTGGTCACGGCGGCGGTGGCGGCCGTGCTCTGGCGATGGTTCATCCGTGTGCATACGCGGATGCAGGTCGCCTTGCTGGAGACGCTGGATAACCATAAGGATACGCCGGAGCACTAGTGGGGGCCGCTACGCGGCCCGGCGCGGGACAAGCCCGCTCACCACCGCAAGCCCGTTCGCCACGGGGGGTAGGTGTCAGCTTTCCAGCCAGACGTCCCGCGCCCAGTGCCACACCGATTCCCAGGTCTCTTCGGTGACGAGTTCTTCTTCGCCGGACCACAGCACCACGGTGCCGTCTTCTTCGACGCAGTAGTAATCGTCACCGTCCTGGCAGATCGGGATCATGCTGCGGTCAACACCGGCATCCCAGGCGTTGGCAGCCACGTCCGGCAGGTAGGTGTGGGATTGCGGGTCGGTGACGGTCACCGGCTCCAGGCTGCCGTACACCACATCGCTGACGGTCAGCAGGAATTCACGAAAGACAAACGGGATGTCGATGAACAGCTGTTCCTCGATTTCCACCAGTTGATCTTCGTCAGGCAACTCCAGAGGAACCGGAACCGGTTCATTGGCTTCACGCAATTGTTCGATGATTTCTTCCACGGCCGGGATCCTCTTGCTGATGGCGCGGTTTATAGGGGCGTTTTATACAGTAGCTCGCCATAAGTGCAACCGTGAAATAGAAAACCCCGGACAGGTCCGGGGTTTTGTTACGGCTTGCTCAAGCGCGTGGGTATCAGCCGTTCTGGCGGATACCGGCGACCAGCCATGGCTGGTTGTCGCCTTGGGCACGTTCCATGTTCCAGCTTTCGCTGAACACTTCACCCTGGTCGAAACGCGAAGTCTTCGACACGCCACTGAAGGTCAACGTTGCGATGGTCTTGTCGGCGCGATCATCCACACCTTCCAGTTGCACGTGCAGGTCGTCGATATAGGTCGACTGGAAGCCGTCGCCCAGGTCGGCGCGTTCGCGCTTGAGGAACTCCAGCAGTTGCGGGGTCACGAATTCGGAGATCTTGTCCATTTCGTTGGCGTCCCAGTGCTGCTGCAGGGACTGGAAGTGGCTGCGGGCCGCTTCGACGAAACGTTCTTCGTTGAACCACGCCGGTGCGTTGATCACCGGGCGGGCTGCGGCAGGCGCTGCCGAACCACCGAAGATCGAACCCATGGCTGGCTTCTGCTCGAACACTTCACGCTGCATCGGCGCGCCGGCCGGAGCCATCTGCTCCTGCTGCTTGCGGCGACGGGCGGCGATGAAACGGAAGACCAGGAAGGCGATGACCGCCATGATCAGGATGTCGAAGATCTGCATGCCCTGGAAGCCGCCGCCCATGAACATGGAAGCGAGCAGGCCACCGGCCGCGATACCGGCCAGAGGGCCCAACCAGCGCGAAGCACCGCCGGCCTTGGCAGCGGCGCCGGCAGCGCCGGCTGCGCCTGCGGTAGCGGCAGCACCGCCGGCACCGGCGGATGGAGCCATTTGGCTGGTCTGGTGAGTCGGCGCCGCGCCCGAGCTTTTGCCGCCACCGAAGCGTTTGGCGTTGGCGTCGAGGCTCATCGTCAGGCCGATGCACAACGCCATGGCGATGCTAAGAAAACGTTTCATAAAGGGAATTCCCATTTGTGGATTGCACGCGCGCCATGTTGCACAGGTGTAGTGACAGTGGCTAGCGACATAATGTTTCGGGCTTTTGCGTAAGACCGAAACAGAATGGTCTGTAGGACGTATTACAGATATTGGCCCGCGCTCGTTAAAAACAAGGGCGGGCCAATAACCTTCATGTAGGCAAATGTTTCAGACAGCTTCGAGCTTCGCGTAGCCCATCATCAGCCATTTGCTGCCTTCGGCGAAGTTCACCTGTACCCGTGCCTGGGCACCGGCGCCTTCGAAGTTGAGGATCACGCCTTCGCCGAAGATCGCATGCCTGACCTGCTGGCCCAGGCTGAATGGCGTTTCCGGAATCTCGGAACCGGCGAACATGCTGCTGGAGTTCTGCTGCTGGCCCCCGCCGAACGGACGGCTGACGCTGTTGGACAGGCGCACCTCCTGGATCAGTCCCTTCGGCACTTCACGTACGAAGCGCGACACCTTGTTGTAGGTTTCGCTGCCGTATAGGCGTCGGGTCTCGGCGTAGGTCATCACCAGGTTCTGCATGGCGCGGGTGATGCCCACATAGGCCAGGCGGCGTTCCTCTTCAAGGCGGCCGGGCTCTTCCAGGCTCATCTTGTGGGGGAACAGGCCTTCTTCCATGCCCACCAGGAACACATACGGAAACTCCAGGCCCTTGGCGCTGTGCAAGGTCATCAACTGGATGCTGTCTTCATGCTCATCGGCCTGGGTGTCGCCGGCTTCCAGGGATGCATGGCCGAGGAAGGCGGCGAGCGGGGTCAGCTCTTCGTCTTCCTCGGTGTTTTCGAACGCGCGGGCGGCGCTGACCAGTTCCTCGAGGTTTTCTACCCGGGCCTGGCCTTTCTCGCCTTTTTCCGCTTCGTGATAGGCAATCAGCCCGGATTGCTCGATCACCGTCTGGGTCATCAGGTGCAGGGGCATTTCCGAACACTTGGCCGCGAGGTTCTCGATCAACTCGACAAACACCCCCAGCGCCCCGGCAGCACGGCCGGTCAGGCCTTTATTGGCGATCAGCAGGCGCATGGACTCCCACATCGACACATCGGCATGGCGCGCGTGGTCGCGAATCGCCTCGACGGTTTTCTCGCCGATGCCACGGGCCGGGATATTGATCACCCGCTCCAGTGCCGCGTCGTTGCCACGGCCTTCGAGCAAACGCAGGTATGCCATGGCGTTCTTGATTTCCGCACGCTCGAAGAAGCGCTGGCCGCCATAAATGCGGTACGGGATGCGCTCGCGCAGCAAGGCTTCTTCCAGCACCCGCGATTGGGCGTTGGAACGGTACAGAATCGCGATATCGCTACGGGCAAGCCCGGTTTTCAGCGCACTTTCGATGGTTTCCACCACGTAGCGCGCTTCATCGTGCTCGTTGAACGCGGCATACAGGTTGATCGCCTCGCCTTCGCCGCCGTCGGTCCACAGCTCTTTGCCCAGGCGCCCGGTGTTGTTGGCGATCAAGGCGTTGGCGGCCTTGAGGATGCCGGCGGTGGAGCGGTAGTTCTGCTCCAGGCGGATGGTGACCGCGTCCGGGAAATCCTCGGAATACTGGTAGATGTTCTCGATTTTCGCGCCACGCCAGCCGTAGATCGACTGGTCGTCGTCGCCCACCACCATCAGGCTGTCGCCGCCCTTGGCCAGCAGGCGCAACCAGGCGTACTGCACGGCGTTGGTGTCCTGGAACTCGTCCACCAGAATGTGACGGAAGCGTTTCTGGTAATGGGCCAGCAAGCCCGGATGGTCGCGCCACAGGTCGAGGGCGCGCAGCAGCAGCTCGGAGAAGTCGATGACGCCGGCGCGGGCGCAGGCCGCCTCGTAGGCTTCATAAATGCTGCGCATGGTGGCCAGGAACAAATCGCCGCTGGCCTGGATGTGCTGCGGGCGCAGGCCTTCGTCTTTCTGGCCGTTGATAAACCACTGGGCCTGGCGCGCCGGCCAGCGCTGCTCGTCGAGACCCAGCTCGCGGATCACGCGCTTGACCAGGCGTTGCTGGTCATCGCTGTCGAGGATCTGGAAGGTCTGGGCCAGGCCCGCTTCCTGCCAGTGTGCCCGCAACAGACGGTGCGCCAGGCCGTGGAAGGTGCCCACCCACATGCCGGCCGGGCTGATGCCCATCAACTGCTCGATGCGGTGGCGCATCTCGGCAGCGGCCTTGTTGGTGAAAGTCACCGACAGGATGGAATGCGGGGACGCGTTCTCGACCTGGATCAACCAGGCGATACGGTGCACCAGCACTCGGGTTTTACCGGAGCCGGCACCGGCCAGGACCAACTGACGGCCAACGGGGGCCGCTACGGCCTGGCGTTGGGCATCGTTGAGGGAGTTCAGCAAAAGAGAGAGATCATCGCGCATCGACGCATTCTATGGGCCTAAGGGGGCTCGGGCAAATCCCAATGCCGGGTGGTCGATGCAAAACCTCCCGCGTGATCTCGCAGGGGCAAACATTCCGGCAAGGCTGATGACCGGTAAGTCATGGGCCACAGCCCGCGCAGTGCCTCGCCCGAGGGGTCTGGCACCAAGGTTTGCGGCTGATCACAGGATGATTTTTATGATCTGGAGCAGTTTGGCCGAAGCGCTTGCTTGTGTATGCTCCGTCGACGTTTCGGGCTCACCATTATAAGAACACTGCCTATGACTCTCAGTACCGACCTGCTTGGCCCATCGGCGGCGCCCGCGCAGGTTATCCGTAAACATTACGCCACCGAGATGGCGGTCGAGCGCACACGCCTGCTCTATCAGGGCTCGTTGCTGCCCACCTTATTAATGCTGGTCAACGGCCTTGTCTGCGCCTGGCTGCTGTGGAACCCCAGGCAATACCTGCTCGACAGCATCTGGCTGGTGTGGCTGCTGGCCCTGGTGGCCATGCGCGTGATCCAGGTGGCGGCCTTTGATTCGGCCATGCCCAGCCGCCAGGCCCAACCGATCTGGCGGCGCATGTTCATGCTCGGCTCGGCGGTCAGTGGCCTGACCCTGGCCACCGCGGCCATTGCCCTGGTGCCGGTGGACAGCTTTATCCAACAGGCCTGGGTGTTCGGCCTGATCGGGGCGGCGACGCTGTCAGCCAGTGTCGCCTACGCCGTGAGCCTGCCGGCGTTCCTGTCCTTTGCCTTGCCGTGCCTGGTGCCGGCCATTGCCTATCTGTTCTGGAATGGGGCGCCGCAGCAACAGGGCTGGGGTGTGCTCGGCCTGATCCTGCTGGCCTCCCTGAGCGTGGTGGCGTGGCAGGTCAACCGCCTGATCCAGCGTGGGCTGTTGCGGCGCTTCCAGAACCAGGCATTGATCGAGCATCTGCAGCAGGCACAGCAGCGCAGCGAGCAGCTGAATCAGGATCTGGTGCGCGAAGTCGAGCAGCGGCGTCAGGTCGAGCAGGAGTTGCGGGATGCGCAAATCGGCCTGCAGGACCGCGTGGCGCAACGCAGCCAGGAACTGGACGCCGCCAGCCTGGCCCTGAATAAAAGCGAGGCGCGCCTGGCCATGGCCCTGCAAGCCAGTGAGCTGGGCCTGTGGGACTGGAACCTGCAAACCGATGAGGTTCACCACACCCAGCTCAAAGAGCTGTTCGGCCTCGAGCCCGAGTACGTCACGGCCATGCTCGGCCACCTAAAGCCGCGCCTGCACCCCGACGACCTGCCGCTGCTCAAGCGGGCACTGGTGGCGCACCTCAAGGGGCGCACTGAGGATTACCAGGTGGAATACCGCGTGCGCCATGGGGATGGCCACTGGGTGTGGATCGAAGACCGCGGTCGCGCCGTGGAGCGTGCACCCAGCGGGCGAGTGATTCGAATGCTCGGCACCCGCCGCGACATCAGCGCCGGCAAGGCCCTGGAAGAGCAGCAGCGGTTGGCCTCGACCGTATTCGAGGCAGCCAGCGAAGGCATCGTCATCCTTGACCCGGACTACGCGCTGATCGCGGTCAACCAGGCTTTCAGTCGCGTCACCGGCTTTGACATTGATGACATGCTCGGCCGCAACGTCGTGGAGCTGCCCAGCAGCCGCGATGCCCGGCGCCACTTCCCGGTCATCCGCCAAGCCTTGCTAAACCATGGCACCTGGCAGGGTGAGCTGGTGGAAACACGCAAGAACGGCGAGTTGTACCCGCAGTGGCTGCAACTGAATGTAGTGCGTGATATTCGGGGAAAGATCAGCCATATCGTGGGCTTCTTCGCCGATCTGTCAGCGCGGCGCGAATCCGAGGAGCGCATGCGCTACCTCACCCACTACGATGAGTTGACCGGCCTGGCCAACCGCTCGCTGTTCCGCGAACGGCTGCGCGAGGCCCATCAGCGTGTACGCCAGGGCGGGCGCAGCCTGGCGTTGCTGCATATCAACCTCGACCGCTTCAAGTTGCTCAATGACAGCCTGGGCCATGAAGTGGCGGACCAGTTGCTGCAAAAGATGGCCCGTCGGTTGATCAATGCCTTGCCCGAGGCCGACACCATCGCGCGTTTGTCCGGCGATGAGTTCGCCGTGCTGTTCGACGCCTACGGCAACCTGTCGAGCCTGGCACGGGTGGCCACGCGGCTGCTGGCCAAGCTGCGGGTACCGGTGACGGTGGAAGGGCATGAGTTGGTGGTGAGTGCGTCGATGGGCATCAGCCTGTTGCCGGATAACGCGCGGGAAATTTCTGCGCTGGTCAGTCAATCGAACATGGCCATGCAGCACGCCAAGCACCTGGGCGGCAATAACTTCCAGTTCTACACCGACAGCCTGCAAGCCAGCACCCTGGAGCGTTTGCAGCTGGAAAACCATCTGCGCAAAGCCATCGATGAGCGTCAGCTCACGGTGTTCTACCAGCCGAAACTGTGCCTGGCCACCGGCAAGCTTGACGCTGCCGAAGCGCTGATCCGCTGGGAGCATCCGCAGTGGGGCATGGTGCCGCCAGGCGACTTTATCGGCCTGGCCGAAGAAACGGGCCTGATCGTACCGCTGGGCGAATTCGTGCTGCGCCAGGCGTGCTGGCAGGCCTGTGAGTGGCAGCGCCAGGGGCTGCCACCGATCCGCGTGTCGGTGAATCTCTCGGTGCACCAGTTGCGCCAGGGCAAGCTGGTCAGCCTGGTGCGCCAGGTATTGGAAGAGACCGGCCTGGACCCGCAATACCTCGAACTGGAACTGACCGAGAGCCAGTTGCTCGACAGTGTTGAACACATCATTGCGACCTTCCAGCAACTGCGCGACCTGGGCGTGAAGCTGGCGATCGACGACTTTGGCACCGGCTATTCATCCCTCAGTTACCTCAAGCGTATCCCTGTGGATTACGTAAAGATCGACCAGACCTTTATCCGCGGCCTCGGCCAGGGACGGGAAGACGCCGCCATTACCCGAGCGATCATTGCGATGGCTCACGGACTGGCGCTCAAGGTGGTGGCCGAAGGCGTGGAAGATCAGCAGCAGCTGGATTTCCTGCGTACAGAACGATGCGATGAGGTGCAGGGCTACCTGATCAGTCGGCCGATGGAGGCCGAAGGGCTGGCAGATTTGTTACGCAACAATGCAGATTTTCCCTGAAGACAGTCCGCACGCCCATATGGCTACAAGGCAGCTGCCCGCTGATTCAAAGGGCATCAGGGCGATTTAGTGATGCATCGGGCGGGCAAAACGGCAATTCTTGTAGTATAACTACAAGCTTGCTACATCCCTGGCCCTGCCAATAACAAGAGTCCTGCCCTTTGAACCTGTTGCAACATATCGCCCAGTCGCGCCACCTGTTACGCAAATCGGAACTCAAGGTTGCCGATCACGTGCTGCTTGACCCTGCGGCCGTGATGCACAGTTCCATGGCCGACCTGGCCCACAGCGTGGGCATCAGCGAGCCGACCATCGTGCGCTTCTGCCGCGCCATCGGTTGCTCCGGGTTCCAGGACTTGAAGCTCAAGCTGGCCCAGAGCCTGGCCGCCGGCGCGAGCTTCGGCCAGTTTGCGATCCACGAAGACGATTCCGTCGCCGACTACAGCCTGAAAATCTTCGACACCACCTTGCACACGCTCATGGAGGTGCGCGAGAAGCTTGACCCGGTAGAGCTGCAAAAGGCCGTGACCGCCATGTCCCAGGCCCAGCGCGTCGAGTTCTACGGGTTCGGTGCTTCCGGTGCCGTGGCGGCCGATGCCCAGCACAAGTTCTTCCGCCTGCTGCTCACCGCCGCGGCCTACAGCGACCCGCACATGCAGGCGATGTCGGCTGTGACCTTGAAGCCGACCGACGTGGCGATCTGCATTTCCCAGTCGGGCCGCTCCAAAGACCTGCTGATCACGGCCAACCTGGTGCGTGAAAGCGGCGCGACATTGATTACCTTGTGCCCGAGCCAGACGCCGTTGGCGGAACTGTCCACGGTCAACCTGGCGATCGATGTGCACGAAGACACCGAGATCTACACCCCACTGACGTCGCGTATCGCGCACCTGGTGGTGATCGACGTGCTGGCCATGGGCGTGGCCATGGCGCGAGGCCCGAGCCTGGTCAACCACCTCAAGAGCGTGAAGCGCAGCTTGCGCAGCCTGCGGTTATCGCCCAAGTCCGTCAAAGCCCTCGACGACTGATTCAAGGTTGCATGCGTTCCAAATGTGGGAGGGGGCTTATCTACCTATTCGGAAGATTCATCGTCCTGTAACCCCCGCGCCGTTAAACCGTCATCGCTACAACCCATCCTGTACTCCCCGTACTCGCATTGGGAGACTCCAAATGGCCCGGCCCTACGAAGACAGCAACAGCTCCGTCAAGACCCGTCGTCAACAGGAAGACCAGCGCCGCATGGCGTTCCGTCGCGCAATCGAAGACCGCTGCGACCAGCGCCAGCTGCAGCAGAGCATCAGTGACTACCCGGAACTCCACTGGCAGGCACCCGCGGCTGCCCAGCGAAACGTTCAGCCAACGCGCTGATCTGCACCCGTTCGCTGCGGATAAAGCCCAGGAACGCATGGGCCACCGGTGACAGGCGCTTGGCTTTGGCCTGTACCAGGCACCAGCTGCGGTACAGCGGCAGTTCTTCCACCGGCAGCTCCTTGAGTCCGCCGGTGGCCAGTTCCATATTGACCGCATGGCGCGTCAGCAAGGCCACGCCCAGCCCGGCGCATACGCATTCACGTTGCGCCTCGGCCGAGGCCACTTCCACCGTCTGGGTGAAGTGCACGCGTTTCTCCTTGAAATACTCCTCGCAGGCCAGTCGCGTGCCGGAGCCCGGTTCGCGCAGCAATAGCGTGTAGGGTTCCAGGTCCTGCAAACGCAACGGCCCTTGCAGGCTCAAAGGATGATCGGGTGGCGCCACGGCCACGATCGGGTTGTTGAGGAACGGCAGGAATTCCAGGCCCATGTCCTGGGGCACCATGGACATGATCACCAGGTCGTCACGGTTGTCGGAGAGGCGGCGGATCACCTGGGCGCGGTTGACCACCGTCAAGTGCAGTTGCACCTCGGGATGCTGACGTTTGAACGCCGCAAACAGGTGCGGCACGAAGTACTTGGCGCTGGATTCAATCGCGAGCTTCAGCTGGCCCTGCAACGAACCCTGCATGTCCGACAACTGCATATCGAGGTTTTCCAGGCGCCCGAAAATATCCCGGCTGGCCCGTTGCAGGGCTTCGGCCGCCTCCGTCATGTAGAGCTTTTTGCCGACATAATCGAACAGCGGCTGGCCGACCAGCTCTTCCAGCTGGCGAATTTGCAGGCTCACGGCCGGTTGGGTGAGAGACATTTCCTCGGCCGCGCGGCTGTAGGAACGCAAATCGCACACCTCATTGAAGATCTGCAATTGACGCAATGTCATACGCATCAATGACTTACGCATTAATCAAATCCTCTCGCTCCAGGTCGACCGGCCAACTATAAGTCTTTACTTATGAGCGACCCAATAATTATTGATTTTTGTTAATCCCTCCACGGGCTTAGTGTGTGGCTGCGACTGGCTTGAAACATTTAGTCACGCGCCGACCCGGCTCCAGCGGGTCGAAGAACGCAGCAATCGGCTCAAGGGAATTTCCAAGTGATAAAAAAGATCCTGATCGCCAACCGTGGTGAAATTGCCGTACGAATCGTGCGTGCCTGCGCCGAGATGGGCATTCGCTCGGTCGCGGTTTACTCGGACGCCGACCGCCATGCGTTGCACGTCAAGCGTGCCGACGAAGCCCACAGCATTGGCGCCGAGCCGCTGGCCGGCTACCTGAACCCGCGCAAGCTGGTGAACCTGGCGGTGGAAACCGGTTGCGATGCGCTGCACCCCGGCTACGGCTTCCTGTCGGAAAACGCCGAGCTGGCAGACATCTGCGCCGAACGTGGAATCAAATTCATCGGCCCTTCGGCTGAAGTGATTCGCCGCATGGGCGACAAGACCGAAGCCCGCCGCAGCATGATCAAGGCCGGTGTGCCGGTCACGCCCGGCACCGAAGGCAACGTCGCCGACATCACCGAGGCACTCACCGAAGGCGACCGCATTGGTTACCCGGTGATGCTCAAGGCCACCTCCGGTGGTGGCGGTCGCGGTATCCGCCGTTGCAACAGCCGCGAAGAACTCGAACAAGCCTTCCCCCGCGTGATCTCCGAAGCCACCAAGGCGTTCGGTTCGGCGGAAGTGTTCCTGGAAAAATGCATCGTCAATCCCAAGCACATCGAGGCGCAGATCCTCGGTGACAGCTTCGGCAACGTGGTGCATCTGTTCGAGCGCGACTGTTCGATCCAGCGCCGTAACCAGAAGCTCATCGAAATCGCCCCGAGCCCGCAGCTCACCCCGGAACAGCGCGCCTACATCGGCGACCTTTCGGTGCGTGCAGCCAAGGCCGTGGGCTACGAGAACGCCGGTACCGTGGAGTTCCTGCTCGCCGAGGGCGAGGTGTACTTCATGGAGATGAACACCCGGGTGCAGGTGGAACACACCATCACCGAAGAAATCACCGGGATCGACATTGTCCGCGAGCAGATCCGCATCGCCTCGGGCCTGCCGTTGTCGGTGAAACAGGAAGACATCCAGCACCGTGGCTTTGCGTTGCAGTTCCGCATCAACGCCGAAGACCCGAAGAACAACTTCCTCCCAAGCTTCGGCAAGATCACCCGTTACTACGCGCCCGGCGGCCCCGGCGTGCGTACCGACACGGCGATCTACACCGGCTACACCATCCCGCCGTTCTACGACTCCATGTGCCTGAAGCTGGTGGTCTGGGCGTTGACCTGGGAAGAAGCCATGGACCGCGGCCTGCGTGCCCTGGACGACATGCGCCTGCAAGGCGTGAAGACCACCGCCGCCTACTACCAGGAAATCCTGCGTAACCCGGAATTCCGCAGCGGCCAGTTCAACACCAGTTTTGTGGAAAGCCACCCTGAGCTGACCAACTACTCGATCAAGCGCAAACCCGAAGAGCTGGCCCTGGCCATCGCCGCCGCCATCGCCGCCCACGCAGGCCTGTGAGGAACATTCCAATGACTAAAAAGATCTTCGTAACCGACACCATCCTGCGCGACGCCCACCAATCGTTGCTGGCGACCCGCATGCGCACCGACGACATGCTGCCGATCTGCGACAAGCTCGACAAAGTCGGCTACTGGTCCCTGGAAGTCTGGGGCGGCGCGACCTTCGACGCCTGCGTACGCTTCCTCAAGGAAGACCCGTGGGAGCGCCTGCGCAAACTGCGTGCCGCGTTGCCTAACACGCGCCTGCAAATGCTCCTGCGCGGCCAGAACCTGCTGGGCTACCGCCATTACAGCGACGACGTGGTCAAGGCCTTCGTGGCCAAGGCTGCCGTCAACGGTATCGACGTATTCCGCATCTTCGATGCCATGAACGACGTGCGTAACCTGCGTGTGGCCATCGAAGCGGTCAAAGCCGCCGGCAAACACGCCCAGGGCACCATCGCCTACACCACCAGCCCGGTGCACACCGTCGAGGCCTTCGTGGCCCAGGCCAAGCAGCTGGAGTCCATGGGGTGCGACTCGATCGCGATCAAGGACATGGCCGGCCTGCTGACGCCGTACGCCACCGGTGAACTGGTCAAGGCGCTGAAAGCCGAGCAGAGCCTGCCGATCTTTATCCACTCCCACGACACCGCCGGCTTGGCCGCGATGTGCCAACTCAAGGCGATCGAAAACGGTGCCGACCATATCGACACCGCGATCTCCAGCTTCGCCTGGGGCACCAGCCACCCGGGCACCGAGTCTATGGTCGCCGCCCTTAAAGGCAGCGAATTCGATACCGGTCTCGACCTGGAACTGCTGCAAGAGATCGGCCTGTACTTCTATGCCGTGCGCAAGAAGTACCACCAGTTCGAAAGCGAATTCACCGCCGTCGACACCCGTGTGCAAGTCAACCAGGTGCCGGGCGGGATGATTTCCAACCTGGCCAACCAGTTGAAAGAGCAGGGCGCTCTGAACCGCATGAGCGAAGTGCTGGCTGAAATTCCACGGGTGCGTGAAGACCTCGGCTTCCCGCCGCTGGTGACCCCGACTTCGCAGATCGTCGGCACCCAGGCGTTCTTCAACGTGCTGGCCGGTGAGCGCTACAAGACCATCACCAACGAAGTGAAGTTGTACCTGCAAGGCGGCTACGGCAAGGCGCCGGGCACGGTGAACGAGAAGTTGCGTCGCCAGGCCATCGGCAGCGAAGACGTGATCGACGTGCGCCCAGCCGACCTGCTCAAGCCGGAGATGACCAAGCTGCGCGGCGAAATCGGCGCCTTGGCCAAGTCCGAAGAAGACGTGCTGACCTACGCTATGTTCCCGGACATCGGGCGCAAGTTCCTCGAGGAACGCGACGCCGGCACCCTGACACCTGAGGTACTGCTGCCTATCCCTGAAGCCGGCGGTGTGGCCCGTGCCGGTGGTGAAGGCGTGCCGACCGAGTTCGTCATTGACGTGCACGGCGAAAGCTACCGCGTGGACATCACCGGTGTCGGTGTGAAAGCCGAAGGCAAGCGCCATTTCTACCTGTCCATCGACGGCATGCCGGAAGAAGTAGTGTTCGAACCGCTCAACGAATTCGTCGGCGGCGGCAGCAGCAAGCGCAAGCAGGCCAGCGAGCCGGGGCATGTCAGCACGGCGATGCCGGGCAATATCGTCGATGTGCTGGTCAAGGAAGGCGACGTGGTCAAGGCCGGCCAGGCCGTGCTGATCACCGAAGCGATGAAAATGGAAACCGAAGTTCAGGCTGCGATTGCCGGCAAGGTGACCGCCGTTCATGTGGCCAAGGGCGACCGGGTGAACCCTGGCGAAATCCTGATTGAAATCGAAGGCTGATCCAGCCTTCGACACGACCGTTTAATCCTCGGGGGGGCAGGTGCTCCCCTTTTTTTTGCCTGATGATCAGGCTACCTCATGGCTCAGAACGCTATCGCCCACTGGCCCATCACCCCTTGACTGCGGCTGTGGCTACCGAACTCGGCGGAATAGGTCAGGCCCACGCTGTGTGTGTCCGACAGCGCCATGTCCAGGCCGGTACGCAGCGCCAGGCTGTTACGGTCCAGTGAGGTGCCGCCGATGGTGAACGAGCTGTCGAAGTCCTCGCGTTTTTCCCAGGCGAAGGACTGGCGCACCCGGCTGCCGATGTCGCCATACAGATGTTTCCAGCTGGTGCTCAGGTGCGGTTTGAGCGTCATTTGGTTGCCCAATGCAACGTCGCGGGTCAAACGCAGGCCGAAGGTACTGCTGAAGTTTTGCTGGGTCTGTGCACCAACGTCCAGCGCGCTATCGCCACCCTTCTCCACGAAGCGGTCGCGCTGATAACGCTGGAAACCCAGTGCGGCAAAGGGCTGGGCGCGTAAGCCACCTGTATGAAACTGATAGCCCAGTTCGGCGAAAGCATTTTGGCTCCGCGCTGTGTACTTGCCCGTGAGATGTTCGCGGTAATTGATGAAGTCGAAATCGACATTGCGTTGATTCTGCCCGCTATGCCTGCTGTAGAGCGCACCCAGGCGCAGTGCCAGCGGCCCGTCCTGGCGCACCGCATAAGCGCCCAGATGCCAGCTGTCCAGTTCGCCTTTGAAACGTTTGGCGCTCAGGTCACTGCCCGACTTTCCGCCCACTACGCCGAGCCGCCACGCGTTGTCGGCCGACCAGTCGGCGCCCAGCAGCAAGCCTTGGCTGCGTTGCTTCAAACCAACGCTTGCGTGTTGAGCATCCAGCGTGCCGGCGCCGCCCAAGGCTTGGAGCCATACACGGCTGCCCTCATCGGTGTCGTTATCCAGCTGACGTATTGCCGACAGCAGGCTGGCGTTCAATTGTTTCATGCTGTTTTGGGTGGCGCTGCCCAGGTTGGCGTTCTGGCTACCCGCCAATTGCTCCAGCACCGCACCCAATCGCCCTGGCTCCAGGCTGCCCAGGTACTCGCCGTATTGCTCAAGTCGGTATTTTTCCCACTCGTTCAGTTCGTCCGACGCCAGCAGGTCATCCACCGCGGCGTCGAGCACACGGGCGACGCTAAGGCCATTGCGGCTGGTGGCATGGTCAGCGAAGTAGAAGTTATCGGGCGCGGGCAGGGCCGGTTCATGAGGGCTTTTCTCGCTGTGCTCCGCGAGCGGATCGAACCATTCGCTGTCTGGCTCCATGTCGCCCCGTGCCTGTGCGTATTGAGCGCAGGTGGCCCCCAGCGCGAGGGTGATGGCGAGTACGAGTTGTTTCTGAATGAGCGGCATGTAAACCCACCTCTTGATGTATGAGGCGGGGAATTTAGCGGGGCACTCGGGGGATAACTGTCAGGCCAGGCAGTGCTCGTTTGCGGGAGATGTCTCTAGCCTGATGCGGAAAAGAATGCCACAGGATTGGCGCACTAAGGTGGCGGTCGATTGTTACTTGACTGACCTCACCCTCGCCTTACATACCCCTTGCCAAAATGGCGTTCCATCCGTGCCTGGATCAGTTCCAGCCCGAGGGACAGGACCCAATAGATGATTGCCGCGGTGCTCAGCATCTCGATGTAGCGATAACTGGAGCGCCCGTAGGATTGCGCCAGGAACATCACTTCCCACACGCCCATCACCGAGATCAGCGACGAGTCCTTGAGCATGGAGATGAACTGGTTGGTCGCCGGCGGGACGATGGTGCGCATGGCCTGGGGCAGGGTGACGTGCCAGAAGATCGTACTGTCGCGCATGCCCAGAGCCAATGCGGCTTCCCGTTGCCCATGAGGGACGCCCAGGATGCCGGCGCGGAAGATTTCGCTCAGGTACGCGCCGTAGTTCAGCGACAGCGCGATGATCCCCGCGACGATGGCGCCCGGCACCAGCCCCAGCTGCGGCAGGCCCAGATAGATCAGCAGGATCTGGATCAGCAACGGCGTGCCACGGAAAAACGATGCGTAGAAGCTGGCGATACCAAAGGCCACGGCACTTTTGGACAGGCGCCCGAGCGCGGTGATAAAGCCCAGCACCGACGAGGCGGCAATCGCACACAGGCACAGGAACAGCGTCAGCGCTGCGCCTTGCAGGAAGCCATTGGGTGCCAGGTGCAGGCCGACCAGGTTGGGCAGCTTGTCGAGAATGATCGAGAACTTCAGGTCAAAGCTCAGGAAGAAACTGGCAAACAGGGCGAACAGCGCCGCCCAGGTCAGGTAAAGCCGCGTGCGAAAGCCCAGCAGGGCGCGCGCAGGTTTTGGGGGAACACTCATTGGCTGATATCGGCACCGATCCATTTTTGCGACAGTTTGCTCAGGGTGCCGTCCTGTTTCAACTGGGCAAATACCTCACGCACCTTGGCGTCCCACTGGGCGTCGCCTTTTTCGATGGCGACCGAATTGGGTTCGGCGTACAGCGGCGTGCCGGCGAGCTTGAAGCGTTTGTCTTCGTTCAGGCGCGGCTGGGCGGTGACCAGGTTGGTGAGGATTGCATCCAGGCGTACACCGGCGCCCAGGCCAAGGTCCTGGAAGGCGACGTTATCGGTGTCGTACGGGGCGATCTGCACGTTCTCGAACGGGTACTGCAACTGGGTGTCCTCGGCGCCTTCGATCACCAGGTTCTTGTTCAGGTAGCTCTCGTAGCTGGAGGCGCTGGTGAGGCCGACTTTCTTGCCGCTCAGGTCCTTGGCGCCGTGGATGCTGTCATCCTTGGCATTGACCACGATCACGGCAGGGGAGGCGTAATACTCCACCGGGAAGTCGAAGACCTCGGCGCGGGCCTTGCTCGGGGTCATCGAGCAGATGCAGATGTCATAGCGACCGCTCCAGCGGCCGGCGGCGATCACGTCCCACGACGGCGTTTCCAGGCGCAGTTTCACACCGAGCTTTTGCGCGACAGCCTTGGCCACATCGACATCGAAGCCGTCGAGCTGGTTTTGCTCGTTGAGGAACGAGAACGGCGGGTAGCTTTCCATCAGCACGCCCACCAGTTCTTTTTTCTTCTCAACCCGGTCCAGGGTCGCGCCGCCAAAGGCTTGGGTGGAGGCAGCCAGTATCGTCAGGCCCAAGGCCAATAGCGGTTTAAGTTTCAAGGAGGCACCTGAATAAAAAAGAGGTTGTTATGAACCGAACGGAACGTATTAAATAGTTATAAGAACGACTCTCATAGTGAGTTATTTTCATAAGCTTATGAGTAAAAAGCATATGGGCGCAGTAAGCACAGTAATTCTGGACGGCGGCATGGGCCGTGAACTGCAACGCCGCGGTGCGCCCTTCAGGCAGCCGGAGTGGTCCGCGCTGGCATTGAGCGAAGCACCGCAGGCGGTGGAGGCGGTGCATGCGGCCTATATCGACAGTGGCGCCAACGTGATTACCAGCAACAGCTATGCGGTGGTGCCGTTCCATATCGGCGAGGCGCGCTTTGCTGCCGAAGGCCAGGCCCTGGCGGCGCTGGCGGGTGAATTGGCCAGACGGGCGGTGCAGGCTTCGGGCAAGGCCGTGCGTGTGGCCGGCTCGTTGCCGCCGTTGTTTGGTTCGTATCGGCCTGATCTGTTCGAGCCGCAGCGCGTGTCTGAGCTGTTGACGCCACTGGTGCAGGGCCTGGCACCCCATGTCGATCTGTGGCTGGCGGAGACCCAGAGCTCAATCGTCGAAGCGCGGGCGATTCATGCGGGTCTGCCGAAGGATGGCAAGCCGTTCTGGCTGTCTTTCACCTTGAAAGACGAAGACACCGACGAAGTACCGCGCCTGCGTTCCGGCGAGCCGGTGGCGGATGCGGCCGAAGCGGCGGCGCAGTTGGGTGTGCAAGTGTTGCTGTTCAATTGCAGCCAGCCGGAAGTGATCGGCGCGGCGATCGATGCCGCACGTCAAACCTTCGAGCGGCTGGGTGTGGCGATTCAGATCGGCGCCTACGCCAACGCCTTCCCGCCCCAGCCCAAGGAAGCCACGGCCAACGACGGCCTGGACCCCTTGCGCGAGGATCTCGACCCACCGGGCTACCTGCAGTGGGCCGCGGACTGGAAAAAGCGCGGTGCCAGCCACTTGGGCGGGTGCTGCGGGATCGGGCCGGAGCATATTGCGGTGCTGGCCCAGAAGCTGGGGTAAGCCTTAAAGCGCCTGGCGGCGACACTCCGCCAGGCCCTTCAACTGCCCGGAACCTGCCTGGTTCGCCTCCGACAACCACGCCTCAAACCCCGCGCCCACCGTCGGCCATTCCGAATCCAAAATCGAATACCACGCCGTATCGCGGTTCTGCCCCTTCACCACCATATGCTGGCGGAACACCCCTTCAAAGCTGAACCCCAACCGCTCCGCCGCATATTTGGAGCGGGCGTTGCCGTTGTTGCACTTCCACTCCAGGCGGCGGTAGCCCTGTTCGAACGCGTATTTGGCCAAGAGATACACCGCCTCGGTGCTTTTGGGTGAGCGCTGCATCGGCGCGCCGAAGGTGACATGCCCGATTTCGATACGGCCCTGGGCCGGGACGATGGACATCAGGCTGAGGATGCCCTGCACCTGGCCGGACGCACGGTCGACCACGCTGAAGAAATACGGGTCGCTGTTCGCCGCATGGTTGTTCAACCACGCATCAAACGCGGCGCGTTCGGCAAACGGGCCGTAAGGCAGGTAATCCCATAACTTGGGGTCGGCGCCGGGGCCTTCGAGGGCTTGCCACAGCTGGTCGGCGTGGCGGGCCGGGTCGAGTTTTTCCAGGCGGATAAAGCGCCCTTCGAGCAGTTGCGCGGTAGGCGCCGGGACGCCTTTCCAGTCGGCGAGGGAAGTGGACATGCTGCGCTCCTTAAAGACCTTTGCGAAATTGAATGAAGCCAGGGCGTTCGGCGATGCGCTCGTAGAGCTGGATCGCGGTGGCATTGGTCTCGTGGGTCAGCCAGTGCACCTTGCAACAGCCGTCGGCCTTGGCAGTGGCGTAGACGAACTCGATCAGTTTACGGCCGACACCGGTGCCGCGCTGGGCCGGGTCCACCAGCAGGTCCTGCAGGTAGCAGGAGTTTTCGATGCTCCAGTTGGAGCGATGGTAGATGAAGTTGACCATGCCCACCGCCTTGCCATCCTGCCAGGCCAGCGCGGAGTGGGTCGGCTCATGGGCATCGATCAGGCGCTGCCAGGTGCTGTGGCTGACGGCGTCCGGCAGTTCGGTGTTGTAGAACGTCAAGTACGCCTGCCACAGCGGCAGCCAGGCGGCGTGGTCGGCCGCGGTGACCTGGCGGATGTCGATCTGGCTCATTCTGAAACTCCTTGGGGAACAAAGCGCGCGAGGGTCTGGTCGCGTATATCGGCGCTGGCGGCCAGGCCGTCGCGCACACCGGCGATGTCGGCCGCGCTGCGGTTCTGGCTGAGCTTGCGTTTGCCGATCAGACGCTCGATCGGCAGGCTGAAGCCGACGATGGCCTTCAGCATGCCGTCAATGTAGTCGGCCGGGGCGTCGCTGACTTTCCAGGGCTGGGCGCGATTGCCCTCGTGGCGGTCAGTGAGGGCGCTGACCACGCCGAGCAGGCGCTCGGCATCGGTAAACACCTCGGCCTTGCCATAGGCATGCACCGCGATGTAATTCCAGGTGGGCACCACTTTGCCGTGCTCAGCCTTGGCCGGGTAAAACGCCGGACTGATGTAGGCCTCGGCGCCGGCAAAGATCACCAGGGCTTCGCTGCCGTTTTGCAGTTCGCGCCACTGCGGATTGGCCTTGGCCAGGTGCCCGTACAGCGTGCCATTGGGGCCTTCGTCGGGGTTGAGCAGCAGCGGCAAGTGGCTGGCCTGAAGGCCTTGTTCGCCAAAGGTCACCAGCTGCGCCAGGCGCGTGTGCTGGATCAGTTGCTGGAGTTCGGGCAAGTCTTCAAGGGCAAAGGCGCGAGGTGTGTACATGAATATTTTCCTTGGCGAATACCTCCATCCTAGGCAGGCTAATGGTCTGTTGTAAGAGCCATCTAAGGCCAATTTCATAGGTCCAATATGTCGCCCTCATCGCCGCCCCTGTCATTCAACCCTGCCGGAATTGAGCTGGATCGCCGCCAGGGCCTCACCCGCCAATTGTATGAAGCTCTGCGCCAGCGCGTGCTGGACGGACGCTTGATCAGTGGCACGCGCTTGCCCGCCAGTCGTGACCTGGCGGCGGCCTTGGCGATTTCTCGCAACAGCGTAGTGCGCGCCTACGATCAGCTGTACGCCGAAGGATTTATCGAAGGCCGTGTCGGCGATGGCACCTATGTGGCCCAACTGCCGAGCGCGAAAAAATTATCCACAAAAGTGTCCACAGGGTTATCAACAAGCTTATCCCCAGCCTTATCCACAAAATGGGCAGATTTGCCGGAAAGCCTCGACAACGAAGTTATCCACAGTGCGGGCCTGGCACGGGTGAAAAACAACCATCTGTCCCAGCCTCCCTCGGGACCGCCACGGGCGTTTCGTGTGGGCGTACCGGCGTTCGATCTGTTTCCGTTTGAGGTCTGGGCCAAGCTGAACGGGGCGTTCTGGCGCAAGCCGGACCTTGAGCAGCTGTGTTATGGCGACCCGGCGGGTGATGGTCGGCTGCGCGGTTTGATCGCCGCCTACCTGCGCAGCTCACGGGGCATGCAGTGCACGGCTGAGCAAATAGTGATCACCTGTGGCGCACAACAGGCAATCAGCCTTTGTGCACAGCTGCTGATAGAGCCCGGTGACGGGGTGGCGGTGGAAAACCCGGGCTACCGTGCAGCCGGCCACGCCTTCGCCCTGGCCGGTGCGAACCTGCATGGCGTGCCGGTGGACACTGACGGAATCGACTGCCAAACCCTCAATCGCCTGGAAGATTGCCGCCTGACGTATGTCACTCCCTCCCACCAATACCCGCTGGGCGTGGTGATGAGCCTGGCGCGGCGCCTGGAGTTGCTGGCCTGGGCCGAGCGCACCGGCGGTTGGATCGTGGAGGACGACTATGACGGCGAATACCGCTACAGCGGCGCACCCCTGGCGCCCCTGGCCGCGCTCGACCGCAGCGGCCGCGTGCTGTACGTCGGCACCTTCGGCAAGGTCGCATTCCCGGCCTTGCGCCTGGGCTATCTGGTGTTGCCGCCAGGCCTGGTCGATGCCTTCTCACGGCGCCGTGCGGTTGATATGCGCCACTCGGAAGTCAGTACCCAGGCGGTGATGGCCGAGTTTATGGCGGCCGGACACTTCCAGCGGCATATCCGCCGGATGCGGCGCGCGGCATTGAGCCGGCGCAATGCCTTGCTCGCCGGGTGGCCGCGCGGTCTGCCGGGGGTGGGCGAGTTGCCCGTTATCGCCGCAGGGCTGCACATGACCGTGCGCGTGGACAGCCTGGCCCGCGAGCAACAGCTGCTTGAGCAGGCCCGTGCCGTGGGCGTCGAAGTCAATGGTTTAAGCAGTTACTGGCTGGCGCACTCCACCACTGCGGTAGACCAGCGTGCCGGCCTGGTGCTGGGGTTTGCCGCCGTACCCGAGGCGGCCGTTGCCGAGGCCCTGGCAACGTTGCGCAGGGCCTGGCAGCACGATTGACGGTCAGGCCTGGAAAAACAACGAACGGGCCAGGGTCGGGCTGATTTCACTGCGATAAATCGCGATCTGGTCACGGTCGCTCAAGCCCGTGCGGTGCACAGCGCCCCCCAGCTTCTGCTGGTCGCGGGTCTTGAGGTGGCCGGCGGTGTAGTGCTCCAGCGCCGCCTGGGGAGACTCATAGTGAAAGTGCGCATACCAGAGCACCGCATGGGTCTGGTGGTCACGCACCTCGTATTCGTCCAGGTAGTTTTTGCCGGGGCCCTTGAGCCGCCGCCGCGTGACCACTTTGGCGATTTTCACCAGGCCTTGGCTGTGCAGCCACTCCACCCGTGCCGCCGTGGGTGGTTGTTGTTTGGTCATGCTGATGCGAGTGCTTGTGCCCAGTTCGTATAGCCGTTGTGCGGCGTCATTGAGGCGACGGTTGAGGGCGGCGGCGGGCGGGCGGTCGCTTTCCGTGAGGTTGAGCCGGGTCAGCGCCTCTTCGATCGTGGCCATTGCGTGTTCCAGGCGTGCGGCGTACTGGTGGAACATCTCTTCGATTTCCACCGGAATACGCCCGGCTTTCTTCGCGTGGTCCAGGGTGCGCAGGGTGGCGGCGGGCTCTTCATTCAGCAGGCTCTGGGCGGTGTCGATGCTGGTGCCCAGGTCGATCACCTGGGGCTCTCGGGGGCTTGAGGGTGTGCTCTGGCGTTCAACCCAGACCCCAGGGGTTTTTTCGTGGAAGGTCGCGATGAGCTTGCCCGTCACCGGGGCCTTGACGTCCACCAGGCCGCTTTCGGCTTCACGGGGCTCGCCCACCACCACCCCGTTGAAGCGTGTCTTGATGACTTTGCGCTTGGGTGTCGAGGGGGCTTTTGATGGGCCAGGCTTGGGCTCCAGGGCTTTTCGTTGCCTGATCAACAGCGCCAGCTCATGCACCGCCTGTTGGTTGAATTCATCGATGCGTTGGCGCAGGTTCTCCAGGGGGTCTCGCTGCACCTGTTCCGGGTGTTCGGCGTGCAGGTCCAGCAGGCGTTGGTCGACAATCGCGAACTGGTCGACGAGGCTGTTGAGCACTTCAATACGCTCGTGCAGGTCGCTGATGCTGGTTTCCACCAGGGCCTCGATCCACGTCTGCACCGTGAGATCGGCGGTATCCACGATGTCATTGAGTTGCGCACGGGCGTCGGTGAAGGCCTCCCCGCTGCCTTCGCCAATACACAGGTAGCGGCTGAGGGTGAGTTGCATGGCCTTGAGGTCGTGCAGCTTGAAGTCGGGCAGGGCCTGCACGCTGGTCTGGATGACCTTGGCACCCTCTATGCCCAGGCTTTCCAATTGGCGATAACGCGATTGCGCATACTCCATACGGTTGATCATATCCAGGTTCAGCTTCGCCATCGTCTGTGCGATCTCGTTACGCTGCTTGATGTCCAGGGCGGTGACGGCTTCCATGTCTTCCACCGACACCAGCAACTTGTCGCGAAAGACCGGCAAGCGTTCCGCGATGGCCGAGCGGGTCAGCAGCAGTTGTTTGTTCAGGTAGTCGATCATCGAACTCTGGTAGTTGGGTACCGAATCGATGACATTCAGCGAACGTAACTGGCGAATGGGCACGTCATAGTCGGCCAGGCGGCTGTCGACCTTGTCGAGGAACGCCTGGCGCTGGCGATCGGAGGAGGGCCCGGGCACCGGGTCTATCGCGGCGTGGGCCTGGGCGACTTCAGCTTGCCCGCGCCGTTCGTCAGCATCGAATTGGTTGAGTTTCTGCCGGAGGTCGGTGATCCGCGAAGGTACCTTGCCGCGAGCCGATTGCCGGCGATTCCTGAAACCGGCACCGCGCAGGCGCAGGCGAGTGTCGACAAACCATTGCCCGGCCAGGTTGCTCACCAGCAGCGGGCCGACGTGAGTGGGGCGGCCCGGATCGACGATCATGACATTGTCGTGCTCATCCACCGCCACCTCGAACCAGCGTGCGCCCACCGGCGCGTACCATTTATCGGCAAGCGCATAGAGATGCAGGTGCGGCCCTGTTTCCTTGACGGCTTCCCCCAGCCCGTCGGGCCTGGCCACTTTGAGGCGGTCCAGTGTGGCCCCCAGGCTTGTCGGAGAACGTTGGAGTGCGCCGCTGTTGTACAGCGGGCCTTGATGGCGAGCGGGCGGTTCGGCGTCGGGCAAGTCGGGGCGGCGCATCACGGGGATCCGGTGCTCCGGCGGCAGTCTGGTTTCAGGCGCCTGGGTCGGGGTGGCTTCATGTTTCGGCAGCGTGGCCTTGGGCGTCTTTCGCAGCGGCGGATGGCGCAGGGCGACGTGCAGCACCAGGGCCATGCCCAGGTTGAGCAGCAGATCCACCTGGGCTGTCCAGGACACCTGCCCGTCAGGCTCCGGCTCCGCCTGGGCGGTCGCCTGCAGGTCGTCCATGATTTGCCAGATCCAGGCCGCGATGCCCACGGTGCGGCCCATGAATGGCAAGGCCGCGCTGAAAATCAGCCAGCCGGCTTCTCGATAGCTTGCCCAGCGTTTCTGGGCGTTAGACACCGATTGCCGCGTCGCCAATTCAACCATCGCGTTGGCGTTGTCCCTGAACAGCATCGCCAGGCTGTCGTTGCCCACCACCTCATCGCTCAAGGCCAGGGGGCCGCTCATTTGCACCACCACGTGCGGCTCCACCAACCCGCGCACCACGGTCCACGGCGAAGGTAATGCGGCAGGGAAGACATACTGCTCGTAGTTGAAGCGCACATCTTCGGCCAGCCAGGCCAACACCGAGTCGCGCAGGGTGCGGTGATGCTTGATGGCATACAACAGGTTTTGCCGTGACGGGTACTGGATCAGCACCGGCTCCAGCAGTGGGCGGTACAACAGGCAAGGGCCTTGGGTGTGGTCGCGGGGGCCGATCACAAACATATTCGCCACCCCGTCCTGCGCCTGGCTGGTGCGCAGGGTGGGAATGAACGCCAGGCGCCGGATAACGATCTCTTGCCCCTCGACCTGCCGTTCATGGGCGTGTGCCTGCACCGCGGCAGCGATATAGCGATAACCGCGATCATCGATCCCGTGCAGGCCCTGGATTTTCCACTGCAAGGCCAGCAGTGGCATTTGCACCCGCAAGTGCGAGGTGTAGAGAGTTTGCCGAAGCCTCGATTGAACGGGGTCGTCGAGCAGGGTGTGTTTGATCAGCGTCGGGTAACGCTCACCGATGTCGAGGGTTTCGATCACGTCCTTGAGGTAGCTGTACGTCAGCCATTGCGGCCCCTCGCCGCCGTTGTAGTGCACGCTGGGCGTACCGGTGGGCAGCCCGGTGAGGTTTTCCAGGGCCAGGTCGATCAGGCTGCGCCGGGTGATGTCACTGGTTCCGGGCAGCACGAAGGTGCCCCAGACCACCGGGCTTTCGATGCTGATCTCTATCTTGTCCAGGTTCAGGCTCGCGCCATTTGCATGGGCCTTGATCCGGTTTTGCAGTTGCTGCCGGGCGTAGTCGCGGATCGGCGGGATACCGTCCTGGAAAGACTGGCCGTGGTTGTGGGTATGCAGTTCGGCCAGTTCGATCACGTAACGGCTGTAGGTCGATACGTCCAGGTCCGAGGCATTGGCAAGCCAGTCGGGAAGTTGCTCGTGGATCTGGTGGATGCTCGACAATGAGTGATCGCTCAAGTCTTCAATCACCGGCAGGATGCGCGCGACGGCCTGGCCAGTGACGGCAGCCGTGGCGGGGGCTTCAAGGTCGGCGGAGCCAATTGACCCGATGGCCTGCAATTGCAGGGCGATCAGGTTGCACGCCAGGCTGTCGAAAAAATCCCCGGCGGGTTCGTACAATCGCCATTGCACGGTTACCTCCCCATCAGCTTGAGTCAGTGCCGCGGGCAAGGCTTCGCCGAGCTTTTGCAGTGACTCGAATTTCTCGTAGCCGTTGATCAGCGAATACGTCAGGACCCGCTGGCGTTGCTCATGTACCCCGATCAGCACCGCGATATCCGACAGGCCGACGTGAGTGGAGCGGTTGTTTTTAAGGCCATCTATATCGATCAGGTAAGCGTGTGTCTGGAATGTGTCGAAGTTCCGACGCTTGGCCCGGTCCGGAAAGTGGAACAACGTCCTGGCCATGGCGCAATCGTGTTCATCCCAGCCGTCCTGCGCGGTGACGTTCCAGACTTTGCGCAGGGAATGGGAGAGCGTTTGCCAGCGTGGGCCCGCCAGGCCGTTGGAAGCGTTCCAGTAATCAAGTTGCTGCTCCTGGAAGGCGGTAAAGATCAGCGCCGCCAGCTCATTGATCAGCCGCGCAATGGCATCGATCTGCACCGGCAGGTGCACGGCGGGCTTGGCCTCGGGCTCCAGGGTGAGGAAGTGTTCGCCGTCGATATAGATCACCGGCTCGGGCGCCAGGGCCTGGTTGGCCAGCACCGAGGTCAGCGATTGCGCGATGGCGGGTGCGGATTGGATGACATCGCCAACGATGCGCCAGCGCGGCGTGATGACCATGGCCAGGTCAGGGTCGATAGCGAGTGTCGGGTATTGCTCCATGAGGGACGAACGCAACAGGTTGGCGGCGACGTCGCGGATCGACGGGCCGACGCTCAGTTGCGTCAGCAGCTCATAGCTGCTGGGCGGGCGATTGTTGCTAGGGGGTGAATCGTTGGGCATCTGCAGCTCCTTGGCCTGGGTCGGCATGAAGAGCTGCAAGGTAATTGGCGCTGCGGCCGGGCGGTCGGTAGATAAGTCATCGTGGCCGGGAAGCACTTCCCGGTCACGTTTGCTCAGGTCCCGGACTTGATCCTGGACCAGGCGCGGGTCCTGGCGCGTTCGGCGTCGCGTCCCAGGGGTTTCAAGGTATAGAGCGTGGCCATCGCGGCTTCGGTGGGGTACAGGTTGGGGTTGTTGCGGATCGCCGGGTCCACCTGCCCGGTAGCGTCTTTGTTCGGGTTGGGGTAGCCGACAAAATCGCTGATCGGCGCAATGACGTGCGGTTGCAGCAGGTAGTTGATGAAGGTGTAGGCGTCCTGGGGATTCTTCGCGCCCTTGGGAATGGCGAGCATGTCGAACCAGATCGGCGCGCCCTCCTTGGGCAGGCGCATGTCGACGATCACGCCGTTCCTGGCCTCCTTGGCGCGATTGGCGGCCTGGGAGAAGCTGCCGGAGTAGCCGACGGCGACGCAGATGTCGCCGTTGGCAATATCGGCCATGTACTTGGAGGAGTGGAAGTAGGTGATGTACGGGCGGATTTTCAGCAGCAAGGCTTCGGCTTTTTCATAGTCCTTGGGGTTGTTGCTGTTGGGGTCCAGGCCCAGGTGCTGCAAGGCCAGGGGCAGGATCTCCGAGGGTGAATCCAGCAGCGCCACGCCGCATTGCTTGAGCTTGCTGATGTTCTCCTCCTTGAAGATCAGGTCCCAGCTGTCCACCGGTGCATTGGCGCCGAGTGCGGCCTTGACCTTGTCGGGGTTGAAGCCGATCAGGATGGTGCCGTACATGTAGGGCACGGCGAATTTGTTGCCCGGGTCGTTGGCCTCGATCAGCTTCATCAACTTGGGATCGAGGTGGTTCCAGTTCGGCAACTGGCTGCGGTCCAGGGCCTGGAACACACCGGCCTCGATCTGTTTGGCCAGGAACACATTGGATGGCACCACCACGTCATAGCCGGAATTGCCGGTGAGCAGCTTGGCTTCCAGGGCTTCGTTGGTGTCGAAGATGTCGTAGACCAACTTGATCGACGGGTTTTGAGCCTTGAAGTCGTCCAGGGCCTTGGGGGTGATGTAGTCGAACCAGTTGTAGACCCGCAGGGTTTTTTCTTCAGCGTGGGCGGCGGTGCTTAATACGGCGGCGCAGAGCACAAGCGACTTGAGCATATTCATCAGGCAGTCCCCTCAAAACCTTCGAGCACGTTGACGGCATTGATGCCGATTTCTTCTACCGCGTAGCCGCCTTCCATCACGAACAGCGTCGGCTTGCCCAGGCGGGCGATACGCTTGCCCATGGCCAGGTAGTCGGGGCTGTCGAGCTTGAACTGCGAGATGGGGTCGTCCTTGAACGTATCGACGCCCAGGGACACCACAATGACGTCGGCGCCGTAGCCCTCAATCGCCTGGCAAGCCTGTTCCAGTGCGGCGCACCAGGTGTCCCAGCCCGAACCGGCCGGCAACGGATAGTTGAAGTTGAAACCCTCTCCGGCCCCGTCGCCCAGCTCATCGGCATAGCCGAGGAAAAACGGAAACTCGGCTTCCGGGTGCCCGTGGATCGAGGTGAACAGCACATCGCTACGCTCGTAGAAAATCGATTGGGTGCCGTTACCGTGGTGGTAATCCACATCGAGGATCGCAACCTTCCTGTGGCCCTGATCGAGAAATGCCTGGGCGGCGATGGCGGCGTTATTGAGGTAGCAATAACCGCCCATCAAGTCGCCGGCGGCGTGGTGTCCCGGTGGTCGGCACAGCGCGAAGGCACTGTGGGCGCCTTGCTGGATCGCCTGTTGCGCAGTCAGCGCCACCTGCGCCGCACTGTAGGCTGCCTGCCAGGTGCCGGCGGTAATCGGCGCGCCGCCGTCGAAGCTGTAGTAACCCAACTGGCCGTGCAGGCTGGTGGGCAAGACGGCGCGCAGGGTGCGGGCGGGCCAGGTATAGGGCAGCAGGTCGCCGTCCTGGCCGAACTCGACCCAACGGGCCCAGGCACCTTTGAAAAAATCCAGGTACTCGCGGCTGTGGATGCGTTGCAAGGGGGCCAGGCCAAAGTCCTGCGGCGCTTGCACCGGGCCGAGCTGGCGGTCCTTGACCCGCTGCAGCACATGGTCGGCGCGGGCGGGCATTTCGAAGCAGGGCATCAATTGCCCGTCCATCAATTCACAACGGCCGTGGTGCAGATGATGATCGTCCGAATAGATCGTCAGCATTGTTGTTGTTCTCCGCAGGCTGCTTGGGATGCCTTGCAGTGTTGCGGCGTGGGCAGGTTTGGAGAACGGCAGGAGCGGCCAAAAGGGGATAAATATGGCCAAAGCCTGTGTCCGTTATTCGCCCCATGTGGGGGCACGCGACTCAAGCGCGGAACTGACTCGGTGCCACGCCGCTCCAGCGTACGAAGGCGTGCCTGAAACTTGCGGTTTCACTGAAGCCCAACTGCTCGGCGATGCGATAGATCGGCAGTTGGTCCTCGCCCAGCAACTGCTTGGCCCGCTCGAAGCGTAACTCGTCCAGCAGTTCCTGATAGCTGCAACCCAGGTCATGCAGATGCCGGCGCAAGGTGCGCGGCGAACAGTTCATCTGCCCGGCCAGGCCATCGATGCCGGGGGCGGCGTTCAGTTGGGCGGCCAGCAATTGGCGTACCCGGCCGAGCCAGGCCTGGCGCCCGGTGAATTCGGTGTTCTGTTTGCGGCAGCGCTCGGCCATGGCGCGGTGGGTGATGGGGTCGGCCAGCGGCAACGGCTGATCGAGCCAGTGCCGGTCGAAAGCGAAGGCATTGGCGCTGGCGGCAAAGGCAAGAGGGCAATCGAAGTGCTCGGCATAGCGTGCGCGGTAGTCGGGGGCGCGGTGTTCGAAACGTGCACCGAGCAACGGCAGGGCATGGCCCAGCAGATCGTCACAGATGACCTTCAACGACACCAGGCAGAACTCGACATTGAAGGTGGCCAGCGCCGGGTTTTCCCGATACCCGTCGGCGGTGAACCAGATGCGCTGGCCGTCGTCTTCCAGGCTCAGCTCGAAAAGTGTTCCCAACAGCGCCGGATAGCGCAGGGCCAGGCGCAAAGCGTCACCGAAGGTGGCACTGGTCAGCAGCGCGTAGCCGAGCATGCCGTAGGAGGACACGTGCATGCGCCGGCCCAACTCCAGGCCGATATCGCGGCGCAGGGCCACGGCATTGGCACATACGCGCATCTCCTGGTTGGTGGTGATGCGCGTGTCGGCGCGGTTCAGGTCGGCGCCGCAGATACCGCTGCCGGCCAGCAGCACGTCGCGGCTCACGCCCTCGGCCCTGAAGGTGTCGAGTACCAGGGAGACGGCGTTGAGCGTAGTCAGGTGCGAGTGCAGCATGGGGGAGTCCTGCCAGGGTTTGCCCAGAGGCAGCAAGGAGTGTGCCGCTTACTTGTGGTCAAAAAATAGCCGTTTGGCCGCCTCCAGGCTGATCTCGCTGCGGTAATAGTCGATTTGCTGCTGCTCGTTCAGGCCTTTGACCGAGTCGGCCGCCGAGCCTTGTCGATATTCATGGGTGGTCTTCAATCGTGCGCTCAGGTAGGCCTTGGCAGGCGTCCAGTCGGTCGAATAATGAAAGTGCGCGTACCAGAGCACTTGATGGGTCGCGCGCTCGGTGATGATGTATTCGTCCAGGTAGTCCGGTGTGCTGCTTTTGAGCCGGCGACGCCTCACGGATTTCTTAATGACGATCTCGTCGCGCTCACTCAGCCATTCGACGCCTTTGGTGGTTGGGGGGTGCTGTTTGATCATGCGCGTCATGCTCTCGGACGCGCGCCGGTACAGGTCCTGTGCCGCGTCGTTGAGCTGCTTGCCAAGGGCGGTTGCCGATTGGGTTTGATCCGCTGTGATGGTGCTGTCGGCCAGGGCCTGCTCGATGTGCCGGCTGGTTTCTTCCAGCAGCAACGCGTGACGGTGGTACAGGTATTCGATACCGACGGCGGTGCGCCCGGCTTGGCGTGTTTGCTCGATGGCCCGTTGCCTGAACGCGGGCAAACCGTCCAGCAGCGTGCGGCCCTGTCCGAGGCTGGACTGAAGCTCGGGCACCGCCTGCTCGGTGTGTGCAGGGCTCAGCCGTTGCACCCAGACGTTGGGGCTTTTCTCATGGAAGGTGGCAATGACCTGCCGGGTCAGCGGTGACTTGATATCCACCAGGTCGGTTTCAAGGCCGACCGCCGTCAGGCGGGGCTCGCCGATCATCACGCCGTTGTAACGGGTATGGATGAATTTCTTCAAGGGCTTGGGGGGCGTCGGTGGAGGGGTGGGTCGGTTGCGCAGGATGTCCCGCTCAGCGTGCAGCTGGGACAGATGGGTCAAGGCCTGCCTGGAGAAATCCTTGACCTGTTTGCGCAGGCGTTCCAGCGGGGAGAGGTGGGTCAGGCTGGAAAACTCCTGGGAGAAGTCCTCCAGGCGTTCGTCAAGGACCTTGAATTGTTCGATCAGGCTGCTCAGGGATTCAATGCGTTCGTCCAGCCGCGCCTCGCTGCGTTCGTTGAGGGTGTCGCGCAGGGCCTGGACCGACAGATCGGCGTTGTCGACAATCTCATTGAGGCTGGCCCAGGCCTGGGGTGCACGGGTCGCGCTGTCCTCCGGCAGGCACAACCTGCGCGCCAGGGTTATCTGCAGGGCCTTGAGGTCGATACTGGTGTAGGCCGGCAGTTTTTTCCTGGCGCTCTGGATCAACTGCACGCCCTCCTTGGCCAGGGCCTTGAGTTGAGTGAAGCGCGCATGGGTGTAGTCCAGGCGCGTGATCATGTCTTCACTCATCTCGGTCATTTGTCGCGCGTCTTCGACGTACCGCGTCGGGTGCCGGGTGTCGGGGTGTTCGAGCTGGTCAAGCACGACCCTGAGCTGGGGGGTGAAGGTGGTCTGGGCCTCCCTGATCGCGGCTTCGGTAAGCTCCAGTTGCGCTCTTATATAACCCAGGGCTTTTTGCTGATAGTCGGGGACCGGGGTGAACACACTCAGGGTCTTGAGGTGTTGCAGTGCCGCTTCGTAATCCGCGCTTTGCTGGTCGAGGGTGTCCATGTAGTGCTGGCGTTTGACTTCTGCAGCGTTACCGGAGACGTCGGTCATGGCCTGGCGGGCCTGTTGCAGTGCTCTTTGTGCGGTCTTCTTGGCGTTTTCGAAGGCCTCGAGCTTGGCCCGTACTTCGGCGGCCTTGAGGGTCGCTTCCGCTTCGGCTCTGTTGAGCATGCGCTTGGGGCCGCCGCCGCGCAGGCGCAGGCGGGTGTCGACGAACCATTGGCCGGCGGCGTTGTGAATCAGCGGCGGTCCGGTTCGATCCGGCTGCCGAGGGTCGATGATGACCACGTTGCCCTCGTCGTCCGCGCTCACTTCAAACCAGCGCTCGCCGACCTGTGCGTAGAAACGCTCGGCGACGCGGGTCAGGTGGCGGGTGGGCCCCGGGCGGGTGTCGACGCTGCTCGCTGCGCCAGGCTGGCTGACTTTGAAACGATCCAGCACCCGCCCCAGGGTGGCGGCCGACCGATTGAGCGCGCCGCTGGTATGCAGCAGTGGAGTGTGACCCGGTGGGCTTTCATTGCCGGCGATGGCGCCCAGCTGTTTGATCTCGACCCGCTGACCTGCCGAGGGCTCGGCCGGCCTGGATTCCCTCTCGGGCCGAGCGCCGCGGGGACGCAGGCGCGTGCTGATATGCAGGGTAATCGCCATCGACAGGTTCAGCAGCACGTCGGTGAAAGTGGTCCATTGGACCGCGGTGTCATCCTGCTCCGTGGCCCCGACAAACTGTTGCAACTGATCGACGATCTGCCAGATCCACAGGCCTGTCGCCACGCTGGGGCTGGTAAAGGGCAGCGCGGCATTGAGGAGCGTCCAGCCTGTTTGCTTGAGGGTCGCCCAGCGGTTCTCGGTATTGGAGGTCGACTGGCGGTCTGCCAGCTTGACCAGGGCCTGGGCGTTGGCTTCAAACAGCCCGGCGAGCAGGTCACCCTTGAGTGGGTCTTTGCCCAGGCCGATGGGGCCGCTCATGGTTTCCAGTGTCGAGGCGTCCACCAGAAAATCGGCGACGGCCCAGGGAGAAGGCAATTCTCCCGGGAACACATAGTTGGCGTAAGCATCGCGCGCGCTGTCCGGCAACCAGGCCAGCACCGAACGGCGCAGGTCGGGGGACTGTGCAATGGCGTACATCAGGTTGGCCGGGGACGGGTATTGCACCAGGGCCGGCGTGAACAGCGGTCGATAGAGCAGGCAGGGGCCGGTGGCGGGATCTTGCGGGCCGATGACGTACATGTTTTCGACCTCATCGGCAGTGGCGTCGTCCCGCCGTTGCGGGATGAACGCCAGAGGCCGCATGACGATGGTCTGCCCGTCTACCGTGTGATCCGAGGCCTCGGCTTGCATCAGGGCGGCGACGTATCGATAGCCGCGGTCATCGATGCCATCCTGTTGCTGAATCTTGCCCTGCAGGGCCAGCAACGGCAGCTGGATGCGCAGGTGCTGGATGTAGAGGTTCTTTCGCGATGAGGCCTCGCGAGGGATTTCCAGCAGCTTGCTTTTGATCAGCGCCGGGTAGTTCCGGCCGATGTCCACCCGGGAAATGAGGCTCTCGATGTACTCGACGGTCAGCCAGTCCGGCAGATTTTGGCCGTTATGCAGCTGCAAGGTCTTGTTGCCGACCGGGATGGCGATCAGGTTGTGCAGCGCCAGTTCGGCGAGGTTGAAGGTGGTGGTCTCGGTCATGCCGGGCACCGTGAAAGTCCCCCACACCACCGGCTGCTGGACTTTCAGGGTGAGCGTATCCAAGGCCAGGGCACCGGCTTGCGGATGGTCCTTGAGGATTTCCGCCTTGAGGTGATTGAGCGCGTACTGCTCGATGGGCGGGATATCGTCCTGATACGACTTGCCGCCGGTGCTGCTGTTCAGGGACGCGAGGTCCTTGAGATGCCGCGCATAGAAGTTCAGGTCGGACGTCGACGCCTCTTGCAGCCAGCCCGGCAGCGCCTGCTGGTACCACTCGCGGCCGGGGCCGGTGGCCAACTCGGTGGCACCGGGTGGTGGCGCCGTGTCCGGGTGGCGCACGCCGGAGAAGTCCAGGCTGCCGATGGCCTCGACCTGCAAGGCAATCAGGCTGCAGGCCTGGTGATCGAAAAAATTGCCGTCAGGTTCGAACAGGCGCCATTGCAACTGTGTGCGGGGTGCCGAGGTGTCCAGGCGGGCGGGCAGGCTTTGGCCCAGCTGTGCCAGGGACGTGAACTTCTCATAGCCCTTGAGCAGCGAGTGGGTGAGGATGACGTCTCGCCCGGCCTGCCTGCCGATCAGGACCGACAGCGCGAGCCGGTTGAGGTGGGTCACCTGCGCGCCGTCGACCTGATCGATATCGAGCAGGTAGGCGTGGCTGGTGTATGGGTCGTTGAGCCGTCGCACATCGTAGGTGGGCGCGTGAAACAACTGGCGTGCCATGGCGCAGTCGCTTTCGTTCCAGCCCGGTGCCTGCCGGACATTCCACACCCCGCGCAATGAGTTGGACAGCTGATGCCAATGGGGGCCGCTGCCGTTGCTTTTATTCCAGAACGCCAGCTGTTGCTCCTGCCAGGCCGCCAGCATGACGGGGGCCAGGGTATTGAGCAGATGGGCGATGTCACCGATGCGCACCGGCAAATGGGTTGGCGGCTCGGTGAGCGGTTGCTGGGTCAGGAAGTGTTCGCCTTCGATGTACAGGGTCGGTTCGCCGAGCACGGCCTGATCGGTCAGGCTGTCGCTCAGTGTGCGGTAGGCGGTGGTAGTGGCGCAGGCCTGTTCGTCGATGATCTTCCAGCCGGGGGTGCCGATCAGGCAGATATCGGGGTCGATTTCCAGTGTGGGGTAGCGGGCCTGCAGTGCCTGGCGCAACAACACCGCCGCCACTTCCCTGAACGACGGGCCTGTTAACAGTTGGGTGAGCAATTCCAGTGGCTGTTGTGAAGCGATTGAGATGGGCGTGGTCATGGGGCATCCCTGTCTTGCCGGTTGATGGGAACGGCCCGAGGTGTTCGCTCGGGTGTTCCATGCTAGGGGCCGGCCAGCCAGGGAAGGGGGTGACTATCTACAGTGCGGCGGTGGGATCAGCTCAGTTCGCCGCACAGGTCCAGCTCTACCAGTCGCCGGACTTCGGCGATGGACAGCCCGGCCCCGAGCAACGCGTTGAGCTTGCCGAATACCGCTTCACGGGTCATGCCGCCACCTGACAACACGCCCACGCCGCGCAGGCGGCTGCCGGCTTCGTACACATCCAGTTCCACGCCGCCTTCATGGCATTGGGTGATTGCCACGACCACGATGCCGTTTTCTTCGGCGCGCTGGAGGCTGGCAAGAAACTCAGGGTTATCGCTGGGCCCGGTGCCGCTGCCGAAGCATTCCAGCACCAGTGCCTGGATGCCGCTGCCGAGCAATGCGTCCAATGGTGCTGCGGCGATGCCCGGTACCAGCGGCAATACACCGACATTGGCCAGGGCCTTCGGTTGGCGGTAATCCAGCGCGGCGGGCAGCGCTTCGGCCTTGGCCACACCGCCGTTGCGCTGCAGCGCGGCGAACGGATGGCGACCAAAGCTGCGGATCTTCGCGCAGCGGGTCGGGGCCATCAGCGCGCCGTGGAAGTACAGGTGCACGCCGGGCGCCAGGCCCTCGCCCAACGCCAGCAGGGCTCCGCTGACGTTTTCCCAGGCATCGCTGTCGGGTACGCCGGCAGGCAACATCGAGCCGGTGAACACCACCGGCGCCGGCAAGCCCAACAGCTGGAAGCTCATCGCCGCCGCGCTGTAGGCCAGGGTGTCGGTGCCGTGCAGGATCAGCACGGCATCGCAACCGTCATCCACGGCCTCGACCACGGCGGTGCGCAGGCGCTGCCAGTAGGCGGGGGTCATGTTGGCGCTGTCGATCAGCGGGGACATTTCCCGGAAGCGCCAGGCGGGTACCGACACGTTGGCGAGCTGTTCGCGCATGCGCGCTTCAAAACCGGATGCGGGGGCCAGGCCATTGGCGCTGGCCTGCATGCCGATGGTGCCACCGGTGTAGAGCACCATGAGATTATTGGCTGGGGACATCGAAGATTCTCCTGAACGAAAAACGCCGCCGGGCCCCGAGCATGCCCAAGGCCGGGCGGCGTGTCATCTGTCTACGCTCAGCGTTGCACTTGAGCGTTCAGTTCTGCCGATGCGGCAACGTCCGGTTTTGCCGGGTTGGCCGGCCAGGCCTTGCGGTCCAGGTCCAGGTCTGGGAACTGGCTGGAGTCGAACACCGGGGTCTTGATGCCTGCCGCGCGCTGGTTGTCGTAGTCGTTCAGGATGCGCATGGCGATCTTGAACAGGAACGCCAGGGCGAACAGGTTGACGAAGGCCAGCATGGTCATGGTGATGTCGGCGAAGGCGAACACGGTGCTCAGGTTCTCGATCGAACCCCAGAAAATCAGCACCAGCACCAGCGCGCGATAACCCATCAGCACCTTGCGGTTGTTGCCCACCAGGAAGCGCAGGTTGCTCTCGCCCAGGTAGTAGTTGTACATGATCGAGGTAAACACGAACAACGCCAGGGCCACCGAGATAAACATGCGGCCCCAGTCACCCACCACAGCGGCCAGGGAGTTCTGGGTCAGGGCAATGCCGTCGCCTTCGAAGCCTGGGGTGTAGAAACCGGAGAGCAGGATCAGCAGCGCGGTGCAGGTGCAGATCACGAAGGTGTCGAGGAACACGCTGAACGCCTGGACAACGCCTTGGGCGATCGGGTGTTCTACCGAAGCGACGGCCGCTACGTTGGGCGCACTGCCCAGGCCGGCTTCGTTGGCGAACACGCCGCGTTTCACACCCATGATGATTGCGCTGCCCACCAGGCCGCCGAAGGCTTGGTCGAGGCCGAAGGCGCTTTTGACGATGGTCGCGAGCATGGCCGGTACGTGGTCGAATTGCAGCACGATCACATACAGGGTCACGGCGATGTAGACCAGGGTCTTGACCGGTACCAGCAGGTCGGCGATCGAGGCGATGCGCTTGATCCCGCCGATGAACACCAGGCCCAGCAATACCGCCAGGGCCAGGCCGGTGTAGGTGGTGTCCAGGCCAAACGCGTTGTTCAGCGAGTGGGTCACGGCGTGGGCTTGCAGGCCGTTGAAGGCAAAGCCGAAGGTCACCAGCAGCAGGAACGCCATGACCATCCCCAGCCAGCGCTTGTGCAGGCCGTGCTGGATGTAATAGGCCGGGCCGCCACGGTAGGTGCCTTCCGCGTCAGTGCGCTTGTACAACTGGCCGAGGGAGCACTCGATAAAGCTCGAAGACATGCCCACCAGCGCGGTGACCCACATCCAGAACACGGCACCCGGGCCGCCCAGGGTCACGGCAATGCCGACACCCGCGATGTTACCGGCACCGACACGCCCGGCCAGGCTGAGCATCAGCGCCTGGAACGAGCTGAGTTGGTCGGAGCTGTTTTTCAGGCTGTCGCGAAACACCGAAAACATGTGGAAAAAGTGACGCAATTGAACGAAACGCGAGCGGATCGTGAAATAACCGCCGAGCCCGACAATGAGCACGATCAGTACTTTCCCTGAGAGGAAGTCGTTGATGACTTCGAGCATGGAGTGTTCCTCGCTGATTTTTCTAATGGCAAACGCAGGACGGTCCTACCCCTCGCATAGCACCAGGCAGTGCGCGACGGTTCGACCCCAATCCTTTTGCGGGTGTTGTTATTCATGCGCTATCGCGTGTATCCGGGCTCGTTACCGACGGCCGCAGACGCGAAGAGGGGCGGCACTATACCTAGGCGAACGTGATCCGTCTGCTCGGGCTGATTAAAGGTTTCAGCCAAGCTGTTACAGGCAAGGAGGGTTTGCAGGGCGATATTGGATTTTTTATGGGCGTCATTTCACAACCTTGAGGCAAAAAAAAGGGCCTGAAGAACGAGCCTTCAGGCCCTCAAAAGGTGAGAGGTGTCTAGTCCCTCAACCTGGTGAGCGGTGCAACAAACGCTTAGGCCTTCAACGGGACCAGGCGTGGGGCAATCATGTTTTCGGGGCGCAGGATGTCGTCGAGCATGGCGTCGTCGAGCAAGCCTTCTTCGCGCACCAGTTCCAGCACGCCGCGGCCGCTTTCGAGGGCGATACGCGCAATGCGGGTGGCGTTTTCATAGCCGATGTACGGGTTCAGCGCGGTGACCAGGCCGATGGAGTGTTCCACCAGTTCGCGGCAGCGGGCTTCGTTGGCGGTGATGCCGACGATGCAGTGCTCGCGCAGCATGTCCATGGCGCGTTGCAGCAGGCGGATCGAGTCGAAGATCTTGAAGGCGATCAGCGGCTCCATCACGTTCAGTTGCAGCTGGCCGCCTTCGGCCGCCATGGTCAGGGCCAGGTCGTTGCCGATGACTTGGAACGCGACCTGGTTGACCGCTTCCGGGATCACCGGGTTGACCTTGCCGGGCATGATCGAGCTGCCTGGCTGGCGCGCCGGCAGGTTGATCTCGTTGATGCCGGTACGTGGGCCGCTGGACAGCAGGCGCAGGTCGTTGCAGATCTTCGACAGTTTCACGGCGGTACGCTTGAGCATGCCGGAGAACAGCACGAAGGCGCCCATGTCGGAGGTGGCTTCGATCAGGTCGGCAGCCGGGACCACTGGCTGGCCGCTGATAACGGCCAGGCGTTGTACGGCCAGGGCCTGGTAGCGTGGGTCGGCGTTGATGCCGGTGCCGATGGCGGTACCGCCCAGGTTCACTTCGGTGAGCAGCTCTGGCGCCAGGGTTTTCAGGCGGGCCAGGTCTTCACCGAGGGTAGTGGCGAACGCACGGAATTCCTGGCCGAGGGTCATCGGCACGGCGTCTTGCAATTGGGTGCGGCCCATTTTCAGCACGTGGCTGAATTCGACGCCCTTGGCGGCGAATGCCTGGATCAGGCTGTCGAGACTGGCCAGCAGCGCGTCGTGGCCCAACAGCAGGCCCAGGCGGATCGCGGTCGGGTAGGCGTCGTTGGTCGACTGCGCCATGTTCACGTCGTTGTTGGGGTGCAGGTACTGGTATTCGCCCTTGTTGTGGCCCATGGCCTCCAACGCGATGTTGGCGATGACTTCGTTGGCATTCATGTTGGTTGAAGTGCCGGCGCCGCCTTGAATCATGTCCACCACGAACTCTTCGTGGAAATCGCCGCGGATCAGGCGGGCACAGGCTTCGCTGATGGCAGCGTGCTTGGCTTCGCTGAGCTGGCCCAACTCGCGGTTGGCGTCAGCCGCCGCTTGCTTGACCATTGCCAGGCCGACCACCAATTTCGGGTAATGCGAAATCGGAACGCCCGAGAGGCGGAAGTTATTCACCGCTCGCAGGGTCTGGATGCCGTAATACGCTTGGGCAGGTACTTCGAGTACGCCAAGCAGGTCTTTTTCTGTGCGGAATGATGCAGCGGAGGACATGACGGAAATCATCTCGATATGGACCCGGAACAGGCCGGAACGCTGCGAATGCTAGGCCTGTAGGAAATTTTGGGCCAATGCTGTTAAACACTGGCCTATGCATAAACGGCATAATGTGAGTGTGACCCGGCTATCATGGCGGGCGTGTGTGCCAAAATGGTGCGTATCCGTGGGAGGCAGTGATGAACCTTGAGAGCAAATGGCTGGAAGACTTCAGCGCCCTGGCGGCGACTCGCAGCTTTTCCCAGGCGGCGGAGCGGCGCTTTGTCACCCAGCCGGCGTTCAGCCGACGTATCCGCAGCCTTGAGGCCGCATTGGGCCTGACCCTGGTCAACCGCTCGCGCACGCCGGTTGAGCTGACGGCGGCGGGGCAGTTGTTCCTGGTCACCGCGCGTACCGTGGTCGAGCAGCTCGGCGAAGTGCTGCGCCATTTGCATCACCTGGAAGGCGGGCAGGGCGAAGTCATGCAAGTGGCCGCTGCCCACTCCCTGGCGTTGGGTTTCTTCCCGCGCTGGATCGCACAACTGCGCAACGACGGCCTGAACATCGCCACACGACTGGTGGCCACCAACGTCGGCGATGCGGTGCATGCCCTGCGTGAAGGCGGCTGCGACCTGATGCTGGCGTTCTACGACCCGGATGCGGCGATGCAAATGGACGCCGAAATCTTCCCCTCACTGCACCTGGGCAACACCGAAATGCTCCCGGTATGCGCGGCCGACGCCGACGGCAAGCCGCTGTTCGACCTCGAAGGAGAGGGCAGTGTGCCGCTGCTGGCCTACAGCGCCGGGGCGTTCCTCGGCCGTTCCGTGCACCTGTTGCTGCGCCAGCGCGCGCTGCGCTTTACCACGGTGTACGAAACCGCCATGGCCGACAGCCTCAAAAGCATGGCCCTGGAAGGCCTGGGCATCGCCTGGGTGCCGCAACTGAGCGTGCGTGCCGAACTGGCCCGCGGTGAATTGGTGGTCTGCGGCGGGCCGCAATGGCACGTGCCGCTGGAAATTCGTCTGTATCGCTGCGCGCTGGTGCGCAAGGCGAATGTGCGGTTGTTGTGGCGCAAGTTGGAAGGTGGCGCGGCGCAAAGTACCTGAATGCGATCCCTGTAGGAGTGAGCTTGCTCGCGAAAAACCTGAGAGCGCCGTATCCATTCAGAACGCCCGCGTCATCGTTGGCGATCTTCGCGAGCAAGCTCGCTCCTACAGGGTCAATAAAACCGCCACTTTGCCCCGCTAGACAGATGGTCATTCCAGGGGCTGTTTATCTGGATTATTACGGTATACTGCGCGGCCTTCGGCCGGTCCAACCGGCCACATTTCGTACAACAAGCCACGCCGGATTTCCCGCGTGGCTTGTTGTTTTTTGACGCGCCTGCGGGCGCCCAGAGAGAAGAGGCACGACGATGAGTGCATTGGTTGGCGTGATCATGGGCTCCAAGTCCGATTGGTCCACCCTTAGCCACACCGCCGATATGCTGGAAAAACTCGGCATTCCGTATGAAGTGAAAGTGGTCTCTGCCCACCGCACCCCGGATTTGCTGTTCCAGTATGCCGATGAAGCAGAATCCCGTGGCATCGAGGTGATCATTGCCGGTGCCGGTGGTGCCGCACACCTGCCGGGCATGTGTGCGGCCAAGACCCACCTGCCGGTGCTTGGCGTACCGGTGCAGTCGGCAATGCTCTCGGGCGTGGATTCGCTGTTGTCCATCGTGCAGATGCCGGCCGGTATCCCGGTGGCCACCCTGGCGATCGGCAAGGCCGGTGCCATCAACGCCGCCTTGCTGTCCGCCAGTATCCTGGGCGCCAAGCACCCGCAGTTCCACGCGGTGCTGAAGAAATTCCGTGCCGAGCAGACAGACAGCGTGCTGGACAATCCAGACCCACGTATCGCCTGAGGGTGTTGACGATGAAAATCGGTGTAATCGGTGGCGGCCAACTGGGCCGTATGCTGGCCTTGGCGGGCACCCCGCTGGGGATGAACTTCGCTTTCCTGGATCCGGCGCCGGACGCCTGTGCGGCAGCCTTGGGTGAACACCTGCGCGCTGACTACAGCGACCCGGACCACCTGCGCCAACTGGCCGACGAAGTCGATTTGGTGACGTTCGAGTTTGAAAGCGTACCGGCCGAAACCGTGGCCTTCCTGTCGCAGTTCGTACCGGTGTACCCGAGCGCCGAAGCCTTGCGCATTGCCCGTGACCGCTGGTTCGAGAAAAGCATGTTCAAGGACCTGGGCATTCCGACCCCAGCCTTCGCCGATATCCAGTCCCAGGCGGACCTGGACGCCGCCGTCGCCAGCATCGGCCTGCCGGCCGTGCTGAAAACCCGCACCCTGGGCTACGACGGCAAGGGCCAGAAAGTCCTGCGCACCGCCGCCGATGTGGTCGGCACTTTCGCCGAACTGGGCAGCGTGGCCTGCTTGCTTGAAGGCTTCGTGCCGTTCACCGGCGAAGTCTCGTTGATCGCCGTACGCGCCCGGGATGGTGAGACCCGCTTCTACCCGTTGGTGCACAACACCCACGACAGCGGCATCCTCAAGCTGTCCGTGGCCAGCACCGATCACCCGTTGCAGGCCCTGGCCGAAGACTATTCCAGCCGCGTGCTCAAGCAGCTGGATTACGTCGGTGTGATGGCGTTCGAGTTCTTTGAAGTCGACGGCGGCCTCAAGGCCAACGAAATCGCCCCGCGTGTGCATAACTCCGGGCACTGGACAACCGAAGGCGCCGAGTGCAGCCAGTTCGAAAACCACCTGCGCGCTGTCGCGGGCTTGCCATTGGGCTCCACGGCCAAGGTCGGTGAGAGCGCGATGCTCAACTTTATCGGCGTGGTACCGCCGGTGGAGCGCGTGATCGCCATCGAAGACTGCCACCTGCATCACTACGGCAAGGCCTTCAAGGCCGGGCGCAAGGTCGGCCACGCCAACCTGCGCTGCAAGGACCGCGCAACGCTGCAAGCGCAGATCCTCAAGGTCGAAGCGCTGATCGCCGAGCAATAACCCGGGGATCGGCGGGAACCATTCGGTTATCGCCGTCCTCTGATTGCAGGATGCCAAAGCCTGTCTAGGCTTTGGCATAGCTCACTTCATTCAGAGGGAAATGCCATGGGTATCATCGGAACCATCTTTATCGGCTTGATCGTCGGCCTGCTGGCGCGTTTCCTCAAGCCCGGCGACGACAGCATGGGCTGGATCATGACCATCCTGCTGGGTATCGCCGGCTCCCTGGCCGCGACCTACGGTGGCCAGGCGCTGGGCATCTACCAGGCGGGTCAAGGCGCAGGCTTTATCGGCGCACTGGTCGGCGCAATCATCCTGCTGGTGATCTACGGCCTGATCAAAAAGAAGTAATCAGCCGACAAAGTCCTCTGCGCTGCGCAGGCGCAGAGGGCTAGAATGCTCGCCACTTGTACTTGCCGAGCCTTTCCATGCGCCGTCTCCTGTTGACTCTCCTTCTGCTGGGCTCTGGCCTGGCCCACGCCGGCGAACTGCCGGAAACCGACTGGCTCGACCTGATGCCGCTGTCGGACCAGAAGGCCCTCGAGGCCATGCCCGAGATTGATCACAACTCCCCCGAAGCCCAAGGCACGTTCACCGACAAAGGTGGCCTGAAGCAGAGCAAAGGCTTGCCGGCGGTGATGTATTCGACCAAGACCGTGGCCGCCATGAATGGCAAGAACATCCGGATCGGCGGCTACCCGGTGCCTCTGGAAACCGACGCCAAAGGCCGCAGTACCCTGTTCTTCCTGGTGCCCTACCCGGGCGCCTGCATCCACGTGCCGCCACCGCCGCCTAACCAGTTGGTGCTGGTGCGTTATCCCAAGGGTTTGAAACTGGATGATATCTACACGCCGCTGTGGGTGACCGGCACGTTGAAGGTGGAGACGGTGAACAACGATTTGGCCGACGCCGCCTACGCGCTGGATGCGGGCAAGGTGCGGGTGGTAAAGGAATCCGATCTATAAGCTTACGCTGAACCCAATGTGGGAGGGGGCTTGCCCCCGATAGCAGGGTGCCAGTAACTGTCTTTGGTGTCTGATTCACCGCTATCGGGGGCAAGCCCCCTCCCACATTTGGAACTCCATCTACCGGGTAACACCGGTGATGCTCACACCCAGCGTGTGGCTTTCACCCGGCGCCAGCGTCACCACATCATCCAGCACATTCGCCGTCTCGATGCACAGCATGCCCTGCCAGCCATCATCGGCCATGTCGTCGAAAGCCTTGGCGCGTTCGGTCCAGGGGTTCCAGATCACGGTGGATTTCGAGCCTTGGCTGGTGAGCTGGATGCGACGCTGCCAGTCCTGATCGAGGATGCTTAGCGACGGGGGCGTATCGAGGTAGATGCGGTCGGTCTCGGCAGTGAAGTGCAGCAGGCCGGACTGGGTTTTCTCGCTCCAGCCATCGGCGGTATCGATGTACGCCGAGCCGTCCAGGCCTTCGACCTGCACGTTGCGTACGTCGCTCACGGCGAAGTAGGTGTGCAGCGCCTGGCTGAGCGTGACTGTGTCGTCGCCACGGTTGTGGCTGGTCAGGCGGATGTGCAGTTGGTCGTCCAGCAGCAGGCTCAGGCTCAGGTCGACCTGATGGGGCCAGCCGGGGAAGCCGCCTGCAGGAACCGGTAGCTTCAGGTCCACCCGCAGCGCTTCACCTTCAAGGGAGGTGCCGGCCAATGCCCAGGTCGCGGTACGCACGAAACCGTGAGCGCCCGCAGGCTGATCACTTTGGCGCATCGCCTTTACGCTGGGCGGGTTGCGGTCGAACACCCCAAACCAGGGCCAGCACACCGGGACGCCGGTACGAATGCCCTTGCCCTTCTTGAACACCGCCTCAGGATTCGGCCAGATCAGCGGCTGCTCGCCTTCGCGGCCGTAACTGAAGATATGCGCGCCCTGCTGGGCGATCATCAGCTCGGCGCCGTTATGGCGGATGCGCCAGCAGTCCAGTTCGTCGACTTTCACGGTCTCAACGTGGGGCGTAGGCATAGCAGGCACTCTCAATGGCAGGCAATGGGGCAATTGACCGTCAAAACCCCGCGAGGTTTAACGCGCGCGCGATGGCACCGAGCGTGTGCGGCCGCTGCCATCGATAGCGACAAATACAAACACCGCCTCGGTGACCTTGCGCCATTCGCTGGACAGCGGGTCGTCGCTCCACACTTCGACCATCATCTGGATCGAGCTGCGGCCGATTTCCAGGGCCTGGGTATAGAAGGACAGTTGCGCGCCCACTGCCACCGGCACCAGGAACGCCATGCGGTCAATGGCCACGGTGGCCACACGCCCGCCTGCGACCTTGCTGGCCATGGCGGTACCGGCGAGGTCCATCTGCGCGACCAGCCAGCCGCCGAAGATATCGCCAAAACCGTTGGTTTCACGCGGGAGCGCGGTGATTTGCAGGGCGAGATCGCCTTGCGGGATAGGATCTTCTTGTTCGAGTTCGATCATGCCGGGGGGCCTCTGACCCGTGACGCTTTTATAGGTGGAGCAAGGTGGATAGCCGACTATTAGAAAAACGTTTCAGCACAAACATACTCCGTTCGATACGTTTCTCGTAAGGCGTACTAAAGGGAAACTCTGCCAAATCGGCTGGATGGCACCCAACGACGTTTTGGCGCAGCAGCCCCTCAAGCCTGGGGTTCTTGCGCTTGCAAGGGCCGAGTATATCGAGACCCTGGCGCCACGACGACCTCCCGGCGCTCATTTGGTCGGTAAATAGCTGCTGTATCGCGGCTTTTGCGCGCAACTGTTCTCCTGGCGCTGTGCTTTTACAAGCGATTTGCTATCTTGCCAGACCGCCGCTGGTCCCGGGCGTGTCGTCCTTACCAAGCTGACTACTATAAGAGAAGCCTTGCCATGTCCTCCGTGCCTGCAAGCAGTGCGCAACCGTCGCGCCCGCTGACCCGCAACGACTACAAAACCCTGTCGCTGTCTGCCTTGGGCGGGGCGCTGGAGTTTTATGACTTCATCATTTTCGTGTTTTTCGCCACCGTGGTCGGAAAACTGTTCTTCCCTGTCGATATGCCCGAATGGCTGCGCATGATGCAGACCTTCGGCATCTTCGCCGCCGGTTACCTGGCACGCCCGCTGGGCGGCATCATCATGGCGCACTTCGGTGACCTGCTGGGCCGCAAGAAAATGTTCACCCTGAGCATCTTCATGATGGCCGTGCCGACCCTGATCATGGGCCTGCTGCCGACCTACGCGCAGATCGGCCTGTGGGCACCGGTCCTGTTGCTGTTGATGCGCATCATCCAGGGCGCAGCGATTGGCGGTGAAGTCCCCGGCGCCTGGGTGTTCGTCTCCGAGCACGTACCGCCGCGCCATATCGGCTACGCCTGCGGCACCCTGACCAGCGGCCTGACCGCCGGGATCCTGCTGGGCTCGCTGGTGGCCACTGCCATCAACACTATTTACAGCCCGGAGCAGGTCTCGGATTACGCCTGGCGCATTCCGTTCCTGCTCGGTGGCGTGTTCGGCCTGCTGTCGGTGTACCTGCGCCGCTGGTTGCATGAAACGCCGATCTTCGCCGAGATGCAGCAACGCAAGACCTTGGCCGCCGAGCTGCCATTGCGTGCCGTATTACGTGACCACCGCGGTGCCATCGTGTTGTCGATGCTGCTGACCTGGCTGCTGTCGGCCGGCGTCGTGGTGGTCATCCTGATGACCCCGACCGTGCTGCAGACCATCTACCACTTCAGCCCGACTGTTGCGCTGCAGGCCAATAGCCTGGCCATCGTGACGTTGAGCCTTGGCTGCATTGCCTCCGGCGCCCTGGCTGACCGTTTTGGTGCCGGGCGTGTACTGGTAAGCGGTTGCGCATTGCTGCTGGCGACTTCCTGGACGCTGTACCACAGCCTCATGACCCACCCGGACTGGCTGTTCCCGCTGTACGCCTTGACCGGCCTGTTCGTCGGCACCATTGGCGTGGTGCCTTACGTGATGGTGAAAGCCTTCCCGCCCGTGGTGCGCTTCAGTGGTCTGTCGTTTTCCTACAACGTGGCCTACGCCGTGTTCGGCGGGCTGACGCCGCTGGCGGTGTCGCTGCTGATGAAGGAAAGCCCGATGGGCCCGGCTTACTACGTGGCTGTCCTGTGTGTGATGGGGATGGTGGTGGGTGGGTATCTGTGGAAGCGCGGACGGTAATATCAGTTCAGGAGCAGGCTGTAGAGGCTGAATTTTCTACTTTGCCAGATGGACAGGGTAATTTTTATAAGTGCTGGATGGATATTCAATATCCGAGTTGAGTTTCATATGACTTTCCAGCCAGAGATCCGTATTTGACATTCTGATGCTGGCAAGCGGGCGCCGCCTGCCAGCATCCGTTCGAGTGCCGTTGCTGCGCCAATAGCATTGAGTACTCGATGTTCGACCATGAGGTCGAGTAGCCAAAGTGCGCCGTGTACCTGCAGTCCATCTCGAATTGCCTGGCGACGTAGCTTCCCATCGCCAGTGAGTAAGGGTCTTCCGGTTGTTTGTGCCAGCAGGTAGCAAGAAACGTCGGCCAAGGAACTGTTGTTGTGTTCGACCTTAAGTCCTAAGAGTTTTTGCACGCCTCCCTCATCAAATGATTCGACAACCAGCCCTTGGGCGAGCAGTTCCTCATGAGGGAAATCCTCAAGCTCATGCATGACGAAATCGGTGCAGCAGAGGGTAAATGGCAGCCTGAACATATGCTCCAGCAATCCAGCGTTCCTGAAATCAATCCAGATGTTGGTATCGCTGATATAGATCAGGCTCATGCACTCTCCAGTGAGCCTAGAAAATTGGGGTCTAGAGCCCTCACAGGACGCCGCAGTAACTCGGCCGCTCGTGATTGGGTGATAAGGCTTTCCGCTAACCCCCAGAAAACGAGTGACTCAAAGCGCTGAGGTGGTTTGCAAGGTAACGGCTCAGGTTCTGCTTTGCGCCAGCCATTGCTACTGAATTGAATGGTCAGGGACTTGTAGCCGCTTTCCCCTAACAGTTTGAGGTCCTTCAATCGACGGAGCGCCGCATGCATTGAGAGCCCATATTGGCGCTTAGCAATCAGTAGTTCTCTAGGGTGGACACGGGAGCGTTGGTGATTCCCAAAATCTCCGGTAACGCTTTTAGAGGGATAAAGGAACGCTCCTGCGAAGCGGTGACAGCAGTTTTCTTTATCGCGCTCGGGCATATCATCAGGCAATTTCATCACCCAGTGACCCAATTCATGAGCAGCGGTGAAGCGAATACGTTCACCTGCTCTCTGAGCATTTAAAGCGATCAACACATGTTCGCCGTCATGGGTGGCTGCGCAAGCGCCATCGAAATCGTCCGGCCCATCCAGCATCACCACTTTAATGCCGTGCTCTTCCAACTGTTCAGTCAGATGAGCAATAGGATCTTCACCTATATCCCAATACTTACGGAGCTCATCCGCCGCTCGTTCCGCTTCCTCTATGGAGGAGACCGGGAGCATTTGGGCTGGGGTTTCGGCAGTCTTGATATCTTGTGGATCGAAACACTCCTCAAGGGATATATAGCGTTCCAGGTGCTCTCGAATCTGTTCCTCCACCTGGACCTGACGATATTTAGGCATCTTCGCAAGCTTGCGGAACTCCAACGGTGCGAGTGGCAGTGCCTGAGTACGAAAAAAATACTCGGGGCTTACCTCCAGTGCTTTTGCCAACTGCAGAAGGCGCTGAGAGTTTGGGGTGCTCAACCCTTTTTCATATTTGCTCAGGCCTTGCTTGGTTATGTCGCCGAGACGCAGTGCCAGTGCTTCCAGCGACATGCCACGCAATAACCTTGCGCGGCGAATTCGGTCATTGATCATGTGAGGTCTCCTTAGGTTGACAAGACTATTCTTTGCTTTTGTTTTGTCAACCTGAGGCGCGCCGTGAAGGGGTCAGGTTTTAACTGCAGTCCCGACCGCTGAATTTGCAGCGGCGCGGGGAGGTTAGTAAGGCTGGTTCCGAGCCACAACCCTAAATAGCTGTGGGAAATCTCCGATCAGCAATTGCAGAGAGTTTTTAAACCAGAGCCTCATTACGTTCATATCGCCGCTCCAGCCTGTATTTCCAACCGTTTTCTTCTTAACTGCGAATGCTCGCCCAATGCTGGCCTTTCATCCAATTGTCATATTTCAGACATAGAGTGTTCACACGGCCTCTCGATACTTGGCCCCGATCCAACTATCCCTATCTGCTAGGAGCAAGGCATGAAACTGAAACGTTTGATGGCGGCAATGACTTTTGTCGCTGCTGGCGTTGCGACCGCCAACGCGGTGGCCGCAGGTGTTGATCCGGCAATCCCGGCTTACGTCAAGACCACTGGTGTGTCGGGCAACTTGTCCAGCGTCGGTTCCGATACCCTGGCCAACCTGATGACCCTGTGGGCCGAGGGTTACAAAAAGGAATACCCGAACGTCAACATCCAGATTCAAGCTGCCGGCTCCGCCACCGCGCCACCTGCGCTGACTGAAGGCACCTCCAACCTGGGCCCGATGAGCCGCAAGATGAAGGACACCGAACTGGCGGCCTTCGAGCAGAAGTACGGCTACAAGCCAACCGCTATCCCGGTTGCCGTGGATGCCCTGGCCGTGTTCGTGCACAAGGACAACCCGATCCAGCACCTGACCATGGAACAAGTCGACGCGATCTTCTCCTCGACTCGCCTGTGCGGTGGCAAAGCCGATGTGAAAACCTGGGGTGACCTGGGTGTGACCGGCGACCTGGCCAACAAGCCAGTGCAACTGTTCGGCCGTAACTCGGTATCCGGCACCTACGGCTACTTCAAGGAAGAAGCCCTGTGCAAAGGCGACTACAAGCCTAACGTGAACGAACAACCCGGCTCGGCTTCGGTCGTGCAGTCGATCAGCTCTTCGCTGAACGGCATCGGTTACTCGGGCATCGGCTACAAGACCGCCAGTGTGAAGACCGTGGCCCTGGCCAAGAAAGGCAGCACTGACTTCATCGAAGACAGCGAAGAAAACGCCCTGAACGGCAAATACCCGCTGTCGCGTTTCCTCTACGTTTACGTCAACAAAGCCCCGAACAAGCCTCTGGCTCCGCTGGAAGCCGAGTTCGTGAAACTGGTTCTGTCCAAACAGGGCCAGGAAGTGGTCGTCAAGGACGGCTACATCCCACTGCCAGCCAAGGTTGCCGCCAAGGCCCTGGCTGACCTGGGTCTGAAAGAAGGCAACTGATTGCCTCTGCGGGGCCGGGATACCGGCCCCGCATCCGAATTTTCTAGTCCGCTGCCAGCCCTGCTTCGCGGCGGATTTGTTGCGTCACTGCACTGTCATCTTTCTGTCATACAGGATCGCTAGGGTGTGCGCATGAATGATCTGGCCAATTCCACCATGACGACAACTTCTCCTCCCAAGCGCATTGATTTCAATACGCCTGAGCTGCAACGCAAGCGCCGTATTCGCGCGCTCAAGGATCGCCTGACCCGTTGGTACGTGCTGGTGGGCGGCCTCGCCGTTCTGGGTGCGATCACCCTGATCTTCTTTTTCCTCGCCTACGTGGTCGCGCCACTGTTCCAAGGCGCCTCGCTGACCAAGGAAGACGCACTGACGCCCGCCTGGATGCAGGACGCCGGCAAGCCGTTGTTGATCTCCCTGGAAGAGCAGAACCAGGTCGCCATGCGGGTTTCCGACAAGGGCCAGGCGCTGTTCTTTGACGTCACGAGCGGTGCCGAACTCAAGCGTGTCGACCTGCCGCTTGCGCCCGGCGTGAGCGTGGCTTCCATCGGTGAAGACCAGCCGGGCAGCCCGCTGGTGATCCTCGGTTTGTCCAATGGCCAGTCCCTGGTGTTCCGTCACACCTATAAGGTGTCGTACCCGGACGGCAAGAAAACCATCACGCCTGCGATTGAATACCCCTACGGTGAAACGCCGATCGTGCTCGACGATGCCGGCCGCCCGTTGGAGCATGTTGCCCTCAACGCCACCGATTCGTCGCTGGTGGTGGCAGGCTCGGCCGGTTCGCACTTGAACGTGCTGACCCTGAGCCGCGAAGAAAACATGATGACCGGTGAGGTCACCAGCGAGCAGAAGCGTGTCGAACTGCCGCAAATGACCGAGCCGGTGAAGGCGATCTTCATCGATCCGCGCCAGCAATGGCTGTACGTGATCAACGGACGTGCCCTGGCGGATGTGTTCAGCCTGCGCGACAAGAGCCTCAACGGTCGCTACAAATTACTGGAAGATGGCACTGCCGAAGTCACCGCCAGCACCCAGTTGGTGGGCGGCATCTCGCTGATCGTCGGTAACTCCAAAGGTGGCCTGGCCCAGTGGTTCATGGCCCGCGACCCGGATGGCGAGCAGCGCTTCAAGCAGATCCGCACCTTCCAGATGGGCACCGCGCCCATCGTGGAAATCACCGCCGAAGAGCGGCGCAAAGGCTTCACCGCCCTCGACGCTTCCGGCAAGTTCGGCGTGTTCCACAGCACCGCCCACCGCACCCTGCTGGTGGATCCGGTGGTCGACGGCCAGGGCGTGTTTGGTATGTCGCCGCGCGCCAACCGCGTGATCGTCGAAGCCGGCGGCAAGCTGCAGCCGTTGCTGCTGGACAACCCGCACCCGGAAGTGTCCTGGAGTGCGTTGTGGAGCAAGGTCTGGTACGAAAACTACGACGAACCTAAGTACGTCTGGCAATCGACCGCCGCCAACACCGACTTCGAACCCAAGATGAGCCTGGCGCCATTGACCTTCGGTACCCTGAAGGCGGCGTTCTACGCCATGCTGCTGGCGGCGCCACTGGCGGTTGCCGCGGCGATCTACACCGCTTACTTCATGGCCCCGAGCCTGCGCCGCAAGGTCAAGCCGGTGATCGAACTGATGGAAGCCATGCCGACGGTGATCCTCGGCTTCTTCGCCGGCCTGTTCCTGGCGCCGTATGTCGAAGGGCATCTGCCGGGGATCTTCAGCCTGCTGATGCTGTTGCCGATTGGCATCCTGGTGGCCGGGTTTGTCTTCAGCCGCCTGCCTGAGTCCATCCGCCTGCGGGTTCCCGATGGTTGGGAAAGCGCGATCCTGATCCCGGTGATCCTGTTCGTGGGCTGGCTCTCGCTGTACATGAGCCCGTACCTGGAAACCTGGTTCTTCGGCGGCGACATGCGCATGTGGATCTCCCACGACCTGGGCATTACCTACGACCAGCGCAACGCCCTGGTGGTCGGCCTGGCCATGGGCTTTGCGGTGATCCCGAACATCTACTCCATCGCCGAAGACGCCGTGTTCAGCGTACCGCGCGGCCTGACCCTGGGTTCCCTGGCCCTGGGCGCCACACCGTGGCAGACCATGACCCGCGTGGTGATCCTGACCGCCAGCCCAGGCATCTTCTCGGCGCTGATGATCGGCATGGGGCGCGCCGTGGGCGAGACCATGATCGTACTGATGGCCACCGGTAACACGCCGGTGATGGAGATGAACCTGTTCGAAGGCCTGCGCACCCTGGCGGCCAACGTCGCGGTGGAAATGCCCGAGTCGGAAGTCGGCGGCAGTCACTACCGCGTGCTGTTCCTCTCGGCGCTGGTGCTGCTGCTGTTCACCTTCATCATGAACACCCTCGCCGAGCTGATTCGTCAGCGTCTGCGCAAGAAATACTCGTCGCTTTAAGAAAGGTAGAAGTCTGTGAAACAGAACTCCCTGAATGGATGGTTCAAGAGCGGCGCTCCGGGCGTCTGGATCAGCGGTGGCGCGGTGTCCATCGCGGTCATCATGACCATTGGTTTGCTGGCCGTGATTGCCGTGCGTGGCCTGGGCCACTTCTGGCCGGCCGACCTGATCCAGGCCAACTACAACGTGCCGGGCCAGGAAAACCATATCGTCATCGGCGAAGTGGTGCAGAAAGAAGAAGTGCCGCGCGAGCGCCTGAAAAGCGCGGGCCTGCCGGTGCCCGATGCGGGCCCGGAGTTCATGACCCGCGAGCTGATCAAGGTCGGCAACCGTGACCTGAACGGCAACGACTTCACCTGGATCGTCGGCGAGTGGTTGAAGGACCAGAGCACGCCGAAGAACCTGATGACCATCGAGCGTCGTGAGTGGGGCAACTTCTACGGCACCCTGGTCAACGTCAAGCAGGATGGCAAGGTCATCGCTGAGGGCGAGGCCGCGTGGCCGGAGCTGCAAGCCCGCGTGGACCGCGTGAACAAGCTGGCGGCCCAGCTCAAGACCCTGGAGAAGTCCGACATCGGCGCGATCAACGCCGGCCTCGAGCGCATCCGCCTGCACGGTCGCAAGCTGGAGCTGGAAGGCAAGCTGGACGCCACCGCTCAAGCCGATATGGACAGCGGTCGCGCCGAACTGAACAACCGCTACAAGGACATCGAAGCCCGCCTGGCGGACCTGCACACCCAGTTCAACCGCGACAGCCTCACCGCCCGCGATGCCAACGGCAAAGAAATCGAAATCGGCATCGGCAAGGTGGTGCATGCCTACCAGCCGAACGCCATGGGTTACATGACCAAGATCGGCTTCTACTTCAGCAAGATCTGGGAGTTCCTCAGCGACGACCCACGGGAAGCCAACACCGAAGGCGGGATCTTCCCGGCGATCTTCGGCACCGTGATGATGACCCTGATCATGGCGATGATCGTGACCCCGTTCGGCGTGCTGGCAGCGGTGTACCTGCGTGAATACGCCAAGCAGAACACCCTGACCCGTATCATCCGCATCGCCGTGAACAACCTGGCGGGTGTACCGGCCATCGTCTACGGCGTGTTCGGCCTGGGTTTCTTCGTGTATGTATTGGGTGGCTCGGTCGACCGTCTGTTCTTCGCGGAAGCGCTGCCGGCACCGACCTTCGGTACACCGGGCCTGCTCTGGGCCTCGCTGACCCTGGCGCTGCTGGCGGTGCCGGTGGTGATCGTGGCCACCGAAGAAGGCCTGGCGCGGATTCCGCGTACGGTGCGTGAAGGCTCCCTGGCGCTGGGCGCGACCAAGGCGGAGACGCTGTGGAAGATCGTGCTGCCGATGGCCAGCCCGGCGATGATGACCGGCATGATCCTCGCCGTGGCCCGCGCCGCCGGTGAAGTGGCGCCGCTGATGCTGGTCGGCGTGGTGAAACTCGCCCCGTCGCTGCCGCTGGACGGCAACTACCCGTACCTGCACCTGGACCAGAAGATCATGCACCTGGGCTTCCATATTTATGACGTCGGTTTCCAGAGCCCTAACGTCGAGGCCGCACGGCCGCTGGTGTACGCCACCGCCTTGCTGCTGGTGCTGGTGATCGCCACGCTCAACCTGTCGGCAGTGTGGATTCGTAACCACCTGCGCGAGAAGTACAAGGCGCTGGACAGCTAAAGCTATTCGCCACAAGCGGCAAGCTACAAGCCGCTTTTGCTCAAATCTTGCAGCTTGCAGCTAAAAGCGTGCAGCTACGAACGGAGTGAGACCATGCAACACGACACCCATTCCCACGGCATCAACATGTCTGCCCTGGGTCGCGACAAACAGAGCCTGAGCCTGGCCCAGGAAACCGTGGCCATCGAAGTACCGGGCCTGAGCCTGTATTACGGTGACAAGCAGGCGCTGTTCGACGTCAGCATGAACATCCCCAAGCAGCGCGTGACCGCCTTCATCGGCCCGTCCGGCTGCGGCAAGTCCACGCTGCTGCGTACCTTCAACCGCATGAACGACCTGGTGGACGGTTGCCGCGTGGACGGGGCCATCAACCTCTACGGCACCAACATCTACCGCAAGGGCGAAGACGTGGCCGAACTGCGTCGCCGTGTGGGCATGGTGTTCCAGAAGCCTAACCCGTTCCCCAAGACCATCTACGAAAACGTGGTCTACGGCCTGCGCATCCAGGGCATCAACAAAAAGCGCATCCTCGACGAAGCGGTTGAGTGGGCCCTTAAAGGCGCGGCGCTGTGGGACGAGGTCAAGGACCGCCTGCATGAGTCGGCACTCGGCCTGTCCGGCGGCCAGCAGCAGCGTCTGGTGATCGCGCGGACCATCGCCGTGGAGCCGGAAGTGCTGCTGCTCGACGAACCGTGCTCGGCACTCGACCCGATCTCGACGCTGAAAGTCGAAGAGCTGATCTACGAGCTCAAGTCCAAGTTCACCATCGTTATCGTGACCCACAACATGCAACAGGCGGCGCGGGTTTCCGACTACACCGCGTTCATGTACATGGGCAAGCTGGTGGAGTTCGGCGATACCGACACCCTGTTCACCAATCCGGCGAAGAAGCAGACCGAAGACTACATCACCGGTCGCTACGGCTAGGAAGCTGTGGTTCTGATTGCACTGACGCTGCGGTTCTCCGCACCTTACCGGACGCTCCAAGGACGCCAACATGATTAGCAAAGAAGGCCTTACCCACCATATCTCCGCGCAGTTCAACGCCGAGCTCGAGGAAGTGCGCAGCCACCTCCTGGCGATGGGCGGGCTGGTGGAGAAGCAAGTCAACGACGCCGTCACTGCGCTGATCGAGGCCGACTCTGGCCTGGCCCAGCAAGTGCGCGAGATCGACGACCAGATCAACCAGATGGAACGCAACATCGACGAAGAATGCCTGCGCATCCTCGCCCGTCGCCAGCCGGCGGCATCCGACCTGCGCCTGATCATCAGCATTTCCAAGTCGGTGATCGACCTCGAGCGGATCGGCGATGAAGCCACCAAGATTGCCCGCCGCGCCATCCAGCTGTGCGAAGAGGGTGAAGCGCCGCGCGGTTATGTGGAAGTGCGTCATATCGGCGACCAGGTGCGCAACATGGTCCGGGATGCCCTGGATGCCTTCGCGCGCTTTGACGCCGAGCTGGCATTGTCGGTAGCGCAGTACGACAAGGTCATCGACCGTGAATACAAGACCGCCCTGCGTGAGCTGGCCACCTACATGATGGAAGACCCGCGCTCTATCTCGCGGGTCTTGAGCATCATCTGGGTGTTGCGCTCCCTGGAGCGGATCGGTGATCACGCGCGCAATATCTCGGAACTGGTGATCTACCTGGTGCGCGGTACCGACGTACGGCACATGGGCCTCAAGCGCATGAAGGCCGAAGTTGAGGGTTCAGCCGATCAAATCCCTAATGTTCCGGGCGAACCTGACGATAAGTAAGGTTGCCCGAGAAATTAACGCCCGGCCTCTGGTCGGGCGTTTTCGTTTGTGGCGCCTGAATTTTTTGCGAATCGGGTAAAAGAAAGTCCGAACGTGACTACAGAGTTTTGGCAAAATGCCATTAGTCAGGCGTTTTGCGTGCCGAAGTTTTTATAGGATGAAGGGTCGATGAGTAAAGTCAGTGTATTGGTGGTGGATGACGCCTCGTTTATCCGCGACCTGGTGAAGAAGTGCCTGCGCAACTACTTCCCCGGGATCAAGCTTGAAGATGCGGTAAACGGCAAGAAGGCCCAGACCATCCTGATGCGCGAGAGCTTCGACCTGGTGCTGTGCGACTGGGAAATGCCGGAGATGTCGGGCCTGGAGTTGTTGACCTGGTGCCGCGAGCAACCGCACCTCAAGGCCATGCCGTTTGTGATGGTGACCAGCCGTGGCGACAAAGAGAACGTGGTCCAGGCGATCCAGGCCGGGGTTTCCGGTTACGTCAGCAAACCGTTCACCAACGAGCAACTGCTGAACAAGGTCAAGCAAGCCCTGCACAAGGTCGGTCGCCTCGACGCCCTGGTCGCCAGTGCGCCGACCAAGATGAACTCGGCCTTCGGCAATGATTCCCTGAGTGCCCTGACCGGTGGCAAGCCCGAAGCCGTACGTGCAGCCCCCGTTGCGGCGGCTGCCTCTGCGCCAAGCAAAGGCCTGCTTAACAACGCCCCGCCGGTCCAAGCGCCAGGCGCTGCACCCACTGGCGGCCGTGGCCAGGGCCAGTTGCGCCTGTCCAGCGGCACCCAGCAATGCGTGATCAAGGCACTGAGCATCAAGGAAGCGCTGCTGGTGGTGCGTCGCGGTGAAGTCCTGCCTCAGGTACTGGAAAGTGCCGTGCTCGACCTGGAACAGGGCGACAACGCCGAGGTGGCGCGTCTGAACGGCTACCTGCACGCCATCGTCGCCTTCGAACCCAAGCCGGACAGTGACTGGCTGCAACTGACCTTCCGCTTTATCGACCAGGATGCGCAGAAGCTTGACTACATCTCTCGCCTGATTGCGCGCGGTACGGCGCAGAAGCATTTTGTGCCGGGGGCCTGACCTTCAGTCCGAAGGGGCGTGCCCCGGGATTGTCATGATCCCTTGCTAGCTTGCTGTTCATTCACTCCGGCAGGTTCGCGCCATGCTCCTTCGCCTTTTGCTGTCCTGCATATTGGCCTTGGTCGCCAATTCGACCCAGGCCATGACCCTGTACAAATCCACCGATGCCAACGGCATGGTGTTTTTCAGCGATCGGCAAACCCCCGGCGCCCAGGCGTTCGTGATCCAGGAACGTAGGGTCGAGCGCGTACAGCTGCCGGTACTCTACAGGCCAAAACCCGTTTACCCGCGACAAGCCTACCGCTACCCCTTGCCCTGGCGTGGCGGCCCGTTCCGCTTGACCCAAGGCCCCAACGGCAGCTTCAGCCACACCGACGCCAAAAGCCGCTACGCCATGGACATCGCCATGCCCGAAGGCACGCCGATCATCGCGGCACGCAGCGGTGTGGTGATGAAAATCGAGAATAGCCAGATCGGACGCGGCAACGATGCGTCAGGCAATTTCGTGCGCGTGCAGCACGATGACGGCACCCAGGGTGTGTACCTGCACCTCAAGCAAGGCTCGGTGAGTGTCAGGCCGGGGCAGCGTGTGGCGGTGGGCAGCGCGCTGGGGTTGTCGGGCAATACCGGCAACAGCAGCGGGCCGCACCTGCACTTTGTGGTGCAACAGAGTACCGCGGCCGGGCTGGTGTCGATTCCTTACGAATTCAACCAGCCGGTCGGGACATTGCCCAATTTTGCATTGGGCAATTGAGGGTCAATCCAGCAGCAGGACCTTGGCCAGCACGATCTTCGGCCCTTTCATCTTCTTGATGATGATCCGCAAGCCTTCAACCTCCAGCACTTCTTCCTCTTCCGGCACCCGTTTGAGGGTGTCGTAGATCAGCCCTGCGAGGGTTTCGGCCTCGATGTGGTCCAGGTCGACGCCCAGCAGGCGTTCCACCTTGAACAGCGGCGTATCGCCCCGTACCAGCAGTTTGCCAGGCTGGTAGGCGAGGATGCCGCGCTCGGCCTTGCGGTGTTCGTCCTGGATATCGCCCACCAGCACTTCCAGCACGTCTTCCATGGTCAGGTAGCCGATGATCTTGCCGTCGGCTTCTTCCACCAGGGCAAAGTGCGCGCCGCCTTTGCGGAACTGCTCCAGCAACTGCGACAACGGCATGTGCCGCGACACACGTTCCAGCGGGCGGGTCAGCTCGGCCAGGTTGAACGATTCGGGGATGTGGTCCAGGGCCGCCAGTTCCAGCAGCAGGTCCTTGATGTGCAAAAGCCCGACAAACTCGTTGCGCACCGCGTCATACACCGGATAGCGGCTGAATTTATGGCGACGGAACAGCGCGAGGATTTCCTTGAGCGGGGCGTTGAAGTCCAGGGTCACCAGGTCTTCACGGGAGTTGGCCCAGTCCACCACTTCCAGCTCGCCCATTTCCACGGCCGAGGCCAGTACACGCATGCCTTGGTCGCTCGGGTCCTGGCCACGGCTGGAGTGCAGGATCAGCTTGAGCTCTTCGCGGCTGTAATGGTGTTCGTGGTGCGGGCCGGGTTCGCCTTGGCCGGCGATGCGCAGGATCGCGTTGGCGCTGGCGTTGAGCAGGTAGATCGCCGGGTACATGGCCCAGTAGAACAGGTACAGCGGCACCGCCGTCCACAGTGACAGCAGTTCGGGCTTGCGAATGGCCCAGGACTTGGGCGCCAGTTCACCGACCACGATGTGCAGGTAGGAAATCACGAAGAACGCGGCAAAGAACGACACGCCCTTGATCACTTCCGGCGATTCGACACCTAGGGCGCCCAGCAGCGGTTCGAGGATGTGCGCGAACGCCGGCTCACCGACCCAGCCCAGGCCCAGGGAGGCCAAGGTGATACCCAGCTGGCAGGCCGACAGGTAGGCGTCGAGCTGGCTGTGCACGGTACGCAGGATCTGCCCGCGCCAGCCGTTGGTGTGGGCGATGGCCTCGACCCGGGTCGAGCGCAGCTTGACCATGGCAAATTCCGCCGCAACGAAAAAACCGTTGAGCAGTACCAGGATCAGAGCAAAAAGAATCATGCCGAAATCGGCGAAGAGTGTGGCGAGGGTGATACCAGGGGAAGGGTCCATGATTGGGTTTTGCAGGTTCCGTGTGTTCAATAAGGGGTGACAGAAGGGCCTGAAAGGCAGGCGCAAGTCGGCCAATGTAGCGGCTGACGGGGCGCTTGCCTAGTGGGTGCCGCCGGGTGGGGTGTGGAATGCCTTATTCGAAACAGCACAATTCCAATTGTGGGAGGGGGCTTGCTCCCGATAGCAGTGTGTCAGTCAGCATATCTGATACTGATGCACCGCCATCGGGAGCAAGCCCCCTCCCACATTTGGTTTTGTGCTGTGTTTGAGTTATTCGTCATTTCCGACGAGCCGCGAACGGGTCATCTGCCCTGGCGGAAAGTGGCAGGTGAACGTACTGCCATGCCCCAGCACACTGCTGATTTCCAGGCGCGCGCGGTGGCGCAGCAGCACATGCTTGACGATGGCCAGGCCCAGCCCGGTGCCGCCGGTGTTGGAGTTGCGGCTGGAATCGACGCGGTAGAAACGCTCGGTCAGGCGCGGCAGATGCTTGGCGTCGATGCCGATGCCGGAGTCCTGCACGCTCAGGTGTGCGCCTTGCTCGTCGGCCCACCAGCGAATGCGGATAGTGCCCTTGTCCTGGGTGTACTTCACCGCGTTGAACACCAGGTTGGAGAACGCGCTGCGCAATTCGCCCTCGCTGCCTTTGAGCAATACCTGTGGGTCGGCATCCAGGCTGATCTGCTGCCCGCGCTCGCCCGAGAGGGCCTTGGCGTCATTCTTGATGGTCTGCAACAGGCTCTGGACGGCTACCGGTTGGTTGTCCGACGGATAATCCGTGGCCTCGAGCTTGGCCAGCAACAGCAAGTCGTTGAGCAGGGTCTGCATGCGTGAACCCTGCTGCTGCATCTGTTGCAGGGCACGGCTCCAGCGCGGGTTGATCTCATCGACGTTGTCCAGCAGCGTCTCCAGGTAGCCGCAGATCACCGTCAAGGGCGTGCGCAGTTCGTGGGAGACGTTGGCAACGAAGTCTTTGCGCATCTGCTCCAGCTGATGGATGCGGGTTACGTCGCGCACCAGCATCAGGTGTTCGTTGTTGCCGTAGCGGGTCAGGTACAGCTGGATGCGCACGCGGTCGTTGGTGGGCGAGGGGATTTCCAGGGCTTCTTCGTAGTTGTCCTGCTCGAAGTATTCCTTGAAGCGCGGGTGGCGCACCAGGTTGGTTACCGGCTGGCCGCTGTCCTGGGGCGTCTTGAGGCCCAGCAGGGTCTCGGCGGCGCGGTTCCACCACTCCAGGTTGCCGTCGCTGTCGAGCATGATCACCGCGTCCTTGAGCGCAGCGGTGGACTCCTGCACCCGGTCGATCACGGCTTGCAGGCGCCCGCGTACCCGTTGGTCGCGGCGTTGCAGGTGGTAGATGCTGTCGAACACCTCACCCCACAGGCCGTAGCCATCGGGCGGTGCTTCGTCGGGTTTGTGCTGGCGCAGCCATTCATGCAGGCGCAGCAATTGCTTGAGGGTCCAGCCCAGGTACAGGCCGATACCGATGGCCAGGCTCCAGCCGTAATAGCCGCTGACCAGGCCCACCAACAGGCAGCCGGTGATCAACAGGAGCATGTGGCGGATCAGGGTGCCATGCCAGTTCTGGTTCACTTAAACATGCGTCCTTGTCAGCTGTTAAGGAAGGAAAGTGACTGGCTCAGCCCTTGGTGGAGAACCGGTAGCCGGTGCCGCGCACGGTTTGTACCAGATTCTCGTAGGCATCGCCCAAGGCTTTGCGCAGGCGACGGATATGCACGTCGACGGTGCGTTCCTCGACATACACGTTGCCGCCCCACACCTGGTCCAGCAACTGGCCACGGGTATAGGCACGCTCCTGGTGGGTCATGAAGAACTGCAGCAGGCGGTATTCGGTCGGGCCCATCTCGGCCGGCTTGCCGTCGATGGTCACGCGGTGGCTGATCGGGTCCAGCAGCAGGCCACCGACTTCGATAGGCGCTTCGCCATCGGTCGGGCCGGCACGGCGCAGCACGGCTTTCAGGCGCGCCACCAGTTCCCGTGGGGAAAACGGCTTGGTGATGTAGTCATCGGCGCCGACTTCCAGGCCCTGGATCTTGTTGTCTTCTTCGCCCTTGGCGGTGAGCATGATGATCGGGATATCCCCGGTCAGCTCATCGCGCTTGAGGCGGCGGGCCAGTTCGATGCCGGAGGTGCCGGGCAGCATCCAGTCCAGCAGGATCAGGTCCGGCTTGCGGTCGACGATAATGGCATGGGCCTGCTGGGAGTTCTCCGCCTCCAGGCAGTCATAGCCGGCCATTTCCAACGCAACGGCGATCATCTCGCGGATGGGCGCTTCGTCGTCAACAATCAGAATGCTCCTGCCAACCATGCCTAAAATCCTCTTGTCATTTAACTGTCTTGCGCCGCATTAGATAACGGAATTATTGCAGTCGTGTGACAGTAATTTAGTCGCTCGGGCAATTCGGGACACTCTGGACTACGCTTTGGGTCCGAATCCTGACAACCACAAAAGGAAGGTTCCGATGACTCACAGTACTTTTTCCTGGAAGGCCCTGCTGGTCACGGCGGCGTTGACGCTGCCGACACTGGCATTCGCGGCGGAGCCGGCGATGACCCAGAACGGTCTGTTAGTGGATCACAGCGGGAAGACCCTTTACACCTTCGACAAGGACGCCGATGGCAAGTCAGTGTGCAAGGACCAGTGCGCGACCAACTGGCCGCCGCTGAAAGCGGAGTCTACCGACAAATCAATGGGCGATTGGACCGTGATCACCCGTGATGACCAGACCAGTCAATGGGCCTACAAAGGCAAACCTGTCTACACCTACAAGGATGACCACAAGGCCGGTGACAAGAGCGGTGATGGCAAGGGTGGGGCATGGCATGTGATCAAGCCCTGATTTCGCGGCGTTGCTGAAACCATCGGGGGCTTGCCCCCGATGAGGCCCGACCAGGCACTGCAAAAACCTCAGCGAAACGCGTAATCCGCCACAATCCCGACAAAAATCGCCAACCCGGCCCAGTGGTTGTGCAAAAACGCCTTGAAGCATTTCATCCGGTCCCGGTCGCGGGTGTACCAGAACTCCCAGGCAAAGCAGCCTGCCGCCGCCAGCAGGCCCAGGTGGAACCACCCCCCCAGCTCAAACCGTGAGCCGGCCAGCAACAGGCACAGCAGCGCCAGGCCTTGCAGGGTCAGGATGATCACACGGTCGGCATCGCCGAACAGAATGGCGGTGGACTTGACGCCGATCTTCAAGTCGTCGTCGCGATCGGTCATCGCGTAATAGGTGTCGTAGGCCACTGTCCACAGCAGATTGGCTATATAGAGCAGCCAGGCGATAGCGGGCAGGTGGCCGGTTTCGGCGGTGAACGCCATCGGCATGCCCCAGGAAAACGCCGCGCCCAACACCACCTGGGGGTAATAGGTGTAGCGCTTCATGAACGGGTAGCTGACCGCCAGTGCCAGGCCGCCCAGCGATAACCAGATGGTGGTGGCGTTGGTCAGCAGCACCAGCAGGAAGCTGATCAGCATCAGTACCGCAAAGAACACCAGGGCCTCTTTCGAACGGATCCTGCCGCTGGCCAGCGGGCGTTGCGCGGTGCGTTTCACGTGGCCATCGACCTTGCGGTCCGCCCAGTCATTGATGACACAACCGGCAGCGCGAGTCAGCGTCACGCCCAGCACAAAAATCACGATGTTGGCCAGGGACGGCGAGCCCTTGCCGGCGACCCACAGCGCCCACAGCGTCGGCCACAGCAGCAGGTAGATGCCGATGGGCTTGTCCATGCGGGTCAACTGAATGAAATCCCAGGCCCTGGGGTGCAGGCGGTTCAAGGATTTGAGCAGACGTTGATACATCAGCAGTTCTCCGGATGGTCATGCAGCGCGTGCCAGAAAGCCGGCAGGAAGACTTCCGCTACCAGCACGCTCAGCGGACCGCGATCGAAGCGTGAGCGGCGCGCCCACAGCCCGTCGGCCTGGTCCGTGGTGGGCAACCATTGGCGAGGGTAATGGCACACCTCGATGGCCTGGCGGGTGAACGCGCGGTCGCAAAACAGCAATTCGCCCAGGGAGCGGCTGCCCAATTCGTCCATCTGCAAGCCGTCGCCCTGCAACGCACTGCGCGCCGCCACGCTGCGGGCGAACACCCACGGTTGGCCATGCCCGCGCAAATACACCTCGCGCACCCAACCGATACTGGCCGGTGGCATGCGCAGCGCCGCGCATTCATCATCGCGCAGCGGCTGCCAGCCTTCGAACAGCGGCGTCACGCTGAAACCATCGTGGGACAGCCACGTCAGCCGGCGGGTCAGAGAGCCTTCGTCGAACAGCCAGTTCAGGGTCAAGGGCGCGGGCGCAGGGCTCAGGAGGCTCTGGGTCAACCATTGGCAAGCATCGGGAAGGGCGATTGAGTGCGGCACGGTGCGTCAGTATTGGCAGCAAAAGAGGCGGCGAGCTTACCATGGTGTCCTGATCTTTTGCCGGGCCGGCCCGGCGCCTTGCGTCGATCAAGCTTGCATCTGTCGGCCCCGATCAGTACAAAACGCCCTGAGCCGCGCGGCAACGCTGGATCCATCGACCGCCGGCCAACCTGCCTGGACCCTGAGGAAGCAAGTAAATGAAGAAGTGGCAATGTGTAGTCTGCGGCCTGATCTATGACGAAAAAGACGGCTGGCCGGATGATGGTATCGCTCCGGGCACCCTGTGGCAGGACGTACCGGAAGACTGGCTGTGCCCGGACTGCGGCGTCGGCAAAATGGATTTCGAAATGATCGAAATCGGCTAATTTTCAGTTTCAGAGACGTACTACAAGGAGAACGGAATGAACGCACCTGTCGTGATCATCGGCACAGGATTGGCCGGTTACAACGTGGCCCGGGAGTTTCGCAAGCTCGACAGCGAGACCCCATTGCTGCTGATCACCGCGGATGACGGGCGCTCCTACTCCAAGCCCATGCTCTCCACCGGCTTTGGCAAGAACAAGGAAGCCGATGGCCTGAGCATGGCCGAACCCGGCGCCATGGCCGAGCAACTCAAGGCCGAAGTGCGCACCCACACCCGTGTCAGCGGCATCGACCCCGGCCACAAGCGCCTGTGGATCGGTGAAGAAGCGGTGGTCTATCGCGATCTGGTCCTGGCCTGGGGCGCAGAAACCGTGCGGGTACCGGTCGAAGGCGATGCGGCTGAGCTGGTTTTCCCGATCAACGACCTCGAAGATTACGCCCGCTTTCGCGCCGCCGCGGCCGGCAAGCGCCGCGTGCTGCTGCTCGGCGCCGGCCTGATCGGCTGTGAATTTGCCAACGACCTGATCCTCGGCGGTTATGAAATCGACCTGGTGGCGCCGTGCGAGCAAGTGATGCCGACCCTGCTGCACCCGGCGGCGGCCGCAGCGGTACAGGCCGGCCTGGAAGGGCTGGGCGCGCGTTTCCACCTGGGCCCGGTGCTCAATCGCCTGCAACGCAGCGCTGACGGCCTGGAAGCGCACTTGTCGGATGGTGAAGTGGTGCACTGCGACCTGGTGGTCTCGGCCATCGGCCTGCGCCCGCGTGTCGACCTGGCCGCCGCCGCCGGTCTGCAGACCAACCGTGGGATCATGGTGGACCGCCACCTCAAGACCTCCCACGCCAATATCTACGCCCTGGGCGACTGCGCCGAGGTCGATGGCCTCAACCTGCTGTACGTCATGCCGCTGATGAGCTGCGCCCGTGCCCTGGCCCAGACCCTGGCCGGCAACGCCACAGCTGTCAGCTATGGCCCGATGCCGGTCACCGTGAAAACCCCGGTCTGCCCGCTGGTGGTTTCGCCACCGCCACGGGGTACCGAAGGGGTGTGGAGCGTCGAAGGCCAGGGCGCCGACATCAAGGCCCTGTGCCGCGACGCCAGCGGCCGCCTGCTGGGTTACGCGCTGACCGGCAGCGCCGTGATGGAAAAACTTGCCCTCAACAAAGAACTTCCGCCGTTGCTGGCGTAAATACCGGTCGTTCTGTCGGAATAAGCACGTTTTTCCCCCGAGAAAGGTCGCCGCGAGACTGGCGGAGCGTGCGAGGGCATGCCATCCTCACTCCCGTCTGCCGCAGAGTAGAGCCTGCGGCGCTTTGGGCGCTGCTCCACAGACGAGCAGCACGGACATAACAACAAAAAACCGTCAAAGAGGCTTCACATATGCGTAAACCAGAACTCGCAGCCGCCATCGCTGAAAAAGCGGATCTCACCAAAGAACAGGCCAACCGCGTCCTCAACGCCGTTCTCGAAGAAATCACCGGCGCCCTGCACCGCAAGGACAGCGTCACCCTGGTGGGCTTCGGCACCTTCCTGCAACGCCACCGTGGCGCCCGCACCGGCAAAAACCCGCAAACCGGTGAGCCTGTGAAGATCAAGGCGAGCAACACCGTTGCGTTCAAGCCGGGCAAGTCGCTTAAAGACACCGTTAACGCGTAAGCAGTGCCGTCTCGACAGGGGGCGGGGTGGTAGGAAAATGGGCACGCCGACTGGGTCGGGTGCCCTTTTTTTGTGGCCGCTTATTAAGTGCTTTAACGAATGCCTTCGACGAGTTCCTGGTCTTTCTCGCCACCCCACGGATCGTCCAGCAGGTACTTGGCAGCGACTTTGGTGTCAGTTGGGACCAAGGTGATCTTGTAGAAAATCTCGTCGCCTTCGCAGACCTCGAAGTACAACGCATAGTCGCGCTTCTCCAGATCCAGCGTAACGTTGAATTTTTCGGACGCCGAGGCTACTTCCACCTGCTTGGGGTCTGTGACATGAAACGGCACGACGATGCAGCGCTGGGCGGTTTCATCAGGGTGTCTTTTATAGTCCTTTATAGTTACGCAGTTCTTTAAATGCTTTGTCGAGGACACTCATGTTCTTTTCCTGTGGGGAAAATTTATCGCCACAGGGTCATTTTTTGCTGTTCATCACGGGGTCGGCAAGATTTTCAGTGCCGTCATTCATGCGCTGCAAGAGCTTAATCGCGCGTGGAAAACCTTGTTCGGCTGAGCGCTCCAGCCACTTCCTGGCTTGTTCAATGTCCTGATCTACTATCCATCCATCGATGTACATTTTCGCCAAGTCAAATTGGCCATGAGCGTCGCCGGAGTCGGCTCGTGGGAAGTGAAATTCCACGGTTTGGGTGATTACATCAATGTCCCAATAGTCGCGCTTGTTTGCTTGGAAGAGCCTGACCGTTTGATCATCTACCCACTCAACAGCCCCTATCAGTGACTCAAAAAGGCCCAAAGCAATACCGATTCGCGCAGCGGTAAAAAATCTCTCAGGTGTGTCTTTGGCGCCCTGTACCAAAACACCGATATTAATGTACCGATCCGTGCGCCAGGCAGCAGTCGCGGACAGTGTATTGGATGGGTTTTTTTGGGGCCGCCCTGCAGTGCCTGAAAATTGATACTCACGCTTGATGATCTCGGCGTGCAACTTATGTATCGGATCGGTATCCCAGCCCTTAAGCACCGCCAATGATAAAAGCGCTTCATGAATATCTTCGATTAACGACTGGCGAATTGCGCTCTCTGAAGCATTCGCAGGTAACTCATTCAGGTGTTTGAATGGGTGGGAATAGGTGCAAACATTCGCGAGTGTCTGCTCCGCCTCAACAGACGTTGGCTGAAGAATTATTTTGGCAACTCCGCCAGTGGGTATCTTGCACTTAGTTGCAAGGAGATAAATATAGAGTACGGCTGCCTCGCGGATGCTGTGGGGCTGCAGACGCTCGGAAGGAGAGGCAATCTCAAGTGTTGATAAATATTTGCTCATCAGAATCTCTATCTCGTCGCGTTGGGTAGTGAGTTACCCACTGGATTGATACCAACTTTTGGGAACGTAGGTGTTTGGCCGGCTCTTTGAGCGGCTACCGAGTAGCCATTTACTCTACCTTGCTCAACCTTCAATGCCTTGGTTCTCGTTACATTTTTCCTGATGATAGCTGACTCGTATTTATCAGAGCCGGGTGGTTTGTTGAGTTTGCGCACCTGAGATTCAGCGCGGTAAGACTTGCCGTTCTTAGAAATTTTCCCGCCGCTAATGCCGTATTTATGTACCTGGCCAGTCGTTTTGTTACGGATGACATAAACGTGGTTTGGCTTGTTATTTTGTCTGGAGTTTCCGTTTGCAGCGCCACAGGTCTTCCACCCCCAAGGATCTAACCATGCAATGGGGTTGGGTGCGTATTGGTAGAGGTTGAGCTCGCCGTCCAATCCAATCGGGTCCGGCGTCGTAAACCGGCCCACATCTGGATCATAAAACCTGAACGTATTGAAATGCAGCCCTGTCTCCCGATCCAGGTACTGCCCCTGGAACCGCAGGTTCTGCTCTTCAATGTAATAAGGCTCGCGCACCTCTTCCAGGGTGTTGCCCCACACCCGATACGTTGCCTGCCAGACGCTATGCCCATCCGCGTCTGTCAGCTGTTCCGGCAGGCCATTGAGGTCGTTGTGGTAGTAACGAATTTTCTGTAACGGCCCAGCGCCATCGACCCGCGCCAAGGGTTCGTAGCCGTCATCTTCGTAGACATAAAGACTGGTCTGGCTGTGCTTATGCTCCTGCAACAACCGCAAACCATCCCAGGTAAATCGGGTTTCCCCCAGCGGATACCCATCCTTGCCATGCTCAGTCTTCTCAATGCGCCGGCCCAGCGGGTCATAGGTCATCCTGACCACGCTGCCGTTTTCATTGCGTACTTCGATCAACCGACTCTCGGCGTCATACGCAAATCGCTGTACACCGCGTTTGGCGCTGCGCTTTTCGACCATTCGCCCAAAGGCGTCATAGCGATAACGCTTGTCTTGATACGTCAGCAGCTTGTTGTGCACCACCAACCCGGCACCGGCCTGCGGGCCGTCCAGAAGGTTGGCGGCGGCGTCATACGCGAAGGTTTCGCGCTGGCCGTGCAGGCTGTCCTGGCTGGCGATGATGCGGCCGGTGGCGTCGTAGTGCAGCAGTTGGCGGTGTTGCGCGGCGGGTTGCTGGTCGAGTTTGCCGATCAGGTTGTCAGCGGGGTCGTACTCGAACTGTTTTCGCGCTGCTGCCGGCATTAACGAAGGCTGACTCACCAGGCGGCGTTGGCGTGAGCGCAGTCGGCCGCTGCGGTCGTATTCGCTGCGGGTGCTGAGCTGGCCTTGGGTACGCAGGACCTCGCGGTGCAGGCGGTCGCGCTCGAAGTCGCTGATCACCTGGCCGTCGAGGTTGATCTGGTGCAGGTGGCCGCTGCCGTAGTACAGGCGATTGAGCCAGCGGCCGTCAGGCAGTTGGGTCTGGATTAGGTTGCCGAGCTCGTCGTAGTGGTGTTGCAGGTTGCCTGCTGAGCTCTGTTCGGCCAGCAATTGACCGAGGGCGTCGTAGGCGAAGCCCAGGGCTTGGGTATTGCCTTGCACGTCGGTGAAAGTCACTGCCGTAAGCTGGTCCACAGCATCGTAGCTGTAGTCGGTGCGGCCATCGTCGGTGGTTTTTGCAACCAATCGGCCGACCGCATCGCGCGCCAGCCGGTGAGCGATGCGGGCGGGTGGCGTTTCGGGAACCACCGCCAAGCCATTCCCGTAAGGTGCAGGGACTACAGTCACCGTGGTGATATTATCCAGCGGGTCGTAGTCGTAGCGCTTGGCGCTGCCGTCAAGGTCCTGTTGCTCTGCCAGTCGGTTTGCGGCGTCCCAGGCAAACCGATAACGTTCGCCGTTCTCGTTGATCAGCGCTTGCAGGCGCCCATAGCTGTCATAACCGAATTGCACTTGTCGACCATGGGCGTCGGTGCGCTGGCTGACCTGGCCACGACGGTTGTACTGGTAGAGAGTGGTGTCCCCGGCCGGGTCGGTATAACCCAGCAGTTGGCCGCTGACGTCTCGTTGGTAGTGCTCGGTACGCCCGTCCGGCAGTTGGCTGCTGAGCAAGCGACCCTGGGCGTCATGGATGAATAGCGTGCGCTCACCCAGCGCATCAGTAATGACCTGCAAATACCCACGCTCGTCATAACTGAAACGCGTCGGATAACCCGAACAGTCGATATGCTCAACCAATTGCCCGAATGGATTCCAGCGCAGCTTTTTGCTTTTGCCGGTGGTATCGATTATTTCTACTGGCTGTCCATGGGCGTCGTAGCGATATTGGGTGACGTAGCCCAGCGGATCGGTTTCGGCGATGCAGTTACCACGCGGGTCATAGCGATACTGCCAACTGTTGTCGGCGGCGTCCGTTTCCATCAGCGGCAGCGCCCAATGTTCGAGCCACAGAATCGAATCGCTGCGGCCCAACGGGTCGCTCTCGCCGATCAGGTTGCCGGCTTCGTCGTAGCTGTATTCATAGCGCCCACCCAACGGATCGGTGGCGCTGAGCAGTTGGCGTTCGTCGTTCCATTCGAATAGCCAGGTCTGCCCGAGATTATCGCTGTGTCGAATGATCTCGTGCTGCGTGTTCCAATGCCGCGTACTGACGCGCTGCAAACCGTCGGTGATACGAGTGAGCCCGGCCTTCAAGTCATAGTCGAACTGGTACGCGTCGCCCTCATCGGTCCAGTGCCGGACAACCCGCCACTCCAAGCAGTCAACCAACGCCCATTCGTAGAAGCAACGCAATCCGGTGGGCAACTGATGCTCCACCATTCGCCGACCACTGTCGTAGCTGAAGCGCCGCTGCACCTGGCCGGTGGCGTCGCGCACCAGCGCCAGGTTGCCAGCGGTGTCATAGTCATAGCTGACCAGTACTTCGCGGCGCTGATCGGGGTAAAGGCGTTCGAGCCGCGCCACGTGGCCTTGATCGCGGATCAACTCCACTTGCACCAGGTCGTACGTATCGCGCAGCCGGATCAGCCGCCCGGCTTCGTCGTAATCAACATGGATGCGGTTGTCGTTGCGGTCGCCGAGCTGGCTGAGGCGCAGCAACGCCGGGTTGGCGGAAGGCTCAAATAAGCGATACAGCCCGTCATCGCTTTCGATCAGCAACTGCCCATTGAGGTGTCGGCGCACGGCCAGCCCTTCACCGGCGCTGAACACCGCGCCGCCCAGGGGAATACTGCCCATGTCGATAGGCCGGCCCTGCTCATCGGTGTAGACCAGCGTTTCGCCCCCCTCGGGATGGGGACGAATTTCGACGCACACCTCATACGGCACGCTCCAACCCGCACCGAACAGGCTGCCCGTGCGTTCGTCGCGGCTGTTGTAGAAGCGTTGCCAATCAATCGGCAGGATGCCAGGCAGGACAAAATCCAGCTCATCATCGCCGCCCAGCACCTTGGCGCCGGTGGCCGCATGCACCGGGTTCGAAGAACCCATCGCCGCATTGGCCATCGCCCCCATCGCGCTGCTCACGGCCATCGAGGTCGCGCCGCCGATCAACATGCACGGCAGCTTGCTGAAGAACTTGCCCTTGCCGCCCTTGAGCATCAACAACGCCGTCACCGCCAGCCCGACGCCCGGCGTCTTGCCGCTGCGAATCTCGCGCACCACCACCGAACCGCCGCCAATGGTCACGTTGGAGGAAATCAGCCCCGACGACACCACCGTTGCATCGCAGGTGCTGCGGTCACCGCTGCGCACTGCCGGCTGGCCATTGATGGTGACTTTTTCCGACCCCTCGGCCAGAAACTGCGGCGGCATCGGCGGATGCTTCATGCACGTGACCAGATCCAGCGGCTTGGGTTCGGCGCCGGGGGCAGGTGTGGCAACCGTAGGGCGCCACATCTGCGAGAAGAAACTCTCGGCCATGTCCAGGTAGCTGGCTTCCGGCTCGGGCGCGGGTTCTTCCAGTTCAGTGCCGGCAGGTGCGACGTGAGAACTGATCGCCCCGGCGGCGCGAGCGGCCGGAATACTGTTGGTGAGGGTATTGGTGGAACCGGTGAGGATGTTCGCCTGCACCGTAGGCGGGAACAGGGCGTTGCTGAAGCTCTCGCATAAATTCGATAAGCCTTTGTCCGCCCCGGTCTTGCTCATGGCCAGGCCGACAATCGTGCCTACCACGGCGCCCAGCAGGAAACAGCCGAGCCCGCCGGTGGCCACGGTAATCCCGGTGGCGGCAACCACCGCCGCAGTCGCCACGGCGGTGATCGCAATATTGGCCGCTACCTCCAACACACCGCCGAGGATGTCGGCCATCATCGAAGTGTGGGAGAGCGCATCGCCCATGCGGGCCGCCCATAACGCGTCAGACATGCGGGCAACTCATCAGGAAATAGCGTCGAACGACAGCGAGTTTTTGATCAAGGCCCAGTGCGCCGCCTCGGCATCCCCCAGCGTGTCCGCCTTCACATAACTCAACGCGAGCATCTTGCGCGTGCCCGGTATCACCAGCGCCAACTGATACTGGAATACCTTGTCATTGCCCTTGTTGAACTGGCTGCGCAGCTCGATGCCTTCCACCTCCTGCGCGGCGCCCAAACGCACGTCCACACCCGGTTGATAGCGCAAATCCTGCACCTGTTTTTCCAGGCGCTGGAGCTGGTCGTTGAAGTTGCTGTGCAGGGTTTCGCCGTCGGCCAACAGGCTGCGGCTGACGATCAGGGATGTGCCCAACTCCGGGAACTTGAGGATATTGATCGTCGCGTCCTGCAACTCACTGGCGGGCAATTGGAACTGGAATTCGTTGATTCGGTACGTCATGGCAAACGGGTCTCGTCAGGAGCTTTTAGGCGCGGGGAAGGCGGCTTTGATATTGGCGTCGATGGCGCCTTTCTGGCCCTGGCCGTCGGGCGTGGCGCCAGGGCCGCCGCCGTTGTTCAGGTGCAGCACGCCGCCGGTATTGAACTCGGCATCGCCGCTGGCATAGAAGCTGATGTTCACGCCGGTCAGGTTGATCTGCCCACTGGCGTTGAGCTCCAGGATGCTTTCACCGCAGACCAGGCGCAGGTTTTCGCCCACTTCGATGACGTAGCTCTGGCTGATGCTGTCGGTCTTTCTCTGGCCCACCGAGAGGATGTCTTCCTGCTTGACGATGCGCAGGCGGTTGTTGCCGATGGTCACCGTCTCGTTATGGCCGATACTTTTATTGCGGTCGTGCCCGACGGAATGGCTTTCGTCCACCTCGACAACAATGTCCTGGTTACGCTCGGCATGGATATACAACTGCTCCAACCCCTTCTTGTCCTCCATGCGGATTTCATTGAAGTTGGCCGGCGTGCCGCCCTTGCTGGAGCGACTCTTCATGCCGCTCTGGGTCGCATTTTCCGGCAGGTCGTAGGGCACCGTCTGCTCGGCGTTGTACACCCGCCCGGTGATGATCGGGCGGTCCGGATCACCTTCGAGAAAGCTGACAATCACTTCCTGGCCGATCCGTGGAATCTGCATCGAGCCCCAGTTCTTGCCGGCCCAGGACTGCGACACGCGGATCCAGCACGAGCTATTTTCGTTGGATTGGTCGTGGCGGTCCCAGTAGAAGTGCACCTTCACGCGGCCGTACTGGTCGGTCCAGATTTCCTCGCCTTTGGGGCCGACCACCAATGCCGTCTGCGGGCCTTTGACGATGGGGCGGTGGGTGGTGGCCAGCGGGCGGAAGCTTTGCTGGGCGTCGATGCAGGTCAGGCTGCTTTCGAACTGCGCCGAACCCGAACCACCGCCGCTTTCCAGGCTTTCCTGGACGATGTAGTAGCGGCAGCCGACGATCAGGTATTCGCGGTTCTGGTCCTGGCGGCTGAAGCCGGTGAGGCTGAACAGGTGGCCGGAACCCAGGCCACGGGCATTGCCGGCGAACTCGACCTGTTCATGCAGGGTTTGCAGGGCTTCGATGCGGGTGCGCGCGTAGTGTTCGCCGTCGGCGCTTTGCACGTAGGTGCCGGGGTAGTCGTACAGCGGATAGTCGCCGGCGGTGTGCGGGCGCGGCATGGCCGAACGCACGTCGATGCTGGCGCTGGGGCGCTGGAAGTCGTAGTCGTTGAGCTCCAGCGAGCCCGGCTGAACCTCCTGCGCCAGGTGCCAGTTGTGCATGTGGTCGCGTTCGCGCTGCTGCTCGTCCTTGGGGTAGTACGGGATCGAGGTATAGCCCGGCACCGTGGTGTGGGCGCCATAGGCGTCGGCCAGCACCAGCACATGGCGGTCCTGTTCATGGCGGAAGAAGTAGTAGATGCCTTCCTGTTCCATCAGGCGGCTGACGAAATCGAAGCTGGTCTCGCGGTACTGCACGCAGTATTCCCACTCGCGGTACGGCCGGCTCAGGGCGTCTTCGAAGTCGGAAAAACCCAGGTCGCGGAACACCTGCTTGATGATCTGCGGGATGCTCAGGTTCTGGAAAATCCGGCAGTCCGAGGTGCGAGTCAGCAGCCAGAACCACGGGCGCAGCGTCACCTGGTAACTGGCGAACTGGCCCTGGTCGATGTTCTGGCTGCAGCGCGCGACGATGCCGTGGAAGTGACGCTCACCGCCGTCCGCCAGTTGCACACCCACACTCATCGGCTTGCCGAGCAACTGGTTGAGGTCGATGTTGGCGTCCAGGGACGTCAGTTGCAGCTCATAGGTGAACAGGCGGCCCAGCTCTTCGCCGCCGCCCATTTCATTGAGCAGCAGCACATCCGGCCCGAGGGGGCTGGTGATCTTGGCCAGGCGTGAGGCTTGGTTGAATAGCATCGGTTAACCTGTAAATGACTAAATAACTGACGGAACCGGTTCGAAATGTGGGAGGGGGCAAGCCCCCTCCCACATTTGCATTGCATTCCAACAGTCGTTATTCGGCGTCGCTGAAGTCGTAATGCAGCTCGTTATCCCGGCTGCTGATGCGCACACCCGCCAATGCCTTGCCCTCAAGCATGCGCGTGAGGAATTCACGGCTCATGTCCGGCAACAGGCTGTTGGTGAGGATGGTGTCGATCATGCGCCCGCCGCTTTCGGTCTCGGTGCAGCGCGAGACGATCAGGTCGACCACCGCGTCGTCGTAGTCGAAGGCGACCTTGTGGGTCGTCTCCACGCGCTTCTTGATGCGGTTGAGTTGCAGGCGGGTGATCGCCTTGAGCATCTCGTCGCTCAGCGGGTAGTACGGGATCGTCACCAGGCGGCCGAGCAAGGCGGGCGGGAAGATCTCCAGCAGCGGCTGGCGCAGGGCCTTGGCGATTTCTTCCGGCTCGGGGATGTTCGCCGGGTCCTTGCAGACCTGGGAGATCAGCTCGGTACCGGCGTTGGTGGTCAACAGGATCAGGGTGTTCTTGAAGTCGATCACCCGGCCTTCGCCGTCTTCCATCACGCCCTTGTCGAACACCTGGAAGAAGATCTCATGCACGTCCGGGTGGGCTTTTTCCACCTCGTCCAGCAGCACCACGCTGTAGGGCTTGCGCCGCACCGCTTCGGTCAGCACGCCGCCTTCGCCGTAGCCGATATAGCCCGGTGGTGCGCCCTTGAGGGTGGACACCGTGTGGGCTTCCTGGAACTCGCTCATGTTGATGGTGATCACGTTCTGCTCGCCGCCGTACATGGCTTCGGCCAGGGCCAGGGCGGTTTCGGTCTTGCCCACGCCGGAGGTGCCAGCCAGCATGAACACGCCAATCGGCTTGCTTGGGTTGTCGAGGCCGGCGCGGGAGGTCTGGATGCGCTTGGCGATCATCTGCAGGGCGTGGTCCTGGCCGATGATGCGTTTTTTCAGGTGCTGGTCGAGGTTGAGCACGGTTTCCAGTTCGTTGCGAGCCATGCGGCCCACCGGGATACCGGTCCAGTCGGCGACCACCGAGGCCACGGCCTGGTAATCCACGGTCGGCAGGATCAACGGGGTTTCGCCTTGCAGTGCGGTGAGGCGCTGTTGCAGGTCGACCAGTTGCGCACGCAATTCATCGTTGCCGCTGTCCACGACGCCGGCCTTTTCGCGCAGGGTTGCACGAGTGGCGAGCAGCTCATCCACCAGGGCTTTCTCTTCGGCCCAGCGGCTTTCCAGGGTCGCCAGGCGCTCACGCTCGGCGCTTAACAGGGCTTCGCTGTTGCTCTGGCGCGCACCAATGGCAATGCCGATGGCATGCTCGCGGGCGATGATTTGCAGCTCGGTTTCCAGGGCTTCGATGCGGCGGCGACTGTCGTCCACTTCGGCCGGCACCGCGTGCAGGCTGATGGCGACGCGGGCGCAGGCGGTGTCCAGCAGGCTCACGGATTTGTCCGGCAGCTGGCGCGCCGGGATGTAGCGGTGGGACAGTTTCACCGAGGCTTCCAGGGCTTCGTCGAGGATCTGCACCTGGTGGTGCTTTTCCATGGTCGAGGCCACGCCGCGCATCATCAACAGCGCCTTGTCTTCCGACGGCTCGGCCACTTGTACCACCTGGAAGCGGCGGGTCAGGGCCGGGTCTTTCTCGATGTGCTTCTTGTACTCGGCCCAGGTCGTCGCGGCCACGGTACGCAGGGTGCCACGGGCCAGGGCGGGCTTGAGCAGGTTGGCCGCGTCGCCGGTACCGGCAGCGCCACCGGCACCCACCAGGGTGTGGGCTTCGTCGATAAACAGGATGATCGGCTTGGGCGAGGCCTGGACGTCTTCGATGACCTGGCGCAGGCGCTGTTCGAACTCGCCTTTCATGCTTGCGCCGGCTTGCAGCAGGCCCACGTCGAGGCTGCGCAGTTCCACATCCTTGAGTGCGGGCGGCACGTCACCGGCGACGATGCGCAGGGCAAAACCTTCGACCACGGCGGTCTTGCCTACACCGGCTTCACCGGTGAGGATCGGGTTGTTCTGGCGGCGGCGCATGAGGATGTCCACCAGTTGGCGGATCTCTTCGTCACGGCCCACGATCGGATCGAGCTTGCCGCTGCGCGCTTGTTCGGTCAGGTCAACGGTGAAACGCTTGAGGGCTTCCTGCTTGCCCATCGCACTCGGTGCCATGGCGCCGCTGGCCTCACCCGGCACCGCGCCGGCGTTGAAACCGTCGCTGGCAGTCAGGGCGTTTTCCGGCGAATCACCGACGTATTCGTCAAACCGCTCGCTCAGGGCTTCGGCCTTGATCTTGTCGAACTCCGAGGACAACCCCAGCAGCGCGTGGCGCAGGCTTGGCGTCTTGAGGATGCCCAGCACCAGGTAACCGGTGCGCACCTGGCTTTCGCCGAACATCAGGCTGCCGTACACCCAGCCGCGCTCTACCGCCTCTTCAACGTGGGACGACAAGTCGGTGATCGACGTCGAGCCACGCGGCAGGCGGTCCAGGGCTTCGGTGAGGTCTCGGGCCAGGCGCGCCGGCTCGACGTTGAACTGGCGGATGATGCGGTGCAGGTCCGAGTCCTGCAGTTGCAGCAACTGGTGGAACCAGTGGGCCAGTTCCACGTACGGGTTGCCCCGCAGCTTGCAGAACACGGTGGCGGCTTCGATGGCCTTGTAGGCCACGCTGTTGAGTTTGCCGAACAGTGCGGCGCGACTGATTTCACCCATGCTCTGGATTCCTTGAGGTGGTGGCTTGATCGGCGTAATGCCGGGCCAGGATTAGGTCGTTGGCATCAACCGCAGGGCAGCCGAGCCAGGTGTTGAAGCCCAGGCGGAACTGGCCATTGAGTTGCAGCGCCGGTACTTCGGGTTGTTGCAGAACCAGGTTCAAGTCCCAGTCCAATTCATGGCCCAGGTACTCGGCCACCCACGCCACCAGCTCGTTGAACGGCTGGCTGCCGGGCAGCATGCCCATGTAGTCGTCCAACTTGAGCGGGCCCAGGCGGATACGGAATTTATGCTGGCGGTCCCATACGTGGCTGCCCAGGCAGAAGTCCACGCCGAGCTGGTTGGCGCTCACGCCCACGCGGCTGCGCTCGGGCAGTTCCAGCCATTGGCCGACGTATTCTTCGACCTCCACCGGCAGGCCGAAATACTCGCCGAGGATCGCCTTCAAACCGTCCGGGTAGCGGGTTTGTGCCGACAGGTGGCCGCTGTAGTGCAGCTTCGCCGTGTCCGGAATCAATCCTTGGTTAAGCAGGCTCGGCATGCCCCGGCCACTCAAGGCAGCGAGGCGTGCGGACCAGTAGTCATCGTCCGGGCGGTCGTGGCTGACCGTCGGCCGCGCCTCGGCCCAGGCCCGGTAAAACAGGCTCAGCAGGCGGTGGTGGAACACGTCCAGGAACTGCTTGCTGGTGCTGTCGGCGTTGTTGCGCTGGCGCTCGCGTACGTACTCGGTGATATGCAGCGGCAACGGGCCGTTGGGGCCACCCAGGCCGAAGAAGAACTGTTCCAGCCGTGCCGGTTTGCCGTCGCCACCGGGATCGACCGAGGCCAGGGTGGCCGGGGCGAAGGTGCAATCGGCCTGTTGCCCCAGGCGCAACGGGTCATCCGCCAGGCGCAGGGAATGGCCCAGGCGCGGCAGCTCGGGCGATTCGCACTCGATACGCCGCAACGCCTGGAAGAAATCGTATTCCCAGGGCTCCTGATGCATCGCATCCAACGTACTCACAGGGTCGGACGACGCCCGGGCTTGGCTTTCCATCGCATGATCTCGCCGCGTTCGGTGGTACGGATCACCGTCTCGGTAAAACTGTTGATCGACACGTAGCGTGCCAGGAAGCGCTCCAGCACCGCACCGAGCAGAAACACGCCGGTGCCGCGAAACGCGTTTTCATCGAACTCCAAGGTAATTTCCAGGCCGCGGCCAAACACAATCGGGCCGGGCATCGGCAGGCGCCGGGTAACGGCCTTGCTGCTGACGTCGCGCAAGCCTTCGATCTGCAATTGCAGCGCCGCGTCATTGCTGTCGCCATACAGGCGCAGCAGTTCGCGCAATGCCGCCGCGCCCTGGCCTTGCTCGCTCAGGGACAAATAGTTGAGCGACAACTGGCTGATCAGGCGCCAGGCCTTGGCGTCATGGGCATGGCTGGCGCGTGGGCGGCTTGGCCCGGCGACGCAACGCACGGATAACACCGGCGCGCTGTCGGCCAGGGTGAAGTCGGTCTTGCCATTGCCCACGCTCATGAACAACGGCAGGTCGCGGTTGGTGCACAGCGCGGTCACGCCGAGTTGGCGCAGATCATGGCGATACGGCGCCTGGCGGCTGTCGACCAGGCTGACAAAGGTTTCGCTGCCCACGTAGGTGGAGCGCGGGCCGTTGCGGCGTTGGTCGCTGGACAGCACCCGCGGCTCGCGGCGCACGGTGTAGTACGCCTGGTCGCGGCCATAACGGGATGGATCGCGGACCGCATAGAACGGCAAAAAGGGCTGCTCTGGCCCGGTGCCGTGGCCGGTGATGCCGCTCAACGAATGAATTTCGAAATCCATCGGCCGCGTGCGGTCGGCAATCACGTGGTGCTCGTTGACCCGGTCGGACAAGTGGATGCGGTCCACGCGCTTGGGGAACAGGTTGATCGCCGGGGTGCAGAACGGCAGGAACTGCGCCGCGCCGACGCTGCCTTCCAGGCTTGGCTCGTGACGGTCGAACAGCACGATCAGCTCCAGCTCCTGGCCGTCGCAACGTTTGACCGCGCGGCTCAGCTCGGCGAATTCGACGAACAGGAAACGGTGGGGCAGGGCGAAGTATTCCTGCAACAGGCGATAGCCCTGGAAGGCCCGCGCGACCACCGGCATGGCCGCATCGGCGTCGTCGAAACCCCGCGAGCGCAGCGCGTCCTGGGGCAGGCGCTCGACCCAATCGCCACCGGGCTTGCGCGCAAACACCGCGCAGGCGTTGCCCAGCAGTTGTTCGTAAAGGCGGAACGGCTGCTCGTCGGCACCGCTGAGGTACAGCGGCAGGTTGTCCAGGTCGAGGCTGTTGAACGGCAATTCGGCGCCGGTACGCAGGGTCAGGCGCAGGCCGGCCTTGGCTTTCGGCTCGCTGGCGGCCAGGCGCCCGAGCACGGCGGCGGGGTTGCCGAAGTACTCGGCGTTGCTGACCTGCAACGGCCACAACGTCACCGGATGTGCGGTGCGGTACTCGCAGCAGGTCTGGGTTTCGCGGCCCAGGGCGGCGCGTAACACGGTGTCACGCGGCAGCGGGAAGCCGCTGGCCAGGGAGCCTTCATCGGGGTCGGTGTGCAATTGCACCACGGTCATCGACGGCGTCGGCGCCAGGTAGTGCGGGTAGGCGATTTCCAGGAGGTTGTGGGTGAAGGTCGGGTACTCGGCGTCGAGTTTGAGCTGTACGCGGGCAGTGAGGTAGGCAAAGCCCTCAAGCAGGCGTTCGACGTACGGGTCGGCGCAGTCCATACCGGACAGGGTCAGCCGACTGGCGATCTTCGGGTATTCCTTGGCGAACTCCGCCGCGCTTTCGCGCACGTGGTGCAGTTCCTGGTTGTACAGCTCCAGCAGGCGCGGGTTCATGGGCGCCTCCGCTGGTCGGCATTCACCACGCGCACATGGCCGGATTCCAGGTCGAGGTCGGTTTGCAGCAACAGGCGCAACGGCACCGGCTGCGCCCACAGGTCGCCTTCGATCTCGAAACTCAGGGCGTTGTGGTTCATCTCGCCATGGCCGACGCGGGCTTTGACGCGCAGCGTGTGGCGCAGGATGCGCGGTTCAAAGGTGGCAATCGCCTGGTAGATCAGGGCTTCCAGGGCCTTGATGTCGACGCTGGAAACGCTGTTGCCGGCCAGCGCCGGCAGGCCGTAATTGACCACCGAGGTACCGGCCTGTGTGTGCAGCGTGGCATCGGCATCGAGCAACGACGTGGTATTGAGCAGCCACGCCAGGTCGCGCAGCACCGAGGCTTTCAATTGGGTCAGGGACAGCACGCGTTTATCGGCGCTTTCCTTGGGATTGGTTGGGTCGTCGTCGGTCAACCGGTCCAGCAGGGACGGTTGCAGACGGTCGCGGGAAGCGATTTCAGTTACCACCAAAGCAGCTCCACGGACGGGTTGCGAGAGGGACAAAAGGCTTGTGGCCGTGGCGTAAAGCCACGGCCACAAGCGCTATCAGTGCTATCAGCGCTTGGTGTTGGAACGGATGTTCCAGCCAAACTTGATCGCGCCGCCGTCTTTGGTGCCGTCGGCTTTCTGCGGCTGGTAGTCGACCATCACTTGGGCGAAGTTCAGGGTGACGTTTTCAGTCAGGCGGTCATCGCCGCCCGAACCGCCGGTGCTCAGGGACGTTACCAGCACTTCTTCCAGGTTGATCACCATGTACTCGACCTGGCTTTCGCCACCGGCCTTGCGCACGGTCAGCTTGACCTTGTCGATGTGCTTGCCGCTGGCGCAGTGCATCATCAGGTTCGGCGAGGCCTTGTCGACGTACTTGGTCAGCGACAGGTCCTGGATGTTCACCTTGCCCGCGCCGCCGCCACCGCCAACGTGCATGTTGCCGGACTGGGCCATGCCCCAGCTCCAGTTCAGCACGTCGATTTCGTCCTTGTGGGCCTTGTCCATGGACTCGCCCTTGATGTCGCCGATCTTGATGAAAATATCAACAGCCATGTTTTCTCCCTGTGTGGTCTCAGCCACTGTATTTGTTAACGCCGCCGACCCCTGTAGGAGCGAGCTTGCTCGCGAAGGTCGTCAACGGTGACGCGGGCATCCTGGATGAACGCAGCGCCTTCAAGTTTTTCGCGAGCAAGCTCGCTCCTACAGGGAGCGAGCCAGTCCCGATTTTTTACGCGCTTTTCGCCGAAGGCAGCTTCGATACCAGGCGCAACGACACGGTCAGCCCTTCGAGCTGGTAGTGCGGGCGTAGGTAGAACTTGGAGTTGTAGTACCCCGGGTTGCCCTCGACGTCTTCCACGATCACCTCGGCGGCGGCCAACGGGTGCTGGGCCTTGGTGGTCTCGGTGGAGTGCGCCGGGTCACCGTCGACGTAGTTGAGGATCCAGTCCTGCAACCAGCGCTGCATCTCGTCCTTCTCTTTGAAGGAACCGATCTTGTCGCGCACGATGCACTTCAAGTAGTGCGCGAAACGGCAAGTGGCGAACAGGTACGGCAGGCGCGCGGCCAGGTTGGCGTTGGCGGTGGCGTCCGGGTCGTCGTATTCGGCCGGTTTCTGCAACGACTGGGCGCCGATGAACGCGGCGAAGTCAGTGTTTTTCTTGTGCAGCAGCGGCATGAAACCGTTCTTCGCCAGTTCCGCTTCACGGCGGTCGCTGATGGCGATTTCGGTCGGGCACTTCATGTCCACGCCACCGTCATCGGTAGGGAACGTGTGGGCCGGCAGGTTTTCCACTTCACCGCCGGACTCCACGCCACGGATGCGCGAGCACCAGCCGTAGTGCTTGAACGAACGGTTGATGTTCACCGCCATCGCGTAGGCGGCGTTGGCCCAGGTGTACTTGGAGCTGTCGGCGCCGTCAGTGTTTTCTTCGAAGGCGAAGGCTTCCACCGGGTCGGTCTTGGCGCCATAGGGCAGGCGCGCCAGGAAGCGCGGCATGGTCAGGCCGATGTAGCGCGAGTCTTCCGATTCACGCAGCGAGCGCCAGCCGGCGTATTCCGGGGTGGTGAAGATCTTGGTCAGATCGCGCGGGTTCGACAGTTCCTGCCACGAGCCCATGCCCATCACGGTCGGCGATGCCGCAGCAATGAACGGGGCGTGCATGGCGGCGCAGACTTTCGACAGCTCGCCCAGCAGTTCCACGTCCGGTGGCGACTGGTCGAAGTAGTAGTCGCCCACCAGGCAACCATAGGGTTCGCCGCCGAACTGGCCGTATTCTTCTTCGTACATCTTCTTGAAGAGCGGGCTCTGGTCCCACGCGGTGCCCTTGAATTTCTTCAGGGTCTTGTGCAGGTCCGGCTTGGAGATGTTGAGCACGCGAATCTTCAGCTGCTCATCGCTCTCGGTGTTATTGACCAGGTAGTGCAGGCCACGCCAGGCGCTTTCCAACTGCTGGAAATCCTGGTGGTGGATGATCTGGTTGACCTGGGCGGTGAGCTTGGCGTCGATGGCGGCGATGATCGATTCGATCGATTTGATCGCGTCGTTGGACACCAGGTCGGTTTGCGCCAGGGCCTGTTCGGCCAGGGTGCGCACGGCGGTTTCCACAGCTTCGCGGGCACGCTCGGTCTTGGGCTTGAATTCCTGCATCAACAAGGATGCGAACTCGCTGGTTTCCTCGGTTGCACCCAGGCTCTGGGCGCCTTCGCGGGCGGTATTGTCAGTCATGATTACTGGTCCCCTGCAGGCTTAGGCGCACTGGCAAGTGCCTGGAGCAGTGCCGGGTCCTTGATCGCCTTCATGATGATTTCTTCAGCGCCAGTCTTGCCGTCCATGTAGGTCAGCAGGTTGGCCAGCTGGGTGCGGGCTTCGAGCAGTTGCTTGAGCGAGTCGACCTTGCGGGCCACGGCGGCCGGGCTGAAGTCGTCCATGCTTTCGAAGGTGATGTCCAGGCTCAGGTTGCCTTCGCCGGTCAGCTCGTTGGGTACGTGGAATGCCACGCGCGGCTGCATGGCCTTGAGGCGCGAGTCGAAGTTGTCGACGTCCACTTCAAGGAACTTGCGGTCGGCCACCGGCGCCAGAGGCTCGGCAGGCTTGCCGGCGAGGTCGGCCATCACACCCATCACGAAGGGCAGCTGGACCTTTTTCTCGGCGCCGTAGAGCTCGACGTCGTACTCGATCTGCACTCGAGGCGCGCGGTTGCGCGCGATGAATTTCTGAGAACTTTGCTTCGCCACGTTGCTGCTCCTGGTCGCTTGAGCGACGGTGTTGTTACTGCGCAGTCGAGCGGCTTACTCGCCGTCCGGGCCGCGCAGGTTTTCAAATTGGGACATCCCATCGGGAATCAGATTGCGCACGATGGCCGCGAAGTCGGCGTGCACAAGATGCTTGGCCCGGTTCAGCAACACCGGCAACGGGCTCGAAGGCTCGTGCCGGGTGTAATACGCAAGGATCTTGTCGAGGCTGCGCAGCACGTCATCACGGTTGCTGATGTCGCCGCTGGGGCGAGGTGCGGCGGGGGCAGCGGCGAAGTCCACCGAGGGGGCATTGTCGTCACTGACGGCCTCGGGTTCGCTGCCGGCAGCGCTGTTCGGAACAAACTGGTTAAGCACCTGCAGCGCCTGCTTGAGCGGTTGCTTCAACAGACTGAGGTCCACGCCTTGGGCGGAACCCACTTGGTCGCTGACCTGTTGCTCGATGGCTTCGCAGGCGGCGCGTGCGGCGCTCAAGGCGTCGCGGGTGGCCTGCAGGTGTTCGGGGTCGCTGTCGAGGAACGCGGCGTTGAGCTGCTGGGCGCCGAGCTGTTCGTCGGGGAAACTCATCAGGCCGCTGGCATTCAACGCGGCGCGCAGGCTCACAGGGCCGAAGGTGCGCGAGCGCGTGAGGATGCTCTCGCGCAGCAGACGAATGGTCGCATCGCTGGTCAGGCCGGAGAGGGCGTTGATACGTACGGTGGGGTCGTTATCGTCGTCGGCATCCAGGCGCGGGTGCAGGTCGGCCCAGTATTCGCGCAGCAGCGCATTGATCAACGTGAGGACTTCAGCCAGCCCGGCCGCACCCTGGAGGGCGAGGGAGCTTTGCAACAGGAAATGGGTGATGCGCAGGTCTTTGCTGCGCTGCAGCAAGTCGAGGCTCTGCTGCTGGATGCTGCGCCATTCCGGCGGCTCGGCGGGCAGGATCGAATCGCCCATGCTGCGCTCGGGTTGGCCCTTGGCATCACGCTCCAGCTGGAGAAAATCCGCGTCATATTCCATGTCTTCGCCACAGGGCGAACTGGCGGAAACGGCGGTGAGCAGCAACGGCACATCCACTGAAATTGATCTCCCTATCGGCCCGTTATTAGATGGCGGGCAATGCATGCATTAGTTGCGCAAGGAACTTTGCATGTTTTCTTGGTCATATAAGCAAGATGCCACTAATGTGCCATCACTGGTATTCAAGAAGTTGTGCATTTTTGGTGTAGTACTTATGCCTTGTCAAGGTAAGCTATTCGCCCTCTGTGACAGATGTGCGGTGCTTAACAACCTGTGCGACTGGTGGGTCGAACGACGCACCGGCATAGGATTTTTGTCATGGAGCCCAGTTAAGATCAGCGATCATGCTGGCATCAGCAGGTTTTGAACGGTCGATTGCACGACCTGATGGGGATCTCCCGGGCGTCGCTGTCCCTGGGGTCGACTGCGCGCGAAGTATCAGCAAGGAGGCAAGATGTCGCTGTGTTTGACTATCACTAGTTATCACAAGATTACCCCCGGGCAATGCTCGGAAAAGTCCATGAACCAGGGCTCGATGGCTATCGGCCGCAGCTCGGATAATGACTGGGTATTGCCTGACCCCGAGCGCCTGGTGTCTTCGCAGCACTGCGTTATTCAATACAAAGATGGCCGTTATTATTTAACCGATAACAGTACAAACGGTGTGGAGTTGGTTAACGCCGGCATCCGTTTGCGCAGGGGTAACAGCGAGCTGTTGCAGGATGGCGAGCTGATCCGCATCGGCGATTACGAGATCCAGGCGCGGATCGACTTCAATGTGCAGGCTATCGACAGCCAGCCGTTCGCCGGTGATTCGCCGAACAGCTTTGAGGCCCTGATGGGCGCCGTGGCGAACAAGCCCGCGCCGACACCGGTGATTGCTCCGCAATTTCAGGGCGCTTCGTCGATGGACACGCTGCCGGACCTTTTCGACTTCCTCAGCCCCACCGCCGTGCCGCCGCCCACCGTGGCCGACCATGTCCCCAGCGAACAACACGACTTCCGCCCGCCGACCCCGGTGGCGGTGCCCGTGGTCGAGACGCCTGTGGTCTCGGGTTCAATGATTCCCGAAGACTGGGACCTGTTTGGCGACACGCCGGCGCCGTTGGCCAGTGCGCCGCCACCTCCGCCACCGCCCCCCGCACCGATCATCCAGCCGCCGCCCGTGGTCGAGCCAGCGCCCCCTGTAGCCGACACCCGGCAGCCCGATCTCTTGCAAGCCTTCCTGCGCGGTGCCGGCCTGGACCAGTTGCGCCTGGACAAGGCCCAGGCGGAGGCGCAGATGGAAAGCATCGGCCGCAGCTACCGCCTGATGGTCGAAGGCCTGATCGACGTATTGCGTGCCCGCGCCAGCCTCAAGGGTGAGTTCCGCATGCAGCAGACCATGATCCAGCCTGCCGAAAACAATCCGTTGAAATTCGCACCGAATGCCGACGAAGCGTTACTGCTTTTGCTTCGCCACGGTAACCAGGCGTTTATGGCGCCGGACATTGCCGTGCGCGACAGTTTTGATGATCTGCGCGCCCACCAACTGGCGGTGATGGCCGGGGTGGAAGCAGCGATCAAGCACCTGCTCACGCGCTTTGAACCGGCGCAACTGGAAGAGCGCATGGGCAAGCCCGGCGGGCTGTCGAACCTGTTCGCCGGCTCGCGCCAGGCCCAGTACTGGCAGCAGTTCACCGAGCTCTACAGCAATATTTCCCACGAGGCTCAGGAAGATTTCCAGGACCTGTTCGGCCGTGAATTCAGCCGGGCCTACGAAGAACACAGCGCGCGACAGCGTCGGTAAAACCGCGCCGCAACCTATGGATTAACGGATAGCTAAGTACGTCATTGAGGACGCAGGATGATTCCCAGGTTTTTACTCGCAGTCGCCACCGCGCTGCTGCTGACCGCGTGTAGCAAGGATGCGGTCAAACCCGAAACGGCCGCCGAGGCTGAAGTGGACACCGCCGCCGTCGAGCTGCACTTCCACGCCATTGCCGGGCTTAACCCCGGCGCCAACGGCCAGGCCGCGCCGGTGCGGGTGCGCATTTTCGAACTGAAGAACGCCGCCACCTTCGCCCGCTCCGATTACTTCGCCCTGGCCGACCGTGCGCAATCGACCCTCGGCCTGGACCTGCTGGACCAGGACGAAGTCATGGTGCAACCCGGCCAGCAACTGAGCATCCAGCGCGACCTCGACCCCTCCACGCGCCAGATCGGCTTGCTGGTGGGTTATCGCGAGTTGGACCGCGCGCAATGGCGCACGGTGATCAACGTGCCGGCGCGCCAATACACCGAATACCAGATCAGCCTCGATGTGCGTGCCGTGCGCGCCGACGTCGTGGTCACCCCATCCAGCCCTGCCCAATAAGAAGCAATCGGAGCTCCCCATGTCCTGGAACAATCGCGTGGTCTGGTCGGAAGGCATGTTCATCGGAACGCAGCACTTCCAGCAGCATGACCGTTACCTGGAAAACCTGATCGACGCCCGCAGCCGCCCGTTGTCCGCCGGCGCCTGGGGGTTTTCCGAATTGCTGATCGACCAGGGCCTGCTGGCCCAGGGCAAGCTGGCCATCGTCTCGGCGCGCGGCCTGTTGCCCGACGGCACGCCGTTCAACATTCCCCAGGATGACCTGGCGCCCAGCCCGCTGAATATCGACGACAACCTGCGCGATGGCCTGGTCTACCTGGCCTTGCCACTCAAGCGTGCGGGGGCCCGCGACACCGTGGATGAAGGCGAAGCCCTGGAAGCCGCGCGCTACGTGAGCCAGGTGCGCGAAGTGCGCGATGACAACGCGCCGTTCGAAAACCGCGCGCCGGTGGCCGTGGGTTCCCGGGCCCTGCGCTTGCTGACCGCTCAGGACGGCATCAGTGACTACGCCGCCGTGGGCCTGGTGCGCATCAAGGAAAAACGCGCCGACCGAGCGCTGGTTCTCGACGACAGCTACATCCCGCCAGTCCTCGATGTGGCCGCCAGCAAACCGTTGAGCGCGTTTCGCAGCGAACTGCTGGGCCTGCTGCACCAGCGCGGCGAAGCCCTGGCCGGCCGCGTGGTTGCCTCGGGTGCCGGTGGTGCGTCGGAGATCGCCGACTTCATGCTGCTGCAACTGGTCAACCGCGCCCAGCCGCTGATCCAGCATTTCAGCCAGTTGAGCCCGCTGCACCCGGAGCGCTTTTTCAGCGAACTGGTCAGCCTGGCCGGTGAGTTCTCGACCTTTTCCACCTCGGGCCGTCGTCCCCAGGAATACCCGCAATACCAGCACGACGACCTGGCCCTGAGCTTCGCCCCAGTCATGGCGGCCCTGCGCGAAGCCCTGTCGATGCTGATCGACAGCAAGGCCACGCCGATCCCGATTGTCGAGAAAGCCTATGGCGTTCACGTGGCCATGTTGGCCGACAAGACCCTGCTCGACAGTGCCAGCTTCATTCTGGTGGTCCGCGCCGACGTGCCCGGCGAAACCCTGCGTGCGCGCTTCGGCCAGCAGAGCAAGGTCGGATCGGTGGAGCACATCCGCGACCTGGTCAACCTGCAACTGCCGGGCATCACCTTGCTGCCGTTGCCAGTGGCGCCGCGCCAACTGCCGTACCACGCAGGCTCGACGTACTACGAACTGGACCGTGGCAGCGAGCATTGGCAGCAACTGGGCAATTCCGGTGGTTTTGCCTTCCATATCGCCGGGCAGTTCCCGGGCTTGAACCTGGCCTTCTGGGCGATCCGAGGATAATCCGCGATGCATCCCAATGATGACGACCGCACCCAGTTCATGCCGCGCCCGGGTGGCCGCGCGCCGGAACCCGCGCGTGCCGAGCCGGCCCCGCTGTCGATGCCGGCCGCGCCGATTCTCACCGGCAAAAGCCAGGGCCTGAACCCGCTGGAAAGTGCCGCCGGCCCGCTGCTGGCGTTGCTGACGCGCCTGCGCAACACCATCGCGCACCCGGCGCCGGCCAGCCTGCGCGCGCAGTTGCTGGCCTACCTGCGCCAGTTCGAAGAGCGCGCCGAAGCCGCTGGGGTGGCCCGCAACGAGGTGCTGCTGGCGCGCTACGCGCTGTGCACCGCCCTCGATGAAGCGGTGTTGAGCACGCCGTGGGGCAGCACCAGCGATTGGGGCAAGCAGAGCCTGTTGATCACCGTGCACAACGAAGCCTGGGGGGGCGAAAAAGTCTTCCAGTTGCTCGACCACTGCCTGCAAAGCCCACGGGAGCGCCTGTACCTGCTGGAGCTGTTGTACCTGTGCATGTGCCTGGGGTTCGAAGGCCGTTACCGCGTGATGAACGACGGTCGCAGCCAGTTGGAAGCCTTGCGTGAGCGTACGGCGGCGGCGATTCGCAGTGCTCGCGGTGACCACGAGCGCGAGCTGTCGCCCCATTGGCGTGGCGTCACCGTCGCGCGTGATCGGCTGGCGCAGTTCATGCCGCCGTGGATCGCCGTGGCGATTGGCCTGGCGTTGTTGCTGGCCTTGCTGTTCACCTTGCGCCTGCTGCTGGCGGCGCAGGCCGAGCCGGTGTTCAAGAACATCCATGCCCTGGGCGAGATCCCGGTGCAGGCCATCGACCGTCCCGTGGCGCAGCCCAAAGTGATCGAGCGTCCGCGTCTGGCCGGCTTCCTGGCGGAAGACATCAAGGCCGGTCGCGTCGCGGTGGAAGACAAGGTCGACCGCTCCGTGGTCACCATTCGTGGCGATGAGCTGTTTGCGTCCGCCAGTTCCAGCATCGTCGATGACTACCAGCCGCTGATGCTGCGCATCGCCGACGCCATCCGCAAGGTCAAGGGCCAGGTGCGCGTCACCGGGCACAGCGACAACCGCCCGATTGCTACGCTGCGTTTCCCGTCCAACTGGGCATTGTCCGAAGCGCGGGCCAAGTCGGTATTGGAAATCCTCGCGGCCAAGACCGGCCAGGCTGATCGCTTCAGTGCCGAGGGCCGCAGCGACACCGAGCCGTTGGCGACCAACGCAACTGCCGAAGGCCGTGCCCGCAATCGTCGGGTTGAAATCACCGTATTGGCGGAGGGCGTCGAGTGAAGGCGTTTTTCAGTTTCATGATTCGCTGGGTGATCCCCGTGCTGGGCCTGATCGCCCTGAGCCTGATCATCTGGTTTGTGGGGCCGTTGCTCGACGTGCTGGTGCCGGAAGGGCGCCGTTGGGCGCTGATCATCCTGGTGTTTGCGGTGTGGATCGCCTACCGCGTGTTCCGCATCATCCAGGCGCGGCGCCAGGCGGCCGAAGTGATGCGCAGCCTGGCGGCCGAAACCCCGGCCGACCCCAACAGCGTGGCCACCGCCGAAGAGCTCACCACCCTGCGCCAGCGCATGGACGAAGCCCTGGCGCTGCTGAAAAAGGCCAAGCTCGGTGGCGACGAACGCCGCAACCTCTACGAGCTGCCGTGGTACGTGATCATCGGCCCGCCGGGTTCGGGCAAGACCACGGCGCTGGTCAACTCCGGGCTGCACTTTCCGTTGGCGGCCCAGTTGGGCGCCGGGGCGGTGCGCGGTGTCGGCGGTACGCGTAACTGCGACTGGTGGTTTACCGATCAGGCGGTATTGCTCGACACCGCCGGCCGCTACACCACCCAGGACAGCAATTCGACGGTGGACAAAGCCGCCTGGCTGGGCTTTCTCGACCTGCTGAAAAAGCAGCGCTCGCGCCGGCCCATCGATGGCGCCTTTATCGCCATCAGCCTGTCGGACCTGCTGCTGGGCACCGATGCCGAGCGCGCGGCCCATGCGGCGGCGATCCGCCTGCGTATCCAGGAGCTGTACACCCAACTGGGCGTGCGTTTCCCGATCTACCTGATGCTGACCAAGCTCGACCTGGTGCCGGGTTTCATGGAGTTCTTCGACAACCTGAGCAAGGAAGAACGCGCCCAGGTCTGGGGCATGACCTTTGCCTTGGACGACGGCAAGAACAGCGACAGCCCCCTGGCGCACCTGCAAAGCGAATTCGCCGGCCTCGAGCAGCGCCTCAACGAACGCCTGGTGGAGCGCCTGCAACAGGAGCGCGACCCGGCGCGGCGCGACCTGATCTACGGTTTCCCGCAGCAGTTCGGCGCATTGAAGGACTGCCTGCAAAGCTTCCTCGAAGGCGTGTTCAAACCCAACGCCTTTGAAGAGCGCGTGTTGCTGCGCGGCGTGTACTTCACCAGCGGTACCCAGGAAGGCAGCCCGATTGACCGCCTGATCGGCGCCATGGCCCAGAGCATGAACCTGGACCGCCAGCACCTGGCGCGCCAGAGCGGCACCGGGCGCAGTTACTTCATCGAAAAACTTTTCACCGCCGTGGCCTTTGCCGAACGTGGACTGGTGGGCGTTAACCCGAAAGTCGAGCGTCGGCGCACATGGATCGCACGCGGTGTACTCGCGGCCACCGTGGCCTTGGTGATTGTGGTCAGCAGCCTGTGGTGGGTGAGTTATCGCGCCAACCAGGCGTATATCGCCCAGGTCGACCAGAAGGTCGCGCCGCTGGGCCAGACCGTCCAGAACCTCAGCCCGGCGCAGCGTGAAGTGCTCGCGGTGCTGCCGCTGCTCAATGCGGTGAAGAACCTCGCGGGGGATTCGCCGAGCTGGTCCGAAGGCCTGGGGCTGTATCAGGGCGATATGCTTGAAGCCGAGTCCGCCAGCGTCTATCGCAAGCTGTTGATCGCCGTGTTCGCGCCGCGCCTGGTGACGCGCATCGAGGAGCAACTGCACGGCGGCGGCAACTCCGACTTCCTCTACGAAGGCCTCAAGGCCTACTTGATGCTCGCCGACAGCGAGCATTACGACCCGGACTTCATCAAGGCCTGGATCGCCCTCGACTGGGACCGCAACCTGCCGCGCGACCTGCCGGCCGATCAGCGCCAGGCGTTGACCGGGCACTTGCAGGCGTTATTCGAACGCCATCCGCCAAGTGCGCGCCTTGACCCGCGCTTGATCGACGATCTGCGTCGCCAGTTGCAACAACTGCCGGTGGCCCAGCGTGTCTACGACCGGGTCAAGCGCCAGAAACTGCCCGAAGGCATCCCGGACTTCCGTATCAACGAAGCCGCTGGCCGCGATGCCGCGCTGGTGTTCAGCCGTAAAAGCGGCAAGCCGTTGGGCGAGCCGTTGAGTGGCTTTTTCACCGCCAAGGGCTATCGCCAGGCGTTTTTGCTCAGCAGCCTGAACCAGACCGGCACCCTGGCCGAAGAGCAATGGGTGCTGGGCCATGAGCAGGCCGATCAGCAGAACGTGGTCAGCCTGGCTGCCGATGTGCGTCGCCTGTATTTCCAGGACTACCAGCGCCAGTGGGATGCGTTGCTCGCCGATATCGACTTTGTACCGATCACCAGCGTGGCCCAGGCAGCCGATGTGCTGCGGGTGATTTCCGGCCCGAGTTCGCCGCTGAAAAAACTGCTGGTGGCCGTGGCCAAGGAAACCGATCTGCAAGCCGAAGAGCGCCAATTGGCCGCCAAAGGCGTGCCGGTGGAAGGTGGCGTCGACAAGCTCAAGGAGCGCCTCGGCAGCCTGCTCGGCCAGGAGCAACCGACGGCCAATGCGCCGGCTGCAGCGGATGATCCAGTGACCGCGCACTTTGCCGAACTCAACAGCATCGTCAGCAAGAACGAAGGCGAACCGGCCGCCATCGACGGTCTGTTGTCGGACATGAACGCCCTGTATGTGCAGGTCAGCGCCATGGTCGGGGCCAGCGGCGATGCCTTGCTTGGCGAGGCGAAGAACCAGGCCGCGGCTGCGGCCACGCGGGTCAGCCTGAACGCCGAGCGCCAACCGCCGCTGGTGCAGGGCATGGTCAAGTCGGTGGTCAACTCCACCACCAACAGCATGATGGGCGGGGTGCGTAACCAACTGAACGCGGCGTGGGTCAGCGAAGTGGTCAACGTGTACCGCCAGTCCCTGGCCGGCCGTTACCCGATGTCGCCGGGCAGCGCGCGGGATGCGACCCTGGATGACTTCGGCCAGTTCTTCGGCGTGGGCGGGGTGATGGACAACTACTTCCGCAAATACCTGCAGCCGTACGTGGACACCTCGGCACAGACCTGGCGCTGGCAGCCGGGCGCGGCACAGAAACTCGGGATTGCGCCGGGCGTGCTGCAAACCTTCCAGCGCGCGGCGACGATCCGCGATGCGTTTTTCCGCTCCGGTGGCACCCAACCGATCGTGCGTTTCGAACTCAAGCCGGTGTCGATGGACCCGACCATCACCCAGTTCCTGCTCGACCTCGACGGCCAGCAATTGAGCTACGACCACGGCCCCAGCCGCCCGGTGGCGATGCAATGGCCGAACCCCGGCAGCATTGGCGTGGTGCGTATCTCGATCATGCCGCCGTCGGCCAGTGGCCGCTCGGGCGTGACCCTCGACGGGCCGTGGGCCTGGTTCCGCCTGCTGGAACAGTCGGACCTCACCGCCGGCAACTCGCCGGACCGCTTCAACCTGCGCCTGCGGGTCGACGGTGCGAGCATCGCCTACGAGTTGCGTGCCAACAGCGCCTTCAACCCGTTCAAGAGCCGCGTGCTCAGTGGCTTCAGCCTGCCGGAGCGGCTATGACGACGCTGGGTTTCTACGGCAAGCTGGCCAGTCGCGGAGACTTCGTCAGCCGTGCCTTGCCCCAGAGCTTTATCGGCCCGTGGGACAGCTGGCTGGCGGCGGGTTTGCTCGCCAGCCAGAGCAGCCTCGGCGCCGACTGGCTCAATGCGTACCTGGTCAGCCCGCTGTGGCGCTTTGTGCTGGCGCCCGGCGTGTGCGGGCCGGACGCGGCGGCGGGCGTGGTGATGCCGAGCATTGACCGGGTCGGGCGCTATTTTCCGCTGGCGGTGGTCACCTTGCTTGATCACGACACCAACCCGGCGTCCCTGGTGGGCGGGCCGGACAACTGGTTCGAACAGGCCGAAGAGCTGTTGCTCGGTACCCTGGATGCCGGCGCCACCTTCGAGAGCTTTAACGCTGGCCTCGACGCCCTCGGCCTGCCGACGAGCGAGCCGCGTGCGGTGGACAGCCGTTTCGCCGGCCTGCAGCGCGTGGCGGCCAGCATGCCGCACCAGCGCATGACCGCGCTCGCCGAGCAGGCCTGCGACGGGGCGAGCCTGTGGTGGGGGCGTGGTTCGCAGACGATTTCCCCTGGTTTATTGCGGTGTCAGGGTCTGCCTGCCGCCGGCGATTTTGCGCAGTTTTTGCTCGGACAAGAAGGTGTGGTGTAGATGGGGTCGACGTACAAATCCGCGAGCAAAAGCCATGTGGGCATGGTTCGCCAGGTCAACGAAGACGCGTGCCTGGACCTGCCGGAAAACCGCCTGTGGGTGGTGGCCGACGGCATGGGCGGGCACGCGGCGGGGGATTATGTCAGCAGCCTGATCGTCGACAGCCTGCGCAGCGTGCCGATGGGCCGTTCCCTCGACGAGTACTCGGCAGCCCTGCGCAATGACCTGATCCGCATCAACGCCGCCGTGCGTGAAGAAACCGCCAACCGTGGCGTGACCATGATGGGCAGCACGGTGGTGGTGCTCGCCGCGCGCGGCTTGCGCGGTGTGTGCCTGTGGGCCGGCGACAGTCGCCTGTACCGCCTGCGCGACGGCGTGCTCGAAGGCATCTCTCGCGACCACAGTTACGTCCAGGATCTGCAGGACAGCGGCCTGCTCAGCGAAGCCGATGCCCGCGTGCACCCGCGCGCCAATATCGTCACCCGCGCCATTGGCGTGGAAGCCCAGCTGGAGCTGGCGGTGGTCGACCTGCTGATCGCCCCCGGCGACAGCTACCTGCTGTGCAGCGATGGCTTGAACAAGACCGTCGAAGACCATGAGATCCGCGAAGTGCTCAGCCACGACGCGCCGGATGAAATCGTGCGCAGCCTGGTGCACCTGGGGCTCAACCGTGGCGCGCCGGACAACATCACCGCCATCGTCGTGAAGGTATCGGCATGAACATTGTGATTCCGGGCTATGACATCGACGGCGAGATCGGCGAAGGCGCCATGGCCAGCGTGTACCTGGCGACCCAGCGCTCTCTGGAGCGCAAGGTGGCGCTGAAGGTGATGGCGGCGGCGCTGGCGGCCGACCCGAGCTTCTGCGAACGTTTCCTGCGCGAGGGTAAGACCCTGGCGCGGCTGTCCCACCCGCACACGGTGACCATCCATGACATCGGCAATGTCGGTGAGCTGTACTACATGGCCATGGAATACCTGCCCAACGGCACGCTCAAGGAGCGCATCGCCGCTGGCCTGACGCCGGAGCAGGGCATTACGCTGATCCGCCAGATCGCCTCGGCGCTGGGCTATGCCCATGCCCAGGGGCTGGTGCACCGCGACGTCAAGCCGGCAAACATCCTGTTCCGCGCCGATGGCACGGCGGTGCTGTCGGACTTCGGTATCGCCAAGTCCCTGGACGACCGCACCCAATTCACCCAGGCCGGTTTTGCCGTGGGCACGCCGAGCTACATGAGCCCGGAGCAGGCGCGGGGCCAGGAGATCGATGGCCGTGCCGACCTCTACGCACTGGGTGTGGTGCTGTATGAAATCCTCGTCGGCAAGCTGCCGTACAACGGCAACGATGCGCTGTCCACCGCGCTGGCGCACCTGACCGAACCCTTGCCGGAATTGCCGGTGCACCACGGCCGTTATCAGGGTGTGTTGCGCAAGCTGTTGGCCAAGGACCCGGCGGAGCGTTTCCCGGATGCGGCGGCGTTGCTGCAGGCGCTGGATAATCTGCCTGCGGAGTCGCCGGAGGCCACGCTGGTGCGGCCGTTGCCGATCCCGCTGAGTTTTGATCTGGCGGGCATGACGCCGGTCACCATCGACATCCCGACCGACAGACCCCAGCCGCAACCGGTGCGCCAGCCGGTGGTGACGCCGACCCAGCATAAGGCCGTGTCCGAGCAGCGCCGTGGGCCGGTACTGGCACTGGCCGCCGTGGCGGTGGCCGTCGCATTGGCCATTGGTGGCGGCAGTTACTGGTGGTTGAGCGGCAGTGATGAGCCGGCCAAGCCGCCGGCTGCCGTCGTGCCTCAGGCCAAGCCTCCAGCGGCGGTCGCCGACGTGCCCTCGGCAACGCCCACTGCGGCCGCCGAAATGGACGGCGGCCAACGGCCGTTGTTGATGGCCGGTAAGAAGACCTTGTTCCAGCGCGTGCTCAGCAAGCCCGGCGCCAAACTGGCGAATGACGCCGGCGGCGCGCCGGGCAAGGCCCTGCCGGCGTTCTCCGTGCTGTATGTGTACCAGCGCAAAGACGTCGACGGCAGCCCTTGGGTGCGCGTCGGTGCCGCCACCGATGGCCGCAGCGACGGCTGGTTGCCGGCTGCCCAGGTCAGCGACTGGAAGCAAAGCCTCGTGCTTAAATTCACCGAGCGCTCTGGGCGGGCGCCGGTGATGTTCCTGCGCCAATCCGGCGAAGTGGAAAAGTTGCTCGCCGATCCAGCTGCCGCCAAAGGCGTGCTGGCCAAGGCGCAGAAGAACAGCGACGACAACGGCCAGGTCCTGGCCCTGGAGCCGGCCGCCAGCGCGGTGCCGCAGAACCAGTTCTACCTGTTGCCGATCTTCGACGCCAAGGAGAGCTTCGACGAAAACGGCCAGCCGGTGCAGTTGCTTAACGTCGCCTCCATCGACCCGGGCAGCAACGCTGCGGCCAAACCATCGACCCCGGTGATCAACGCCAATGCCGACGCCTTCCGCACTGCCGTGGTGATGGTGGTGGACACCACGGTCTCCATGCAGCCCTACATCGACCAGATCCGCGATGTGGTGCACGAGCTGCAAACCCGTATCGCCGAGCGTGGCGAGCTGGACAGTGTCAGCTTCGGCATGGTCGGTTTCCGTAGCAGCATCAAGAAAACCCCAGGCCTGGAATACGTGGCCAAGACCCTGATCAGCCTCGACCAGGGCCGCGACCCGCAACGCTTCCTCGACATGGCGCGGCAGGTCAAGGCGTCTACCGTGTCCAGCCACTCCTTCAACGAGGACGCGTTTGCCGGGGTGATGCAGGCCGTGGACGGCATGGACTGGTCCGGCTACGGCGGTCGTATCATCCTGCTGGTCACCGACGCGGGCGCGCTGCGCAAGAACGACCCGTTTGCCGCCACCCAGATGAACGAAGCCGAAGTGCGCCAGGCCGCGCTGGGCAAGCAGATCAAGATCTACGCGCTGCACCTGCGCACCGACGCCGGCAAGAAAACCCACGCCGGCGCCGAGAGCCAATACCGCATCCTCACTGCCGACGCCAACCCGCAGATCGGCGACTTGTACACGCCGGTGCCGGGTGGCGATGTGCGCAAGATGGGCGAGCGTGTCGACGAGATCGGCAGCGTATTCGCCAACCTCGTGCACCAGGTGCGCAGCAATACGCCGCAAGCGGTGCCGCTGCTGAGTGCCGCGCCGAGCCTGGCGGACAAATCCGCCGCGGTCGGTTATGCGATGCACATGGACTTCCTCGGGCGCCGGAACGCCAGCCAGGCGCCGCAGCTGGTCAGTGCCTGGACCGCCGACCGCGACCTGACCAACCCCGCGCTGCCGGCGTTCCAGGTGTGCGTGATGCTGACCAAGCTGCAGCTCAATGACCTGCAACAGTCGCTGAAACTGATCGTCGATGCGGCGCGCAAGACCCAGACCTCGCCCAAGGATTTCTTCCAGGAAATCGCCAGCGCCTCGGCCTATATGAGCCGCGACCCCCAAGCCCTGCGCAAGGGCGGCAACCTGGCCGACGGCGGCATTCTCGGCGAATACCTTGAAGGCCTGCCGTACCGCAGCAAGTCGCTGAACATGACCCAGGACCTGTGGTTGTCGTTGAGCGTGGCCGAGCAGGAAGACTTTATCGACGAGCTGGATTCGAAAATCCGCCTCTACGAAACCTTCCACAATGACGTGGCCAACTGGGTCCGTTTCGGCGATGCCGAGCCGGGCGATGCGTTGTACCGCGTGCCGTTGTCGACGCTGCCGTAATGCTGAACCTGAGCGCGGTGCACAAGAGTCGGGGTGTCGGCAGCCAGCGTTACAGCCTGGTGATCCCGGCGCTGCACCTGCGTGCCGGCGAGCAATTGGCGATTGTCGGGCCGAGCGGGTGCGGCAAGAGCACCTTGCTGGATCTGTTGGCGCTGGTACTGGCGCCGGATCAGGTGGGCCGGTTCGAATTCAACCGGCAGGACATTGGTGGACTGTGGCGCGCCGATCAGCAATCCACCCTGGCCGCGCTGCGCAGCCAGTTGGGCTATGTGCTGCAAACCGGCGGGCTGCTGGGCTTTCTGGATGTGCGCAGCAATATCGCGCTGTCCCGGCAACTGCTGGGGTTGAAAGACGACGGCAGCGTGACGCGCCTGGCGGAACAGCTGGAGATCAGCGACCAGTTGGCCAAGAAGCCGGCCGCGTTGTCGGTGGGCCAGCGCCAACGTGTGAGCTGCGCCCGCGCCCTGGCCCATGCACCGCAACTGGTGCTGGCCGATGAGCCGACGGCGTCCCTTGACCCGCTGAACGCCGAGCGCGTGATGCAGGCCCTGCTGGCCCAGGCCCGCGAGCACCGCGCCGCCTGTGTGATCGCCACCCATGACGAACCCTTGGCCCGTGCCAGTGGCTTGCAGGTGCGGCGCATCAGTTGCCGTCGCGATACCGATGGCGGCGTCACCGCGACCCTTGGGGAGGCGTGCTGATGCGCATCCCTCTGGTGGCGTCCCTGGCCTGGCAGGATTATCGCAACGATGCCTGGCTGTCGGCCTGTTCGGTGTTGGCGCTGGTTGCGGTGATCGCGCCGTTGCTGGTGTTGTTCGGCCTGAAATTTGGACTGGTTAGCAGTTTGACCGAACGTTTGGAGACCGATCCGGCCACCCGTGAAATTATTCCGTTGGGCGGTGGTCGATTCAGCAGCGCATTTGTCGAACAGCTCGGCCAGCGCAGCGATGTGGCATTCGCCTTACCGCGCACGCGGCAGATTGCGGCGACGGCGCAGGTGGGCACGCTGACCCTGGAAATGCTGCCGACCGCTGCGGGTGATCCGCTGCTCAGCGGCCTTCCGATGCCCAGGGGCCTGGACCGGATCGTGCTGAGCCACACCGCTGCCGAGAAGCTTGCGGCGCGGCCTGGGGATTGGCTGGAGACCAGCTTTGCGCGGCAAGTGGCGGGGCGTGTAGAAGCCCAGCGCACGCGCTTGCAGGTACTGGCGGTGCTGCCGCTGGAAGCCTTCGCCCGGGATGGGTTGTTTGCCGATTTGAGATTGCTGGAAGCGGCGGAGGATTACCGCGATGGCCGTGCGGTACCGGCGTTGGGTTGGGCCGGTGACGAGGTGGGTGTGAGCGAGCAGCGGGTGTATCCGGCGTTTCGCTTGTATGCGCGCAGCCTGGCCGATGTGGAGCCGCTGCGGGTGTTTTTCGCCGGGCAGAATCTGTTGGTATCGACCCAGGCACAGACGATCGCCCAGGTGCAGTCGCTGAGCCGCAACCTGTCGATCGTCTTCTGGATCATCGCCGGGTTGGCCTTGGCGGGCGCGTTTGCGGCGATCTTCGCCGGGGCGTTGGCCGCTGTGGCGCGTAAGCGCCGGGAATTGTCGGTGTTGCGCCTGTTGGGGTTTTCCACCGGCGCGCTGTTGTTGTTTGTGGTGCTGCAGGCGCTTTACAGCGCAGGGTTTGCCGCTTTACTCAGCGTTGGGCTGTATGGCCTGGCCGAGGCCGCGTTGAACAAGTTATTCGTGCAGGTGCCGGGCGAACACGCCAGCCACCTGCTGGCGCGTCACTATGGCCTGGCCCTGGTTGCAGTCCTTGGCGTCAGCGCCGTGGCGGCAGCCTGTGGCGGTTGGCGAGTGGCGCGTATCCAGGCTTCTGAAGGAATCAGAGATGTATAAGTTACTGGGCGCCGTTGTGGCGCTGAGCCTGGCCTCGCTGGCCATGGCCGATGAAGCGAGCGACAAGCTCGACAACCCCAAGCCGTTGCCCGACGACGTCAGCCTGCCGCTGCCGTGCGAAGGCACTATGGTGTTCCGCTACGCCTACGTGCTGGCCCAAGGGACCTTGGATGACCGCGAGATCAGCCTCGGCTACCCCTTCGCCGAAGGCGAGGCGGGTTACCAGCAGTCATTTATCTCCGGATACCGCCGCGACTTTATCAACGGCCAGTTCACCCTCAAGGACTTGCCGAAAGACTGGAGCAAAGTCATCGCGCCGTTGATGCCTAAGACCGACGCCAAGACCCCGCTCAAGCCCATGCTGTACTTCATCGGCAAGTACGAAGTGACCGCCCGCCAGTACGCCCAGGTGATGGCCCAGGCGCAATCCCTGGCCAGTGGCGAACCGGCACCGGCGTGCGATGCGCCCACCGGCATGGCCGGGCGTTTGCCCAAGGTGAAGCTGTCGCGCTTTGAGGCCGAGCGCTTTTCGGCGGTGTACAGCGCCTGGCTGATGAAATACCACCGCGATTTGCTGCCGGTGAGCGGTCGTGGGTCGTCGGCGGATGACGGCGGCCTGGGTTTCGTGCGCCTGCCTACTGAAGTGGAGTGGGAGTTCGCCGCACGCGGTGGCCAGGCGGTGAGTCGCCAGGACTTGGAAGGGCGCCTGTTTCCACGCCGCACCGAAGGCAGTGAAAGCGATGGCCCGCTGGGTGATTACGCGGTGTTCAACCAGGTCGCCGGCGGTACTGGCCAGGCCGCACGCTTGATGCCTATCGGTACCAAGCTGCCCAACCCCATCGGCATGTTCGACGTGATCGGCAACGCCGCGGAAATGGTCCAGGAGTCCTTCCAGCTGGTGCACGCCGGTCGTCGCCAGGGCACCTACGGCGGCTTTGTGGTCAAGGGCGGCAATTATCTCGAAGGCGAGGGTACGTTGTTTACCGGCATGCGCCGCGAATACCCGCTGTTCGCCGCCGACGGCACCGAGCAGAGCAACGAGACCACGGGTTTTCGCGTGGCAATCGGTGCGTTGTCGGCGCCGCGCTCGCGTTACAAGGAGTTGTTTGCGCAGTGGCAGAAAGAGGGCCGCCTGGCCTCGCTGACCGACGCCATCGATGACGCCCAGGACCCGACCAAGCGCCTGGACAGCATCATCGCCGCCAGCGTCGACCCCAAGCTGCAGGCCGAACTCGGGCTGGTCAATGAAGAACTCAAGCGCAATGTCTCGCTGATCGCCCAGCAACGCGAAGAAGCGGCGGGCAACCTGATTCAGTCGGCCGCGCTGGTGGCCGAGACCATCAGCAACTACAACATCCGCCTGGCCAACCTGCAGAAGAGTCGCCAGCAGGCCCTGGACAACAAGGAAGAGGCCAGCGCGGCACTGTTTGCCACGGCCATCGAGAACGGACGCAGCGCCCTCGATGGCGCGGTGGCGATCTATATCGATAACCTGGCCACCGGCACGCGTTACACCGATGCGGTGATCCAGGCGCAGTTTCAACGGATCAAGGAAGAGTTGGATCGCAAGCCCGTGCTCGGCAAGAGCCTGGTGACGCGCGCAACACTGTTCGTTCGCCATGTCGGCAACTACCGCAAGCAACAGCGGGCCGACCCGGCGACGATCTTGAAGGAATTGCTCGCAGCGAGCGGTCAGCGCTGATCGCTGGCTGTATGGCGAGCTTGGAAGGGACTCAGGCGGCAGTGGCCGTGCTGGGCAAGTCAAACTTAGAAGAGAACACAACCTATGCTTTTTTCCCGTAAGGCGGTTTCCAAGCGTCACTTGCTGCTGATCGCGGCCGGCTTCAGCACTGTGCTGACCGGCTGCGCCACGTCGCCGGCCTCCAAGGTCGCGTCGAGCACCAAGGTCGAGTACTACCCCAACTGCTACGAGCCGGTGCAGCACTTGCGCGCCACCGATTCGAACATGACCAAGTCGGTGGTGACCGGTGCGGCCATCGGCGCGGCCGGCGGTGCCCTGCTCGGCGCCCTGACCGGCGACAAGGAAAAACGTGGCCGTAACGCCGCCATCGGTGCAGCGGGCGGGGCCCTGGCCGGCGGCGCAGCGGGTTACTACACCGAGCGTCAGAAGCAGATCGCCGATGACAACCAGCGCATTGCCTCGTATGCGGCTGACGTGAACAAAAGCGCCTCCGACATCGACCGCAGCACCGCGTACGCCAGGGCGTCCCAGCAGTGCTACCAGAGCGCATTCACCAAGTTGGTGGCGGATCGCAAAGCCAAGACCGTCAACGACACCGAAGGCCGCAAGCGCCTGGCGGAAATCGTCTCGGGCCTGAAGGAATCCAATGACCTGATCGTGGCGGTCAACGGCAAAGCCGCCGAAGACCTGAACAACTACACCCAGGCCTACGAGAAAGACCTGCAGCAGGTTGGCGTACAGCGTGCCGACGTGGTCACCGTGGCCAAGGCCGATGTAACGCCCGTTGTGACGCCGGGCAAGAAGAAAGGTACCGGCACCAAGCCACCGAAAAAGCCACCGCTTCCAACCGTACCAACAGAAGCCGTGAGCACCGAGAAAACCTTCCAGACCGCCCAGACCAAGCAGGATGAAAGCAAGAAGGTCGCCAGCGCTGGTAAAGCGCAGATCGAAGGCACTTGCCGCGATCCTAACCTGGTCGACTGGGCTCCGGTGCCTTGCCCTAACGTTTAAGTAACATGCTGCTATAAGCGTCAAACGCCAGCCGATCTTCCGCTAATGCGCAAGATCGGTAGCGTTCTTTTTGCAATTGGTTAAACTGCTGCGGCCACTCAATAATTACACCGAGGCCGTGTGCATGAAATTTCGTCTTCTCCTGTGGGTGCTGGGCCTGATGATGGGCAAAGCCAGCCGCACCAATCCTGCCTTCCAGCAACAGCTGGGTGACAAAGACCTCGCGTTCCAGTTGCAGACCCTCGACGGCAAGGTTGCCCGTCACTTCATCGTCAAGGACCAGCGCATCACCAGTCGCTCGGGTGTCCACCCGGCGCCGGCGTTTGCCATTGCGTTCAAGGATGCGGCCTACGGCTTCGCCACGATGCAGGCGAAGAACAAGCAACTGGCGTTCATGACGGGGATTCAGGACAAGTCGATCCAGATCAAGGGCAACCCGGCGCTGGTGATCTGGTTCCAGGGGTTGACCAAGTATTTGAAGCCGAAGAAAAAGAAGTAGGCTTTCAGGTCGACCGAGTTGGATAGCTATCTGACAGGCGCCAGATTCAGCCCTGGCTGAACTGCGAGGCCAATTCGCGCAGCAGCACCTCGGCATCCAGCACCTTGGCCACGACTTCATCCGCTTTGTCACGGCTCAAGCCCAAACGCTCAAGCAGTTCGTCCGGGATGGTCTCGTCCGGCCCGGACCCAATCCCCCGGCTGCGCAGCAGGCGCACGGCCAGGCACACCAGGTTCGGGTATTCGGCGTATTGCCCATCGTAGGTCGGGTCGTGCTGGAAACGCAGGGCAGTGGACAGCTCGTCCGGCATGTCCCAGTAGCGCATCAGCCAGGCGCCGATCTGCTCGCGGCTGATGCCCAGCAAGTGTTGCTCCACATAGCTGTGGCACAGGTGCGGGTTGACCTCCAGGTGGCGGCAGATCAGCGAGAAGTGCGGCGGGAACACATGGGCCAGCAACAGGTAGCCGAAGTTGTGCAGCAGGCCGGCGAGGTAGGTCAGGCCGGCTTCCGGGCGCTGGGCGCGGGGCATGGCGCGGGTCAGGCCTTCGATCACGGCGGCGGTGTAGATGGACTGGTGCCAGTACGGTGTGGCCTGGTGCGGGTGGTCCTTGGGCAGGCTCAAGGTCTTGCCCAGGGCCAGGCCCAAGGCGAGGTTGATCACCAGGTCAAAACCCAGCACGCGCACGATGGCGTCTTCCACCGAGCGGATCTTGCCCGGCGATGCGTAGTACGGCGACGCAGCCCAGCTCACCACTTGGGCGGCCAGGGCCGGGTCGGTTTCAACCACGCCGGTGATGTCGTCGATGGTGGCATTGGGGTCGACGCGCAGCTTGATGATCTTCTGGGCGGTGTCGGCCAGCGGTGGAATCTCGATGGTCGCTTCCAGGCGTTGCTGGATGCGGCGGGCGGTAAACGCCTGCATCGCCTGGGTGATTTCCTCACGGTCATCATTGGGGCGGTCGAGGTTCGGGCGGATGTTGCTCAGCGGTTCACCGAACTGGGCGGCGCTGGCCTTGGTGAGCATGGTCTTGAACGCGTCGCTGGCGATTTCCAGCAGCAGCCCGGCTTCACCTGAATGCACCAGCAGGCTCGGTTCGTCGAGCAGGCTGCCTTCGTACAGGCACGGCGAACTGGTGAGTGCCGGCAGGCCCGGCAGCAGGCTCAGGTCGTGCTTGCCCAGCATGCGCGCGACGCGGTCAGGCGACACGGCTGTAAGGCGGCGACCCGTGAGTTCGGTGAGGCGGTTGAGGTCCAGCAACTGGTTCTGCGGGAACAGCACCATCAGGGCGCCCACCGCGTCTTCCAGCAAGACGGCCTGGACTTTTTGCGCAGGATTCAGGCCCGGATGTTCGGTGACTTCCGTGTAGCTGATGGCGAGTTTTGCGAGCAAAGCCCGAATGACCGGCGGGGCGGTCAATGGGGCTGTGGCGTGGGCAACTTCTGACATGGCCTGATCCAATTTCTTACAGTCACCGAAGTATAACCAGCTTGATACACCTGTAGGTCGGATAAGTGAGGCAGGCGTCACACTTGGCCGTATTGCTGCCCATGGCGCAGCCAGCGATCCAGCAGCGGGCTGACGTGATCCGGCCAGCGCTCCAGCAATGCCTGCGCTGCATCGCGCACGGCGGGCAGCAGGTCGGCGTCGCGCATCAGGTCGGCGACCTTGAACTGCAGCAGGCCGGTCTGGCGGGTGCCGAGCATTTCGCCGGGGCCGCGCAGTTCAAGGTCTTTTTCGGCGATGACAAAACCGTCGTTGGTCTCGCGCATGATGCCCAGGCGTTGGCGGCCGATCTGCGACAACGGCGGGTGGTAGAGCAGCACGCAGTGGCTGGCGGCACTGCCTCGGCCAACACGGCCGCGCAATTGGTGCAGTTGCGCCAGGCCCAGGCGCTCGGGGTTTTCGATGATCATCAGGCTGGCGTTGGGCACGTCCACGCCCACTTCAATCACGGTGGTAGCGACCAGCAGCTGCAGGTTACCGGCCTTGAATTCAGCCATCACCGCGGCCTTTTCCGCAGGCTTCATGCGCCCGTGGATCAGCCCGACCTTGAGTTCCCCCAGGGCGCTGGTGAGGTCTTCATAGGTGGTTTCGGCGGCCTGGCAGGTCAGCTCCTCGGACTCTTCGATCAGTGTGCATACCCAGTACGCCTGGCGGCCTTCGGCACAGGCGCCGCGCACACGTTCGATCACTTCGACGCGCCGGGTGTCGGTGACCAGCACGGTGTTGACCGGTGTGCGGCCGGGGGGCAGTTCGTCGAGGATCGAAGTGTCGAGGTCGGCGTAGGCGCTCATGGCCAGGGTGCGCGGGATCGGGGTGGCGGTCATGATCAACTGGTGCGGGTTCATGCGCCCGCCCACGCCTTTCTGGCGCAGGGCCAGGCGCTGTTGCACGCCGAAGCGGTGCTGTTCGTCGATAATCACCAGGGCCAGGTTCTTGAACTGCACTTCGTCCTGGAACAGCGCATGGGTGCCCACCACCATCGGTGCACCGGCGGCGATCTGTTCCAGCGCGGCCGCGCGCGTCTTGCCCTTGAGCTTGCCGGCCAGCCACGCGACTTCCAGGCCCAGGGGCTCGAGCCAGCGCTTGAACGTGATGAAGTGCTGCTCGGCGAGGATCTCGGTGGGCGCCATCAGCGCCACCTGGTAACCGGCTTCCAGGGCTTGCAGGGCGGCGAGGGCGGCGACCACGGTCTTGCCCGCGCCCACGTCGCCCTGGATCAGGCGCAGCATCGGCTCGTGCTGGCTGAGGTCGTAGGCGATTTCATTGCCCACGCGCTGCTGGGCACCGGTCGGCGCAAAGCCGAGGTTGGCCAGGTATTGCGCAGGCAGGCGCGTGGCCTTGGGCATGGCCGGCGCACGCAGGGAGCGCATGCTTTCGCGCAGGCGTTGCTGGGACAGTTGGTGAGTCAGCAGCTCTTCAAAGGCCAGGCGGTGCTGGGCCCAGTGATGACCGAGAGCCAGTTCGTCGACATCGGCGTCCGCAGGGGGGTGATGCAGGTAGCGGATCGCATCGGCCAGTGGCGCCAGTTGGTAGTCGCGGGCCAGTTCCAGGGGCAGCCAGTCGGGCAGGCTCTGCGGGCCAAGCATGCCCAGGGTCTGCATGCACAATTGGCGCAGGCGCTGTTGGGTCAGGCCTTCGGTGAGCGGGTAGATCGGCGTGAGGGTGGTGTCCACCGGCGGCGGTTCGTCACCGGTAATGGCGCGGTATTCCGGGTGGTAGATCTCCAGGCCCGAGGCACCGGGGCGCGCTTCGCCGTAGCAGCGCACGCGGGTGCCGCGCTTGAGGCCTTCCTTCTGTGCGTTACTGAAATGGTAGAAACGCAGGCTCAGGCCGCCGGTGCCGTCCTGCAGGCGCACCACCAGACTGCGGCGCTTGCCCATCACCACATCGGCGCCGCTGACGGTGCCTTCGACCACGGCATCCTGCCCAGGACGCAGTTGGCCGATGGGCACCACGCGAGTGCGGTCCTGATAACGCAGGGGCAGGTGGAACAGCACGTCCTGGAGGTTTTCCAGGCCGACCTTGGCCAGCTTTTCGGCCATGGCCTCGCCGACACCCTTGAGTGCCGTCACCGACACCTGCGACAGCTCAGTCATACGTTCGCTTAGCTCGCAGCAGGCGGCTTGGCCACCGAACACAGGCGGATCGAGTCGGCGAGGATCTCAATGGCTTTGGGTCGTGGGAAGCTGGCGCGCCAGGCAATCGCCACGGTACGGAACGGCACCGGCGGCGTGAGTGGACGCACTTCGATCACGCCGGAGGCGTAGTGATGGCTGTCGACTGCCGACAGCGGCAGGATCGAGATGCCCAGGCCGGAAGCGACCATATGCCGGATGGTTTCCAGGGAGCTGGACTCCACGGTGGTGTGCTTGGCGCCGTCGTTGCCTTTGGTCAGGGTCGGGCAGGCTTCCAGCACCTGGTCGCGGAAGCAGTGGCCTTCGCCGAGCAACAGCAGGCTCTTGTCGTTGAGCAGGCCGGCGTCGATGGTGTCTTTTTGCGTCCACGGATGGGAGGCGGGCATCAGCACGTAGAACGGCTCGTCGTAGAGCGGCAGGGTCAACACATCCGCTTCGTTGAACGGCAAAGCGATGATGATCGCGTCCAGCTCGCCGTTGCGCAGTTTGTCGCGCAGCACGTGGGTGAAGTTTTCTTCGATATACAGCGGCATCTGCGGCGCGACGCGGTGCAGTTGCGGGATCAGGTGCGGGAACAGGTACGGGCCGACGGTATAGATGGCGCCGACTTTCAGCGGTGCAGTCAGCTGGTTCTTACCGGCCTGGGCCAGTTCGCGAATGCTTTGCGCCTGTTCCAGCACCTTCTGGGCCTGGGCCACGATGCCTTCGCCCACTGGGGTGAGGCGCACGGCGCTTTTGCTGCGCTCGAAAATCAGCACACCGAGTTCGTCTTCAAGCTTTTTCACGCCCACCGACAGCGTCGGCTGGCTGACGTGGCAGCGTTCGGCCGCGTGACCAAAGTGCTGCTCTTGGGCGAGGGTAACGATGTAGCGTAATTCTGTAAGAGTCATAGCGGGCGTCCATGAGGTTGCGGGCCAAGCATACCGGCTGCAATCGATAGACGCACGTTATCAGAACTTTGCTGGGGATTGAGCGGGGAATGCGCGGGATTTTGCTGAGAGTGGCGAGGGGTGTCCCTCGCCACCTTCATTTTCAGCGACGACGTTTTTCGATGTTGTACACGAACGGTGCAACGATCTCGATGCTGCCGCCCTTGAGCATATCGGCCGGCGGCTTGGGCAGCGGCTGGGCACGACGGATCATGTCCAGGGTGGCGCGGTCCAGGTCGGCGTTGCCGGAACGCCCCACCAACTCGTAGGACAGCACGTTACCGTCGCCATCCACCACGAACTTCAGGCGGTTCAGGCCTTCCTTGCCACGGGCCTGGGCACCTGGCGGGTACTTCTTGTACTTCTGCAAGTGTGCCAGCAGGGTGCCTTCCCAGGACGCTTTGGCGGCGATCTGTTGCGGCGACGGGCCAGGTACGGGCTGGGCCGATTTTTCAGCCGGTGCCTTGGTGGGCGGAGCGTCGCTCGGCGGGTCCTCGGAGGGTTTCTCCTTGGGCGGCTCGATCTTTTTCTCCACCGGCTTGGGCGGCTGCGGTTTAGGCTTGGGCTTGACCGGCTTGGGCACCTGGATCGTTGGCTTGGGCGCCTCGGCCAGTTTCGGCAGGGGCAGCTCTTCCACCGGTGCAGGCGGTTGCGGCGGCGTCACCACTTTCGGCGGCGCCGGCGGCGGCGGTGCAGGCATCGGGGCCAGGTCGATGACCATGGCTGCCGGCGGCAACTGCACCGTGCGCGGCGCTGACCAGTGGAGCGCGATGGCAATCGCGACGGCATGCACGCCCAGCACGACGGCGAGGCTGGTGCCATAACGCGTCAGTTTGTGGCGCGTCGTGATCATTTCTTGGCTGCCGTCTCAAGTCCGACCAGGCCTACCTTGAGGTAGCCGGCTGCCCGCAGGGCATCCATCACGCTCATCAGGTCGCCGTAGTCCACGCCTTTGTCGGCCTGGAAGAAGATCGTCGTGTCCTTCTTGCCTTGGGTCTTGGCATCGAGCACCGGCCCCAGGGTTTCGGTCTTGACCTCTTCTTCGCCCAGGAACAGGCGTTGGTCCGCCTTGACGCTGAGGAAGATCGGTTTCTCGGGCCGCGGCGCCGGCTTGGCGCTGGAGGCGGGCAGGTCAACCTTGATGTCCACGGTGGCCAATGGAGCGGCCACCATGAAGATGATCAGCAGCACGAGCATCACGTCGATAAACGGCGTGACGTTGATTTCGTGGTTCTCGACGAGTTCGTCGTCGCCTTGATTCAAATGCAGGCCCATGGCCGATTACCCCACTTTCACCATGTGCGGTTGCGAGCTGCGCTCGGTAGGCAGGTGATCGAGGTCGCGGCTGACCAGCAGCAGGACTTCTGCCGACGCGTCCGATACCTGGGCCTTGTAGCCGGCAATCGAACGGGCGAAGACGTTGTAGATCACTACCGCAGGAATCGCGGCGACCAGGCCCAGGGCGGTTGCCAGCAGGGCTTCGGCGATGCCGGGGGCGACGACGGCGAGGTTGGTGGTCTGGGTTTTGGCGATGCCGATGAAGCTGTTCATGATGCCCCAGACGGTACCGAACAGGCCGACGAACGGCGCGGTGGAGCCGATGGTCGCCAGCACGCCGGTGCCGCTGCTCATGTTACGGCCGCAGGCTGCAACCAGGCGTTCCAGGCGGAAGGCCACGCGCTCCTTGATGCCTTCTTTTTCACGGGTATTGGCCGACAGGCGCATTTCTTCCAGTGCGTCGTGCACCAGGGTGTTGGCCAGGGTGCCTTTCTTGGTCGCGCTTTCGCTGGCTTCCTTGAGGGTGGTGGCTTTCTTCAGGTGGACGATTTCAGTGCGCAGACGGCGCTTGGCACCCAGCAGCTCGAAGCCTTTGGCGATCCAGATGGTCCAGGTAATGATCGACGCGATGGCCAGGCCGATCATCACGGCTTTCACCACCACGTCAGCATTCTGGTACATGCCCCATGGCGACAGGTCGTGGGCCATGCCCAGGGTGTTGTCTTCTTCCAGCACGACACCGGTTTCGTCGGCGACGGCTGGGGTTGCAGCCTGGGCCGGGTCGGTGGCCGCGGGGGCAGCAGCGGGTGCGGTTGGAGCCGCAGCATTGTGCTCGGCGGCGGCCGGGGTAGCCGGGGCGGTGGCATCAGCGAATGCGGCGGTCGGCGCCAGCAGTACGCTGAACAGCATCGCAGCAATCGCACGCCAGGCGCGGGATGGGCTGTGAAGCGTGGTTGGCGAAGCGGGGATTGTATTACGTGTCATGCTGGCCGGACCTGAGAGAAGAAAATGAGTGATCGTCCTTCCAGACCCAAAGGGGTCGAGGACAAATGGGCGGTTATTATTGCAAGTAATTCTTGTTAACAGAAGTAATACAGTAACTTTATTTGCCCTTTTTCTGGCCGCCGGTCTGCTGCGAGGGCTAATCTAGACCTTTAAGAACGGAGTTTTATGATGTCTGTGCCTTCTGTTGTGATTGCCGGATGTGGCGATGTGGGTAGTCGGCTGGCTAGCCAATTGCTGGCCTCGGAATGGGAGGTTCATGGCCTGCGGCGCGATATTTCGCGCCTGCCCGAGGGGGTGATCGGCATTGCCGGCGACCTGTTCAACAAGGATTGCCCTGACACCTGGCCGATCGGCGGGGTGGATTACCTGGTGTACTGCGCCGCCGCCACCGACCACGATGAGGCCGGTTATCGCGCCGCTTACGTGCAAGGTCTGCAGCACGTGCTGGAGTGGCTGAAGGATTATGGCCAGGAGCCCAAGCACCTGCTGTTTGTGTCCAGCAGCAGCGTATACGGGCAGCAGAATGGCGAGTGGGTCGACGAAACCTCCGAAACCCAGGCCAAGGGTTATTCCGGGCAAGTCATGCTGGAGGCCGAGCAGGTGGCACTTAACAGTGGCATTCCTGCGAGCGTCGTGCGGTTGACCGGCATTTACGGGCCTGGTCGCGAATGGCTGCTGACCCAGGTGCGCCAGGGGTACCGTGTAGCGCTTGATCCACCTTTATATGGCAACCGTATACACGCCGATGATGCGGCGGGCTTGCTGGCATTTTTGCTACGCCACGTGGAGCAGGGCGGCTCGCTGGATAAGGTCTATATCGGCGTCGATGACGCACCGGCGCCCTTGGCCGAGGTGGTGGCCTGGCTGCGTGACTACCTGGGCGTCACTGAGTGGTCCGAGGACGCCAGTGTGCGGCGAGCGGGCAGCAAGCAGTGCAGCAATGCGCGTATCAAGGCGTTGGGCTGGGTGCCGACCTACCCGAGTTACCGCGAGGGGTATGCTGCGATCCTTGAAGGTAAGTGCTGAATGAGTGAGAAGTCCGAGTCGGGCTCCTTTTGACTCACTGTTTTTCCAGCAACCACTGGCGCGGACCTGGCGTGAGATGAGGGATCTGGTCTGGTCGGGATAGGTTGATCGCTTGGAAAATCTCCAGCTGTCTACCGGAACGGACAAAAATCCATCCGTCCGAGGTCTCGTCGTTGCCCAGATAAAGGGTGTCATTACCGGCGCCTTGAGTGGCGCAATCGCCTCCCAGGCAAAGCTCGTATCGGTTGTGTCTTCCCAGCCCTGACACAGCGCCGTCGGCCGCGAACGTGACGAAGTTGCCTGTGCCTTGGCCTTCGAGGATTTTCCATCGGCCGGCCATATAGGCTGAATTCAATGTGAACCTAAAGGTTGTGCCCCATCTGGCGCCAGTATTGGGTGGTTGGGCGGGGCGTTTGAACACCTGGCCTGGGCGTTGTGACTGGGGCTGCTGGATCAGTTGATTATTCGTCAACCGCAGTTCGTCGTAGCCGTGCCCGTCGTAGTTGACGGTCCATGTGCCCGGTGCTTTTGGCAACAATTGACCTTCGCCTGATTCGAAAGCGTTGCTCAACTGCGCCTTGCCGGCACGGGTGTCGATGTTCCACTCAAGATTCAAACCGTGCGCTGCAATGGCTCGCAACAGGGGCCGGCCTTGGGTCGCGGAGTCGATGGCGGCCTGGTTGATCCACAGTCCGTTGATGTCGGCGGCTGGTGGCATCTGTTGGCAGCCGCTCAGCAGGATAAGGCTGAGGGCAAGGGGCTTGTGCATAGGACAACCTGCCAATGGGTGAAAAACAGGGGGGCAGGCTAAAGAAAAAGGAGCCTGTGGGCTCCTTCGTTCTATATCACTATTTTTCCAGCAGCCACTGTCGCGGCCCGGGCGTAAACGAAGGCACTTCGTCCGCCTGTGCGGTGTTGATCGCTTGGAAAATTTCCAGCTGCTTGCCTTTGCGCGTGAAGATCCACGGGTTGCCCACGCCGTTGAGTTGCAGCCACATGCTGTCGTAGCCGCCGCTCATGGAGGCGCAATCGCCGGCCAGGCACAGCGAGTACCGATCAACACCGGGCAGGCCGGCGACCTTGCCGTCAGGCTGGAACTGGACGGTGGCACCGTTGCCGAAGCCGTCGGTGATCTTCCAGTCGCCGCCCATATAGGCTGCGTACAGGGCACGTTCGAAGTTGGCACCCAGTGGCGCGCCTTCCGGTGCAGGTTCCTTGGCGCGGGCGAAGAGCTGCTCGGGCTCGTTATCGTTGGCCACTTGCAGCAGTTGCTTGCCTTTGCGCTTGAGTTCAGTGGCGGAGCTGCCGTAGAAGTCGACGCTCCAGGCGCCGGACTGTTCGCCGAGCAACTTGCCTTCGGCGACTTCAAAACCGTTGTAGTAACGTGCCTGCGAAGCCTTGGGGTTGACCTCCCACTCGAGGTTCGGGCCATAGCTTTGCAGCGCTTCACGCAAAGGGCCGCCCTTGGCTGCCGCATCGATGGCGACCTGGTTGATCCAGGTGCCGCTCACATCCTGGTTGGCAGGGTTGCTGGCGCAGCCGCCGAGCAACAGGGCGAGCAACGAAGAGGCTACAAGCGCTTTGCGCATCATGAAATCCTTTTAAAACGAAGTCGGCGCAGCCTATGGAGGCTGCGCCGGGTGTTTTACTCGATGACCAGAATTGCGTCCATCTCAACCTGCGCGCCCTTAGGCAGGGCGGCCACACCAATGGCGGCACGGGCTGGGTAAGGTTGTTCGAAGTACTTGCCCATGATCTCGTTGACCTTGGCGAAGTGGCTCAGGTCGGTGAGGAAGATGTTCAGCTTGACGATATCCTTGAACGAGCCGCCGGCAGCTTCGGCCACGGACTTGAGGTTTTCGAAGACCTGTACGGTCTGGGCTTCGAAGCCTTCCACCAGTTCCATGGTCTTTGGGTCCAGCGGGATCTGGCCGGACATGTAGACGGTGTTGCCCGCCTTGATGGCCTGGGAGTAAGTGCCGATGGCGGCTGGGGCTTTGTCGCTGGTGATTACGGTCTTGGTCATGAATGACTCCTTGTAATGGATGGGCTACGCACGCATGCGGGTGATGCGGATCACACCGGTCAAGGCGCGCAGTTTCTTGATCACGCGGGCCAGGTGCACGCGGTCATGCACGCTGACCACCAGCTGGACCACGCTGATGCGACCATCGCGCTCGTCCATGCTGATTTTCTCGATATTGCCGTCGGCCGCGTTGACGCTGCTGGCCAGCAGGGCGATCAGGCCGCGCTGGTGTTCCAGCTCCACGCGCAGCTCGACGTTGAATTCGCCGGTGACATCCTTGGCCCACGAGAGCTGGATGCATTTTTCCGGGTTGTGGCGGATCTCGGTGATGTTGCGGCAGTTGTCGAGGTGAACGACCATGCCCTTGCCGGCCGACAGGTGGCCGACAATCGGGTCGCCAGGGATCGGCGTGCAGCATTTGGCATAGCTGAGCACCAGGCCCTCGGTGCCGCGAATCGCCAGCGGGCCTTCCGGGCTTGGCAGTTGTTCGCCTTCACCCAGCAGGCGGCGTGCGACCACGTAGGCCATGCGGTTGCCCAGGCCGATATCTTCCAGCAGGTCCTCGATGGTTTCCTGGCGATACTCGTGGAGCATCGCTTGCACGCGCTCCTGGGCGATCTTGTCCAAGGCGCTGTCGAAGCCGTTGAGCACTTTGTTCAGCAGGCGCTCGCCCAGGCTGATGGACTCGGAGCGGCGCTGCAGTTTCAGTGCGTGGCGGATGTGCGTGCGCGCCTTGCCGGTGACCACGAAGTTCAGCCACGCCGGGTTCGGGCGCGCGCCCGGTGCGCTGACGATCTCCACAGTGGAGCCGCTTTGCAGCGGTTCCGACAGCGGGGCCAGGCGCCGGTTGATCCGGCAGGCAATGCAGCTGTTGCCGACGTCGGTGTGTACCGCGTAGGCAAAGTCGACCGCGGTGGAGCCTTTGGGCAGCTCCATGATCCGGCCTTTGGGCGTGAACACGTAGACCTCGTCCGGGAACAGGTCGATCTTCACGCTTTCGATAAATTCCAGGGAGTTGCCGGCACGTTGCTGCATTTCCAGCACGCCCTTGACCCACTGGCGGGCACGGGCATGGGTGCCTTTGGGCTGCTCGTCGCCGCTGGATTTGTACAGCCAATGGGCGGCGATGCCGTTGTTGGCCATCTCTTCCATTTCCCGGGTGCGGATCTGGATCTCGATCGGCACCCCGTGCATACCGAACAGTGTGGTATGCAGCGATTGATAGCCGTTGGCCTTGGGAATGGCGATGTAGTCCTTGAAACGCCCCGGCAGGGGTTTGTACAAATTATGTACAGCACCGAGGGCGCGGTAGCAGGTATCGACCTTGTCCACGATGATGCGGAACGCGTACACGTCCATGATCTCGTTGAAGGCCCGGCGCTTGCCGCGCATCTTCTTGTAGATGCCGTAGATGTGTTTCTGCCGGCCGCTGACCTCGCCCTCGATCTCGTCGATCGCCAGGCAATGGCTCAGGGATTCTTCGATCTTGTTGACGATTTCCTTGCGATTGCCCCGGGCGCGCTTGACGGCCTGGTAGATGCGCGCCGAACGCATCGGGTGCATGGCCTTGAAGCCGAGGTCTTCGAACTCGATACGAATGGCGTGCATGCCCAGCCGGTTGGCGATGGGCGCGTAGATTTCCAGGGTTTCCTTGGCGATGCGCCGGCGTTTTTCGCCGGACAGCACTTCCAGCGTGCGCATGTTGTGCAGCCGGTCGGCCAGCTTGACCAGGATCACCCGGATGTCCCGGGCCATGGCCATGGCCATTTTCTGGAAGTTTTCCGCCTGGGCTTCGGCCTTGGTCTCGAAGTTCATCTGGGTCAGTTTGCTGACCCCGTCGACCAGTTCGGCCACGGTTTCGCCAAATTGCGCACTGAGCGCTTCCTTGGCAATGCCGGTGTCTTCGATCACGTCATGCAGCATCGCGGCCATCAGGCTCTGATGGTCCATGTGCATGTCGGCCAGAATATTTGCCACCGCAAGGGGATGGGTGACATACGCCTCACCGCTTCGGCGGCGTTGGCCGTCGTGGGCTTGTTCGGCGTAGAAATACGCTCGGCGGACCAGGTTGACCTGGTCGGGGCCGAGGTAGGCCGATAAGCGATCGGCGAGGGCGTCTATGCTCGGCAAAGTGTGAACTCCTGCCGAAGGCTGTGACCCCGCGCCGTGCTACGTCGACCAGGCATAGGCTTAGACGGCCTCGTTGGACTCGTCCTCGAACGCTGCAAACAGCGGTTCGTCTTCAACGATTTCAGCGTTGGCGATGAACTCGTAGCTCATCAGGCCTTCAGCGATTTCACGCAGGGCTACAACGGTAGGCTTGTCGTTTTCCCACTGGACCAGGGGCTCTTTGCCGCCAGTGGCCAGTTGACGGGCACGCTTGGTAGAGAGCATGACCAGCTCAAAGCGGTTATCCACGTGTTCTAGGCAGTCTTCAACGGTTACGCGGGCCATGGTATTCCTCGGAGCGAATGCAAGATGCGCGCTGCCCGGTTGGGCGAGCGGACTGAGCAGTTTAAAAAATCACCAGCGTTTAGGGAAGCGCTGATTTTTCGCAGGTCCTCGCAAAACCGCTGCAAGCGCCAATGTAAAGCCCTTGCAGCAGTTTTGGGAAGGGCCAATCAGCCGAGCAGTTCGGCGAGTAATTTGCCGAAACGCTGCTGTTGACGCTTTTGCTGGAGCTGATTGGTGCGGAAAATCGCCTTCAGGTCATCCAGTGCGTGGGAAAAATCGTCGTTGATGATCAGGTAGTCGTAGTCGACATAGTGGCTCATTTCGCTGACAGCTTCCCGCATACGGCCTTCGATGATCTCGTCGCTGTCCTGGCCACGGTTGGTCAGGCGCTGGTGCAAGGCTTCGAGCGACGGCGGCAGGATGAAGATCGAGCGTGCCTTGGGCATCAGCTGGCGCACTTGCTCGGCGCCCTGCCAGTCGATTTCCAGGATCAGGTCGTGGCCTTCGTCCAGGGTCTGTTGCAGGTGGCTCTGCGAGGTGCCGTAGAGGTTGCCGAACACCTCGGCGCGCTCGAGGAAGTCGCCATGCTCGATCATCTTGACGAACTCGGTGCGCTCGACGAAGTGATAGTGCACGCCGTTCACCTCGCCCGGGCGCATGGCACGGGTGGTGTGGGAGACCGAGATGCGAATCTGCTCGTCAGCGTCGGTCAGGGCCTTGACCAGGCTGCTCTTGCCTGCGCCCGAGGGCGCGGAAATGATGTAAAGGGTGCCGGTGCTATGGGTCATGGAGGGTGCCTTACTCAATATTCTGTACTTGTTCGCGCATCTGCTCGATCAACACCTTGAGGTTGACCGCCGCCGTGGTGCTGCGCGGATCGAAAGCCTTGGAGCCCAGTGTATTGGCTTCGCGGTTGAGTTCCTGCATCAGGAAGTCCAGGCGCCGACCAGCGGCGCCGCCGGACTTGAGCACGCGGCGCACTTCGAGGATGTGGGTGCTCAGGCGATCCAGCTCTTCGGCGACGTCGCTCTTCTGCGCGAGCAGCACCATTTCCTGCTCCAGGCGCACGGGGTCGAGGTCGGCCTTCATGTCGGTGAAGCGGTCGAGGACCTTCTGGCGTTGGGTGGCGAGCATCTGCGGTACCAGCTCGCGCAAGGTGACCACGTCTGCTTCGATCGACGTCAGGCGCTCGTTGATCAGTCGGGCCAGTTCGGCGCCTTCACGCTCGCGGCCAGCCTTGAGTTCCTTCAATCCCTGGGTGAACAGGGCGAGGGCTTCGGCATTGAGGGCTTGCGGATCGGAGGCGTCGGCCACCAGCACGCCGGGCCAGGCCAACACTTCCAGAGGGTTCAGTGCGGCGGGCTGCTTGATCAGGCCAGCGACGGTTTCGGCCGCGGCGACCAGTTGCGCAGCGCGCTCGCGGTCTACCTGCAGCGGCTTGCCGGTGGTTTCTTCGGTAAAACGCAGGGTGCATTCCAGCTTGCCGCGGGAGATGCCCTGGCGCAGTGCCTCACGCACGGCGCCTTCGAGGTCGCGGAAGGATTCCGGCAGGCGCAGGTGCGGTTCCAGGTAACGGCTGTTGACCGAGCGCAGTTCCCAGCTCAGGGTGCCTTGGGCGCCGGCTTTTTCGACGCGGGCAAAGGCGGTCATGCTGTGCACCATGGAGGTACCTCGCGATGCAGTCCCGCGAAAGCGGGCTGATGGGTAAATTGAAGCCGACAGGCTGCGAAGGCGCGGGATTGTAGCGCAGTGGGACGAGCGCGCCCAAACCCTGAGCATTCGTAACCAGATTTTTAGCAGTGCCCCGAATCGGCTCGCGGCTCTATAATGCTCGGCAGTTTTTCGTCCTCAGTACAGGTATCCCCTATGAAACGTCCAAGTGGTCGCGTTGCCGATCAGCTCCGCTCGATCCGCATCACCCGCAACTACACCAAACACGCCGAGGGATCCGTACTGGTCGAGTTTGGCGATACCAAGGTTATCTGCACCGTCAGCGTTGAAAATGGCGTGCCGCGCTTCCTCAAGGGCCAGGGCCAGGGTTGGTTGACCGCCGAATATGGCATGCTGCCACGTGCCACCGGCGAGCGTAACCAGCGTGAAGCCAGCCGTGGCAAGCAAGGCGGCCGTACCCTGGAAATCCAGCGCCTGATCGGGCGCTCCCTGCGCGCGGCCCTGGATATGTCCAAGCTGGGCGACGTGACCCTCTACGTCGACTGCGACGTGATCCAGGCCGATGGCGGTACGCGCACCGCGTCCATCACCGGCGCCATGGTGGCGCTGGTCGACGCGCTTAAAGTCATCAAGAAGCGTGGCGGCCTGAAAGGCGGCGACCCACTGAAGCAGATGATCGCCGCCGTATCGGTGGGCATGTACCAGGGCGAGCCGGTGCTGGACCTGGATTACCTGGAAGACTCGGCTGCCGAGACCGACCTGAACGTAGTGATGACCAGCACCGGTGGCTTCATCGAAGTGCAGGGCACCGCCGAAGGTGCGCCATTCCAGCCGGCCGAGCTGAACGCCATGCTGGCCCTGGCCCAGAAAGGCATGACTGAGATCTTCGAACTGCAGAACGCCGCACTGGCTGACTGAGTAAGCCTCAAGGAGAAGCGCCATGAATGACAGCCAAATGCCGGTGCCTACGCCTTCCTACGAGGTGCGTCAGGGGGCAATGTTGTGCCATCTTGCGGCATTCCTGGGGTTTGTATTCCCCTTCGGCAGCGTCGTGGGGCCGCTGATCCTGTGGCAGATGAAAAAAGAAGTGGATCCGTTCATTGACGACCAGGGCAAGGAGGCGCTGAATTTCCAGATCACCGTAGCCATCGCCTGGATCATTTGCATCGTGCTGGCCTTCGCGGTCATTGGGTTTTTCCTGATGACGGCCTTGGTCATCGCAAGCGTGGTGCTGACGATCATCGGCGCAATCAAAGCCAACAAAGGGATCGTATATCGCTATCCCTTGACCTGGCGCCTGGTCAAATAATCGACACCCACAAAAAAACCGACAGCGATGTCGGTTTTTTTGTGCCTGGATAAAGACCCTAGATGGTCAGGGTCCAGTCGTAGTCCACGATCAGCGGCGCGTGCTGCGAGAAGCGCGGCTGGCGCGGCAGGCGTGCACTGCGCACGAACCGGCGCAGACCCGGGGTCAGCAACTGGTAGTCGAAGCGCCAGCCCAGGTTGAGCATCTCAGCCTGTTCATTGTCTGGCCACCAGCTGTACTGGTCGCCTTCGCGGCTGACTTCGCGCAGGGCATCCACATAGCCCATGTTGCCGACAATCTCGTCCATCCAGGCCCGTTCCGGCGCCAGGAAGCCCGGGGATTGCTGGCTGTCACGCCAGTTCTTGATATCCAGCTTCTGTTGCGCCACGTACAGCGAGCCACAGTAAATGTACTCGCGACGTTTGCGTCGCTGTTTATCCAGGTAACGGGCGAAATCGTCCATTAGCTTGAACTTCTGGTTCAAGTCTTCATCGCCGTTCTGCCCCGAAGGAAGCAGCAAGGTCGCGATGCTGACCTTGTCGAAATCGGCTTGCAGGTAGCGCCCGTAGCGGTCGGCTGTCTCGAAGCCGAGGCCGCTGATGACCGCCTTGGGTTGCAACCGCGAGTACAAAGCCACGCCACCTTGGGTGGGCACTTCGGCATCGCAGGCATAAAGGAAGTAGCCATCCAGTTGGAAGGCTGGGTCGTCCAGTTCAAAGGCGGAGGCGCGGGTGTCCTGCAGGCAGATGACGTCGGCATTCTGAGCTTGCAGCCAACTGAGCAAACCACGCTCGACTGCAGCCTGAATACCATTAACGTTCACACTGATGATCCGCATAAATGGCCCCAAAAATCGCGTGCGTGTATGATACACGCCGTCTACCTAATTAGCTAAATCCGTGGTATCTGAGGCTTTTTTCATGCAGGCGTATCAACGCGATTTCATTCGTTTTGCCATCGATCGCGGGGTTTTGCGCTTCGGTGAGTTCACCCTCAAGTCCGGGCGCACCAGCCCGTATTTCTTCAATGCCGGCTTGTTCAACTCGGGTTCGGCCCTGGCTCAGCTGGGTCGTTTCTACGCGGCAGCCATCGTTGAAAGCGGTATTTCCTTCGACGTGCTGTTTGGCCCGGCCTACAAGGGCATCCCCCTGGCGGCTGCAACGGCCGTGGCCCTGGCGGAACATCATGGGCGCGACCTGCCATGGTGCTTCAATCGCAAGGAAGCCAAGGCCCATGGGGAAGGCGGCAGCCTGGTGGGCGCGCCGCTTACCGGCGATGTATTGATCATCGATGACGTGATTACGGCCGGTACGGCTATCCGTGAAGTGATGCAGATCATCGCTTCCCAGGACGGCGCCAAGGCCGCCGGTGTGCTGATCGCGCTGAACCGCCAGGAGCGTGGCAACGGTGAGTTGTCGGCGATCCAGGAAGTGGAGCGTGATTTCGGTATTCCAGTGGTCAGCATCGTGTCGTTGAACCAGGTGTTGCAGTTCCTGGAAGACGACCCGCAGCTCAAGCAGCACTTGCCGGCAGTTAAGGCGTATCGCGAGCAGTTCGGCGTTCAGTAATCGCCGCCCAACAAAAAGCCCCACCCTTTGTAGGAGCGAGCTTGCTCGCGAAGAACGTTAACGATGACGCGTTTATTTTGGATAAACGCGGCGCCTTCAAGTTTTTCGCGAGCACGCTCGCTCCTACAAAGGGTGGGGCTTTTTAGTGTTTTAAGGACGCTTGCGGTTACTGATCAGCGTGCCCACGCCGGTATCGGTGAAGATTTCCAGCAGGATTGCATTCGGTACACGGCCATCCAGGATCAGCGAGCTGCCGACGCCGCCCTGCACCGCTTCCAGCGCGCAACGGATCTTCGGCAGCATACCGCCGTAGATAGTGCCGTCGGCAATCAGCTCGTCCACCTGCTGGGTGGTCAGGCCGGTCAGCACCTTGCCTTCCTTGTCCATCAGGCCGGCAATGTTGGTCAGCAGCATCAGCTTTTCAGCCTTCAATGCTTCGGCCACCTTGCCCGCCACCAGGTCGGCGTTGATGTTGTAGGACTCACCGTTGGCACCCACGCCGATCGGCGCGATCACCGGGATGAAGTCGCCCTTGACCAGCAGGTTCAGCAGGTCGGTGTTGATGCCGATCACTTCGCCCACCTGGCCGATGTCGATGATTTCCGGCTGGGTCATTTCCGGCGTCTGACGGGTAACGGTCAGTTTTTTCGCACGGATCAGCTCGGCGTCCTTGCCGGTCAGGCCAATGGCGCTGCCGCCGTGGCGGTTGATCAGGTTGACGATGTCTTTGTTCACCTGGCCGCCGAGGACCATCTCCACCACGTCCATGGTCTGCGCGTCAGTGACGCGCATGCCATCGATGAAGTGGCTCTCGATCGACAAGCGCTTGAGCAGGTCGCCGATCTGCGGGCCGCCGCCGTGGACCACCACGGGGTTGATCCCCACGGCTTTCATCAGCACGATGTCGCGGGCAAAGCCGGTTTTCAGCTCGTCGCTTTCCATGGCATTGCCGCCGTACTTGATCACCAGCGTCTTGCCGACGTAGCGTCGAATATAAGGCAACGCTTCGGACAGGACCTTGGCGGTGTTGGCAGCGGCTTCGCGTTCGAGGGTCATTCAGGGCTCCGGTAAAAATCAGAACGGTAATTGGAGATCAGGGGCAACACGTTTCAACTGGGCGTGGAACACGTCCTTGATGCGCTGCAACTCAGCCTCGGTATCCGCCTCGAAACGCAGCACCAGCACCGGTGTGGTGTTGGACGCGCGAACCAGGCCCCAGCCCTTGGCGTAATCGACTCGCACACCATCAATGGTGGTCAGGTGGGCGCCTTCACCCCATTGCGCATCGTGCAGTGCGTCAATGATGCTGAATTTGCTCTCCTCGGTCACATGGATATTGATCTCTGGCGTAGAAATATCATTCGGGAAGGTCTGAAACAGCTCTTCGGCGGTGGATTTTTCCTTGCTGAGGATCTCCAGCAGACGGGCGGCGCTGTAAATGCCGTCGTCAAACCCGAACCAGCGCTCCTTGAAGAACACGTGGCCGCTCATTTCACCGGCCAACAGCGCGCCGGTTTCCTTCATTTTCTTTTTGATCAACGAGTGACCGGTCTTCCACATTAGCGGGCGGCCGCCATATTCCTTGATCAACGGGGTGAGGCGGCGGGTGCACTTCACGTCGAAAATGATCTCGGCACCCGGGTTGCGTGCCACCACATCGCGGGCGAACAGCATCAGCAGGCGGTCCGGGAATACGATCTCGCCGGTTTCGGTCACCACGCCTACACGGTCGCCGTCGCCGTCAAAGGCCAGGCCGACGTCAGCACCGGTTTCCTTGACCTTGGCAATCAGGTCCACCAGGTTTTCCGGCTTGCCTGGGTCCGGGTGGTGATTGGGGAAGTTGCCATCGACTTCGCAGAACAGCGGGATCACTTCGCAGTTCAAGGCTTCGAGCAGCTGCGGGGCGATCACGCCGGCCGCGCCGTTGCCGCAGTCCACCACCACTTTGAGGCGGCGTGCGAGTTTGACGTCGCCGGTGATTTCATCAGAGTAGCGCTGCAGGATGTCAACTTTGGTGATGCTGCCTTTGCCGCTGGTCAGGTCGTTGGTCTTCAGGCGGGTGTGCAGGGCCTGGATCTGTTCGTTGGCCAGGGTGTCGCCGGCGATGACGATCTTGAAGCCGTTGTAGTCCGACGGGTTATGGCTGCCGGTCAGCATTACCCCGGATTTGCCGGCCAGTACATTGGCGGCGTAGTACAGCGCGGGAGTGGGCACCAGGCCCACATCGCTGACATGGCAGCCGCTGTCGGCCAGGCCCTGGATCAGTTGTTCCACCAGTTCCGGACCGGACAGGCGACCGTCACGACCGACCGAGACGTTCGGCTCGTCCTGGGCCAGGCTCTGGGAACCAATGGCGCGGCCAATCCAGTAGGCGGTTTCGGCGGTCAGGGTCTTGGGGACTACGCCACGAATGTCATAGGCGCGAAAGATGCTGTCGGGGAATGTCGGGGCTACTCGGGCTGCGGTACTCATCGCGGGGGGAAACTCCATCTCAAGGGGGCAAGGCTGGCCTTAATGTGGCTGACCGGCAGGCTCAAACTGAAGGGTATGACGGTGTTTTCGGCAGAGAGTTCGTGGTGCAAAAGTGCCATCGGAGCTTGGCCCCTGTCTTTATTTCTGCGTAATGCATTGATTTCAAATGGGAAATCTCGCTGATAAAGTCCGCGCATTCTTCATCCTGAAAAGCCTTGCGGGGGCATCGAGCCGGGCAAAGGCGCCCGGCCAGGTTCAGCGTAGTCAGTGACTACCGGAATGCCCAAAACCGCCTGCGCCGCGTTGGGTTTCGTCAAAATCCTGCACCAGTTCGAAGTGCGCCTGCACCACCGGCACCAGTACAAGCTGGGCAATGCGCTCGCCGACAGCGATGTTGAACGCCGTCTGGCCACGATTCCAGCACGACACCATCAACTCGCCTTGGTAGTCCGAGTCGATCAGGCCTACCAGGTTACCCAGCACGATACCGTGTTTGTGGCCCAGGCCGGAGCGCGGCAGGATCAGCGCGGCGAGGCCCGGGTCGCCGACGTAGATCGACAGGCCGGTGGGAATCAGGACGGTCTGGCCCGGTTCAAGGACGGTGTCTTGCTTGAGCATGGCGCGCAGGTCCAGGCCGGCGGAACCTGGGGTGGCGTAAGCCGGCAGCGGGAATTCGGTGCCGATGCGGGGGTCGAGGATCTTGGCTTGCAAAGCGTGCATGGAAATTAAACCTGGTTCAGCCGTTGGGCGATAAAAGAGATCAGTTGGCGGGCGATCTTGCCTTTGCTGGTCTGGGCGAAAAGAGTGGCGTGCAGCTCGCGGTCGATCACGCTGCAGGCGTTTTCCTCACTGTTGAAGCCGATGCTCGGGTTGGCGACATCATTGGCAACGATCAGGTCGAGGTTTTTGTCTTTCAGTTTGCGTGCGGCGTAGTCGAGCAGGTGCTCGGTCTCGGCGGCAAAGCCGACACTGAACGGGCGGTCTGGACGCGTGGCAATGGTGGCCAGGATGTCCGGGTTACGCACCATTTGCAGGAGCAGCCCGTCGCCGCTCGTAGGGTCTTTCTTGAGCTTTTGCGGGGCGACGACTTCCGGGCGGTAGTCTGCAACCGCTGCCGAAGCGATAAACAGGTCACAGGGAATGGCGGCCTCACAGGCGGCCAGCATGTCCCGGGCGCTGACTACGTCGATTCGCGTGAGGCGATCGGGAGTCGGCAAGTGCACCGGACCGGTGATCAGGGTAACGCGTGCGCCTGCCTCGACCGCGGCTTCCGCCAAGGCAAAGCCCATTTTTCCTGAGCTATGGTTGGTGATGTAGCGTACCGGATCGATGTTTTCCTGGGTCGGGCCTGCCGTAATCAGCACGTGCCGGCCGGTCAGGGCCAGGTGCTGGAAGCACTCGGCGGCGCACAGTGCCAGGTCGGTGGCTTCGAGCATGCGGCCCATGCCGATATCGCCGCAGGCCTGGCTGCCGGAGGCCGGGCCGAACACCTTAAGGCCACGACTTTGCAGGAGCTGGGTGTTGGCCTGGGTCGCCGGGTCGCGCCACATGGCCTGGTTCATGGCGGGGGCGATGGCGACGGTGGCGTCGGTGGCCAGTACCAGGGTGGTCAGCAGGTCATCGGCAATGCCTTGCGCCAGGCGCGCGATCAGGTCGGCGGTGGCAGGGGCGATCAGTACCAGGTCGGCCCACTTGGCCAGTTCGATATGACCCATGGCGGCTTCGGCTGCCGGGTCCAGCAGGTCCAGGTGAACCGGGTGTCCGGACAAGGCCTGCATGGTCAGCGGAGTAATGAACTCACTGCCGCCGCGGGTCATGACCACGCGCACTTCAGCGCCCTGGTCGAGAAGCCTGCGGACCAGCTCTGCGCTCTTGTAGGCGGCAATGCCGCCGCCGACGCCGAGAACGATGCGTTTCCGATACAGACGCTGCATTGGTTTGCCTTTCCAGTTCAGTGAAGCCAGTTCAGTGACGCCTGCGATGCCCCCTCCCCAGGTGAAATCGCACGCAAAAAAGAGGGCCTACGATAACACAGCGCCCGCTCCGCAACAGCGGCGCACATGCACAGGGAGGTGGAATGAGTATTCGTGATTGGCCGGCGGCAGAGCGGCCGCGAGAGAAGCTTTTGGAGTGGGGGGCGTCGAGTCTGTCCGATGCTGAATTGCTGGCGATCTTCCTGCGCACCGGCGTAACCGGCAGGAGCGCGGTGGACCTGGCGCGCCATCTGCTGGCGCAATTTGGCGGTTTGCGCCCGCTGCTGGAAGCCAGCCAGGCGGTGTTCAGCCAGCAGTTGGGCTTGGGGCCTGCGAAGTTTGCGCAGTTGCAGGCAGTACTGGAAATGTCCCGGCGCCATATGGCCGAGCGCCTGCGCAGCGATTCGGTGCTGGAAAGCCCGGTGGCCGTGCGCAATTACCTCAAGTCGCTGTTGCGCCATGAGCCCCATGAAGTTTTCGGCTGCCTGTTTCTCGATTCAAAGCATCGGGTGCTGGGGTTCGAGGCGTTGTCCGAGGGGACCATCGACACTGCCGTGGTCTACCCGCGGCAAGTGGTCAAGCGCGCCCTGGCCTATAACGCGGCAGCGTTGATTCTGTGTCACAACCATCCTTCCGGGAGCGTGGAGCCCAGCGCGGCTGATCGAAAATTGACCAAGCTGCTGCAAAAGGCCTTGGAAGTGGTGGATGTGCGGGTACTGGATCACATCATCGTGGGGGACGGTGATCCGTTGTCGATGGCGGAATATGGGTGGATGTAAGCCCGCCCCATGGGGGCGGGCATGTTTTTCAGGGCTTGACGCTGACCTTCGAGAAATCCTGGCGCCCGAACGGGCTCACCTGATAGCCCTCGACGTTCTTGCGCGCCAGGGCGAACGCCGTCGGGTGCGCCAGCGGCAACCACAGCGCCTGTTGTTGGATCTGCGCCTGGGCCTGCTGGTACAGCTTGCTGCGTACACCTTGTTCGCTGGTGGTCTTGCCGGCGCTGATCAGCTTGTCCAGCGCCGGATCGCAATAGCGGGCGAAGTTGGTGCCGGATTTAACCGCCGCACAGGAAAACTGCGGGGTCAGGAAGTTATCCGGGTCGCCGTTGTCGCCGGCCCAGCCCATGAACAGCAGGTCGTGTTCACCCGCTTTGGCGCGGCGAATCAGCTCGCCCCATTCGATCACGCGGATCTCGGCCTGGATGCCCACCTTGGCCAGGTCCGCCTGCAGCAGTTGCGCGCCGAGGTTCGGGTTAGGGTTCAGCAGGCTGCCGGTGGGGCGCGTCCAGAGGGTGGTCTTGAAGCCGTCCTTGAGGCCGGCACGGTCCAGCAAGGCCTTGGCCTTGGCGAGGTCCTGTGGATAACCCGGCAAGTCTTTGGCGTAGCTCCAGGTATTGGGCGGGTACGGGCCGTTGGCGGCTTCGGCGGTGCCTTCAAACACCGCCTTGAGATAGCTGCCCTTGTCGAAGGCCAGGTTGATGGCCTGGCGCACCTCGGGCTTGTCCAACGGTGGGTGCTGGCTGTTGATGGCCACGAATGCGGTCATGAATGCTGCGGTTTTTTCTACCTTGAGTGCGGGGTCCTTTTCGGCCTCGCCCACATCCAGGGGCTTGGGCGACAGGGCGATCTGGCATTCGTTGCGATGCAGTTTCTGCAGGCGCACGTTGGCGTCCGGGGTAATGGCGAAGATCAAGTTATCCACAGCCGGTTTGCCGGCAAAATAGTCCGGGTTGGCCTTGTAGCGCACCACGGCATCTTTCTGGAAACGGCTGAAGATGAACGGCCCGGTGCCGATCGGCTGGCTGTTGAGCTTCTCCGGCGTGCCGGCCTTGAGCAGTTTGTCGGCGTATTCCGCCGGGTAGATCGAGGCAAAGCCCATGCTCAGGGCTGCGAGGAAGGTGGAGTCGGCGTGATCGAGGGTAAAGCGCACGGTCAGCGGGTCGAGGGCATCGATCTTCTTGACCAGCGTTGGCAATTGCAGGGACTGGGCGTGGGGGAAGCCGCTCTGGGCGATCTTGTGCCACGGATTGGCCGGGTCGAGCATGCGTTCGAAGCTGAAGCGCACGTCTTCGGCGGTCAGGGTGCGGCTTGGGGTGAAATACTCGGTGCGATGGAATTTCACGTCCGGGTGCAGCTTGAAGGTATAGGTCAGGCCATCCGGCGAGACGTCCCAGCTGTCCGCCAGGCTGGGCACCAGTTTGCCGCTGGCCGCGTCGTAGTCCACCAGGCGGTTCATCAGCACATCGGCCGAGGCGTTGGTGGTGGTCAGCGAGTTGTATTGCACCACATCGAACCCTTCGGGGCTGGCCTCGGTGCAGACGCTCAAGTTGCTGGCGGCAGAGGCCAGCGGCGCGATAAATAGAGGGGCTAGCAATAGCGGTAGGGCAGCGAGGCGCATGTTCGGTTTCCTTTGCAGATCGAAGGCCCATCTGCGAGTGCAGTCTGGAAAAGCCCTACCGTAGTGGTCTGGTTGATAAATGACTAGCCCATTTTTGCCTGTGCTTTTGCCTCAAATGCTGTTTTGATGGCACCCCAGCGCGTTTCGCTGTGCGCTTTACTGCGCGCGCGAGCGCTGTAAATCATTCTGTGCGACGAGCGGTCGGCTGTTACAGCGGCCCCTCCTGGCAACGGTTCGGGCGTCTGTCGCCGAGATTTACGCCGGTAAAAATACACGGGCTGTTGTTGCACATGGGTCTTTCTGGTATAAAGCAGCGCTCTTTTCTAGGGGCCCGGTTCCTTCGCTTGTAGGTGTAGCCGGTAAGACCCTAAAGAAACGCGGCGCCTGGCGCCAAATGACTGAGAGATTAAGCGGCCAACCCATGCCGGGTTGGGCATGTGGTTTTAGAGGGCTGAGGCATGTCGAGAGTCTGTCAAGTTACCGGTAAGGGTCCGGTGACTGGGAATAACATTTCCCACGCAAATAACAAAACCCGTCGTCGTTTCCTGCCGAACCTGCAGCATCACCGCTTCTGGGTTGAAGAAGAGAAACGTTTTGTTCGCCTGCGTGTATCTGCCAAAGGCATGCGTATTATCGACAAGCGTGGCATCACTGTCGTGCTGGCCGAAATCCGCGCCGCTGGCAAGATCTAAGGAGCTCTATCATGCGTGAATTGATTCGAATGATCTCTAGCGCCGGTACTGGTCACTTCTACACTACCGACAAGAACAAGCGTACTACCCCGGACAAGCTCGAAAAGAAAATGTTCGACCCGCGCGTTCGCAAGCACGTGATCTACAAAGAAGGCAAAATCAAGTAATTGATTTTCCTCCTTGTGAAAAAGCCCGTATCTCACGATACGGGCTTTTTTTTGCCTGGCGTTTGTTGATCAGGCCTTCTGCTCGAACACCACATAGATCTTGCGGCACGGCTCCAGCACTTCCCAGGTGCCGCTGAAGCCGGCGGGGATCACGAAGCGGTCGCCGGCACGCAAGGTCTTCGCATTGCCCTCAGCGTCGCGCAATACAGAGACGCCCTGCACGATCTCGCAATACTCATGCTCGCTGTAGTTGACCTGCCACTGCCCGACCTCACCTTCCCAGACACCGGCGTTCATCTGGCCGCACGGGCTGTTGTAATGGTTGTACACCGTTTGTTCGGGATCGCCCTTGAGGATTTTTTCCGCGGCAGGGCGGTAGCGGTCTGGGGCGGTGTTGGCCTGGCTGAAGTCGACGATGTCCTGGATGCTCATGTGCGTGTCCCGTCTGGCCTGCGGTTGGAGAGCCCAAAGTCTATGTTTATTAAAATGAACATCGCAAGGGCGTTTACCGCGGTTATGTCAAATATATTGAAACATCCCCGGCCGCTGGTTTAGGGTGGCAGCTGCCTTTGAGCCGAACAGCTGGCTGGCGGGCAAGCATTCTTTGAGGCTGCCGGGGGACATCGCCTGGCCCTTGTATTCAATAAGAGGAGGACACTCGCATGACCACCCTGACCCGTGCCGACTGGGAACAACGCGCCAAGGATCTGAAGATCGAAGGCCGTGCCTACATCAATGGCGAATACACCGCTGCTGTTTCCGGCGACACCTTCGAATGCATCAGCCCGGTCGATGGCCGCCTGCTCACCAGCGTAGCCAGTTGTGACGCCGCCGACGCCCAGCGCGCCGTAGAAAATGCCCGCGCCACCTTCAATTCCGGTGTCTGGTCGCGCCTGGCGCCGGCTAAACGCAAAGCCACCATGATCCGTTTCGCCGCGCTGCTCAAGACCAATGCCGAAGAACTGGCGCTGCTCGAAACCCTGGACATGGGCAAGCCGATCAGTGACTCCCTGAACATTGACGTACCCGGCGCGGCAAATGCCCTGAGCTGGAGCGGCGAGGCAATCGACAAGATCTACGACGAAGTCGCAGCCACCCCGCACGATCAGTTGGGTCTGGTGACCCGCGAGCCGGTCGGCGTGGTGGGTGCCATCGTGCCGTGGAACTTCCCGCTGATGATGGCCTGCTGGAAACTCGGCCCGGCGCTGTCCACCGGTAACTCGGTGATCCTCAAGCCGTCCGAAAAATCCCCACTCACCGCCATCCGCATCGCGGCCCTGGCCGTTGAGGCCGGTATTCCGAAAGGCGTGTTCAACGTGCTGCCGGGCTACGGCCACACCGTCGGCAATGCGCTGGCGCTGCACATGGACGTCGACACACTGGTGTTCACCGGTTCGACCAAGATCGCCAAGCAACTGTTGATCCGCTCCGGCGAATCGAACATGAAGCGTGTATGGCTGGAAGCCGGCGGCAAGAGCCCGAACATCGTTTTTGCCGATGCTCCGAACCTGCAAGCCGCCGCCGAATCCGCTGCCAGCGCCATCGCCTTCAACCAGGGTGAAGTCTGCACTGCCGGTTCGCGCCTGCTGGTGGAACGTTCGATCAAGGACACCTTCCTGCCGCTGGTGATCGAGGCCCTCAAGGGCTGGAAGCCCGGCAACCCACTGGACCCGGCGACCAACGTCGGTGCCCTGGTGGACACCCAGCAGATGAACACCGTGCTGTCGTACATCGAAGCCGGCCACACTGACGGCGCCAAGTTGGTGGCGGGTGGCAAGCGCATCCTGGAAGAGACGGGCGGCACCTACGTCGAACCGACGATTTTCGACGGTGTAACCAACGCCATGAGAATCGCCCAGGAAGAGATCTTCGGCCCAGTGCTGTCGGTGATCACCTTTGACGGCGCCGAAGAAGCGATCAAGATCGCCAACGACACCCAATATGGCCTCGCTGCTGCGGTGTGGACATCGGATATTTCCAAGGCGCACCTCACCGCCAAGGCCCTGCGTGCCGGCAGCGTGTGGGTCAACCAATACGATGGCGGCGACATGACCGCACCGTTTGGCGGCTTCAAGCAGTCGGGTAATGGTCGCGACAAGTCGCTGCATGCGTTCGACAAGTACACCGAGCTGAAGGCGACCTGGATCAAGCTCTAAGCAACACCGCAGGCAAATGTGGGAGGGGGCTTGCCCCGATAGCAGTGTGTCAGGCACTAACAGTGCTCAATGATCCACCGCAATCGGGAGCAAGCCCCCTCCCACACTGTTTTGTGTGAACCCATGATTATCCACAGGAGCGTGGCAATGCGTTGGGCGACCTATTTCGCCGTCCTGGCCTCGGTGCTCAGTGTCGGCCTGGCCCTGGGCGTCAGCATGCCGCTGGTCTCCCTGCGCCTGGAGGGCTGGGGCTACGGCAGTTTCGCGATTGGCGTAATGGCCGCCATGCCGGCCTTCGGCGTATTGCTCGGTGCCAAGGTCTCCAGCCGCCTGGCCGCCTGGCTCGGCACCGCGAATCTCATGCGTCTGTGCCTGTGGGCGGGTGCGGTATCCATCGGTTTGCTGGCCATTCTGCCCAGCTACCCGATATGGCTGGTGCTGCGCCTGATGATCGGGGTGATCCTGACCATCGTGTTTATCCTCGGTGAAAGCTGGATCAACCAGTTGGTGGTGGAGCAGTGGCGTGGCCGGCTGGTGGCGCTGTATGGCTGCAGTTATGCCTTGAGCCAGCTCTCGGGCCCGTTGCTGCTGGGCCTGATCGGTACCGGCCATGACTATGGTTTCTGGGTCGGCTTTGGCCTGCTGGTGGTGGCTCCGCTGGCATTGCTGGGTCGCTCTGGTGCGCCCAGTGCCGAATCGTTCAGCGTGACCTTCGCGGACCTGTGGCGCTTCTGCCTGAGCCTGCCGGCGATTGCCTGGGCGGTGGCGCTGTTCGCCGCGTTTGAGGCGATGATCCTGACGCTGCTGCCGGTGTATTGCCTGCAACAGGGCTTCACTGCCGAAATTGCCCTGGCGATGGTCAGCACGGTGGTGGTCGGTGACGCGCTGCTGCAACTGCCCATCGGTGCGCTGGCGGATTATCTGCCACGACGCACGCTATTTTTGAGTTGCGCGCTGCTGTTGCTGGCATCGAGCCTGGCGGTTCCGTTGCTGATGCACACGCTGCTGATCTGGCCAATATGGGTGCTGTTCGGCGCCAGTGCCGGCGGGTTGTTCACGTTGTCGCTGATCCTGATCGGCGAGCGTTATCGTGACGATGCGCTGGTGCGTGCCAATGCCCACATCGCGCAGTTGTGGGGCATCGGTTGCCTGATCGGCCCGCTGGTAGCCGGCGCCGGCAGCCAATGGATCAGCGGGCACGCGCTGCCGTTGCTGATGGCGGCCGGGGCCTTGGGTTTGGTGGTGCTGTTGCTGCGCCAAGGCGCGTTTGGTGCTGCTCAGCCCGCTTGATCCTCGCTGTTCCTAGAGCATGCGCTCCAGGCCGACCGAGGTGGCGAACCAGGCATTGAACCGTCGCCACCAACTGCCCGGCTCGCGGGTCAGGGTGTGCAGTTGGCCGTTGTCCTCGGTCACCCATACCACGTTGCCGTCCTGCAGTTTCGCCTCGTAGCTCAGGGCCGGCGCCATGCCTTGCAGGGCGAGATTGCGCACGTGTTCCGCCAGCTCGGGGCTGTCCACCAGCACGCCGACCTCGGTGTTCCACAGCACGGAGCGCGGGTCGAAATTGAAGGAACCGACAAACGATTTTTGCCGATCAAAGATCATCGCCTTGCTGTGCAGGCTCGAGTCCGAGCCGCGGAACGTGCCTCGACGAAACAGGTGCGGGCCGCTGCCGCCGCCGTCACCCGGTTGGCGGCGCAGCTCGTAGAGTTTTACCCCATGCTCCAGCAGCGCCTTGCGGTACGGTGCATAGCCGCCATGTACGGCAGGCACGTCGGTGGCTTCGAGGGAGTTGGTCAACAAGCTCACCGATACGCCCGCGTCGGCGCGCCCCGTCAGGTACACCAGCCCGGGCTGTCCCGGCACGAAGTACGCCGAGATCATCATCAGTTCATGGTTGACGCCTTCCAGCTCCGGGGCCAGTTGCGTGGTCAGCAGCAGGTGCGGGTCCGGGTCGGCCTTGGACAGCACCTTGCTGGGTGCGTCCCACAGCGCCTGGTTCCAGGCCCAGATCAGTTCGCGGCGCCAGATGTCCATGCGCGGCTGGGTCTGATAGGTGCGCAGGCGCGCATACAGCGCGTGCTTCTGCTGGCGCGACTCGGCCAGCGACGCCTCCAGGCCCAGGCGCGCGGCGGCCAGGTCACCTTTGGAGGGCGTATTGGAGACAAAATCATCAATGGGTTTGCTCAGGGCGCTGTTCCAGTACTGATCGAAACTGTGCCCGAGTTGCTCGGCCACCGGCCCGACGCTGAGCATGTCGATATCGGTGAAGTTCAGGTTGGGCTCGGCGTCGAAATACTCATCCCCCAGGTTGCGCCCACCGACGATGGCCACGCTGTTGTCCGCCAGCCACAGCTTGTTGTGCATGCGCCGGTGTTGCAGCGACAGGTTGAACAGGCGGCCCATGGCGCGCGTCACACCGGTGCTGCGTCCCAGGTGCAGGGGGTTGAACAGGCGAATCTCGATCTTGGGGTGGGCGGCGAGGGTGGCGATGATCTGGTCGAGGCCGTCGCTGGTGGTGTCATCCAGCAGGATGCGCACGCGCACGCCACGGTCGGCGGCCTTGAGCAGTTCATCCACCAGCATCCGCGTGCTGATGCCGTCGTGGACGATGTAGTACTGCAGGTCAAGGCTGGTCTGGGCATTGCGGATCAGCTCGGCGCGGGCCATGAAGGCTTCACTGCTGTTGGGCAGCAGGCGAAAACCTGAGCGGCCCTGGTAGGGCGCGGCCTGGGCCTGGATCGAGCGGCCGAACGACGACTGGGCGGCCGGCAGGGCGTCGCTGGGTATGCGCGGGGTACTCACCGTGGCGCAGCCGCTCAGGACCAGGGCTCCCAGCAGGAAAAACGGTAAAAGCCGTCGAATCATCAAGGGAGTCGTGTCCAGGTCAGGGCGGTTGTCGACATATGACGGCGATTTCTCGCGAAAGGTCAGTCCACCGTTTCGGCCAGCATCTTGATCGCGGCAGCGCCGACTTTGCGCACGGCCTCTTCAATCTGGGCGGTGGGCTTGGCAGCGTAGTTCATGCGCAGGCAGTTACGGTACTTGCCCGACGCGGAAAAGATGCTTCCCACAGCCACCTGTACGCCTTGTTCAACCAGTGCGCGGTTGAGCTTGAGGGTGTCGAAACCTTCCGGCAGTTCTACCCACAGCATGAAACTGCCCTGTGGGCGGCTGGCGCGGGTGCCGGCCGGGAAGTAGCGGCTGACCCAGTCGAGCATCAGGTCGCGATTACGCTGGTATTGCGTGCGCATTCGTCGCAAATGCGGTTCGAAATGACCCCCTTTGAGAAACTCGGCAATTGCGATCTGCGGCTGCGTGGCGGTGGAGCCGGTGCTGATGTACTTCATGTGCAGTACCCGCTCCAGGTACCGGCCCGGAGCCACCCAGCCAATGCGCAGGCCTGGCGCCAGGGTCTTGGAGAACGAACTGCACAGCAGCACACGACCGTCTTCGTCGAAGGATTTGATGGTGCGCGGGCGTGGGTAGCTGTAGGCCAGTTCGCCATACACATCGTCCTCGATGATCGCGACGTCAAAGCGCTGGGCCAGGGTCAGCAATGCGCGTTTGCGCGCTTCCGGCATGATGTAGCCCAGCGGGTTATTGCAGTTGGGGGTCAGCTGGATGACCTTGATCGGCCACTGTTCCAGTGCCAGTTCCAGGGCTTCGAGGCTGATGCCGGTGATCGGGTCGGTGGGGATTTCCAGGGCTTTCATGCCCAGGCCCTTGAGGGTCTGCATGGCCCCGTGGAAGCTGGGCGAGTCCACCGCGACGATATCGCCCGGCTCGCAGATGGCGTGGATGCTGGCGGACAGCGCCTCGTGGCAGCCGGTGGTAATCACGATGTCCTCGGCCGTCAGTTGGCAGCCGGAATCCAATGACAGCCGGGCGATTTGCTCGCGCAGTTCCATACAGCCGAGAATATTGTCGTAATACAGCCCCGGCAGATCCTGGCGCCGGCTGACGCGGGCCAGGCTGCGCAGCAGGGGTTTGAGGGTGGGTGACAATACATCCGGCATGCCGCGGCCCATCTGTATGACGTCTTTTCGCGGGACTGCGCGAATCAATTCCAGCACCTGGTCCCACTGCGATATTTCCACCGGACGCTGGGCCGGGCGGCCGACCTCCGGCAGTGCCGGCAACTCCCGACCTACCGGTACAAAGTAGCCGGACTTGGGCTTGGGCATCGCCAGGCCGTTGTCTTCCAGCAATCGATACGCCTGCTGCACGGTGCTCAGGCTGACCCCGTGCTCCACGCTCAAGGCGCGTACGGACGGCAGTCGATCGCCAGGGCGATAGAACCCCTGTTCGATACGCGTGCCCAGCAATTCGGCGAGGTTGACGTAAAGCGTCATGGCGGTCGCTCCAGGTGACCAGTACAGATAAGGGGAAAATACAGGATTCAGCCGCGCACGGGCAGTATCTGTATGGATTTAATAAAGGTTGGTTGAATCTGTAATGGTTTTGCCTGCTCGCTCATTCTAGCCACTCATGGCAACAGGCAAATGAGGGGCAGCAAAATGAACGGCATGAGTGATGTGCGGCTGACGTTACACAGTCAGGAATTGCAGGCTGGGCAAGAGCGGGCGACGTCGCCGCGCGAGATCAGCCGCTGGAGCCTGTTCTGGCACCGCCGCCATACACGCAAGGCCTTGCTGCACTTGACCGGCGAGCAATTGCGCGACGTGGGGTTGAGCGCAGAGCAGGCACGCCAGGAAGGCTTGAAACCCTTTTGGCGCGATTGATCAGACCAGCTCTTTGAGGCGGTGCCAGAGCATTCCCAAGGCCAGCAGCGGCGAGCGCAGGTGCTTGCCGCCGGGGAAGGTGATATGCGGCACCTGGGCGAACAGGTCGAAACGTCCCTGCTGCTGGCCACTGATGGCTTCGGCCAGCAGCTTGCCCGCCAGGTGCGTGGCGTTGAGGCCGTGGCCTGCGTAGGCCTGGGCGTAATACACATTGGGCTGGTCCGCCAGGCGGCCGATCTGCGGCAGGCGGTTGGCGCCGATGCCGATCATGCCGCCCCATTGGTAATCGATCTTCACGTCGGCCAGCTGTGGGAACACCTGCAGCATCTTTGGCCGCATGTAGGCACCGATGTCCTTGGGGTCGCGTCCGGAGTAGTGGCAGGCGCCGCCGAATAACAGGCGACGGTCGGCGGACAGCCGGAAGTAATCCACCGTCACGCGCTGGTCACACACGGCCATGTTCTGCGGTAGCAGGTTGGCGGCTTGCGCCTGGCTCAAGGGCTCGGTGGCGATGATGTAGCTGCCGGCGGGCAGCACCTTGCCGCTCAACTGCGGATTCAGTCCATTGAGGTAGGCATTGCAAGCCAGTACCAGGGTCTTGGCGCGCACAGTGCCTTGGGCGGTGTGCACCTTGACCTCGGGGCCGTAGTCGATGCGCGTCACTTGCGACTGTTCGAACAACTTCACACCCCATTGCTGCGCGGCGGCGGCTTCGCCGAGAGCCAGGTTCAATGGATGCAGGTGGCCGGAACCCATGTCGATCATGCCGCCCACATAGCGGTCGGAGCCGATGACGCTGCCCATGTCGCTCGCTTGCAGCAGGCGCACTTCGTGGCGATAGTCCAGGCTGCGCAGTTCTTCGGCGTCTTCGGCAAGGCCTTGCAGGTCGCGAGGCTTGTTGGCCAGGTCGCAGTAGCCCCAGGTCAGGTCGCAGGGGATCTGGTAGCGTTCGACACGTTCACGCACGATCTCCACGGCTTCCAGGCCCATCAGCTTCATCTGGCGCACGCCATCGGTGCCGATCACGTTGGTGAACTGCTCCAGGCCGTGACCGACGCCGCGAATCAACTGGCCGCCATTGCGCCCGCTGGCACCCCAGGCGATCTTGCGCGCCTCCAGCAGCACCACGCTGAAGCCGCGCTCAGCCAGCTCCAGGGCCGTGTTGAGGCCGGAGAAACCGCCGCCGATCACGCACACGTCCGCGCCTACTTCGCCCGTCAACGCCGGGTAATCGGGTTGCGGCACGCTGCTGGCGGCGTAGTAGGAAGCGGTGTGCCGGGCGCTGGCAGTCATGGGGAGCATCCCTGTTTGGAAAATTTGACGCAGGATACAGCGGTCGGACGAAGCTGTCTGCGCAGGGCGTTTTGCTTCAGAATCCACCTCTATTCGCCGTTCGGTACCTGTTTCGATGAGTTGCAACAGTCAGAAAATCAGCGCGCTGCGCCGTCAGATTCCTTCGTTCGAGTGCGTCCCCGGCTGCCACGACTGCTGTGGGCCGGTCACCACTTCGCCCGAGGAAATGTCGCGCCTGCCACGCAAGACCGCTGCCGAGCAGGACGCCGCGATGGACGAGCTGAACTGTGTGCACCTGGGCCCCCACGGCTGCACCGTGTATGACGAGCGGCCGCTGATCTGTCGGCTGTTCGGCACCACGAAGACCTTGCCATGCCCCAATGGGCGGGGGCCCGTAGAGCTGATTCATCCACGGGTGGAAAAGCAGATCCATGAATACATGGCGAGCACTCGGCAGGTGCTGGTTTAATCGGGAATAGGCAGGTTGAGGCTCTCCTTGACCTCTTCCATCACGATATAGCTCTTCGATTCCCGCACATGGGGCAACTTGAGCAGGATGTCGCCGAGCAATTTGCGGTACGAGGCCATCTCGGAAATCCGCGCTTTCACCAGGTAGTCGAAGTCGCCCGAGACCAGGTGGCACTCCAGCACATGGGGCAGTTTCAGCACGGCGCGGCGGAACTCTTCAAAGGTGTCGCCGGATTTGTAATCGAGGCTGATCTCGACAAATACCAGCAAACTTCCCTTCAAATGCTGGGGATTGAGCCGCGCGTTGTAACCCATGATGATCCCCTCGCGCTCCAGCCGTCGCACCCGCTCGGTACACGGCGTGGTGGAGAGCCCGACCTTTTCCCCCAGCTCTGTGAACGAAATTCGCCCGTCGGTTTGCAGGATGCGCAGGATGTTGCGGTCGATCTTGTCCAGCTCCCGCTTGGTCTGGGTGTTGGTACGCATAGGGGATACGCCTCTGTGAAAAGGGTTTTTGCCGAGAATTGTCGCCAAATATAGGCATTTATATAGTGAAATGCACTGGCGATTGCTTTTTATACTGCGCCCATCATTGCTCGAATAACACACGTCAGCGGCCAAGCCCGCGATGAGGGTATAAAAATGCGCGTTCTGGTCTTGGGTAGCGGCGTCATTGGTGTGACCAGTGCCTACTATTTGGCGCGGGCCGGCTTTGAAGTGGTTGTGGTCGACCGTCAGCCGGCTGCTGCCATGGAAACCAGTTTCGCCAACGCCGGCCAGGTGTCCCCTGGCTACGCTTCGCCATGGGCCGCGCCGGGCGTGCCGCTCAAGGCCATCAAGTGGTTGCTGCAACGCCACGCGCCGTTGGCGATCAAGGCCACGGCGGATATTGACCAATACCTGTGGATGGCGCAGATGCTGCGCAACTGCACCGCCAGCCGTTATGCGGTGAACAAGGAGCGCATGGTGCGCCTGTCCGAGTACAGCCGTGACTGCCTTGATGAGCTGCGTGCTGAAACCGGCATCGCCTACGAAGGCCGCAGCCTCGGGACTACCCAGTTGTTCCGTACCCAGGCCCAGTTGGATGGCGCCGCCAAAGACATCGCCGTGTTGAAAGAGTCCGGCGTGCCGTTCGAACTGCTCGACCGCGCCGGTATCGCCCGTGTTGAGCCAGCCCTGGCCAGCGTCACCGATATCCTCGCCGGTGCCCTGCGCCTGCCTAACGACCAGACCGGCGACTGCCAGATGTTCACCACCCGCCTGGCCGACATGTGCAAGCAGTTGGGTGTGGAGTTTCGCTTCGAACAGGACATCCAGCGCCTCGACTACGCCGGCGACCGCATCAACGGCGTGTGGATCGACGGCAAGCTGGAAACCGCCGACCGCTACGTGCTGGCCCTCGGCAGCTACTCGCCGAAGCTGCTCAAGCCGCTGGGGATCAAGGCGCCGGTGTACCCGCTCAAGGGCTACTCGCTGACCGTGCCGATTACCAACCCGGCGATGGCGCCGACGTCGACCATTCTCGACGAGACCTACAAGGTCGCCATCACCCGCTTCGACAACCGCATCCGCGTCGGCGGCATGGCTGAAATAGCCGGTTTTGACCTGTCGCTCAACCCGCGTCGGCGTGAAACCCTGGAGATGATCGTCAACGACCTTTATCCTCAGGGCGGCGATCTGGCCGAAGCCACGTTCTGGACCGGCTTGCGCCCGACCACACCCGACGGCACGCCGATTGTCGGTGCCACGCCGTTCAAGAACCTGTTCCTCAACACCGGCCATGGCACCCTCGGTTGGACCATGGCGTGCGGCTCCGGTCGCCTGTTGGCCGACCTGATGGCGAAGAAAACGCCGCAGATCAGCGCCGAAGGCCTCGATATTTCCCGTTATGGCAACCACCAGGAGTCCTCAAAACATGTCAATCCAGCGCCAGCTCACCAATGAGCGCATGAGCCAGATCGTCGTTCACAGCGGTACCGTGTATCTGGCCGGGCAAGTCGGTGACGACATGAACGCCGGGATCGAACAGCAGACCCGTGAAACCCTGGCCAATATCGAACGTTTGCTGGACCTGGCCGGTACCGACAAAACCAAGCTGCTGTCGGTGACGATCTACCTGAAGGACATCGACGCCGATTTCGCCGGTATGAACGCGGTGTGGGACAAGTGGCTGCCCAAAGGCGTCGCCCCGGCCCGCGCCACGGTTGAGGCCAAGCTGTGCGAACCGGAAATCCTGGTAGAGCTGTCCGTCGTGGCCGCGCTGCCTTAAACAACGATCCCTCTCCCGGTGCTGACGCTGTTGGTCGGCGCCGGTTTTTTCTCCACTTTGCCGCCTAGAAGCCTGCCGCCATGCGTCCTGCCCGTGCCCTGATCGACCTCCAAGCCCTGCGCCACAACTACCAACTGGCCCGTGAAGTCACGGGGGCCAAGGCCCTCGCCGTGGTCAAGGCCGACGCCTACGGCCATGGTGCCGTACGCGTTGCCCAGGCGCTGGAAGCCGAGGCCGACGGGTTTGCCGTGGCGTGCATCGAGGAGGCGCTGGAGTTGCGCGCCGCTGGTATTCGCGCGCCAGTGCTGCTGCTGGAAGGTTTTTTCGAAGCTGACGAGCTGCCGCTGATCGTCGAGCATGATTTCTGGTGCGTGGTGCATTCGCTGTGGCAACTGGAGGCCATCGAACAGGCCCGGTTGAGCGCTCCGCTGACCATCTGGCTCAAGCTCGATTCGGGGATGCACCGCGTTGGCCTGCATCCCAAGGATTACCACGTGGCTTACCAGCGCCTGCTGGCCAGCGGCAAAGTCGCGAAGATTGTGTTGATGAGCCATTTTGCCCGCGCCGATGAACTCGATTGCGTCAGCAGCAACGAGCAAGTGGCGGTGTTCGATGCGGCGCGCCAGGGCCTGGTGGCTGAGGTCAGCCTGCGCAACTCGCCGTCGGTGCTGGGCTGGCCGAGCGTATCCAGCGACTGGGTACGCCCGGGCATCATGCTGTATGGCGCCACACCGTTTGGTGAGGACCAGGCCTTGGCCGCGCGTTTGCAGCCGGTGATGACCCTGGAGTCGAAAGTGATCTGTGTGCGTGAACTGCCAGCCGGCGAGCCGGTAGGCTACGGCGCCCGGTTCATCACGCCCAAACCGATGCGTATCGGCGTGGTTGCCATGGGCTATGCCGACGGCTACCCGCGCCATGCGCCCACCGGCACGCCGGTGCTGGTGGCGGGGCAGCGCAGCCAATTGCTGGGTCGCGTGTCCATGGACATGCTGTGCATCGACCTGACGGACGTCCCCGAAGCGGGTCTTGGTTCCACGGTGGAGCTGTGGGGCAAAAATATCCTCGCCAGTGACGTCGCCGCCGCCGCCGAGACCATCCCGTACCAGATCTTCTGCAACCTGCGTCGTGTGCCAAGGCTCTATTCCGGCGCTTGAGCGACAGAGACGAACACAGCTCCCTGGGATTTAGGCCCAAGTGTTGTAAATACTGAACGCTGTCGCCATGATAACGCTCAATTACAACAACGCCTGAATCCTAGGAGGCTCCCGCATTGGACGTCGGCGAACGACTGCAATCCATCCGTAAGCTGAAGGGTCTTTCCCAGCGTGAGCTCGCCAAGCGCGCGGGTGTCACCAACAGCACCATTTCGATGATCGAAAAAAACAGCGTCAGCCCCTCGATCAGTTCCTTGCGCAAGGTGCTGGGCGGCATCCCCATGTCCATGGTCGAGTTCTTTTCCGAGGAGATCCTCCAGGAAATACCGACGCAGATCGTCTATAAAGCCAATGAGCTGATCGACATCTCCGACGGCGCCGTCACCATGAAGCTGGTGGGCCGTGCGCACCCGAGCCGGGCAATTGCGTTTCTCAATGAAATCTACCCGCCTGGCGCCGATACAGGCGAAGAAATGCTCACCCACGAGGGCGAGGAAACCGGGATTCTGGTGGAAGGCCGTTTGGAGTTGGTGGTTGGTCTTGAAACTTTTGTGCTCGAAGCCGGCGATAGCTACTACTTTGAAAGCACCAAGCCCCATCGTTTCCGTAATCCGTTCGATGTGCCGGCGCGACTAATCAGCGCAGCCACACCCGCGAATTTTTAACAAAAGAGGCGTCCTGCCAGCGTTGCAGAGGCTCCCGAGCAGCATTCCGCGAGACTGAATCTCCCTTTGTTTAATAGGGTTGTTTCGGCCGGACGGGCTAACCGTTATACTTTCGCCGCCTGCGAAACCGTGGCCGCAGGCGTGAATAGCCACCATTGAGGGTGAACGCGTGAATCTAATTATGAAAATGCTGGCTGCACCAGCAACCGTACTGGCCCTATGGGCTGTCAGCGCTCAAGCTGCGACCAATGATGACATTGCCAAGCGCCTGGAGCCGGTCGGCCAAGTCTGCGTCCAGGGCCAGGAGTGCAAGGGCATGGAAGTGGCGGTAGCTGCGGGCGGGGGCGCTGCGAAGACGCCCGACGACATCATCGCCAAGCACTGCAACGCATGCCACGGTACCGGGCTGCTGGGCGCGCCGAAAATCGGCGACACCGCTGCCTGGAAAGAACGCGCCGACCACCAGGGCGGCCTTGATGGCATCCTGGCCAAGGCCATCACCGGTATCAACGCCATGCCGCCAAAAGGCACCTGTGCGGATTGCTCGGATGATGACCTGAAGGGCGCGATCAAGAAGATGTCCGGCCTGTAACCGCCGATCTTCGTCAAAAATGCCGCTTACGAGCGGCTTTTTTGTGGGTGTGATGTGTGTTTCGAGGCTGTTCTTTGCAGCAAAGCCCCGCCATTCTCTGTCCAACCCCTAATCATGGAATGTTCAGGAGGGTCGGATGGTGCAGTTGTGTTCAATCGAGCAAGCAGTTGACGACGTACTCGCGCGGCTACCGGCGCATATCCACATGGGCATGCCCCTGGGGCTGGGCAAGCCCAACCTGTTTGCCAATGCACTGTACCGGCGTATCGCCAAGCTGCCGGAGCGGGCGCTGACGATTTACACCGCGCTGAGCCTGGGCCGCCCGACCTTGGGCGATGGCTTGCAGAAGCGCTTTCTCGAACCCTTTATCGAGCGGGTGTTTGGTGATTACCCAGAGTTGGAGTTTCTCGCCGCACTGCACTCAGACGGCCTGCCGAAGAATATCCATGTGCAGCAGTTCTTCATGCAGCCCGGCAGCCTGCTTCATAGCACTTCGGCCCAGCAGGACTATGTCAGCAGCAACTACAGCCATGCCGCCCGCGACATCAACGCCGCCGGCCTGAACCTGGTGGCGCAGTTGGTCGCGAGCAGCGCCGAACACCCGGATCGCCTGAGCCTGAGCTGCAACCCCGACATCACCCTCGACCTGCTGCCGATGATCGCCAAGCGTCGTGAAGCGGGGGAAGCCGTCTTGATCGTTGGCCAGGTTCACACCGAGTTGCCGTACATGCCGGGCGATTCCGAGTTGGGCATGGACGCGTTCGACTACCTGATCGATGCAAAGGACAGCACCACACTGTTCTCCACACCGAACATGCCGGTGGGGTTCCAGGACCATTTCATCGGCTTGCATGCCAGCACCCTGGTACGCGACGGGGGCACCTTGCAGATCGGCATCGGCTCTATGGGCGATGCGCTGACCGCCGCGTTGCTGGCGCGCCAGGCGGACAACGAAGCCTATCGACTGCTGCTGACGGACATCGATGTATACCAGTGGGCCCCGCTGATCAGCCGTGAAGGCGGTGTCGATCCTTTCGCCCGTGGCCTTTACGGTTGCAGCGAAATGTTCGTCAACGGCCTGCTGGTGCTGGCGGATGCGGGGATTATCCGGCGCAAGGTCTACCCGGATGTGGCCACCCAGGAACAAGCCAACGCCGGTTTGCTGGACGATGCGGCACAACCCGATGGCGTTTCGATCCACGGCGGGTTCTTCCTCGGGCCGCGCAGTTTTTACCAGCGTTTGCAGGAGATGACCCACGCCAAGCGCCTGGAATTCAACATGACCCGCATCAGCTACATCAACGAGCTGTACGGCCAGGAAGAACTCAAGCGCCTGCAGCGCCAGGAGGCACGGTTTATCAACAGTGCGATCACGGTAACGTTGCTGGGCGCAGGCGTGGCCGACCAGTTGGAGGACGGTCGCGTGCTCAGCGGCGTAGGCGGGCAATACAACTTTGTGGCTCAGGGGCATGCGCTGGAGGGCGCGCGCTCGATCCTGATCCTGCGCAGCTGGCGTGAGTCGGCGGGGGAGGTCAGTTCCAATATCGTCTGGGAGTATGGGCATTGCACCATTCCCCGCCACCTGAGGGACATCGTCATCACGGAGTACGGTATTGCCGACCTGCGTGGGCAGACGGATGCCAAGGTGATCGAGACGTTGCTCAACATCACCGACTCACGCTTCCAGGCCGACTTGATCGAGCAGGCGCAAAAGGCCGGCAAGTTGCCCAAGGATTTCCAGCTCGATCCGCGCTTTGGCGACAACACGCCGGAGCGGCTTCAAGGTATCCAGGCGCGGCATCGGCGTTTGTTCCCGGAATATCCGCTGGGCAGCGACTTCACGGATGAAGAGCGAGACCTGTTGCGCGCCTTGAACTGGCTCAAGAGCAAATTCAAGCTGACGGAGATTCTGGAGTTGGGCAAGGCGGCGCTGGATGCACCGGAGCCCCAGGCGTTTCCCGAGCATCTGAAGCGGATGGGGTTGGATTCGCCGGAGGGGTTGAAGGAGGATCTCTATCAGCGCCTATTGCTCGCTGGCTTACAAGCAACCGCACACTAAAACCAACACAGGTCAACAGGTGGGAGGGGGCAAGCCCCTCCCACCTGTTTAACCGCGTGCAGGTAACGATTACTCGATGAAGGTAACCACGCCACCTTCCAGCGACTTCACCCGCGCCAGCGACTCGACCCGATAACCCTGCGCATCCAACTCCGCACGACCACCCTGGAACGACTTCTCGATCACAATCCCCAAGCCGGCAACGGTCGCACCGGCCTGTTTGATGATCGAAATCAGCGCTTGGGATGCCTTGCCGTTGGCCAGGAAGTCATCGATCACCAGTACGCGGTCGCTGCTGGTCAGGTGGCGCGGCGAGATCGCCACGGTGCTTTCGACTTTCTTGGTGAAGGAATACACCGTCGCCGACAGCAGGTTTTCGGTCAGGGTCAGGGACTGCTGCTTGCGGGCGAAAATCACCGGCACGCCGAGGTTCAGGCCGGTCATGATCGCCGGTGCGATGCCCGACGCTTCGATGGTGACGATCTTGGTGATGCCCGAGTCCTTGAACCGTGCGGCGAATTCGTCGCCGATCAGCTTCATCAGCGCCGGGTCGATCTGGTGATTCAGAAAGGCGTCGACCTTGAGTACCTGATCGGAAAGCACGATGCCTTCTTCGCGAATTTTCTTGTGCAGTGCTTCCACGGAAAGCTTCCTCTAATGGCGGGTTGTGCGCCGAAAGTAGATTAAAAAGTAGTCGATTCTAGCGCTTTAACATCGCGCGTATATCCGCCAGGGCGGTGTTGCCGCGAACGGCTTTCACCTCGGTCGGGGTGTCGTCATTGCCTTCCCAGGCCAGGTCATCCGGCGGCAGCTCGTCCAGGAAACGGCTGGGGGCACAATCGATGATTTCGCCGTATTGCTTGCGCTTGGCGGCAAAGGTGAAGGCCAGTGTCTGACGTGCGCGGGTAATGCCCACGTAGGCCAGGCGCCGTTCTTCCTCGATGGTGTCGGCCTCGATGCTGGAGCGGTGCGGGAGGATTTCCTCTTCCATGCCCATGATGAACACGTAGGGAAATTCCAGGCCCTTGGACGCATGCAAGGTCATCATCTGTACACCTTCGGCGCCGTCTTCCTCTTCCTGCTGGCGCTCGAGCATGTCGCGCAGCACCAGCTTGCCGATGGCGTCCTCGACGGTCATTTCGCCGTCTTCGTCTTTTTCCAGGGTGTTCTTCAACGCTTCGATCAGGAACCAGACGTTGCCCATGCGGTAATCCGCGGCCTTGTCGCTGGAACTGTTGGTGCGCAGCCAGTTTTCATAGTCGATGTCCATGACCATGCTGCGCAGGGCGCTGATCGGGTCTTCGCCGGCGCACTGCTCACGTACCTTGTCCATGAAGCGCTTGAAGCGCGACAGGCGATCGGTGAAACGCGTGTCCAGGTGTTCGCCCAGGCCGATTTCATCGGTGGCGGCGTACATCGAGATCTTGCGTTCGGTGGCGTAGTTGCCGAGCTTTTCCAGGGTGGTGGAACCAATCTCGCGGCGCGGCACGTTGATCACGCGCAGGAAGGCGTTGTCGTCGTCCGGGTTCACGATCAGGCGGAAGTAGGCCATCAGGTCCTTCACTTCCTGGCGTCCGAAAAAGCTGTTGCCACCTGACAGCCGATACGGGACTTGGTGGTGCTGCAATTTCAGCTCGATCAGCTTGGCCTGGTAGTTGCCGCGATACAGGATCGCGAAGTCGCTGTAGGGGCGGTCGGTGCGCAGGTGCAGGCTGAGGATTTCCACCGCCACGCGCTCGGCTTCGGCGTCTTCGTTGCGGCAGCGGATCACGCGGATCTCATCGCCGTGGCCCATCTCGCTCCACAGTTGTTTTTCAAACTCGTGGGGGTTGTTCGAGATCAGCACGTTGGCGCAACGCAGGATGCGGCTGGTTGAGCGGTAGTTCTGCTCCAGCATCACCACTTTCAGGGACGGGTAGTCGTCCTTGAGCAGCATCAGGTTTTCCGGGCGGGCGCCGCGCCAGGCGTAGATCGACTGGTCGTCGTCGCCCACCACGGTGAACTGGTTGCGCGTACCGATCAGCAACTTCACCAGCAGGTATTGGCTGGCGTTGGTGTCCTGGTATTCGTCCACCAGCAGGTAACGCACCTTGTTCTGCCACTTTTCGAGGATGTCGGCGTGTTCCTGGAACAGCTTCACCGGCAGCAGGATCAGGTCGTCGAAGTCCACCGCGTTGAACGCCTTGAGCGTGCGCTGGTAGTGGGTGTAGACAATGGCCGCGGTCTGTTCCTTGGGGTTGCGCGCGTTTTCCAGGGCTTCGGGCGGCAGGATCAGGTCGTTTTTCCAGGCGCCGATCATGTTCTTGATCTCGTCGACGCCGTCGTCGCCTGCGTATTCCTTCTGCATGATGTCGGTCATCAGGGCCTTGACGTCGGTCTCGTCGAAGATCGAGAAGCCCGGCTTGTAGCCCAGCCGCACATGCTCCTTGCGGATGATGTTCAGGCCCAGGTTGTGGAAGGTACACACCGTGAGGCCACGGCCTTCGCCACCCTTGAGCAGGGTGCCGACACGCTCTTTCATTTCCCGCGCGGCCTTGTTGGTAAAGGTCATGGCGACGATGTACTGGGCGCGGATGCCACAGTTCTGGATCAGGTGCGCGATCTTGCGGGTGATCACGCTGGTCTTGCCGGAACCTGCACCGGCGAGCACCAATAGAGGGCCGCCGACGTAGTTCACGGCTTCTTGCTGCCGGGGATTGAGTCGGGACATACGGAATTCAGAGAGTCGTTATTCAAAAGGGCGGGCATTTTAACAGGCTGGCAAGATTCTGCTGCCCTGGATCGACGGTGTGACGTACCACTCGATCTAAATTTGCCGCTTTTGCTACTTTGCCGCAGGATGTCGGGGCTTCTTGTGGTTAAAGCAGCGACAATTGCTTACACCTGCGTATTTGATAACCCCTATCATTGGTGATTATCAGGCCGCACGTCATAATGCCCGCCGCCAACGAATTTTTGCAGAGTCTAGGGAGCTAGCTTGTCTACGCCTGTCGAACCCTTGCGTTTGCTGCTGCTGGCCGATACGCCTGAGTGGGCAGCGTTGTTGCGCGAGTGCCTGGCGCCGATGGGCGATGGGGCTGTGCTGATCAGCGCGCCAAACTGGGACTCGGTGAGTCGTCTGTTCGATGACGACGACAGCGCCGTGCTGTTGACCATGCCCAGCCTGCAACCCGGTCCTGGCCGTTGCAGCTTGCCGTGCGTGTTGTTGTTGGAGCAGGAACCGTTGGTTTCGCCACTGGGCGTCAGTGACTGGCTGATCCGCAATGCGCTGGACGCCGACACGCTGCGTCGTTGCCTGCGCCATGTGCGTGAGCGGGGTGTGCTGGAAAACACCCTGCAACGCCTGGCCGAGCAGGACCCGCTCACCGGCATCGCCAACCGCCAGGGCTTCCAGACCCTGCTGGCGGCACGGTTGGCCGAGAACGAAGGTCGCGGCCTGGCCCTCGGTCACCTGGACCTCGATAATTTCCGCCATGCCAACGATGCCCTCGGCCACCAGGCCGGTGACCGCCTGATCCTGCAGGTGGTCTCGCGGCTCAAGAGCCAGCTGGAAGCCGGCGATCAACTGGCGCGCCTGGGCAGCGACGAATTCGCCCTGCTGATCGATACGCGCCGCGCGCCCCAGCGGGCGGAGTGGATGGCCGAGCGCATCACCGAAGCCATGGCCGAGCCGTATTGGGTGGATGGCGAAAGCCTGCTGATCGGCTGCAGCCTGGGCGTGGCCCATGCCCGCGCCCGTGCCGGCGCCGACCCGCTGATGTGGCACGCCCATATCGCCATGCAGCAAGCCAAGAGCACCCAGGGCTGTACCTTTCATATCTTCAACGAACGCATCAACCGCAACGCGCGCAGCCTGGCCGACCTGGAAAGCGAGCTGCGCCGTGCCTTGCGCCGTGATGAGCTGGAGCTGCATTACCAGCCGCGCCTCGACTTGGACGACGGGCATATCGTTGGCCTGGAAGCCCTGGTGCGCTGGCGCCACGGCGAGCGCGGCCTGTTGCCGCCGAGTGAGTTCGTGCCCCTGGCCGAGCAGAGTGGCCTGATTGTACCGCTGGGTTACTGGGTGATTTCCCGGGCCCTGCGTGACATGCAAGACCTGCGTGAACGTGGCCTGCCGCCGCTGCATATGGCAGTCAACCTGTCGTTTCGCCAGTTCCAGGACAGCCAGCTGCTTTCTACGCTGAGCCGGCTGATCAGCGAGCGCGGCGTAGAAGCGCAATGGTTGGAGTTCGAACTGACCGAAACCGCCGTGATGCGCCGCAGTGACCTGGTCAAGCAGACCATGGACGCCCTTGGCCGCCTGGGTGTGCGGTTTTCCCTGGATGACTTCGGCACCGGTTTCTCTTCGTTCGTGCATCTCAACAGCTTGCCGATTGCGTTGCTGAAAATCGACAAAAGCTTTGTCGGCGGGATGGAAGAGCGCGAGGAAAACCGCAAGCTGGTGCACGCCATGATCAACCTGGCGCACAACCTCAACCTGGAAGTGGTGGCCGAAGGTGTGGAAACCCCCGAGCAACTGGCGCTGTTGCGGCTGTTCGGCTGCGACCAGGCCCAGGGTTACCTGATCAGCAAGCCGCTGCCGTTGCCGGAGCTGGTGGAATACCTGACCTTCGGCGACGGCAAGCACACCCGCGTAAGCGAGGGGCTCTAGTCGGCCTGTGCGGCCTGAAAGCCGGTGTCGGCTTCAGGCTCCGGGCCTTCCCGGCGAATCATCCGCTTCATCTTCGCTTCAAACGCCCAGGTCAGGCTTATCGCGGCGCAGGCCAGTCCCAGTGCCAGGCCCCACCACACGCCGGTTGGCCCCCAGCCCAAGGTGAAAGCCATCAGCCAGGCCGAGGGTGCGCCAATCAACCAGTAGCAGCCTGCACCGATCAGGAACGTGGTCTTGGCGTCCTTGAGCCCGCGAATGCAACCCATGGCGATGGTTTGCACGCCGTCGAACAACTCAAACCACGCGGCGACAGCCAGCAGGCTCACGGCCAGGACGATCACGTCGTGGAACGCCGGGTTGTCGTGGTCGATCAGCAGTCCTATGAGCGGTTCGGAAAACAACCACAGCACCGCCGCGAATCCCAGCATTATCGCCGCGCCAAAGCCTATGCCGACACGCCCGGCCATGCGTGCCTGCAGCAACTGCCCGGCGCCATAATGCTGGCCGATGCGCATGGTCACCGCGTAGGACATCCCCGCCGGCACCATAAAGGCCACCGACACGATTTGCAGGGCGATCTGGTGCGCTGCCAACTGCGTGCTGCCCATGGTGCCCATGCACAGGGCTGCAAAGGCAAACAGCCCGACTTCCACCGCATAGGTGCCGCCGATCGGCAGGCCCAGGCGCCACAACTCGCGCAGATACTGGGTGTTGAGGCGCAGCAGCCCGGTACTCAGCGGGTAGGCGGCATAGGCCCGGTTACTGCGGATGTACCACATCAACGCCAGCGCCATGCTGTTGGCGACAATCGCCGTGACCAGGCCGATGCCCATCAAGCCGAGCTTGGGCAGGCCGAACATGCCTTCGATCAGCGCATGGTTGAGCAGGTAGTTGACCACTGTACCGCCGAGGCTGATCACCATCACCGGAGTGGCTTTGCCGATGGCGCTGGTAAAACCGCGCAGGGCCATGAAGCTCAGGTAGCCGGGCAGTGCAAACGGCAGCATGGTCAGAAACTGCCCGGCCGAATGTACGTTGGTCTCGGTCTGGCCGAACATCAGCAGCACTGGCTTGAGGTTCCACAGCAGCAGGGCCGCCGCTAGGGCCATCAGCCAGGCCAGCCACAGCCCGGCCTGGGTCAGGCGGGTGGCGCCTTCGATATCGCCCGCGCCGTGGCGGATCGCAACCAAGGTGCCCACGGCGGCAATCACGCCGATGCAGAAAATCGCGACGAACGAATAGCTCGCCGCACCCAGGCCGCCACCGGCCAGGGCTTCGGGGCTCAGGCGCGCCATCATCAGGGTGTCAGTCAACACCATCAGCATGTGCGCCAACTGTGAGGCAATCAACGGCCCTGACAGCCGCAGAATGGCCCAGAGTTCGGTACGTGCCGGATGCTGCATGATCATCACGCTCAAAAAGTCAGAGGGTTGAGGAAGGGTTGATTCTCGGCGCTCTCAGCCCATTGCACAAAGGGATAAATGCGATCGTTTGCATGATTAAAACTCATGCCTGATTGATTCTGGTAGGGTTTCAGTATTGCGCTGTCGGAGCTTTCCTCATGTCTCGTCGTCTTCCTCCTCTTTATGCCTTGCGCGCGTTTGAAGCGGCCTCCCGACACAGCTCTTTCACCCGTGCCGCCGAGGAATTGTCCATCACCCAAAGTGCGGTGAGCCGACATATCCGCACGCTTGAAGAGCATTTCGCCTGCCGCCTGTTCCAGCGCAACGGCCGCACCTTGCAGCTCACTGAGGCGGCCCGTCTGTTGTTGCCCGGTGTGCGCGAAGGGTTCGCGGCGCTGGAGCGCGCCTGCCATACCTTGAATGCCGAAGATGACATCCTGCGTATGAAGGCCCCCTCCACGTTGACCATGCGCTGGCTGCTGGCGCGACTCAGCCGCTTCCGGGCGCTGCAGCCGGGCAATGAGGTGCAACTGACCAGCGCCTGGATGAGCGTGGACGAGGTGGACTTCAATCAGGAACCTTTCGACTGCGCGGTGCTGCTGAGCGATGGGCGTTTTCCAGCGGATTGGGAGGCCAGTTACCTGTTCCCGGAACTGTTGATTCCTGTCGGTGCGCCGAACCTGCTGGAGGATGGGCCTTGGGATGCCGCGCGCCTGGCCACCGCCGAATTGCTGCACCCCACGCCCGACCGGCGCGACTGGCGCAATTGGCTGGCGCGCATGCAGCTGTCGTCCCAGGTGTCGCTCAAGGGCGGGCAAGTGTTCGACACCCTGGAGCTGGGCATGATCGCCGCTGCGCGGGGCTACGGCGTGTCCATGGGCGATTTGCTGATGGTGGCTGAGGACGTCGCCCAAGGAAGATTGAGCCTGCCGTGGCCGACGGCGGTGGCCAGTGGGGAAAATTACTACCTGGTCTGGCCCAAAACCCGCCCTGGCGGCGAGCGCTTGCGACGGCTGGCGGAATTTCTGCAAGGCGAGGTGCAGGCGATGGTGTTGCCTGCGGTCGAACGCCTCGACTGGATGCTTGGCGGCGTTGGTTCGCAACCGTTTGCGTGATACCCCTGTGAAGCGCTCAAGTATTGCTGCGGCCAGCCGAAGTAGGTGTGTTGGAACTATCGTGCACCAACGTTTCCCATCAGATAATTTGCCGAGCAGCGCTATGAGATCAGGATGATCCTGGCCTCGGCCAGGAGCTGTCATGTCTCAACCTCGCGCCCGGATTGCCTCCCAGTTAGGCCTCGCGTTAGCCGTGATTCTGGCTGTCGTTATCAGCGGCAGTACGGTATTTGCCTTGCGTTCCCTTGACTCCGCCAACCTCGACACCCGCGAGGAGCACCTGGCCAGCGAGGCGCGCCTGCTCGCCGACCAACTCAATACCTTCCACAGCTCCTTGCGCGAGAGCACTCAGCGTTTGAGCGGACTGTTTGAAAAACGCTTCGGCGCCGGGTTGAGCGTGCATGTGGACCAACCCGTGAGCGTGGCCGGTGTTCAGACGCCCAGCCTGTACCTGGGCAACGAGGTGTTGAACAACAACTTTGATGAGGTGGACGAGTTCAAACAAATGTCCGGCGGCGTGGCCACCGTATTTGTGCGCAGTGGCGACGACTTCATCCGTATCAGCACGTCCCTGACCAAGCAAGATGGCAACCGCGCCATTGGCACCGTCCTCGACCGTCAGGGCCCGGCCTACCAGCGCGTTGTGGGTGGGCAGACCTACATCGGCAGGGCGGTGTTGTTCGATCGCTCCTACATGACCCAGTACAGCCCGGTGCGTGACAGCAGCGGTAAGGTTATCGCCGTGCTGTTCATCGGTTTTGACTACACCGATGCGCAGAATGCCCAATTCGAAAACCTCAAGCGCTTCCGAATCGGCCAGACCGGCTCCCTCGCACTGCTGGATGAGCAAAAGCACTGGCTGGTGCCACCCGCCGGCGTGCAGGCGTTGGATCAATCGGTGCCGGTGATGCTGGACCTGGCCAAGACCCCGGGCAAAGGTCGCTTCTGGAGCGACAAGAACGAAGACTTCTATAGCGTTTCGGTACCGTTCGAAGGCGGCCCATGGGCCGTGGTCGCGAGCATGCCGAAAGCTGAAATCCGCGCGGTGACCTGGGCCGTGGGGATTCGCCTGGTGATCGGCAGCGTGCTGGCGATGTTGCTGGCGGTGGGCGCCACGGTCTGGCTGCTGCGCAGCAAGTTGCAGCCCCTGAGTGACCTGGTGAGTCAAGCCGAGGCCCTGGGGGCGGGCGATCTGAGCGCACGCTTGAACGTGTCCAGCCATGACGAAATCGGCCAACTGGCACGCAGCTTCAACCAGATGGGCGAAGCGTTGTCGACCATGGTCTCCCATATCCGTAACGCTGCCGAGGAGGTCAACAGCCGCGCCCAGGTCTTGTCCGGTTTGTCCGGCGGTGCCTATGAGGGCATGGAGCAGCAGTCCGGCGAGATCACCAGCATGGCCGGCGCGGTAGAGGAGTTCAGCGCCACGTCGTTGAATATCGCCGACAACATGGGCAATACCGAACGCCTGGCCCAGGAAAACGCCCAGCAGACCCGCATTGGCCGCACCTCGATGCAGGAAGCGTCGTCATCCCTGGAACACATTGCCACCGCCCTGAACAGCACGGCCACGGTGATCAACACCCTGGGCCAGCGCTCCCAGGAAATCGGCGGGATTGTCGGCGTGATCACCTCGATTGCCGAGCAGACCAACTTGCTGGCGCTCAACGCCGCCATTGAAGCCGCCCGCGCAGGGGAGCAAGGCCGTGGGTTTGCCGTGGTGGCCGACGAAGTACGTAACCTGGCGTCGCGTACCCGTGAAGCCACCGATGAAATTTCCGGCATGATCCAGAGCATCCAGAAGGAAACCGGCAACGCCATCAGCACGATGGAGCAAGGCAACGCGCTGATGCAGGAAGGCCTGTCGCGCAACGCCGATGTGGCCTCGGCCCTGGCGCGTATCGACGAGCAAAGCCGCTCGGCCGGTCAGCAGTTCGCGGCCATCACCACCGCCACCCAGGAGCAGAGCAGCACCGCGACCCTGCTCAGCAGCAACCTGCAGAGCATTGCGCTGGCCAACAGTGAGCAACGCGAAGTGGTGTCCAACCTGGCGATTACTGCCAAGGAACTGGAGACGTTGGCGGCGAGCCTGCGCCATGAGGTGGATCGCTTTCGCTGAGCCACCGCTGTACACAATGTGGGAGGCCTGTCACTCCCACATTTGGCTTTGCGCCAAGTTTAAGTGATCGCCGCCGGGCGGTATTGCAGGGCCTCTTTCAGGTGGTCGCGGGTGATGGTCTCTACCTGGTCCAGATCCGCCAGCGTGCGCGCCACCTTGAGCAGTCGATGGGCCGCGCGCAGCGATAGGGTCAGTCGTTCACAGGCCGTTTCCAGCCAGCTTTCATCCACCTTCGCGAGCTTGCAGTGTTCGCGCAGCCCCGGCAGATCAAGAAAGGCATTCGCACAGCCCTGGCGCTTTTGCTGATGCTCGCGAGCCTGGGCGACCCGCGCTGAGGCATGGGCGGTATCCTCGCCCGCCTGTTGGATCGGGTTCAGTGCCGTCGTTTCCCTCGCCACGGTCAGGTGCAAGTCAATCCGGTCCAGCAGCGGCCCCGAGAGCTTGTTGCGATATCGCTGAATCTGCTCCGGCGTACAGCGACAGCGCCCGCTGGGTTCGCCCATATAGCCGCAAGGGCAGGGGTTCATCGCCGCGACCAGTTGGAAGCGCGCTGGGAAACTCACTCGGTCGCGAGCGCGGGAAATCACGATATGCCCCGACTCCAGCGGTTCACGCAGCACTTCCAACACCTTGCGATCAAATTCCGGCAGCTCATCCAGGAACAGCACCCCATGATGAGCCAGGGTGATTTCTCCCGGCTGTGGTTTCGAGCCGCCGCCCACCAGTGCCGGGCCGGATGCCGAGTGATGCGGTTGACGAAACGGTCGATGGGGCCAATGGCTCAGCGGCGCCAGACTTACAACCGATTGAATCGCGGCAACCTCCAGCGCCTCCTGTTCGCTCAACGGCGGTAATAAACCGGGCAGGCGGCTGGCGAGCAACGTCTTGCCGGTGCCGGGCGGCCCGCTGAACAACAGATTGTGGTACATAACACCCGATTATGAACTGACACATCCAAACACAGGGTGTGCGCCGCAAAAGGCTTCATGTCAGCGAAAAAAATTCGCTATTTGCGAAAAAAATATTTGACAGAGGAAGATGCATCGTAGATATTACGTCTGCGGTCGGTGACTTAATCTCGCTGCTGTAGGTACGAAGCCCTTGGGTAACGTGCCGTGGAGTTGAAAAACTCTACCCCTTTGTTTTCAGTAGTTGGGTCCGGTGTACGCCACGACTCTACGCTACGAGACATAGACGGCTTCGTCGAGAGCGACGAAGCCGGTGTCCCAGAGGGGGGAAAAGCATTGCTCAACCCGATTCACTTTTCTTGTTTAGTTATGTGCGAGAGACATGTACAGCCGTACGTGTCATAACTAATACAGGAGCTGTAAAAATGCAAAAAAGTGAAAGTAGTAACACCGCAGAGCAATGTCTGGTTAGTCCAGAAAAGAAGAAAAAGTGGAGCGTTGTAACGGTATTTGTGGCTTGTTTCAAAGCTGTTCGGTTCTTCGTGAATCTGTTCGCTTTGGTTGATAAATATGGGCCTAAGGTACTTGCTTTCTTTGGAATCGATCTCGAATAACCTACCCCCGCTGTAGTCACACACACATCACAGGTGCTCAGTCATGCTCAATAAAGCCCTGAAAATCATCAGAACCTTTCATGATGTATCACAATCTGAAATGTCTGGTCGTTTAGGGATATCTAACTCGTATCTTTCAGAAATCGAGTCCGGTAAGAAGCAGCCATCAATCGACATTCTCACTCGATACAGTGAATGCTTTGATATACCACTATCATCCATCCTGTTTTTTTCGGAAAACTTGGACAGCCCAAAGCCATCCGACAAGTTAAGATTGCATGTGGCCAAAAGGATTGTCTCAATACTTGAATGGAATCAAAACCGAAATGAGGCCTCAACAAAGTTCGGCAAAAAAGCGAAGGTCTTTTAAGCTATACACAATCAATCAGTCTGCATTGTACAAAATCACTTCTCCTAAGAAGCTGTCGAATGCGCTTAACCGCAGCGAGCTTGAGATTGATGTCCTTCTAGGAAGTGATGAGAATTATCGTGAGTTCACTTTGTTGGAAGAGCTCAATCCGTTTTCGCACAAACGGAAAAAAGCCAGACTGGTCCAAACGCCCAATAAAGACTTGCGTTCAGTTCACGAACGTATCCTGAAGCTTCTGCAACGTATTGAGTACCCAGAATATGCTCATGCTGGTGTAAAGAAGCGTTCATATCGTTCCAACGCTCAAGCGCATCAGAAGTCAAAGGAAGTTGCGACCTTTGACTTAAGCAACTATTACGGTTCGGTGAAGGCGCACCATGTATACGACTTCTATTTGAAGCAGTTGCAATGTGTTCGAGACGTATCGGGAATTCTGACTAGGCTTTCAACGCATAGGAACTGTATCCCTACAGGCAGCCCGCTAAGCCCACTGCTAGCCTTGCATAGCTCCCGCACCATGTTTGACAGCCTTGATTGTCTTGCAAAAAGGTACGGTTTAGTCTTTACATGTTACGTCGACGATCTGACATTTTCAGGGGATGCAATTCCGCCGTCGCTTGAGCGAGAGGTTGTCTCCATCGTTAGACGGAATGGGCATAGCATTAACAAGAAGAAAACAAGGATCTTCAGGGCGCACCAGGCGAAACATGTTACTGGAACGGTGATCATCAACGGAAATATTACCGTACCTCATGCGCGACTGGTCACTGTTCGTCGGCTCGAAGATGCAATCAATGGCAAAATGGATAGCTTTGGTTTTAGTGAAGCTAAGCTAATGGAAAAATTGGCGGGCGTGCTCAATGAAGCGTCCTATCTTGATTCAAAGTTTCGATCCAAGGCGCTCGCTGCCCGGAGCAACCTTTCCAGCCCAAGCCCCAGCCCCAGCCCCAGCCCTAGTCCCGCCCCGCAGGTTGCTGACGCATCTATCTGACCTCTCATAGTGCGCCCATTTCGTAGTGGCGTGCTATCCGCCACTTGTCCTCTCGCCTTCTCATACAGATTCAGCAATGAGTGATGTAACTGAATCGTCCAGTTGCGACTGCACCTGCAAGCGATTTCGCGAACAGCAAAATTCAGTAGATGATGAGAATTTATTTGGTCTCAATGTTTAACATCTGACTTTTCCGCGTTACTCTGTATTCACAGCGACAAGGTACAACCTCTTTTGTCGGACTGAAAATCCATCTGCACTCAGCCAGCAACAAGCCCTGGAAGGCATTTTGCTGCGTGCAATTTTGTAATATCTATTATATGTGCCAATAATATATTATATATTATGCATGCAATATATATTCAACTGTAATTAAGGTAAGGGCTAGGAAAACGAAAAGATGAAAATGAAAGAAAGCTTCCGCGATACATATAATGGTTTGAAGGTTAATGCCAGCAAAGATAAAGGATATGGGGTGTATCCCGTTATTTTGAAACGCATCCATGATCAATTGATGAATCTTCAAGAACACCATTCTCGTATCACAATTGTCCGAATTGATTTGCATTTCCCTTGGAATCATAAAACCAACAATAAGTTAGAAAATCAATTGCTCAGTCGATTTATTAAAATGTGCAAGGCTGATCTTGGTTCGTTCGGTTGGGGGCAACACAAAAGGTTCATTCATGGTTGGGTTAAAGAAGTTGGCGAAGTAGCAAAGTCTCACTATCATTTATTCTTCGGCTTTCAGACTCTACAGCGCCTGCTGGGGAAGATTTCGGGTGACGGTCATACCGGCATGTGGAAAATGTTCGAAGACCGCTGGATCGAGCTCACAGGCGGCACAGTACACTTCGTTAAGAATCCACACTTCCTGAGCCGAGACGATAAGCGAAAGTTCGCAGATTGTTTCTACCATCTCAGTTACCTTGCCAAAATCAGGGATAAACATTTCGGTACTGGCGAAACGCATCGTCGATTTGGGTTTTCGAAACTGGCACCAAAACAGATGCCACCAACTGTGTTGGAAGAGTTAATGGCAGCTTGATTAACTTTTGGCTATTCAGGCTGCCTGTGAGTGCGCAGGGGCGGTTTTAACTTGGCGGTAATGCACTGCTGCACTAATCGATTAAGTCCCCCCAAAACCTCCTGTGCGGCTTTATGGGTGTTGTGCTCTATGTTGGCTTCATTTCACTGCATTTTTCATAAAGCTAAATCATCTGGTGTAAATGTCATGTCGAATGAACGATATGCTTTGATGTCACTTGGATTCATGCCCTGAATTTCATTCAATCGGCCAATATTCCTAATGGCTGCCACCACTGAATGATCATAAGGGGTATCTCCGCTCGACTTTGTTATTTCCGTCGATGTGATGGTTCCGTCGGCAGCCATACCGATTTGAACTGTGGCAGTCATGTTGCGCCGCGCACTTGGAGGACGAACCCAGCCCTCGGAGGCCCTGGCCTTAATCAAGTCACCAATACTCGCGGTTTCCAGATCGTAGATCACTTCAGGTCGAGCCTTGCCTAATGCAATGTTCGGCGGAAGCGCGATGCAGTTAACGAGGTATACGCCAATCCCAAATTCAAGCCGCATGCACTGAAAGTACATTTCACGACCCACATCGATATTGGCAGCGAACTCCCGATTAGGCTTCAACTCGCCGGCCTTCAATTGATTACCAACAACTGACCAAGATGCGGCTTGAATGGGCGCTAGGATGACAGTCACAGCCGTTTTCTTTCCGAAATCCAAGATGAAACTGGCATTACCACCGTTGTCCGCGACGATCTTATCAATACGACCGTGGTAGAGCAGAGGTTGAGAATATTTGATTTCTGCACGCGGTTGATTCGCCTGCCAGTCGTTGAAGATTTGGGTAGGGCCTATGGCCTTTGAAAAATTCCAACCCGTGGTTTCGACGACATTTAACAACCGTGTATTGAAGTAGCTCGACGCCCCATTATCGTAGTCAGCTTGAGCCACGAATGAGACCGACAGCAACGTGACCATCAGCGAATATTTCATCTGCGCTCCTGTTACGGACGGGAAAGGGCTTGGGCGCGCAGACGTTTCAAAGTCGAGGGAATCCCGGCTAGGAACAAGATTAACGCCACTAGTAGCATCACAGAGCCCACTAGGACACCAATGCCAAGCGCCTGTCGGAAATTCCAGACATACCCAAGCTCCATGGCAAGGATTCCGACCATGCTGGCCAACGGCATGCTTGATGTTGCGATGAACATTGCGATGTAAAGCTTCATATCGATTCCTTGATCGAGGCGCTCAACCCAGTGTTGGCGCTCCCGTGAACAAAATATCTGAAAATCAGATATCCGGAAACCAGATATACGTTGTTGGGCTGCTCACCATCGGTCAGCCACATGCCTAAAGCAATTTACAGAACTGAATACAGCGTCTTCTTGGCCCTGCTGAAAAATCGAAGAATTGCTGCCGGACTCACGCAGGTGCAATGTTCAACCGCTTTGGGGCGTCCGCAATCCTTCATGAGCGATGTGGAGCGTGGGGTCCGTCGACTGGACATAATTCAGATATGCGACCTGTGCGCTGTGCTTGGATGTGACGTCGTTGAGTTGATCAAAGATTTGAAAAACGGCATCCAAGCGCTGTAGCGATTAGGTTGGTATTAGTAAGGCCTGAAAGTCGCTCTCACCTAAAATGCGGATCTTTTGACCTTTTGAAATTAACTGCTCGGCTTTGATGTGCTTTGAGCTCTTGTTTTTGCCGGCTAGCCGAGTGATATCCTGATCCCCAACTACCAATAATGTGGTTTGTTTGGTCACGCCGGAACCAATCTCGCATCCGCCCGCTGCTGCCAAGGCGGACGCATCTTGGCGTGGGATGGATAGTGCTCCGGTGAACACCACTACGTTACCAGCCAAGATTCCATCCGGATTGACCGTAAGCGTATCTAGATGGCTTAGCGTTGATAGCGGGATGTTGACGAGCGAGCACCATTCAGCAGCCGTAGACCCCGTGTGAGCGATTGCGCGAAGTAGTATTTCCCCTGCCGCCTTTGCATCTTCCAAGGCATCATGGTGTTCAAAATTAATGTCGAAGGTGGAGGCAAGATTTTTGAGCCCATATCCCGACCGTGAAAACTCCGCCCACGCTCTGCGGGCGACCTTTGCGGTATCAAGCCAAGAACAATCGAAATGCGCTAAACCAGCATTCTGACAAGCGCGCAGTGTTGCAGTACGATCAAACGGCATATGACTGGCCACGATTTGACCCGTCACGAATGGCAAAATCTGGCTATAAACATCAGCCCAAGAGGGAGCCGACGCGATCGTCGCTTCGTCAATTCCATGTACGGATACGTTCATAGGGTGAAAGTAGTCGTTAGGGTTGACTAGGGAGCTCCACGTATCGTGAAGTTTCCCGTCTCGAAATACGGCGATTCCAACCTGACAAATGCTTGCAAGGTTGGGGTTGGCTGTCTCAACGTCAATCACAGTGAAGTCCATTTCTTTCTCCGGAAGCAGTCGATCAAAAAGACGTGAACCAGAGTGGAACGTATCAACAGTGAAAGACGCTTGCAAACTGATAGCAGTTCCAACTGATCTTCCTGACTTCCAGTATCACCCATCAAAGGATGACCCAAATGCCAGGTAATGCAGAAGCCAACATCGTAACCGCTGACGTACTGACCTTGCTGTTGTACAACCAGTATGCGTTATCAGCAGCACTGGAAGAGGTTGCAGTGTGGGCAAAGTCAACTGGTGCGCTCGAAACACATAGCAACGCCATCGGGGCGCTGAATGCCCTCGACGAAAATGCTTCAGCAATCACTGCCGGGATTCTCAAGTTGAGACGGTAACTGCTATCAAAGGAGTCTACTTTTTTAGTAGTCCGACGGAACGTCGTTTGCGTCTATCAAAAACCTATTGCGAATAGCTATATGATCGATTTATCATAGGTCTATCAAATAAAACTATAAAGGATAAAAAATTGAAAGCACATCTGTACCTGCGTGCCAGCACCAAAGACCAAGATGCCTTGCGGGCGAAAGCTAGCTTGGATGCATTCGTAAATGAAAAAGGCCTTGTCATTGCAGGCGTGTATTCTGAAAACATCAGTGGAACAAAGCTAGACCGTCCAGAATTAATGCGGTTGCTGGACGCAGCACAACCCGGTGAATGCATTGTATGTGAAAGCGTTGATCGTCTAAGCCGTCTGTCCCAGTCAGACTGGGAAACTTTGAAAGCCAAGATCAAAGCAAAGGGTTTACGCGTTGTGATAGCAGATTTGCCTACAAGTCATATGTTGATTGAAGACATGGGGATGACTGGTCAGATAATGGACGTTATCAACAGCATGCTGCTGGACCTCATGGCGACGATGGCTCGTCTTGACCAGGAAAAACGTGTTGAGCGAATCAAACAAGGATTGCAAAACAAACGTCTAGTAGACCCAGACTGGACACCAAAGGGAAAAAGCAAGAACGTTGAAAAGTGGGCAAAAGTAAAAATGCTAATGGCTAAGCACCCAACAATGTCAGCAGAAGATATTGCCAAACTTGCAGAAGTTGGCGTTGCAACAGTTTACCGAATCAAGCGTGAGGCCTAGTCTCCCCCGCAGGCCCGGATGGGTTAGATTTAGGTACCATCCACGGTTCCATGCGGCGAAGATCAGTTCAGACATTCGGCACCCTCTAGGTATCTCCTTTGTCTCCACCCCAAAATTGTTTTTCAAAAATCTTCAATAACTTTTGATTAGCGGCCTCATTATCTGCCGCACTGAACCGAAACTGATGCACGTCAATATCACCCTGCACATTACTCTTGTACGTTGCCATCGATTCATCTGATAACGCTTCTTTCAGCATTCTATCTGGCTTGGTTATAAACTTTGTCGCTTGCATGTCATTTTGACGGATGCCGGCACGCAGTATTTCAATGGAAAAAGGTACAAATAGCGGGTCTTGTCCATGATCTGCCATATAGATAAACTTAGGCAACTCTCCCACCATCACAGTGTATTGAGTCCGGATGTCATCGTGTTTAATCCGGACTGCTATTCCAAGCCGCTGGACCTGCTGGTTCGCTAAATATCGTCCTTCATATGAAATCAAATCAAGCTTCTTGAAAAATTCAAACTTGTCGGTTATATACTCAGATGAAAGGTCGGCTTTGCATTTGTCAAGCTCAAATACCATTTTTGAGATATCTCCCTCTACACTTGCGGCCGTTTCTGCCAGTGTTCTCGAGGGGTAGGATTGCAACAGTGCAGAAACATCGACGAGCTTAAGTCTTGCTGATTCAATCCGGCCATCGAGTTCACTAATACGCTTACGCAACACTTGTGCGTTGTCTTTGATCAGTGATGCCATATTAAGTTTGGCAAGCATTTCTTGGAAAACAATCTCACTTTCATCTAATCGAACTGATCGGTTAATGCACGCACCCTTCGCAGACTTTGAACAGCGAATATATTTTCGTCCTTTCGGTGGTTTTCCTTTATTAACTAGATGCATTGGTGATTTGCAATATGCGCAAACTGCAATTTTTGCCCAGACATTAAAGTTGGAGGACGTCTTCGCTGCCTTTGACACATTTCTCGATTTGCGGCTATCCAAGGCAGCATAGTACAGTTCTTCATCGATCACTGGCGGGTAGAAACCTTTGATGGGCTCGCCAGAAGTGCGGCGCTGACCGTCTGTCCAAATATTTGGCTGATACTCTCCAAGTACCGATCTGTTTACCAGTATCTTGCCAATTGAGCTATTCCCCCATAGCCCAGACTTGTTCCTATTTTCAGAGCCAAATACTGGCACACCTTCACTATTGAATAACTTTACAATCGCTCGTTGTCCATATCCTTGAATCGTCAGGTCGAACACCCTTTTGACAACGCTGGCACGGTCAGGAATTACCTTGTAGGCCTCGCCATCAAACGCTAACCATTGCGGGCACGCAGCACCAAGGGGGACACCCTCTGCGCGCGCCATAGCTTGTTTCTGCCGCCATGCGTCCGAAACCCTTTGCCCTTTTATCGAGGATTCGGAATGAGCGCGGGACATATGGAATATAGACATGACCAACTGCATCGTTTCGGCAGACTTTTTGTAGACAGTGCCATCGCCGAACGTAACGACAATAATTCCGCTATTCAAAAGGTCCAGAAAACGCGGTAATGCCTCTGTGACCTGTTCTCGACTTAGGCGGTCAAGTGACTCAACCAGCAAGTAAGAGCCAGGAGCAATCACGCCTTCTTTCACGTAGTCGTAAAATCGGCCAAGACTGCTTGAAACCCGATTCACGTTACTTCCTCTATATGCGCTTACACCCGCATCCAAGAATGCGTAGTTACTGTCTTTTACGAGCTCCAAATTATGTTTGTCTGCGTATTCGATAGCCGCTTTGTATTGGCGTCGACGACTGTCCCCTTTTGCCTGCTCTGGCGTTGAAAAACGGACATAACTGTAGGCTTTCGGTCTGTTGGACATTGGTCAAATACTGAAGAATTTTGGTGGGTGTATTGTAATACAATATTAAAAGGTTATGCGCGCCCGCTGCCGCGATCAGCAACGCTCGCTTGGCCGCGAGCTGGCCCTGGACTTCACTCAGGTCCGGATAGGGCTTGTTCAAGTACAGCAGGCCATCGGACGTGTAAGGCTCGATCGGCACATGTCCATTCAGGTGCGCCACCACTTGCAACAGGTGGTCCACCGCAATCACCTTCAACCCCGACGCCAGGCACGCCTCTTCGGCATTCGCTCGCGGCACTATCACGGTGCGCCCGGCCTTGCGCGCCGCCAGCGCGGCCGGCAACACGCCTTTTACCGCCCGCACCTCGCCGGACAGCGCCAACTCCCCCAGGCATTCCACGTCATCGAGCGTCAACGCCGGCACCTGCACACTGGCCGCCAGGATCCCCAGGGCAATCGCCAGGTCAAAACGCCCGCCGTCCTTGGGCAGGTCGGCGGGCGCGAGATTGAGGGTGATCCGGCGAGCGGGGTATTGCAGCGCAGAGTTGAGAATGGCACTGCGCACCCGGTCCTTGCTTTCCTTGACCGCGGTTTCGGGCAGGCCCACCAGCGTCAGGGACGGCAGACCATTGGCCATATGCACTTCAACGGTGACGGCAGGGGCTTCGACGCCGATCTGGGCGCGGCTGTGGACGATGGCGAGGGACATGCTCGTTCCTTGAAAGGGGAGGCCGCTTCCTGCGGTTTTTCAAGGGTAGACGAGGTAGGGAAGAGCGAGGCGGGGAGGTTTTACAGAACGTATCCAGAGCAAAAGGTAGAGCGAATGTGGGAGGGGCTTGCTCCCGATAGCGGGGGTCAGTCAGCATTGATACCGGCTGACACACCGCCATCGGGAGCAAGCCCCCTCCCACACTGAGCGCATTTATTCGGCAGGAGGGGTCAACCGCGCTTCCAGCTCTGCCACTTTCGCTTCCAGGCTCTCCAGCCGCGCACGGGTGCGGGCGAGAACTACCATCTGGCTATCAAACTCTTCCCGGCTCACCAGGTCGAGCTTGCTGAAACCGCTTTGCAGCAAGGCCTTGAACTGGCTTTCGATTTCATTGCGGGGCAGCGGGGTGTCGCCGCTGAACAGGCGAGAGGCGTGGCCGCTCAGGGCGTCGAGGAGGTCTTTGGGCGCGAGCATGGGAAATATTCCGGAAAACTGTTGGCGGGCAGTGTATCACGCAGCGTCTATAGTCTTTTTCACGGCCTGGGTCGCACGCTTTTCGCGCATCAGGCCGGGCGGTGATGCACCGTTTTCGTGCGCATTGCAGGCGCCGGATGGCCCCGTTGGTGGGCCTAGGTGAGCAAAGGACTGATTTCAGTGATTTTTACGGAGCTGGCAAGGTTTCTGCTTAGACGATCATGACCCATGCACTGATGCAGTCGCTGTGACGAATGCAGTGCGCCGACGGATCAGGGGTACAGGTTTCGTCACCAGTGGTTCGCTGGCGTCGCAATGGCAACTGCCCTTGCGACGATGCGTTACAAAGCCAGGCACTGCGCTTAGACTTGAGACGGGTTTGTTTTCCTGGGGCAAGTCCACCAATTCGGGAGAGAGTTTTCATGAAGCTAGTCACTGCCATCATCAAGCCGTTCAAGTTGGACGATGTACGCGAGTCGTTGTCCGAGATCGGCGTGCAGGGCATTACCGTTACTGAGGTCAAGGGCTTCGGTCGGCAGAAGGGTCACACCGAGCTGTATCGCGGCGCGGAATATGTAGTCGATTTCCTGCCGAAGGTGAAGATTGATGTCGCCATTGACGACAAGGATCTTGACCGGGTTATCGAGGCGATAACCAAGGCCGCCAACACCGGCAAGATCGGTGACGGCAAGATCTTCGTGGTCAATCTGGAACAGGCTATTCGCATCCGTACCGGCGAAACCGATACCGACGCAATCTAAGCCGCCAAACCCCAACGCCCCAGGAGAAAACAATATGACTCTGCGTAAATTCGCAGGGCTCGGAGCCCTGTTGTCCATCGTAATGCCAAGCCTGGCTATGGCGGCAGACGAAGTGGCTGCTCCAGTCCTCAACTCCGGTGACACCGCCTGGATGCTCACATCCACCGCGCTGGTGCTGTTCATGACCATTCCAGGCCTGGCGCTGTTCTACGGCGGCATGGTGCGCTCCAAAAATATTCTGTCGGTGATGATGCAGTGCTTCGCCATCACCGGCCTGATCAGCATCCTGTGGGTTGTCTACGGCTATAGCATCGCGTTCGATACCACCGGTATGGAACAGGGTGTGGTCAACTTCAACTCCTTCTTCGGCGGCATGGGCAAGGCGTTCCTGGCGGGCGTGACCCCGGCCAGCATCACCGGGCCGGCTGCGCTGTTCCCGGAAGCCGTGTTCATCACCTTCCAGATGACCTTCGCCATCATCACCCCGGCGCTGATCGTCGGTGCGTTCGCCGAACGCATGAAGTTCTCCGCCATGCTGATCTTCATGGCTATCTGGTTCACTCTGGTCTATGCGCCAATCGCCCACATGGTGTGGAGCGGCAACGGTGGCCTGCTGTGGGACTGGGGCGTGCTGGACTTCGCCGGTGGCACCGTGGTGCACATCAATGCCGGTGTCGCTGGCCTGGTGGCGTGCATCGTGCTCGGCAAGCGTAAAGGCTTCCCGACCACTCCAATGGCGCCTCACAACCTGGGTTACACCCTGGTGGGTGCGGCCATGCTGTGGGTCGGCTGGTTCGGCTTCAACGCCGGCTCTGCGGCTGCGGCCAACGGCACCGCCGGCATGGCGATGCTGGTGACTCAGATTGCTACCGCTGCTGCAGCCCTGGGCTGGATGTTCGCCGAGTGGATTACTCATGGGAAGCCAAGCGCACTGGGCATCGCCTCGGGTGTAGTGGCTGGCCTGGTCGCCGTTACACCGGCCGCCGGTACTGTTGGCCCGATGGGCGCCCTGGTGATCGGCCTGGTGGCCGGTGTTATCTGCTTCTTCTGCGCTACCAGCCTCAAGCGCAAGCTGGGCTACGACGACTCCCTGGACGCATTCGGCGTGCACGGTATCGGCGGTATCGTCGGTGCGATCCTCACCGGTGTGTTTGCAGCCCCTGCATTGGGCGGCTTCGGCACCGTGACTGACATCGCCGCGCAAGTCTGGGTCCAGTGCAAAGGTGTCGGCTTCACCGTGATCTATACCGCCATCGTCACCTTCATCATCCTCAAGGTGCTGGATGCGGTCATGGGCCTGCGGGTTACCGAAGAGGAAGAGGCTGTCGGCCTCGACCTGGCGCAACACAACGAACGCGGCTACAACCTGTAAGTACGCGAAAAAAAGATGCCCGGCTTGCCGGGCATTTTTTTGCCTGGCGTTTGTCAGTCATAACAAGCTGTGCCGGTTTTTGCGCAGAGTTTGTCATGCACTTTCCAGCGTGCGAATGTCTTACAGGCATGTAGGCGTATTCGGCACTTTGTTTTTTCCCAGAGCGCGCTAGAATGCGCGCCGATGGGCGGAGAACTGTATGTGGCAACAGACCCTGATTACCCTGCGGGCCAAGCCCCGGGGCTTTCACCTGGTGACCGACGAGTTGCTTGCCGGTTTGCCTGAACTGAAGGCCTGCCGCGTGGGCCTGTTGCACCTGTGGCTGCAGCACACCTCGGCCTCGTTGACCGTCAACGAGAATGCCGATCCGGCGGTTCGTCGTGACTTCGAGCGTTTTTTCAACTCGCTGGTGCCACAAGGCCGCGCCGGGTTCGAACACAACGACGAAGGTCCGGATGATCTGCCGGCGCACTTCAAGGCCAGTCTCCTGGGCTGCCAGCTGAGTTTGCCGGTCAAGGCCGGCCGCTTGGCGATAGGGACCTGGCAAGGTGTTTATCTGGGCGAGCACCGTGATCATGGCGGTGCTCGTAAAGTCCTCGCCACCCTGCACGGTGATGGGGCATAAGCCACTGGTTATCCGGTGGATGTTGATTTTTTCCCGGTGACCTCGACAGAGGATGAAGCTGGGCTATAACTAATCTGCTTTTCGCAAGTCATGAGGTAGAACATGAGCGACGATGATCTGGAAAACGACGAACTCGAAGTAGGTGACGAAGACGACACCGAAGAAGGTCTTGAAGCGGCGGCGGAAGACGTTGCTGAGGACGACGGTGGTGATGACGCTCCTGTTCCAGCTGCCAAAGGCAAAGCCAAGGCTGCTGTTTCGGTAGACGAATTGCCGAGCGTTGAGGCCAAGAACAAAGAGCGCGATGCCCTGGCCCGTGCGATGGAAGAGTTTCTTGCCAAAGGCGGCAAAGTGGTCGAAGTCGAGCCGAATGTGGTTGCAGACCCGCCCAAGAAGCCGGATAACAAGTACGGCAGCCGACCTATCTAAGGTCAGCCACCTGCTTGTAAGAAAAAGCCCGCCGTCGCTGCGGGTTTTTTCATGCCTGTAATAACCGGCTACAAGTCACCCCCCCTCCCACATTTTTCTCACCCGTATTACTGCCAGCTACGAAGTAGCGCCGGCAACTCCGTCAGGCTGCGAATCTGTGCGTCCGGGAGTTTATCCCCTTCCCACACCTTGTCCGACGGGTTGAACCACACCGCCCGCAGCCCCGCCTGCTGCGCCCCGGCAATGTCATCCCCGGGGTGGTCGCCAACATGCACCGCCGCACTGGCATCCACACCGCCGCGCTGCAGCGCTTCGTGGAACAGCCGCGCATCCGGCTTGGCGATGCCAATATCTTCAGCGCGTAGCGCAAAGTGAAAGTAGTCCGCCAGGCCAACACGCTGCACATCGGCATTGCCATTGGTGATCACACCCAGCAGAAAGTGCTGGCGCAGCGCTTGCAGCATCGGCTCGGCCTCAGGGAAGGGCGTGAGCTGATGGCGGGCGTGAATGAACGCTTCGAAACACACATCGGCCATTTCCGTGGCCTCAGGCTGTGGATAACCGGCCTCTTCAAACGCATGTATCAACACCCGATGGCGCAGGATACTGATGCGGTGTTTGAGTTCGGGATGCCGTTGCAGCACCTGTTGGCGCAGGCTGGCGAAATGCTCCAGGGGCAGGTCGCCCACCTTGGCGGCATGGGTGGCCAGCCATTCGCGCATCGACGCTTCGGCGCTGATGATGACGGGTACGTTGTCCCAGAGCGTGTCGTCCAGGTCGAAGGTGATCAGCTTGATGCTCATGAGTCGCCGTCCTTGATGCGTTTGGCCCGTGGATGGGCGCTGTCGTAGACCGTTGCCAGGTGCTGGAAGTCCAGATGGGTATAGATCTGCGTGGTCTTGATGTCGGAATGGCCAAGCAGTTCCTGCACGGCGCGCAGGTCCTGGGACGATTCCAGCATATGGCTGGCAAAGGAGTGCCGCAGCATATGTGGATGCAGGTTCTGCCCGAGCTCGCGCTCGCCGGCAGCCTTGACCCGTACCTGGATGGCCCGTGGCCCCAGGCGCCGCCCTTGCTGGCTGATAAACACTGCGTCGTCCACCGGGTTGGCCAGGGCGCGCAGTGGCAGCCATAGTTGCAAGGCTTCGCGGGCTTTCCTGCCGACCGGCAGCACCCGGGTCTTGCTGCCTTTACCGAGCACTTGCACCAGGCCGTCGGCCAGGTCCAGTTGATCGAGGTTCAGGCCTGTCAGCTCCGATAGGCGCAAGCCCGAAGAGTAGAACAGTTCGAGGATCGCCTGGTCGCGATGGGCGAGGAAATCGTCCTCCACGGCGCCATCGAGCAATTGCAGGGCGCGGTCGGTATCCAGGGTCTTGGGCAGGCGTCGTTCGCCTTTCGGCGGGGACAGGCCATTGGCCGGGTCGTGGTCGCAGAGGCCTTCGCGATTGAGGTAGTGATAGAGACCGCGCACCGCCGACAGCAGGCGCGACAGGCTGCGCGAGGACTGGCCCGCTTGGTGCAGCCGTGCGATCAGGCTGCGCAGGCCCTGGATATCCAGGGCCTTCCAGCTGGTGACCTGCTGCTTTTCGCAATACGCCAGGACCTTGTTCAAGTCCCGTCGGTAAGCCTCCAGGGTATGGGGTGACACCTGGCGCTCGTTACGCAGGTGAGCGCAGTAAGCGTCCAGTTGCCGTTCCATGGCTAGCGCACCGCGCGCAGGGCGCTGGTGTGGCGCGGCAGGACGCGGCCCAGTACTTCGGCGATATAGGTGAGGAACAAAGTGCCCACCGAGCTCTTGTAGTGCGCGGGATCGCGGCTGGCGATGGCCAGGACGCCGTGCAGGCCTTGATGGCTGAGAGCGACCACGGCGGTAGAGCCGATCTGCTTGCGCTGTTCGGCGCCGAACAGGAAGTCCAGCTCGTGCTCGCGCAGCGTGCCGCTGATGGTCTTGCCTTCGGAAAGCAGGCCACCAATCGCGGTTTGCGCGTCGCTGCCGCTGACCCAGCGACCCACCGGCATCGGGTTGTCGCTGAACAGGATCAGGCTGACAAACGGCACCTGGAAGTCCTGGCGCAGGCTGTCTTCCACGGCAATCACCGTTTCTTCCAGGCTGCCGGCGTCCATCAGGGTAAGAATCAGGCGGCGGGTTTTCTCGAACAGGCGGTCGTTGTCGCGGGCGACATCCATCAGGTGCGAGAGCTTGTGGCGCATTTCGATATTGCGCTCGCGCAGGATCTTCATCTGTCGCTCCACCAACGACACGGTGTCGCCGCGCTGGTGGGGGATGCGCAGGGCCGGGAGCAGTTCTTCGTGTTCGACGAAGAAGTCCGGATTAGCCTCAAGGTACGCCGCGACGGCAGCGGCCTCCAGACTTTCGCTCGGGGTTGCTTGTGCGGGTACTTGAGGCTTATCGGTCATTGGCTTGGCTCACTCATAGACGGACCTGTCCTTCGTATACGCGCGAGGCCGGCCCGGTCATCATCACCGGGTGGCCAGGGCCTGCCCACTCGATGGACAGGCGTCCACCGGGCAGGTCGATCAACAGTGGCGAATCCATCCACCCCTGGCTGATCGCGGCCACGGCAGCGGCGCAAGCACCGGTACCGCAGGCCTGGGTTTCGCCGGCGCCACGTTCCCACACGCGCAATTGCGCACGGGAACGGTCGATCACCTGCAGGAAACCCACATTGACCCGCGCCGGAAAGCGCGGGTGGTGTTCGATCTTCGGCCCCAGTTCATGCACGGGGGCAGTGTTGATGTCGTTGACCCGTAGCACCGCATGGGGGTTGCCCATGGACACGGCAGCGATGTCGACGGTCTGGCCGTCAACGTCCAGCGGGTAGCTGGCGGCCTGCTCGGTCGCCTGGAACGGAATATCCGCCGGCACCAGGCGCGGCGCGCCCATGTTGACGCTGATCTGGCCGTCGCTGCGGATATCCAGCTCGATCACGCCGCTCTTGGTCTCGACGCGAATCTGCCGCTTGGCGGTCAGGCGCTTGTCCAGCACAAAGCGGGCGAAGCAGCGGGCACCGTTGCCGCACTGTTCCACTTCGGAACCGTCGGAGTTGAAGATCCGGTAACGGAAATCCACCTCCGGGTTGCTTGGCGCCTCGACGATCAGCAATTGGTCGAAGCCAATCCCGGTATGCCGGTCGCCCCACTGTTTAGCGTGCTTGGGCAGGATGTGCGCGTGCTGGCTGACCAGGTCGAGGACCATGAAATCATTGCCCAGCCCGTGCATCTTGGTAAAACGCAGCAGCATGGCTTACTCCGGCAGCAGGCTTTCGCCAGCATACAACTCGGCTACCGTCTCGCGGCGACGCACTTCAAACGCTTGATCACCGTCCACCAGCACCTCGGCGGTACGCCCGCGGGTGTTGTAGTTGGAACTCATGACAAACCCGTAGGCACCGGCCGAATGCACGGCCAGCAGGTCGCCTTCTTCCAGGGCCAGTTGACGATCCTTGGCCAGGAAGTCGCCGGTCTCGCAGATCGGGCCGACGATGTCATAGGCGCGCGCTTCGCTGTTGCGAGGCGTCACGGCGGTGACATTCATCCAGGCCTGGTAGAGCGCCGGGCGGATCAGGTCGTTCATCGCCGCATCGACGATGGCGAAGTCCTTGTGCTCGGTGTGCTTGAGGTACTCGACCTGGGTCAGCAGCACGCCGGCATTGGCGACGATATAGCGGCCCGGCTCGAACATCAGCGTCAGGTCGCGGCCTTCGATGCGCTCGCGCACGGCCTGGATATAGTCGGCGATCGCCGGTGGCTCTTCATCGCGATAACGCACGCCCACGCCACCACCGAGGTCGATGTGGTGCAGGTAGATGCCGCATTCGCCCAGGCGGTCGATCAATGCCAGCAGGCGGTCGAGGGCATCCAGGAACGGCGGCAGTGTGGTCAGTTGCGAGCCGATATGGCAGTCGACACCCAGCACTTCCAGGTTCGGCAGCTGGGCGGCGCGGATGTACACGTCCTCGGCGTCGGCAATGGCGATGCCGAACTTGTTCTCTTTGAGACCGGTGGAAATGTACGGGTGGGTGCCGGCATCGACGTCCGGGTTGACGCGCAGGGAGATCGGCGCACGAACGCCCATCTCGGCCGCGACGACTTGCAGGCGCTCCAGCTCGTCGGTGGATTCGACGTTGAAGCAATGTACGCCGACTTCCAGGGCTCGGCGCATGTCTTCGCGGCTCTTGCCGACGCCGGAGAACACGATCTTGTCAGCCTGGCCGCCGGCGGCCAGGACCCGTTCCAGCTCGCCACGGGAGACGATGTCGAAACCGGCGCCCAGACGCGCCAGGACATTCAGTACACCCAGGTTGGAGTTGGCCTTGACGGCGTAGCACACCAGGTGCGGTACGCCATCGAGAGGGTCGGTGAACGAGCGGTATTGGGCTTCGATATGCGCACGGGAGTACACGTAGGTCGGGGTCCCAAAGCGCTGGGCAATCGCGGACAACGCCACGCCTTCCGCGAACAGCTCGCCGTCCCGGTAGTTAAAAGCGTCCATGGAGTTCCCTTATTCGTAGGTGTCGTGCTTATGCGCTTTGGAGGGCTTTTGCGACGATTGCGCCTGTTCATTCGGGTCTTTGCTGTCATCGGGCAGGTACAGCGGGCCTTTTTGACCACAGGCACTAACGAGGCAAGCGACCGCGACGAGCGCAGCAAGGGAAGAGATCAGGCGCTTCATGGCGAAATCCTTGAATATGCATTAATTGCGCCCGAGTATACCGACCACCCGCCAGCTTGCCTATGCGCTGAAATACCCGTCCGGCGGGGGTTTGCCGAGATGGTAGGGAAGCGGACTACGCTGGTTGAGGATATTTCACGCCGTCAATCGCGTTGAAATCGGTATCCTTTGCAATCGGCGGGGCTCGCCCGTATCGTGCGGCGCTTGAGCAAAACCAGACACTTTTGAGGTTGCCACAATGAGTTTGACCGAAGCCCGTTTTCACGACCTGGTGGATGCCACCCAAGAGAAGCTGGAAGATATTTTCGACGACAGCGACCTGGATGTGGATCTGGAAAACTCGGCCGGGGTGCTGACCGTCAAGTTCGAGAGCGGCCAGCAACTGATCTTCAGTCGTCAGGAACCGCTGCGTCAGCTGTGGCTGGCGGCGCGCTCCGGGGGCGTTCACTTCGACTACGACGAAGAAAGCGGCAAATGGCAGTGCGACAAAAGTGAGGAGTTGCTGGGCGAGATGCTCGCGCGCCTGGTCCACGAATATACCGGCGCCGAGCTGGATTTCGACGAGATTTGACCGTGACCCAGCCTGCGCCCGTACGCCCGCCCAAGCCGCTGTTCAGTAATGTCAGCCCGGCGGTGCCGTCACCTTGTATCAGTTTGTGTCGCCTTGACGAGCAAAAAGTCTGTCTCGGCTGCTTCCGCCATGTGGAAGACATCCGTGAATGGCGCTCCGCCGATGATCAGCGGCGCCGAGTGATCGTGGCCCAGGCCGAGCAACGCAAGGCCACGCTTTGAGCCCGTCTTGTTTATTTACGGTGCTGTGGTAGTGTCCGGATACGCCTCAACTCATCGAGGCCTGTGAGAACCCCGCCTTTTCCTGGCGGGGTTTTGCTTTTTTGTGCAGAAAAAAGGAGTCTGCCTGAATCATGACCACCGCACCTTCCATCATTCTTACCCGTCTTGACGTGCAGCGTCTGGAGCAACTGATCGACCGCTTGGGCGACGAGTCTCCCGGCGTCGAAGCGTTGCAAGCCGAACTCGACCGCGCCGACGACGTGGTTGGTCACGATGAAGTACCTGCGGGTGTCGTGACCATGAACTCCAGCGTGCATTGCCGTGAGCAAGGCAGCGGCAAGGACTACCACCTGACCCTGGTCTATCCGAAGGATGCAAATGCCGATGCAGGCAAGATCTCGATCCTGGCCCCGGTGGGCAGTGCCTTGCTCGGCTTGCAGGTGGGTCAACACATTGATTGGCCAGCACCCGGCGGCAAGACCCTCAAGCTTGAACTGCTCAGCGTTGAAGGTCAGCCCAAAGACGGCGGTGCCTTCCCGCTCTAAACCTGATTCAACGCCGCATTGAGTGCCTGTTCCAGCTCGGCCTTGTAGCGCAGGTACAGGTTGCTCGGGCTTTGCACATCACCGAGCAGGCCCGACAGGTCGAGGTCGGTGATGTAGCAGCGATAGCGTTCGGTTTCCCGGCGTTGACCGACGATCTCCTGGGCGACCACGGCAAAGAGCTGGTCGCCGAATTCCAGTTCGGAAAACTCCCGCTGATTGCAGTACAGGGTAATGCTCACCTGGCCCTGCGCCGCCTTGCCGATAATCGCCTGCACGTCATAAAACGGTTTGTTGGCGGGATTTTGCGGGGCCGGCCGCGGCTCGACGCCGCGCGCGCGCGTGCCTCCCGATGGCAACAGTTGGTAGTACAAGGTTTGCACCTCGCCCAACGGTTGTTGCGTATCCAAAGGCGACAGCGCTTCCCGGCGATAGATGATCGACTGCAAAAAGCGCTGCAGCGGTGCCAACAGGCTCTGCTCATCATGAAACGGCAAGCTCTGCTGCCAGAGCGCGTTGAATTCATCCAGCACATACAGCTCGGCGACGCCTTCGTTGACCCGGTAGAACACCTGCACGCAATCGGCCATGCCCATGGGCAGCAACAGCGCCAGGTCGTGGTCTTCCAGGGCCATGGCGTCCAGATGCAGCGGGCTGTAGCTGGCCAGTTCTTCGCTGAGGTAGGCAACCAACGCATCCTGGGTCGCCAGTGATACGTGGGTGGCTTGGCCGGGCATCAACTCCATCACGTGATAGTGCTGCTGCACCTGGAGCACGTAGCGGTGATTGCCTTGTCCCAACAACAGGTGCTGCGCGGTGTTGAAGATTTCTTCCACGCGCTGGGCAATGAACTGCGCACGGTTGTGGCAGAAGCAGCGCACCCGCAGGCGAGGCAGATGATCCGACGGCAATTGGTTGAGGTAGTCGCGCAGGCAGTCGAGCAGGGCATGGGGGCCGTCGTAGCGGCTCACCATCACCTCGTTCCAGCTGTTGAGCGTGACCTGATCGAGGGTCAGTACGAGGTTGTCGCGCACACCGGCATAGCTCAGGGAGTCGGTGCGCTCGGTGGTCATCAGGATATTCAGGTCGCGATGATGCTTGAGCGGGTCGACCCCGACGTTGATCAGCAGCAACACTTCCTCGGGCACCGCCGAGCGCAGCAGGCGCGCTTCATCCACGCTCGCCAGGGGCAGGGCGATAGCCTGTTGCAAGCTGCCCAGCAGGTTGAACAGCTCGAACTCGGTCATGTCGCTGGTGCCGGGGTGCAGCGCCAGGCGTGTGCTGCTGTCGATGACGCCGTTGCGGTGACACCAGGTGAGCATCTCCAACAGGTCGCGGCTGCGCTTGATCGGCGCGAAGTGCTCCCATTCCAGGGCCGTGAGGTTACCGTTGTACAGGCCCCAGTGGTGCTGGCCGGGCTCCTTGCGGTTGGGCGATTGCACCAGGGTCAGGGTGTTTTCGGCCAGGTCCGGGGCGATGCCGGGGTTGATGAATTCAACCTTGCCGGCCTTGCGTTCAAAGGCGGCATACAGGCGCCGCCCCAGCACATTGAGGTCGCGCTTGTTGATCAGGCTGACCGTCTGTTCGGTGCGGGCGAACTGGGTCAGGAAGCGATAGCTGTAGTTCAGCTCGCTGACCAGGGCGCGGCGCTCGGAGGCCACCTGGCGCACTTTCCACTGGCTGCGGCTGTCCAGCAGCGCCAGTTGGCGTTGGTCCCAGCCCCATTCGTGGGCCAGGCGCTCCAGCAGCAGGCGTTGCCAGCCGGTGGCGCGCTGGCCGGTGCTGAGCTTGCGGTTGACCTTCAGGTACAGGGCACGACGCACCAGCTCCAGGCGCTCCGGTTCGTTGCGGGCCTTGAGGTATTCCTCGATACGGCGGTACACCACGATGTACGGGTCCAGCTCATCCAGGTCCATGTGGTTGGCGAACACCGCGCGCTTGAAGCGCAGGCTCAGGCAGTGCACGTTCGGGTGTTCGCTGGCGTAGACCTCGGTCAATAGCAGCTTGAGTACCGACTTGTAGGGCGATTCGATGCCCTTGAACAGTTGCCACAGCCCGGCGCCGATGAATTCACCGGGAGGGATGCGCGCCAGGTGGCCGAGGTCGAGGGTTTCATCGGCGCGAATGAAGCGCTTGGAGATCAGTGTGTGGGTGAATTCCGCATAGCGGGTCTCTTCATACACCGGCACCAGCCACCAGATCGGCGTGCGCCCGGCCAGCCAGATCGCTGTGCGGTAGAACTCGTCCAACAACAGGTAGTGCTGGGTCGTGCCGCAGTCGTCCGAGCTGAGTTGGGTATCGCGCTCGCCAAGCACAAAGCGCATCGGCTCGATCAGGAAGAAGTGCGCTTCTGCGCCCATGCCCAGGGCCCAGGCTTCCAGCAGTTGGCATTTTTTGCGCAGTTCGGCGAGCGCGTTTTCGCCCAGGTCGGGAGCGTGGCACACCCACACATCCATGTCGCTCTGGTCGGCCTGGGCGAGGGTGCCGAGGCTGCCCATCAGGAACAGGCCGTGGATCGGTTTGGGTTGATTGACCGGGCGCGGCTTGTAGGAGAACGAGCGGGTCAGGCGCTGGGCTTCCGTGAGTGCCAGGGCGTCGGGCTCGAAATTCGACAGCCCGGCCGGTGTACTGCCCGATACATAACCCGGCAACAGCGGATGATTGACGTGAAAAAACAGCGGCAGCAGGGTCAGCACGCTTTGCTGGCGCGGCGTCAGCCCTTCGATGGCGCGAGCCATGCGACCTTCATTGAGAGCCATGAAGCGCGCGCGCAATTGGGCCAGCACCTTGCGGTCGATGCCTTCGTCCAGGTCAGGGCGGATTTCATGGGTGCGGGTCATGTCGAACTCGGTGGCTCGCAGGGCCCGACGTGGGCGGCCATGTGGGAGTTTACAGCCAGTCGCGCAGGAGGTTTAGAGGGAAATGGTTTTTGACGTCAAAAACCGGGCCATTCCACAGCAGCGCCCTCGGAATCCGCGAGAGGCGGACTCCATGGGCGGTATACGGTATCAGGCAGCTTCTTTGGTGTTGGCGGTGCTCAGGATGGTCAGCAGGGTTTGGGCCTGCTCTGCAGCGTCCCGGCCAAGGCTGGTCAGGTAGCCTCCGTCCGGTTGGTCGATAAGTCCTTTCGCATGGAGACGCTTGGCAGCGGCGATGGCAGAGGGAGCGGCGGTCTGATGGACTTTCAGACCTTCCTTGGTGCTGTCCAAGGGGAAGAGTACAAGGATTTCCAGTTCGGCAACCAACTCAGGGGTATACGACATAAGGACTCCAGACTTTCTAAAATTTATTAGAGGCTAGCAGGCCATAAGGTGAACGCACTTTGCCGAACTGTCCAGCGTGTTGCGGTGTGTCGGGATTATTCCTTTTCGGGCGGCAGCTCAGGCAGTGCCCGCAGCGCTGTTTCATACCATTCGGTATTGAAGGCGCGGTCCTCATCCAGCATCGCGTCGATCTCGAAAGCCAACACGTGAGCCATGAGATTCAGGATCTCTTCACGTTCATAGCCCACCAGGGTCAGTTTATTGAACGTGGCCTTGGCGGCAGGCGGGTTGTCGCTTTCGATTTGGTTTTCGATCGCTTCGATCAAGGTGTTTTCGATGAACGCTTCTTCGTCGCTGTCGATATCGGTCGGCTCGCTCATGGCAGGCTCCTCAAGGAAAGGGCGCCAGTCTACCCCCATTCAGGCAGGTGATGCTGCTGGTCAGGCCGGCCCCGGGGATCTATAACTTCTGCAGCCAACCCCGCACACGGCCTGGAGGCTTTGCGATGCTCAAGCTTTACGGATTTTCGGTCAGCAACTACTACAACATGGTGAAACTGGCACTGCTGGAGAAAGGCCTGCCTTTTGAGGAGGTGCCCTTTTATGCCGGGCAAACCCCTGAGGCCCTGGCGGTCAGCCCCCGTGGCAAGGTGCCGGTGCTGGGCGTGAAGCAGGGTTTTGTCAACGAAACCAGTGTGATCCTCGAATACATCGAGCAGACCCAGGTAGGCCCGTCGCTGTTGCCGGCCGAACCGTTCCAGCGTGCCCAAGTGCTGGCATTGTGCAGGGAAATCGAGCTGTATATCGAATTGCCCGCCCGTGCGTGTTTTGCCGAGGCGTTTTTTGGTATGCCGGTGCCGGAGGCGATCAAGGAGAAATCCAGGGCTGAGTTGCTGTTGGGGATCGGCTCTTTAGGCCGTCACGGCAAGTTCGCGCCTTATGTGGCGGGGGAGGGCTTTACGATTGCGGATCTGTATTTCATGTACAGCGTGAACCTCGCCTGTGCGGTGGGCGAGAAGCTGTTTGGCCTGGACCTGTTGGCTGAATTGCCGGCGGCCAAAGCGTTGCTGGAGCGCCTGCATGCCATGCCTAATGCGCAGAAGGTGGCGGCGGACAGGGAGGCCGCGATGCCGGCGTTCATGGCGATGGTTGCGGCCAAAAAATGATCAAATGTGGGAGGGGGTTACCCCCCTCCCACCTTTTTCAGCGGCTGGCGAGCAGGGCCTGGCCGCGAGCGACCGCAGCCTTCACCTGTGCCGGCGCGGTACCGCCCACGTGATTACGGGCATTCACCGAGCCTTCCAGGGTCAACACGGCAAACACGTCCTGTTCGATCTGGTCACTGAACTGGCGCAGCTCTTCCAGGCTCATTTCCGCCAGGTCCTTGCCGGTGTCGACGCCGTATTTCACCGCATGGCCAACGATCTCGTGGCAGTCGCGGAACGGCAGGCCACGGCGTACCAGGTAGTCCGCCAGGTCAGTCGCCGTGGAGAAACCGCGCAGGGCCGCTTCACGCATGATCGCGTGCTTGGGCTTGATCGCCGGGATCATGTCGGCAAACGCGCGCAGCGAGTCGCGCAGGGTGTCGGCGGCGTCGAACAGCGGTTCCTTGTCTTCCTGGTTGTCCTTGTTGTAGGCCAAAGGCTGGCCTTTCATCAGGGTCAGCAGGCCCATCAGTGCGCCGAATACACGGCCGCTCTTGCCCCGCACCAGTTCGGGCACGTCGGGGTTTTTCTTTTGCGGCATGATCGAGCTGCCGGTGCAGAAGCGGTCCGGCAGGTCGATGAACTGGAATTGCGCACTGGTCCACAGCACCAGCTCTTCGGAGAAACGCGACAGGTGCATCATCGCGATGCTGGCGGCGGCGCAGAATTCGATGGCGAAGTCGCGGTCCGACACGCCGTCCAGGGAGTTGCCGCCGACGGCATCGAAGCCCAGCAGCTGCGCGGTGTATTCGCGGTCGATCGGGTAAGTGGTGCCGGCCAGGGCAGCGCTGCCGAGCGGCATGCGATTGGCGCGCTTGCGGCAATCCACCAGGCGCTCGTAGTCGCGGCTGAGCATTTCGAACCAGGCCAGCAGGTGGTGGCCGAAGGTCACGGGTTGTGCGGTTTGCAGGTGGGTGAAGCCGGGCATGATGGTGCCCGCCTCACGCTCGGCCTGCTCCAGCAAGCCTTTCTGCAAGCGGGTGATTTCGGCCAGGATCAGGTCGATTTCATCGCGCAGCCACAGGCGGATGTCGGTGGCCACCTGGTCGTTACGGCTGCGACCGGTGTGCAGTTTCTTGCCGGTCACACCGATACGGTCGGTGAGGCGCGCCTCGATGTTCATGTGCACGTCTTCCAGGTCGACACGCCAGTCGAACGTACCGGCTTCGATCTCACCGCGGATGGTGGTCAGGCCATCGATGATGCTGTCGCGCTCGGCGTCGGTCAGCACGCCGACCTTGGCCAGCATCGTCGCGTGGGCGATGGAGCCCATGATGTCGTGGCGGTACAGGCGCTGGTCAAAGGTGACGGAGGCGGTGAAGCGGGCGACGAAGGCGTCGACGGGTTCACTGAAGCGGCCGCCCCAGGACTGGTTGGTCTTGTCGGTGCTCATGGATTCGCTCGTGGTCTGCTTATTAAGAGGCATGAAAGTGTGGCGGCGATAATAACAGGGTTGCCCTTGGAGGCGGTGCTGCGGGTCGTCGGCATTTTTATTTGTGCAAAGGATGGCTAAGTGCCTTGCCGCCGACCGCGTCCGGGACGAGACTGGAGGCAGCTGCTTATTGATACGATATTTGACGATTGAGCAATATCGTCTCGGCGAGCGTCTACAGTTGGACTGATAGTGTGTGAATGCACCAAAGTCGGGTAATGCGGTCAGAGCCTGACTATCCATTTAAAAGGGGGGTATTCGGATTGTGTATCAGCAAACCCTACGACGATGCCCGAAGGCAGCAGGTCTTGGGCGCTATTGAACAGGTCCGGGTAAATATGGGTGCCGCTGTCAGGGCACTTTTTGCCGCTCGCGCTAGTCTTAGCGTGGATCGCTGTGACGCAAGTCACCGCACCTGTCTACGCTATCCTTGTGCGAGACTCACGCAGGAATCCAGCGCTATATGAATGTCCTGATCGTTGATGACGAACCCCAAGCCCGCGAGCGACTGAGCCGTTTGGTCAGTGAACTCGAGGGTTATACAGTCCTTGAACCGAGTGCCACCAGCGGAGAGGAAGCGTTGACGTTGATCGACAGCCTCAAGCCGGACGTGGTGTTGCTCGATATCCGCATGCCGGGCCTCGATGGCCTGCAAGTTGCTGCTCGCCTGAGTGAGCGCGAATCGCCACCCGCCGTGGTGCTGTGCGCCTCTCAAGAAGAGTTTGCCGCGCAGGCACTGGAAGCCAGTGGTGTCAGTTTCGTAGTCAAACCAGTGACTGCCGAGGCGTTGCTCAGGGCCTTGAAGAAAGCCGAGCGCCCCAACCGCGCCCAACTGGCTGCCCTGACCCAGCCGGCCGCCCAAAGCGGCAACGGGCCGCGCAGCCATATCAGCGCCCGTACACGCAAAGGCATCGAGTTGATCCCCTTGGACCAGGTGGTCTACTTCATTGCCGATCACAAGTACGTGACCCTGCGGCATGAGGCTGGCGAAGTGTTGCTCGATGAGCCGCTCAAGGCCCTTGAGGATGAATTCGGTGACCGCTTTGTGCGAATCCACCGGAACGCGCTGGTGGCCCGTGAGCGAATCGAGCGCCTGCAGCGCACGCCGCTCGGGCACTTTCAGTTATTCCTCAAAGGGCTTAACGGGGATGCATTGATCGTCAGCCGACGCCATGTCGCCGGCGTGCGCAAGATGATGCAGCAGCTTTAGCCCGAGGGTTTTGGCGAGCCTGTAGTCATTATCCCGGTGCGACGTGGCCAGGGAGGCCCCGCACTTGCTGATTCAAATCAAGGCGTATTTGCCTGAGCTGTTATTATCTGCCGTATCTATTCAGTACGGATTGATCCATGTCCTCTCGCGAAATCCGCATCGCCACCCGTAAAAGCGCCCTGGCCTTGTGGCAGGCCGAATACGTCAAAGCACGCCTTGAGCAGGCCCATCCCGGCCTCAAGGTGACCCTGGTGCCCATGGTCAGTCGCGGCGACAAGCTGCTCGACTCGCCGCTGTCGAAGATCGGCGGCAAGGGCCTGTTCGTCAAGGAACTGGAAACCGCGCTGCTGGAAAACGAAGCCGACATCGCCGTGCATTCCATGAAAGACGTGCCCATGGATTTCCCTGAAGGCCTGGGCCTGTTTTGCATCTGTGAACGTGAAGACCCGCGTGACGCCTTCGTTTCCAATACCTTCGCGTCTTTGGATGACTTGCCTCTGGGCAGCATTGTCGGCACCTCCAGCCTGCGTCGCCAGGCACAGCTGTTGACCCGTCGTCCGGACCTGCAGATTCGCTTCCTGCGCGGCAACGTCAACACCCGCCTGGCCAAGCTGGATGCCGGTGAGTATGACGCGATCATCCTCGCCGCGGCCGGCCTGATCCGTTTGGGCTTCGAAAACCGCATCACCTCGGCCATCAGCGTCGAAGACAGCCTGCCTGCTGGCGGGCAAGGCGCCGTGGGCATTGAATGCCGTACCGCCGATAGTGAAATCCACGCGCTGCTCAAACCCCTGGATCACTACGAGACCGAAGTGCGTGTCACGGCCGAACGCGCCCTGAACAAGCACCTCAACGGTGGCTGCCAGGTGCCGATCGCCTGCTACGCCGTGTTCGAAGGTGAAAACCTGTGGCTGCGTGGCCTGGTTGGGGATCCGGATGGGGGCACTCTGCTGACTGCCGAAATCCGTGGCCCGCAACGTGACGCCATCGCCCTGGGTGTCCAGGTGGCTGAAGAGCTGCTGGACAAGGGCGCTGGCGCCATTCTGCAAAAAGTCTACGGCGAGGCCGGCCCGCAGTGACCGATTGGCGCGTGCTGCTGACACGGCCTGCCGAGGAATCGGCGGCCCTGGCGGCGGCGTTGTCCGAAGCCGGTATCTTCAGCAGCAGCTTGCCTTTGCTGGACACCGAACCGTTACCCGTTACCCCTGAACAACAGGCCGTCTTCGGCGATCTGGGTCGCTACTGTGCGGTGATCGTGGTGAGTAAACCGGCCGCGCGGCTTGCCGTGCAGCAGTTGGATCAAGCCTGGCCGCAACTGCCGTGGTTCAGCGTCGGTGCGGCCACCGCGCAGGTCCTGGCTGATCACGGCCTTCCCGTTCACTATCCCCAAACCGGCGACGACAGCGAGGCCTTGCTTCAATTGCCTGCGTTGCGCGAGGCTATCGCACGGCCCGGTGCGCGGGTGTTGATCCTGCGCGGCGAGGGGGGGCGGGAGCTGCTGGCTGAGCGTTTGCGCGAGCAAGGTGCTAGTGTCGACTACTTGGAGTTGTATCGTCGTTTCCTTCCGGCCTACGACACCGGTGTACTGACCCGGCGCATCCAGTTGGAACGCTTGAACGGCCTGGTGGTCAGCAGTGGGCAGGGTTTTTTGCACCTGCAGGCCCTGGCCGGATCCGATTGGCCACAGGTGGCGCAGCTGCCGTTGTTCGTGCCCAGCCCGCGAGTCGCCGAGATGGCGCGGGCCGCTGGCGCAGAAAAAGTTGTGGATTGTCGCGGCGCGAGTGCCGCGGCTTTGTTAGTGGCGTTACGGAGTCATGCCGTTCCCACTCTCTGATACGCAAAGGACGGATACGTGAGCGAAACAGCCTTGCCTAAAGATGAAACCCAACCCGCACTTGATGCGCCGGTTGAGTCACCGGTCACCGCGCCGCGCCGCGGCAATGGCCTGGCAGTTGTCGCCCTGCTGCTTGGCGCTGCGGGTGTTGCCGCCGGCGGTTGGGGTCTCTGGCAGGTCCGTGCCCTGCAAGCCAGCAGCCAGCACCAGCTGGGCCAAGTGCAGACCCTGGATGACCAATCCCAGGCCCTCAAGCAAAGCCAGCAACAACTGGCTGCACGCCTGGCGCAACTGCCGGGTGCGGATGAGCTCGAGGAGCGCCGTCGCCTGGTGGCCCAGTTGCAGGGTGACCAGCAGCGCTTGAGCCAGCGCCTGGAAACCGTGCTGGGTGCCAGCCGCAAGGATTGGCGCCTGGCTGAGGCCGAGCACCTGATTCGCCTGGCGAGTTTGCGCTTGTCTGCCTTGCAGGACATCAACAGCGCCCAGGCGTTGGTCCAGGGCGCTGATGAGATTCTTCGCGAGCAAAGCGATCCGGGCTCCTACGCCGCGCGCGAGCAGTTGGCCAAGAGCCTTGCTGCGTTGCGCAGTACTGAGCAGCCGGATCGCACCGGGCTGTATCTGCAATTGGCAGCCTTGCGTGATCAGGTCGTGCAACTGGCGGCCATCGCCCCTGAGTACCAACTGACTGAACCCGCATCCCAGGGGCGTCCAAGCACCGATACGGACAACCGCTGGAGCCAGTGGTGGGAGCAGATTTCCCGGTACTTCCGCATCGACTTCAACCCCGACGACAACATTCGTCCACTGCTCGCCGGTCAAGGCCTGAACCAGGTACGCCTGGCCCTCAGCCTGGCCCTGGAGCAAGCACAATGGGCGGCGCTCAATGGTGAATCGGCGGTGTACAGCCGCTCCCTGGGTGAGGCACGCAGCGTGTTGCAGGATAACTTCAACCAGGACAACCCGCAGAGCAAGGCGATGCTGGCGCGTATCGCCGAGCTTGAGCCCAAGGCGGTCTCGGTGGTGACACCGGACCTGGCGGCGAGCCTGGCTGCGGTGCAGGCGTACCTCGAACGTCGTCATCTGTCTGCCGACGAAGCCAAGGCGGCTGCCACGCCGGCGGCCCCGTCGGCGAAGCAGGAGTAGAGCCGATGAAGCGTTTCTATGTGATCCTGGTGCTGGCGATTGCAATCGCCCTGGCACTGGCTGTGGGCATTTCGAAACACACCGGCTACGTGCTGATTACCTATCCTCATGTGCTGCACTACGAGTCGAGCCTATGGGCTACCGTGGTGGCGGTGTTTGTCTTCGGCCTGGCCATCTACTTGATCCGCGTATTGCTGAGCCTGGTCACCACCTCGGGTGATGTGGTCAACCCGTGGTCGCGACGTAACCGCAGTCGCCGCGTGCAGATCGCCATCGAACAGGGCCAGATGGACCTCGCCGAAGGCCGTTGGGCCAGTGCCGAACGTCATCTGCATCGTGCCGCCGAAGCCGAGCGCCAGCCATTGCTGTACTACCTGGGCGCGGCCCGGGCGGCGAATGAGCAGGGCCGTTATGAAGAATCGGACGGCTTGCTCGAGCGCGCCCTGGAGCGTCAGCCCCAGGCCGAGCTGGCGGTTGCCTTGAGCCATGCGCAGTTGCAATTGGACCGTGGCGACACTGATGGCGCCCTCACCACCTTGCAGGCCATGCACGAGCGCCATCCCCACAACGGCCAGGTGCTGCGCCAATTACAGCGTCTGCACCAGCAGCGTGGCGACTGGTCGTCGGTGATCCGCCTGTTGCCGGAGCTGCGCAAGGACAAGGTGCTGCCCGCCAGCGAATTGGCCGAACTGGAGCGACGTGCCTGGGGTGAGAACCTGAGCCTGGCGGCCCAGCGCGAAGAGCAGGGCGAAGCCGGCTTGCAGTCTCTTGAGCGGGCCTGGCAACAACTGACTTCCGCCCAGCGCCAGGAGCCGCAGCTGGTCCTGGCCTATGCCGAGCAACTGCGTCAACTGGGGGCCGATGCCAAGGCGGAGGAAGCATTGCGCGGTGCCATCAAGCGCGGCTACGACAGCCACCTGATTCGTCTCTACGGCCTGCTGCGCGGCAGCGACCCTGCCCGGCAATTGAAGTTTGCCGAAGGCTGGCTCAAGGACCACCCGGGCGATGCCAGCCTGTTGTTGACATTGGGTCGTCTGTGCCTGCAAAACAGCCTGTGGGGCAAGGCGCGGGATTACCTGGAAAGCAGCCTGCAGGTGCAGCGTAATCCCGAGGCCTGTGCCGAACTGGCGCGGCTGTTGGCGCAGTTGGGCGACACCGAGCGCAGCAACCAGCTGTTCCAGGAAGGCCTGGGCTTATTGGATAACCGCTTGCTGGCGTCTCCGCTGCCAGCTCCTGCCCGAGTTTGATGTAGGAAGAAGTCTAGGGTTGGCTCAGATATTTCTGATGGCCAGCCCTTCAATGCTGAGCGTATGCCGGCCCTGAGGGGCTTTGAAGCAAACTCCTACGTTCATGCGCTTCAAGTCTTCCATTCTCTGACGGGATGTCCCTACGTTCTCACGGAATCGTCTGCTCTGGCGCGTATTGAAAGGGGTCAGGCCTTTCCTCTAACGTAACGACCTATCTCTCGCGATGCGGATAAAGCATGTCTTTGGCCCCTTCACGCTCCTTGTTTTTCCTTGCGTTCATGGCGGGTGCGCTGACGTTGGGTGCGTCCTTCTATCTTGAGTTCGGTGCCTCGTTACGCCCTTGTTTTCTGTGCCAGATGCAAAGGGCCTTTCTGGCTGCCTTCACGCTGATTAATCTGGTCGCCGCCATCCACAACCCCAGGCGTTCCACTTTTTACCTATATGGGGTTACGAGCATGGTCTGTGCGTTGCTGGGTGCCATCACCGCAGTACGCCAGGTGCTGCTGCAAAATACCGCAGCGGATCAGGCCGCCGACTGCTGGCCCAGTCTCAGTCACATGCTCGAGAACCTGTCGCTGTGGCAGGCGTTGCAATTGACGGTCAAAGGCACGGTCGATTGTATGGAAATAAGCTGGACGCTATTTGACCTGAGCCTTCCCGAGTGGAGCCTGTTGTTCTTCCTGAGCATGTTGATCCTCGGTGTCATGCAATTTTCCCGACTGTTTTTGAGCCGTCCATTGCGCTCAGCGAGGCGCTGATCGGAGGCCGCAGTTTGTAGGACAGGATTAAACACTTGTATGAACTTTCTCTCCTGCGTACCTTGAAGCCATAGTCATGGGGGCATAATCTGGCCCGCACGCGTTATTGAAACCGTTTGTCAGACGCGGCCTTGTCCCGCTGCTGTTTTATCCTTGAAGTGTTGCGCGGGCATCAGGCGGCAGCGCCCCTATAGGGAAGAGAGATCATCATGCTGGAAAGTTGTCAGAATGCTCAGGAACGCTGGGGTGGGGTGCACAAGCTGATCGACAGCTGGTTGAAAGCACGTCACGAACTGGTTCGGGCCTTTGATGCTCTTGGCGCCAAGCCCGAGGCCCTGGCTGAGAATCGCAAGCCGTTGCAGGAATTCTGTGAAGTGTTGGTGGACTATGTGTCTGCTGGCCATTTCGGTGTCTACGAGCAGCTGACCAAAGAGGCGGAAGCCTTCGATGATAAGCGTGGTCTGGAACTGGCCGAGACCCTTTACCCGCGTATCGATGTCATCACTGAGAAACTGCTGGCGTTCACCGATCTGTGTGATGCCGGCCAGTGCGTTGCTGAGAAATTCAAGGAGTTGGGTGGCCTGCTCCATGAGCGTTTTGAACTGGAAGATTGCCTGATCGAAGTGCTCCACAACGCCCATAAGGAAGAAACGGCCCCCCAGGCCTGACCTTTGCGGGCGAGATAAAAACGGTGCGCATGGCGCACCGTTTTTTATTGGCTCAATGACGGGTACCGAGTAATTCGATCTCGAATACCAGTGGCGTATATGGCGGGATCAGCTCGCCGGCACCGTCGCCTCCATAAGCTTGGGCCGATGGGATCACCAGGCGCCATTTGGCCCCGACCGGCATCTGCTGTAACGCGCTGCTCCAACCGCTGATCACACTGTCCAGGCGAAACCACTGGGGTTGTGTGCTCTGATCGAAAACCGTGCCATCGGGCAATCGCCCAACGTAGTTCACCTGGACCTGATCATTTGCGCCAGGCTTGTTACCCGTGCCGGGTGTCAGTTCAGTGAGCAGGATGCCATCGGCCAACTCACGCACTCCTTTCGCGGCTTTTTCCTTGGCTAAAAACTGCTGCTCGGCGGCAAGTGCCTTTTCACTTTCAGGCGCTTGGGCATCGGCTTCGGTCTGCGCTTCGTGCTCGGCAAGAATCTGTTCGATGCGCGCGTTATCCAACGCCAGCGGCTTGCCTTGATAGGCTTGCTTGAGACCGTCGATCAAGGCCTGGATCTGCAGGTCCGGGACTTCCTGGCGCAGGCGCTCACCGAGGCTGGCGCCCAGGCTGTAGGCGAGGTCGTGCTGATCTTGGGGCGTAGTTTTTGACGGTGATTGCTCGCTCGCATTGGCCGCGGAAATCGCCAGGCACAGCACAAGGAAAAGGTAACGCGACATGGGCATTCTCCTGCCGAAAGTGCGACGGATTATGCCAGTGCGTGTGCGTAAAAAGTGCCGTGTGTTTTCGTTATATCGATAAGAATTTTCGCACGTTGCAACGCAACGCAAACGATACTGTCAACATGCCCTAGCGGCGGTAAGAGCAGAGGGCTAGTATGAGCCGCACCCACGTCAGCCAGGAGGTAAACCATGTCGGCCAAACAGAAGCCTGTAAATACCCCGTTGCATTTACTCCAACAATTGTCGGGCAGCTTGCTCGAACATCTGGAAAGCGCATGTTCCCAAGCGTTGGCCGATGCAGAAAAACTGCTCGCCAAGCTGGAAAAACAACGCGGTAAAGCGCAAGAAAAACTGCACAAATCCCGCACCAAACTGCAAGACGCCGCCACTGCCGGCAAGGCCAAGGCACAGGCCAAAGCCAAAGACGCAGTAAAAGAACTCGAAGACCTGCTGGACGCTCTCAAGGATCGTCAAGCTGAAACCCGCACCTACATTTCCCAACTCAAAAAAGATGCTCAAGAAAGCCTGAAGCTGGCCCAGGGCGTTGGTCGTGTGAAGGAAGCCGTAGCTAAAGTGCTGGGTGCCCGTGCACCGGCTAAAGCGCCAGCCAAGCCAGCGGCTAAAGCCACTGTTGCAAAACCCGCTGTGAAGCCAACTGCCAAAACTGCTGCTGCAAAACCAGCCGCCAAGCCAGTTGCCAAAACTGCGGCTGCAAAACCGGCTGCCAAGCCAGTTGCTAAAACCGCTGCTGCAAAACTAGCCGCCAAGCCAGCTGCCAAAACCGCTGCTGCCAAACCAGCTGCGAAGCCAGTTGCCAAAACTGCTGCTGCAAAACCGGCTGCCAAGCCAGCTGCCAAAACCGCTGCTGCGAAACCAGCCGCGAAGCCAGTTGCTAAAACCGCTGCTGCGAAACCAGCCGCGAAGCCAGTTGCTAAAACCGCTGCTGCAAAACCGGCCGCGAAGCCAGCTGCTAAAACCACTGCCGCCAAACCAGCCGCCAAACCTACTGCTGCAAAGCCTGCTGCTGCAAAGCCAGCCGCCAAGCCAGTTGCAAAGCCTGCCGCTGCGAAACCAGCACCGGCCAAGCCAGCAGCACCTGCTGCTACCCCGGCAGCGACCACCGCTCCGACCGCATCGGCCAGCAGCACCCCTGCACCGGTAGCGCCAAGCACCACCCCAACCAGCGCTTCCTAAGTGCCGGTAACCATGACGCGCAGCTGCTGCAGCGCGTCATGGTCAAGGTCGGCGGCATCCTCAGCCGCCAGTCCTTCCAGCCACCGCGGTTGAGTCATCTCCCCTTTCGGCCATGCCTGCGTCAACGCTTCCAGGCGCGTCAGCAATTGCCGTTCGGCATCCAGTTCCAGGGCTTTGACCCGTTCGCGCAGCGCCGCCAGTTGCTCATCCTGCTGCACCATGGCGCGCCATTGCACACGCAACTGCCGCAAGGGTTCGATCACCTGCGCCTGCCACGGTTGCGCCAGTTGTTGCAGGATGCGCATGCGCTCCGGCTCGAGTGCCACACCCCGCTGTTCCAGCCATGCGCCGCAGAGCAACAGGCACACGTCCGCCCCTTGCTCCTGCAAGCGCAGGCAGGCAGCTTCGACGCCCGGGCGGGCGTAAGTCGAGAGAGCAAAGCTCCACAGGTCAGCGTTCATATTCACACCCAAGCCAGCGGCCAACGAAGCTGGTAGACTCCGCCGCCATTATGATCCGACTTCAAAGCCTAACATTACAGCGTGGCCCGCAACGTCTTCTCGAAGACGCCGAGCTGACCCTGCACGCCGGTCACAAAGCCGGCCTGATCGGTGCCAACGGCGCCGGCAAATCCACGTTGTTCGCCCTGTTGCTGGGTGAGCTGACCCCGGATTCCGGGGACTGCTTGCTGCCGGCCGACTGGCGCATCGCCCATATGCGCCAGGAGATCGACACCCTGGACCGCATCGCGATCGACTACGTGCTCGATGGCGACCTGCGCCTGCGCCAGGTGCAACACGACCTGGCCGAGGCCGAGAAAGCCCAGGACGGCGCCGCCCAGGCCCGCCTGCACGCGGAACTCGACAGCGCCGACGGCTACACCGCCGACGCCCGCGCCCGCAAGATGCTCGCCGGCCTTGGCTTCACCAACGAACAGATGGATCGTCCGGTCGCCGACTTCTCCGGTGGCTGGCGTATGCGCCTTAATCTGGCCCAGGCGCTGATGTGCCCCTCGGACCTGCTGCTGCTCGACGAACCGACCAACCACTTGGACCTCGATGCGATCCTGTGGCTGGAGGACTTCCTCAAGAGCTATCAGGGCACCTTGCTGCTGATTTCCCACGACCGGGACTTCCTCGACGCCGTGGTCGACAACATTGCCCACGTCGAACAGAAGAAGATCACGCTCTACCGTGGCGGCTACACCGCGTTCGAACGGGCGCGTGCCGAGCGCCTGGCCCAGCAGCAGCAGGCGTTCGAGAAGCAGCAGGCGCAGCGCGCGCACATGGAAAGCTACATCGCCCGGTTCAAGGCCCAGGCCACCAAGGCCCGCCAGGCCCAGAGCCGGATCAAGGCCCTGGAGCGCATGGAAGAACTGTCGGCGGCCCACGTCGATTCGCCGTTCGACTTTGTGTTCCGTGAATCGGTGAAAATCTCCAGCCCGTTGCTGGACCTCTCGGATGCACGCCTGGGGTATGGCGAGAAAACCATCCTGGAGAAGGTCAAGCTGCAGCTCACCCCAGGTGCGCGCATCGGTTTGCTCGGCCCGAACGGCGCGGGCAAGTCGACGCTGATCAAGAACCTCTCGGGCGAGTTGCAACCCCTGGCCGGTCGTTTGACCCGTGGCGAGAACCTGGTGGTGGGCTACTTCGCCCAGCATCAGTTGGACTCCCTCGACGCCAAGGCCAGCCCGCTGCTGCACCTGCAACGCCTGGCGCCGACCGAGCGCGAGCAAACCCTGCGCGACTTCCTCGGTGGCTTTGACTTCCGTGGCGCGCGCATCGATGAGCCGGTGCTGAACTTCTCCGGTGGCGAAAAAGCCCGCCTGGCCCTGGCGTTGATCGCCTGGGACCGCCCGAACCTGCTGCTGCTCGACGAACCGACCAACCACCTCGACCTGGAAATGCGCCTGGCGTTGACCATGGCCTTGCAGGAGTTCAGCGGTGCGGTCCTGGTGGTGTCTCACGATCGCCACTTGCTCAAGAGCACCACCGACAACTTCCTGCTGGTAGCGGATGGTAAGGTCGAAGAGTTCGACGGTGACCTGGACGACTACGCACGCTGGCTCACGGATTACCGCCTGCGCAATGCGCCGGTCAGCAACACCCCGGTCAACCCGGACAAGACCGACAAGAAAGCCCAGCGCCAGGCCGCTGCCGCCCTGCGCCAGCAGTTGGCGCCACACAAGCGCGAAGCCGACAAGCTTGAGGCCGAGTTGGGCAAGGTCCACGAGCGCCTGGCCAAGATCGAAGCCAGCCTGGGCGACAGCGCCGTGTACGAGGCTGCGCGTAAGGATGAGCTGCGCGACCTGCTGGCCGAACAGGCCAGGCTCAAGGTTCGCGAAGGGCAATTGGAGGAAACCTGGATGGAAGCCCTCGAACTGCTGGAAACCCTGCAAGCGGAGCTGGAGGCGCTGTCCTGATGGAGGCCTTGCAACTGCCGTTGCCTGCGCAATGGATCGAGCCTGTATGGATCGGCGTGCAAATCCTGCTGATCCTGCTGGCCGGCTACCTCGCCCAGCGGTTTGTCGCCAAGGGCCTGACGCGCCTGGGTGAGCGCTACCCGTTCCCGCCGCAACTGCTGATGCCCCTGCGTGGCGGATTGCGTTGGCTGATCATGGGCAGTGCGTTGATCTTTGTGCTGGGCCGGCTGGGTGTTTCCGCTACGGTGTTGTGGACCGCGCTGTCGGGGTTTGTCGCAGTGGCGGCAGTGGCGTTCTTCGCCATGTGGTCGGTGTTGTCCAACCTGCTGTGCGCGATCCTGATCTTTACCGTCGGACCGTTTCGCCTCGGTGACATCGTCGAGTTGGTGGATACCGTCGACAAGCCCGGCGTGAAGGGCAGGGTAGTGGCAATCAACTTGCTCTACACCACACTGATCGAAGTGGAAGCGGCAGGCACCGACAGCGCCATCGTACAGGTGCCTAACAGCCTGTTCTTCCAGCGCTCGGTGCGGCGTTGGCCCGGCACCCATGTGTTCCCGGGCGACCGCTAGCATTTACCGCGTGTAAAAATCTATAGCCAGCCTCTGGTCGGCGGAGTTAGCTTAAGGCCCGACAATCGCTGACTCTTCCCCGAGGTGTGCTATGGCACTCGACACGTGGCTGGCCTTTTTCCTGGCCAGTTGGATCATCTCCCTTTCCCCTGGCGCCGGCGCCATCGCTTCGATGTCCAGCGGCCTGCAATACGGCTTCCTGCGCGGTTACTGGAACGCCATTGGCCTGCAACTGGGCCTGGCCATGCAGATTGCCGTGGTAGCGGGCGGTTTGGGTGCCATTCTGGCGGCGTCGTCGACCGCGTTCTATGCGATCAAATGGTTTGGCGTGGCGTACCTGGTGTACCTGGCCGTCAAGCAATGGCGTGCCTTGCCCATGGACATGGCCGATGACGCGGCGATACGCCCGCTCGGCAAGCCGATGGCGATGATGTTCCGTGGTTTCCTGGTCAACGCCAGCAACCCCAAGGCCTTGGTGTTCATGCTGGCGGTGCTGCCGCAGTTCGTGAATCCCCAGGCGCCGTTGCTGGTGCAGTACCTGATCATCGGTGCGACGATGATCAGCGTCGATATGATCGTGATGGCCGGGTATACGGGGTTGGCGTCCAAAGTCCTGCGCCTGTTGCGCACGCCCAAGCAGCAGAAACGCGTGAACCGGACGTTTGCCGGGTTGTTCGTAGGGGCAGCGGGTTTCCTGGCCAGCTTGCATCGCGCAACAGCGTAAACCTCGGTACTTAAACGTGTGGGAGGGGGCTTGCCCCCGATGGCGGTGTCTCAGCTACAGCTAGGCTGACTGACACCCTGCTATCGGGGGCAAGCCCCCTCCCACATTGGTTTTGTGTTGCCTTGAGGATTACCGTTCAGTGCAAGATCTTCGGCGCTTCATCCCGTGGCAGGTGGTTGCGCGGCACCGGCTGGCCCGGGTCCTGATAGCCGCCGCCCAACTGTTCCGCCAACTGCCTGGCGACGTCCTCACCCAGCGCCTTCGACACTTCCTTCACCACCCGCGGCCGGTTCAGGCTCACGCGTATGTCGCGGCTGTTCACCAGCTTGGTGTCCTGGCCTTCGCCCATGGCGGTAAACGCCGAGGTGATTTCGTAGGTGCGCGTATTGATCAGGCTGAAATCCGCCACCAGCGTCAGGCCCAGCACCGCCGAGTAGCTGTTGGTGTGGTCCAGGGCGTTGATGTCCTGGGTGAAGTCGATGTCCGACAGCGTACCGAACAGCACATAGTCCGCGCCCTTGAAGTGACCGGCCTTGATGCGCTTGATCACGTCATAGACGTCACCCTTGGCATCAGCGGTGTAGGGCGTGCCCTGCACCAGCTGGAACTGGCGGGACTTGAGAATCTCGCCCTTGATATCACCGCTGAACTTGCGCAGCTCGATCTGCTCGATGTAGCTGCTACGGCTCTCGTACTCGCTGTAGTTCGATGCACCGCTGGCGTTGTAGCTGCTTGCCTGGAAGTTGTTGCTGGCCGAAACCTGGTGGATGTATTCCTCGACCTGCGCCTGGTAGGCCAGGTCGGTCACCGCGATCTTGGGGGCGGCCGAGGCGCCAAAGGCACACAACAGGCCGATCAAACCAATCCATGCACGCATTGCCTAGCGCTCCGTGGTCTTGCGGATTTCTTTTTCGTCCATCCATTCAGCCAGGCCGCTCTCGACGTCGATCAGCTGCAGGCTGAACTTGTAGAACACGTCCTTGTAGTCCGAGCTGCGCTTGACGATGGAGCTGATGGAGCCTTCCAGGCGGTACTTGGCGGCGACCATGTTGCCGGTCTTGCTGACGCTGGACTTCTTGTACAAGCCGCTCTGGTTCTGCAGCTTGAGCTGGTCGACCTGGCTCTGCATGTCGGTGTTGTCACTGGCGAAGCGTGCGGTGCCCGTCTTCATCAGCTGGGTCTTGATCGACGTGGTGATCTCACGGGTGTCGATGTACTCGCTGGTCTTGTTCTTCACGTCATACACCTGCACCACCGGGCGGCCTTGCAGGATGCCGGACTGGGCCAGGGAGCGGGTCATGCTTTCGGCGATCATCTGCAGGTCGGTGGAGCCGAACTCGTTGGTCACCAGTTCCACCGCCTTGGTGTCGCCGTAGCTGATATTTTTACCCCCCAGTACCGGGGAGGTATTCGCGCAGCCGCTGGCCAGGACGGCAACCACGGCGAGAATCGAGAAGCGTGCAAGCATGGGGAAATCTCTCGGCAGCAAAAAGAATGAACGGCTCAAGGGGTTTTGACTTCAAGGCGGAAGTCTGCGGCCTGGGGCACATTGGCAATGGCGGGCAGGAAGGTCGCCTGGTTGGCGTACAGGTTCAGCACCTTCCAGGTCTCTTCATCGCCCACCGGGAAACCATCGGCGCCCAGCCAGGCGAAACGGTAATACATCATCTGGTTACTGCTGGTGATGTTGCTCAGTTGCACCTTGGCGGTGAGGAAGCCGTTCTCGCGGGCCACACGAATGGCGCCGACCGCGATGCCCTTGAACTTGCCCATCACCACGATCTTGCTCGCAGCGCTGCCAGGTTCCGGTGGTGGCGGGGTGGCACAGCCGACAAGCAGGACCAGCGCCAGTGCGCCGAGGATAAAGTGACGCATAGGGTGCTCCTTAAGGTTGTTTGAGGGCGATGGCCTGGGTTGTCGAACCGGGCAGCACATGGGCGGCGAGGCCACCGGCGAACACTTGGTTGCCGACCATGCGCAGGGTGATCACCTGGTAGGGCTGGTCGGCCTTGATCGTTACCAGCGTGCCACCCAGGGCGTTGGGCAGGCTGACCTGGTGTTCACCGCGCTTGAGGCGCAGGCGCGTGACTTGGGTCATGTCCGGCAGGGTGCGCCAGGTGCGGGTGTCGGCGCCTTCGGTCACGGCCGAGGCGATACCCAGTACCAGGCCTGCCATGGGGTTGGTCTTGTTCAGGTTGTTCTGCGCCACACCACGGCTTACCGCACGCACGGTGGTGCGCAGAATGATCCCCGGCATGTCGTCACGCAGGGCGCGGCGGGACATGGCTGTGGTGCTGTTGAGCACCGTGAGGTTCTGTTGCTGGCCGTCGACACCGATCTGGGCGAAGGTCGCCGTGGAGGTGTCGGCCTTGATCACCGGGAACGACAGTGGGGTGATCACCAGGTTGCCATTGATCGGGATCGGCAGCGGCAGGCGGACCGAGTCGCGGGCGGGTGCGAGGCCGCTCTGCACCACGATCAGCACGTCGGTTTCATCGCTGCCGACCTTGGATTTGTCCAGGTCGAGCAGCGCTTTTTCCAGCAGTGGCGTGTTAGGACGCAGCTCGATGGCCTTGCGATAACCGGGGGCGGCCAGGTCTTTTTCGCCCAGGGCTTCGTAGACGAAGCCGGCCAGGTAATGGCTGAACGCACTTTGGTAACTGTTCTTCAGGCCGACCACTTCCGGCGCGTCGAGGGCTTGCACCGGGTAGCCGTGCAGGTCCTTGATCTGGGTAGTCACGCCCTGGCGCTCGGCTTCGTCTTCGCGCTTGAGGTATTCCTTGTCGCGCAGGTCGGCGATCACCGCTTCGCGTTCGTGGGTCTTCTTGATTTCGGTGCGTGCGCCGTTGAAGTCATTCAAGGCCAGCAGGTTCAGGGCCATCTGCGTGGTCAGCATGACTCTTTCGTAGTCATAGCCTTCGTAGCGACGCACCTTGTCATTGGCCAGGAAGCTGCCGAACTGGGACAGGTATTTTGCGCTGTCGAACTTGACCGACTCTTCCCACTTGTAGACTTGCAGGTCGGCGCTGCGCCAGGCGGCCTGGCTGCCTGTCAGGTCGCCCTTGGCCCGCAGCAACTCGCCCTTTTCGAAGAAATACAGCAGGTCTTTGTCTTCGCCGGTGTTGTTCTTTTCCAACAAGGTCAGGGCGGCGTCGACATTGCCGGTGGCCAGTTGCTGGTTGGTGGCTTGCAGCTCGGCGTCGTAGCTGCGGAACATTGAACAGCCGCTGAGCAAAGTGACTGCCGCGAGCGCGAGCGGAGGTAAGGCGCGAAAAGCCATGTCACTTCTTCCCTGAAAGTAGTCAACCAATATGGTGATTCCTCATAAAGCAGAGGAACGAAATTCCCTTTCGCACTAACAGGGCGCGGCATTATAAGCATCGTTACTGGCAAAACAATGGCTTTTTGCCTCATATGAGCTGGCCAAGATGCCACTAACGTATCTCTCAAATGCCCGTTCTCCCAAACGACAAATCACTAACGCCTTGAGTCAAACCCTTTAACGCTTAACAATGTGTTACTTCGTATTTCCACTTGAGATTCGTTCATGATTGCGCCCTTCCGTTTTCTCGCCTGGCTGCTGTTGCCGGCCTTGATGTCGTGCAGCTTCAACCTGCTGGCCGCGACGGCCGAGGGCGCGCCACAAGCCCTGCATCTGCTGGACTACATTGGTGCCGACTACCCACCGACGGTGGCGGCGGGCAAGGTGGTGGATGATTCGGAATACCGTGAGCAGGTAGAGTTTCTCGGGGTATTGCAGGGGTTGGTGGCGGATTTGCCGCAAAAGCCCGAGCGCGCGGAGCTGGTGAAGGGGGTCGAGGAACTGCTGGCGGCTGTCACCGCCCATGCAGACGGCGCGACCGTCGCTCGCCAGGCCCGCCAGTTGGGCGCCAAGCTGGCAGTCGCGTATGAAGTCAGCCAAGCCCCGGCCATCACGCCCGACCCGACGCGCGGCGCACCGCTCTACGCCCAGCACTGTTCGGTGTGCCACGGCACTGCCGGTGCCGGCGATGGTCCGGCCGGCGTGGGGATGACGCCGCCTCCGGCCAATTTGACGGATGCTGCGCGCCTGGATCGCCTGAGCCTCTACGCGATCTACAACACCCTGGGTCTGGGTGTCGAAGGCACTGACATGCCGTCCTTCGCCGACCAACTGGACGACCGCCAGCGCTGGGACCTGGCCACCTACATTGCCGGCTTCACCGCCGACCCGGCTGCGGCGAAAAGCGAGCAGCCCTTCAACCTTGCCGACCTGGCCCGCCAGACGCCTAATGAAATGCTGGCCGCAAGCGGCCCAACCGCTGCCGCGACCTTCCGCGCCCAGCGTGCGCAACCGCCGCAGGTCAAGCGCGGCCCGGCGCAGTTGCTCGATTACACCGCCAGCACCCTGGACAAGAGCCTCGCGGCGTTCCGTAGCGGTGACCACGAGCAAGCCTATGACTTGTCGGTGGCGGCGTACCTGGAAGGCTTTGAGCTGGTGGAAAGCTCACTGGATAACGTCGATGCCAACGTGCGCAAGGACACCGAGAAGGCCCTGATGGCTTACCGGCAGTCGTTACAGGACGGTCTGCCGATCGAGCAGGTGCAGCAGCGCCTGGACGTGGCCAAGGGCAAGCTCACCGAGTCCGCAGGCTTGCTGGGCAGCGATGGCTTGAGCTGGTCGTTGAGCTACATCTCCGGTCTGCTGATCCTGCTGCGTGAAGGCCTGGAAGCCATCCTGGTGCTGGCGGCGATCCTCGCGTTCCTGCGCAACACCGGCCAGCAATCGGCGGTGCGCAGCGTCAACGTCGGCTGGGGCCTGGCGCTCTTGGCCGGCTTGGCCACCTGGGCGCTGGCGGCGTATGTGATTGATGTCAGCGGCGCCCAGCGCGAATTGCTCGAAGGCTGCACGGCGCTGTTCGCCAGTGTGATGGTGCTGTGGCTTGGCGTGTGGATGCACGACCGTCGCCATGCCGCGGCGTGGCAGGACTACATCAAGAGCAGCCTGGTGGGCGGTGGTGGACGTTTCGGTTTTGCGATATTGGCGTTCTTCTCGGTCTACCGTGAGCTGTTCGAAGTGATCCTGTTCTACGAAACCCTGTGGCTGCAAGCGGGCCCGGCCGGGCACAACGCGGTGCTGGCGGGTGGTGCCACGGCGTTGGTGCTGCTGGTGGGCCTGGCCTGGGTGATCCTGCGCGGTTCGGCGAAACTGCCGCTGGCGCTGTTTTTCGGCATCAATGCGGGGCTGTTGTGCGCGTTGTCGGTGGTGTTCGCCGGGCATGGCGTCAAGGCGTTGCAGGAAGCCGGCATCTTCGGCACGCGGCCAGTGGCGTTCTTTGACTTCGACTGGCTGGGCATCCACGCCGATGCGTACTCGTTGAGCGCACAGGCCGTGGCGATCCTGGCCATTGTGGTGCTCTACGGCCGCAGCCGGCTGGCAGAAAAGCAGCGAGTGGCGGCATAAAATGCGCGTATGGATCGATGCGGACGCCTGCCCCCGGGCCGCCAAGGACCAGGTGGTGAAGTTCGCCCTCAAGCGCCAGTTCGAAGTTGTATTGGTGGCGGGGCAGAGCCAGATCAAGCCGAGCTTCTCGTGCGTGAAGTTGATCGTGGTGCCCAGCGGCCCGGACGCAGCAGATGACTATTTGGTGGAGCACGCCGTGCCCGGTGAACTGGTGATCTGCAGCGATGTGCCCCTGGCCGACCGCCTGGTGAAGAAGGGCGTCACGGCCCTCGACCCACGGGGCAAGGAGTTCAGCCCGGCAAACATGAGTGAGCGGTTGGCGGTGCGCAACCTTTTTACCGACCTGCGCGAGCAGGGCCAGATGGGCGGTGGACCACCGCCCCATGGGGAGAAGGACAAGCAGGCGTTTGCCAACGCACTCGACAGGATACTGACGCGGTTAATGCGCCAGTCCTGATCCGGTGGAGAGGGAGCCCGGCATCGCCACTAATCGTTCTCGTGGGTCAGCTCCAGCACACGGTCCACCAGCTTGTTGATGCCTGAAGCCACTTCACTGATGTTTTTGCCGAGCATATAGGCGGGCGTACTGACCAACTTGCGTGCGGTGTCCTCGACAATGTCTTCCACGCTGCATTCCTGATGGGTGGCGCCCATCTTGTCCAGGGCTGCGGCAGTGTCGGTGTCATTGCCGATGGTGCAGGTCACGCCCGGGCCGTAGATCTTCGCGGCCAGGGCCGGAGAAATGCAGATCAGCCCCACCGGCTTGCCCGCTTCGGCAAAGGCTTCGGCCAGTTCCAGCACCTGCGGGTTGACGCTGCAACCCGCGCCCTCGACGGCAAAGTTCGACAGGTTCTTCGCCGCACCAAACCCACCGGGTACGATCAGCGCATCGAACTCGTCGGCGTTGGCGTCTCGAATATCCTTGACCTCGCCCCGGGCAATGCGGGCCGACTCCACCAGCACATTGCGCGACTCGGGCATCTCCTCGCCGGTCAGGTGGTTGATCACGTGTAACTGGGCAATATCGGGTGCAAAACATTGGACCTGAGCGCCGCGCTGATCCAGGCGCAGCAGGGTGATCACGCTTTCGTGGATCTCTGCGCCGTCGTACACGCCGCAGCCGGAAAGGATCACTGCAATCTTTTTGCTCATGGGCATTTCTCCTGGAGTCTTGGCGTTAAATGTCTACTAATTTGTAACCTGTTGCCAATGGGATCTCGCGCCGCTGCACCTAATCTTGATGTAACAAAAATAGACCGGACCAGACCATGGACTTCGTGCCTTACGCGGTACCGTTTTTCATTGCCTTGATTGTGGTGGAGCTGCTCGCCGACCGCTGGCGTGGCCAGCGCAACTACCGGGTGGCGGACGCCATCAACAGCCTCAGCACCGGCGTGCTGTCCACCACCACCGGGCTGTTGACCAAGGGGGTGGGGCTGCTGACCTACGCGTTCGCCCTCAAGCACCTGGCGTTGATCGAACTGCCTGCCCAGAGTGTCTGGACCTGGGTATTCGCCTTTGTGTTCTACGACTTCTGCTACTACTGGCTGCACCGGATGGGGCACGAGCGCAACATCCTGTGGGCCGCGCACTCGGTGCATCACCAGAGCGAGGACTACAACCTCAGCACCGCCCTGCGCCAGACCAGCACCGGCTTCCTGCTGAGCTGGATCTTCTACCTGCCCCTGGCCGTGCTTGGCGTACCGCTGGTGGTGTTTATCAGCGTGGCGTCCCTCAACCTGTTGTATCAATTCTGGGTGCATACCCGGCACGTGCCCAAGCTTGGCTGGTTCGAGTGGTTTTTCGTCACGCCCTCCAATCATCGGGCCCACCATGCACAGAACGCTCTCTACATGGATCGCAACTACGGCGGTGTGTTCATTCTTTGGGACCGGCTGTTCGGCACCTTCCAGGAAGAAGACGACAACGAACCGGTGATTTTCGGCGTGACCACACCCTTGGCCAGCTGGAACCCGTTATGGGCCAACCTGCAGTTTTATGCACAGCTTTGGCGTGATGCACGGCGTACCGAAAGTAAGTGGGACAAGCTGCGCATCTGGTTCATGCGTACCGGTTGGCGCCCGGCGGACGTGAAGGCCAAGTATCCATTGGCCAAGCCCGACTTGAGCCAGTTCCGCAAATTCGACGTGCCGCTGGACACGCGCCAACAGGTCTATATCGCCCTGCAGTTCGCGGCGTATGTGGGGTTTGGCAGCTACTTGATGAATTTCGGCGAGGGCCTGCCCAGCGCAGCGCTGGTTGTCGGCTGGGGGGCGATGGCGCTTGGATTGTTTACCCTAGGGGTGGCCCTGGAGAATCGCCCGTGGGCGTTAAAGGCAGAGCTGATGCGCCTGGCGCTGAATGTGCCGTTGGTATGGCTGGCGCCGCTGGTCGGGCTGTGGCCGGCCAGCAACCTGGGCTGGCTGGGCCTGGTGAGCTACAGCCTGCTCAGCGTGATTGGCCTCTACTGTTGCAGGGGCCGGCTTACTCGACTGGTGTCTTAGGCGCTTCTAACGGGACGGGCTCGGCGGCGGCAAGCCGCGCCTTGGCATCGGCACAGGCCTGGCGGGCGATGCGTGCGTTCTTGAAGCGGCGGCGCAGCCACAGGCCAAAGCCCAGCAACAGCAAGGCGCCCAGTACCCACAACTCGTATTTCTTGACGCTGCCAAGCATGCCTTCCAGCACCGCGCCAAAGTGATAAGCCGCAGCCCCCAACGCGGCAGCCCAAATCGCGGCGCCGATACCGTTGAGGATCAGATAGCGCATCGGTGGGTAACCGGAAAGACCAATGGCCACCGGCATCACCGTGCGTAATCCATAGACAAAGCGGAAGCTCAGCACCCAGATATCCGGGTGCCTGCGGATATGTTCCAGGGCCTTGTCGCCCATCAATTGCCAGCGCGGCTTGCGCGCCAACAGTTTGCGGCCGTGCTTGCGCCCCATGTAATACCAAAGCTGGTCGCCGGCGTAGCTGCCGAAGAAGGCAACGACCACCACCAGGTTGATATCCATGTACCCACGGAACGCCAGGAAGCCTGCGAGAACCAGGATGGTTTCGCCTTCGAAGAACGTGCCTAGGAAGAGGGCAAAGTAGCCGAAGTCATGCAGAAATTGTTGAAGCATGGTCTGGGTGCTGGCGAAATGAACGCGCAGCCTACGCCTTCGTGAACATTCATGAAAGTATCGAGATGTGTCACGAAGTGAACAATTCCTACATTGGGCGACGAATGCGACTACAGGTCGCATCGTTAAGCACAACTGTCATACCTTCGTCATAATGCCCGCTTATAACTGCAACGCTCGCCCGTGAACCCGGGCTCAGGAGTCTGTCGTGAGCTTTACCCCTGCCAATCGCCTGTTCCCTGCTACCCGCCTGCGTCGTAATCGTCGTGATGATTTTTCTCGCCGCCTGGTTCGTGAAAACGTACTGACTACGGATGATCTGATCCTGCCGGTGTTTGTGCTCGACGGCGAAAATCGCCGGGAAGCGGTATCGTCGATGCCGGGTGTAGAGCGTCTGACCATTGATCTGCTGCTTGAAGAGGCGGCGGGCTGGGTCGACCTGGGGATTCCGGCGTTGGCGTTGTTTCCGGTCACGCCGTCTGAACTCAAGTCCCTTGATGCTGCCGAAGCCTGGCACCCGGACGGTATCGCCCAGCGCGCCACCCGCGCCCTGCGCGAGCGTTTCCCGGAGCTGGGGGTGATCACCGACGTGGCGTTGGACCCGTTCACTACCCACGGGCAGGATGGCATTCTTGACGAAGACGGCTATGTTCAGAACGACATTACCGTCGATGCGCTGGTCAAGCAGGCCTTGTCCCATGCGGCAGCAGGCGCCCAGGTGGTTGCGCCGTCGGACATGATGGACGGCCGCATCCAGGCGATTCGCGAAGCCCTGGAACTGGCCGGCCACGTCAATGTGCGGATCATGGCCTACTCGGCCAAGTACGCCAGCGCCTACTACGGCCCGTTTCGCGATGCGGTGGGCTCGGCGCTGAACCTGGGCAAGGCCAACAAGGCTTCGTACCAGATGGACCCGGCCAACAGCCATGAAGCCTTGCACGAAGTGGCGGCCGATTTGGCCGAAGGCGCCGACATGGTGATGGTCAAGCCGGGGATGCCGTACCTGGACATCCTTTACCGGGTCAAAGAGGAATTCAAAGTGCCGACCTTTGTGTATCAGGTCAGTGGCGAATACGCCATGCACATGGCTGCAATACAAAATGGCTGGTTGAGTGAAGGGGTAATCCTAGAATCCTTGACGGCCTTTAAACGTGCCGGGGCTGATGGCATCCTGACCTATTTCGCCGCCCGCGCCGCCCAATTGCTTAGAGAGCAACAATAGCCCTCACAGGAACATTCGATGAATACCGAAGGACTCTCCGAAGTTGCCGTAAAAGACGCTCACCCGGTGGTGGAACAAGTCACCGAGACCCCGCCGGAGCACGAGCCGGCCGCGCCTGTGGTGGTCGCCGAAGCGCCAGCCCCGGCGCCGGTGGCCGCCGTGGTGACCAACCTGGATGACAGCAGCCTGTACATCCACCGCGAGCTGTCACAACTGCAATTCAACATCCGCGTGCTTGAACAGGCACTGGATGAGTCCTACCCGTTGCTGGAACGCCTGAAATTCCTGCTGATTTTCTCCAGCAACCTGGATGAGTTCTTCGAGATCCGCGTCGCCGGCCTCAAGAAACAGATCACCTTCGCCCGTGAACAAGCTGGCGCGGACGGCCTGCAGCCGCACCAGGCGCTGGCGCGCATCAGCGAGCTGGTGCACGGTCATGTGGATCGCCAGTACGCGATCCTCAATGACATCCTGCTGCCGGAGCTGGAAAAACATCAGGTTCGCTTCATCCGTCGCCGCCACTGGACCACCAAGATCAAGACCTGGGTGCGTCGCTACTTCCGCGACGAAATCGCGCCGATCATCACGCCGATCGGCCTGGACCCGACGCACCCGTTCCCGCTGCTGGTGAACAAGAGCCTGAACTTCATCGTCGAGCTGGAAGGGATCGACGCCTTCGGTCGCGATTCGGGCCTGGCGATCATCCCGGCGCCACGCTTGCTGCCACGGATTATCAAGGTACCCGAAGAGGTGGGGGGCGCTGGCGACAACTATGTATTCCTGTCGTCGATGATCCATGCCCACGCCGATGACCTGTTCCAAGGCATGAAGGTCAAGGGCTGCTACCAGTTCCGCCTGACCCGTAACGCCGACCTGGCGCTGGATTCCGAAGACGTCGAAGACTTGGCCCGTGCCCTGCGCGGTGAGCTGTTCTCGCGGCGCTACGGGGATGCGGTACGCCTGGAAGTGGCCGACACCTGCCCGAAACACCTGTCGGACTACCTGCTCAAGCAGTTCAACCTGGGCGAGACCGAGCTGTACCAGGTCAATGGCCCGGTGAACCTCACGCGCCTGTTCAGCATCACCGGCCTGGACAGCCATCCGGAGCTGCAATACACCCCGTTCACCCCGCAGATCCCGAAACTGCTGCAAAACAGCGAGAACATCTTCAGCGTGGTGAGCAAGCAGGACATCCTGCTGCTGCACCCGTTCGAGTCCTTCACCCCGGTGGTCGATCTGCTGCGCCAGGCCGCCAAGGACCCGCACGTATTGGCCGTGCGCCAGACCCTGTACCGTTCCGGTGCCAACTCGGAAATCGTCGACGCGCTGGTAGACGCTGCGCGCAACGGCAAGGAAGTCACTGCGGTGATCGAGTTGCGGGCGCGCTTTGACGAAGAGTCGAACCTGCAACTGGCCAGCCGCCTGCAAGCGGCCGGCGCGGTAGTGATCTACGGCGTGGTTGGCTTCAAGACCCACGCCAAGATGATGCTGATCCTGCGCCGCGAAGCCGGTGAGATCGTGCGTTACGCCCACCTGGGTACCGGCAACTACCACGCCGGCAACGCCAAGCTCTATACCGACTACAGCCTGCTGACTTCCGACGACGCCTTGTGTGAGGACGTCGGCAAGTTGTTCAGCCAATTGATCGGCATGGGCAAGACCTTGCGCATGAAGAAGCTGCTGCACGCGCCGTTCACCCTGAAGAAGGGCATGCTCGACATGATTGCCCGCGAGACCCAGTTCGCCCTCGAGGGCAAACCGGCGCACATCATCGCCAAGTTCAACTCGCTGACCGACCCGAAGATCATCCGCGCGCTGTACAAGGCCAGCCAGTCCGGCGTGCGTATCGACCTGGTGGTGCGCGGCATGTGCTGCCTGCGTCCGGGCATTGTCGGCGTGTCGCATAACATCCATGTGCGCTCGATCATCGGCCGCTTCCTGGAACACACGCGGGTGTTCTACTTCCTCAACGGCGGCGAGGAGCAGATGTTCCTCTCCAGTGCCGACTGGATGGAGCGCAACCTCGACAAGCGTGTGGAGACCTGCTTCCCGGTCGAGGGCAAGAAGCTGATCATGCGGGTCAAGAAGGAGCTGGAAAGCTACCTCACCGATAACACCCACAGCTGGAGCCTGCAGTCGGATGGCCGTTACGTGCGTAACACGCCGACCGGCAACCAGAATCCGCGCAGCGCCCAGGCGACGTTGCTGGAAAAGTTGGGTAGCCCGATTCTGTCGGTGAACTAACAGACAACACGCTCTGAAAATGTGGGAGGGGGCTTGCTCCCGATTGCGGTGGTTCAGTCAAAGTATTCGCGACTGACACACCGTAATCGGGGGCAAGCCCCCTCCCACATTTGTTTTTGCAGTGTTCATGAGATCGGGTTAGCGCAGGTTCAGGCTGAACCCCACCCGCGTCAGCCACTCCGCTTCCTGGGCGAAGTCCGCCTGGGTCAGCTGGTTCTCATCCAGCCAGCCTTTCGGGAACACGACATCCAGGCTGTCGCCATTGGCGCGCAGGGTCACCTGGGGCATCTGCTGGGTGCCGCGAATGTGGTGGAACAGGATCGCAAAGCGCAGCAGCACGCACAGGCGGATCAGCTTGATGCCTTCATCGCCGAACTCGGCAAACTTGTCCTTGGGAATATTGCGACGATGGCCGCGCACCAGCAGTGCGAGCATCTGCTGGTCTTCCCGGGAGAAACCCGCCAGGTCGGAGTGCTCGATCAGGTAGGCGCCGTGCTTGTGGTAGTGGTAGTGGGCGATATCCAGGCCCACTTCATGCACCTTGGCCGCCCAGCCGAGCAGTTCGCGCCATACGCCGTCTTCCAGGTCCCAGTCTTCGGCGACCTGGTCGAACGCATGCAGGGCTTTACGCTCCACGCGGGCTGCCTGCTCCTGGTCGACGTGATAGCGCTCCATCAGCGAGGTGAGCGTGCGCTCTCGCACGTCTTCATGGTGATGGCGGCCCAGCAGGTCATACAGCACGCCTTCGCGCAGGGCGCCGTCACAGTGGTCCATGCGTTGCAGTTCGAGGGCGTCGAAGATCGCCTCGAGAATCGCCAGGCCGGCCGGGAAGATGGTGCGACGGTCGGGCTTGATGCCGTCGAAGTCGATCTTCTCGGCATCCCCCAGCTTGAACAGCTTGCGCTTGAGCCAGGCCAGGCCTTCGGCGTTGACTTCACCGGTACCATGGCCGCCGGCCTTGAGCGCCAGGCCGATGGCACGGATGGTGCCGGACGAGCCGATGGCTTCATCCCAGGTCAGGCGGTGCAGGGCGTGCTCGATGCTCATGATCTCCAAACGCGCTGCCGTGTAGGCCTGGGCGTAGCGCGCCGGGGTGATCTTGCCGTCCTTGAAATAGCGTTGGGTATAACTGACACAGCCCATCTGCAGGCTTTCGCGCAGCAGCGGTTCGAAGCGCTGGCCGATGATGAACTCGGTACTGCCGCCGCCGATGTCCGCCACCAGGCGCTTGCCAGGGGTATCGGCCAGGGTATGCGACACGCCGAGGTAGATCAGGCGTGCTTCTTCACGGCCGGAAATGACTTCCACCGGGTGACCGAGGATCTCCTCGGCGCGACGGATGAATTCGCCCCGGTTACGGGCTTCGCGCAGGGCGTTGGTGCCGACGATTCGCACGGCGCCGAGGGGCATGCCGTTGATCAGCTGTGCAAAACGCTTGAGGCAATCGAGCCCGCGCTGCATGGATTCTTCATTGAGCTGGCGCTCGTCGTCGATCCCGGCAGCCAGCTGCACTTTTTCGCCGAGCCGCTCAAGGATGCGGATTTCGCCGTTCTGGGCCTTGGCCACGACCATGTGAAAGCTGTTGGAGCCCAGGTCGATGGCGGCGATCAGGGACAGATTCTTGGCTTGGGATTGCGGCATGGTTAGGGGGTCTCGGTCGATAACCTTACCATCGTGCCACGATCGACCGCTGACGCCAACGCGTAGTGCTCCGTGAATTTCTCTGCGCTCGTCTGTAGGGGATTTTTGTGGAAAGTGTAGGGTGTCTTTCCATGGTTCTGTTGGCGCATACGCGTAGTTCTGTAGGGGAATATAACTTCGGATTTTTATAAGGCGATATTTGATTTCGCCTACAACTTTTGAGACGGAGCGCTATTGGTTTTTATGTTCAGGACTACTGCCGTGGTGGGTTGTGCCGACAATTTGTTTTTATCGCTCCCACACTAAACACGGTATTGCCTTATTCTTCATTCGGGCCTTGAGGCGACAGACTGTCATTCGGCAATCGTGCCGTGGTGTTATTTATTTATGGCTTGCGTCTTCAAGGCAAAAATAAGTACGCCTGACAACTTTAAGTGACAGGTCGACTATGAAAAAAATTGTTGGATTGACTCTCGGTATTGCTTGGCTGGCCGCCGCCCTCAACGTCCATGCATCCACCAGTGCCGAGCTGATCGTCAGGGGGACGATCAAACCAGCCGCCTGCAACCTCAGCATGACCGGTGGTGGCATCATCAACTACGGCGACATTCCCTCTGGCCAACTGCTGCCAACCGCGTTCAACCCACTGGCGGAAAGAACCGCCCCGTTGACCGTCACTTGCGGCACCACGCCTGCCACGTTCGGACTGAAATTCGTCGACCTGCAGGCGGCCAGCAAGGTCCCGGGCATCCTCAATGTGCTCGGCGCAGGCTATACCGAGGTGCACAACTATGGCCTGGGCACTGCGAACGGCCGGCGAACCGGAGGCTTTGCGGTCACCCTCAGGGACCTCAGGTCGTCGAGTACAGTACTGTCTCCCATCATGCGTATCGGTAGCGGTGCCTGGCAGAACAGCGATGGTAAGGTCGCCCAATCGCCCACTCAGTATTCATGGCGCAGCGGCACAACCATCACCCCGGCCTCAATCGCTCAATTGACCGGAACCATCGCGGTGCGGGCGGTGATCAACAGGGGGCAGGATCTGGACCTGAGTCGTGACATTACCCTGGATGGGCGCGCGACACTTGAGTTGAGTTACATCTAAGCGCTCGAACTACAGCCGATAAAGAAGCTGTGTGCTTCTTGTCGGCTGTTTTTATGTGGATGTCTGGATAAAAACAACTTAAAGGTCGTGGGGAACACTGAGTGCTTAGTCTTTCATTAATAAATAATGCACGGTTGTTTTGTGTGGGCGCGTGTCTGTGTTTTACCGGTATTGCATTCGCCGACGGTATGTTGCCCGAAACTACGGTAGTTGTGCTTTATGAAGCCCAGGGCGAAGCCACGCTGAACATCAAGAATACCGACGCGGCGCCAGCGCTGCTTCACTCGGTCGTAGAGAATGTGCCCGAGGATATGGAGTCGCTGTTAATTGTGACGCCACCCATTACCCGCGTGGAGGCGGGGGAAACCCAATTGGTGCGTTTCATCAGCACCTTGAAGGAGCCACTGAAGACCCAGCGGTTGAAACGCGTGTCTTTCGAAGGCATCCCCCAGGCGCGCGCCGCAGGCGGTGCGACTATCGGCATCACGCTGCGGCAGAATTTGCCGTTGATCCTTCACCCGAAAGATCTGCCGGTTCATCACACGCCCTGGGAACTGCTGAAGTGGACGCGCGCAGGGGCGGGGCTGACGGTTCACAACGACAGTGCCTATGTAGTGCGCCTGGTTCCGGAGGTGCGGCTGTTGCCACAAGGCGCCCTGGCAACCTTGCCGCGCACTTACGTGTTGCCGGGGGAAACGCTGACGCTGAAGGTGGATGGCGTGATGGAAGGGGTAACAGGCGTCGAGATCCAGCCGGCTACACTTTACGGCTTTTCGGCGGACAGCTTCCGGGCCCCGATCAATGCCGACAGGGGTTGATCGACCCATGGCCAACCTGTCGAATAACAAACGAGTGGCCCCTTTGTGGCCGTGTCGGCCCACTCTGCTGATGGGGGTGGCGACACTGTGGGGCTTGCCTTGCCTGGCCCCCGCGATTGAGCTGGGGGAGGGTTTCGACCTGGCGGCCCTGACTACCCACGGCATTGATCCGAAGGTCTCCGATTACTTTCGCAGTGCGGCGCGCTTTCGCGAAGGTGTCCATGTGGTGGGGTTGCGGGTCAATGGCAACCCGCTCGGGTTGGTCGATGCCCGGTTCGACTCACAAGGGCAGCTGTGTTTCACCCCGGGGCTGCTTGATAAAGCCGGATTGGTGAAGCCCGAAGGCATTATCCGCAAGGGGGCTACTGCAGACCAGGCCTGCCATGACTTCCTGGGGGCTTTCCCGGCCACGATGGTGCGGCTGCGCCCAGGCAATGACGAAGTGGCGCTGGTAGTGCCGACCGGATCACTGCGTGAACCGCAGTGGGAGGCTGGCCAGTTTGCCCGGGGCGGGGCGGCGGCGTTGTTCAACTATGACGTGCAGGGATTCGACAGTTATTCGAACAGTGGAAGCAATCGTTTTGTTTCGGCTTACACCGAGGCTGGGTTCAACCTGGGCGATTGGATTGTCCGCAGTCGCCAGTTTTATGTGTCCGACAACGGCGTGACCCGCAACGAGCATCTTTATGCTTATGCGCAGCGGGATATTGCCGCGTTGCAATCGACCTTTCAGGTAGGCCAGCTCTCCAGCAACAACCCACTGTTTGGCGGTGTTCAGCTGTCCGGTGTGCAGTTTTTTCCTGACGGTCAGTCGCGCACGCCGGCGGGCAGTAACAATGCTGTGGTGGAGGGGCTGGCGCAGAGTCAGTCGCGGATTGAAGTCCGTCAATCGGGAGTGTTGATCCACAGCACACTGGTGCCCGAGGGACCGTTCCGGCTGACGGGCCTGCCATTGCTCAACGGCACCAGCGACCTGGAGGTCAGCGTCATCGATGTGCGAGGTGCCAAGCGCAGCTTCGTGGTACCTGCGGCTTCATTTGCCGGGAGCGCGCCGGCGGAGCCTGGCTACTATTTCTCCCTGGGCAAGGTGCGTAGAAATGCGCATGAGGAAGGCCCGAGTCCGGTCGTTGCCATGGGCAGCGGCACCTGGGGCTTGGGACGAGACTCCTCGGCGGGCTTCGGCTTGTTGAGCGCCGATGAGTATGGGGCGGCAGGAGGCACCCTGGGCAGCGTGTTTTTCCAACGGGTGTCTGTTGGCGCACGTCACAACGTGTCCCGGGACAGCCGTAATGCGGTGTCCGGATCACGCAGCAGCGTGTCCGCAAGCAGCCCGGTGTACGCCAATATCGATCTTAACCTCAGTGCCACTACGCAAAGCCGTGGTTATCGCGAGGTCCTTGAAGCGGGCCGATCGGCCAGGGCCGACGAGTTGGACGCACGCTTCAAGAGGCAGTACACGGCGGGTGTGAGCTGGGTCGACAACACGCTGGGTGCATTTTCCGTGGGTTATACCCGCAGTTCCCAGTTTGATGGGCAATCGGCCGACCATGTGTTTGCGGCATGGAACAAGTCGTTCCGCTATGCGGACGTCGCATTGGTCGCTGACTCTCAGGTAGGCGGTACTTCGGCACGCCGCGATGCCCTGCGTGAGGGCCATCGGCGCGATACGGTCGAGGACAGTGATCTTTCCGTGCGGCTGCAGGTCAGCGTACCCCTGGGCAGCGACCGGCGGGTGAACAGCTATGTCAGCCGGCGTGGCAATCAGTCCCGAGCCGGTACGGCGCTCAGTGAGCGAGTCAATGAATATGTGAATTACGAGGTCGGTGTCGAGCGCGACCTCAGCGTCCGGGAACAAGCGATACGCGGCCAGGTGGACCTGATGCCACGTTACACCCGCGTGGGCCTGGGGGTCAGTCGCGACCCATCGGGCACCAGTTACACGGGGCAACTGCAAGGTGGTGTTGTGGCCCACGCGGGCGGCGTGACTTTCTCGCCGTACGCCATCCAGGACACCTATGGCATCGCATCGGTAGGGGATATCGGCTCTGCCAAACTCGACACGCCCTACGGTCCGGTGTGGACCGACTTCAGCGGGCAGGCCGTGATCCCAGGCTTGCCCGCCTACACGAACAGCCGCATCGAAGTGCAGACCCAGTCCTTGCCCAAGCGCGTTGACCTGAAGAACGGCACCCGGGTGCTTGCCCCAGGGCGGGGGTCTGTCAATACCGTCGCATTCGATGTGGTGACAGTGCGTCGTGTGTTAGTCACGGCCACTGATCAACAAGGGCGAACACTGCCTCAGGGCGCTTCGGTGTTCGACAAAAACAATCGCTTCCTGACCAGTGTGGTGGGTGACGGCATGATCTTTCTGAACGACTTCAATGACTCGCAACACCTGCGCGTTGCATTGCCTGACTCTTCTTCTTGCCTGCTCAACCTTGCTCCCGAGACCAAGGTCGACCATGACAAGTTCTATGAGACAACATCGGCGGTGTGCCATGGTCGTTAAGCTGAAAATCGCGGGTTTTTTCGCATTGCTCTGCACGCTGTCGATGGCCGGTGGAGTCCGCGCCGAAAACTGCCAACTGTCCGTCAGCCAGCCGTATATCGACTATGGCGTCATTCGCCGGGAGGCGCTTGTCGAGAGCCGTTCAATCGCGCTGGGTACGCGCAGGGTGCACCTGAGCGTACTGTGCGCAGAGCCGGCAGCCATCGCATTGCGATTTACCGGCGTGGCCGACGGGCAAGGTTATCGGTTTGGGCGTCATGGGCGGTTCAGCCTGACTCTCAAGCACGCCCAGGTGGATGGGCGTGCCGTCGAATGGGCGCAGGCCCACCTTCCGGGTAAGGCCTTCGACGGGCAGTTGTTGCCGGGCCAGGTCCTGGTCGCTCGGGCGGTGGGAAAGCGATTGACTGCCCAGGTTGAAGTCGACACCGACCTGCCCGCCAACGCCCTGCAAGTCACCAATCAAGTGGTGCTGGAGGGGCGTGGCAGTTTCGAACTGGTCAGTCCGGCTGTTCCACCGAGCCGATGAAGTTGGCGAACTCAGGGGTTTGCGGGTTGGCGAACAGTACCTTGGGATCGCCGACTTCGTGCACCTTGCCTTGGTGCATAAACACCAGCTTGTCGCCGACTTCCCGGGCGAAGCGCATTTCGTGCGTCACCATGATCAAGGTCATGCCGTCCTTGGCCAGTTGGCGCACCACGCTGAGTACTTCATTGACCAGCTCCGGGTCCAGGGCTGAGGTGATTTCATCGCACAGCAGCACCTTGGGCGACATGGCCAGTGCGCGGGCGATGGCAACGCGTTGCTGCTGGCCGCCGGACAGGCGATCGGGGAACGCGTCGAATTTCTCGCCCAGGCCCACGCGTTCCAGCATTTGCCTGGCCAATTGGGCGGCCTTGGCCTTGGGCACTTTCTGCACCACTTGCGGTGCAAGCATGACGTTCTCACCCACTGTAAGGTGCGGGAACAGGTTGAACTGTTGGAACACCATGCCGACTTTCTGCCGCAGGCTGCGCAGGTCGGCCCGGGCGGCGTCGAGGTATTCGCCATCCACCTCGATCACGCCGTCGTTGATCGATTCCAGGCCGTTGAGGGTGCGCAGCAAGGTGGACTTGCCCGAGCCGCTGCGGCCGATGATTGCCACGACCTGGCCTTCTTCAACGGTCAGGTCGATGCCCTTGAGGACGTGGTGATCGCCGTAATACTTATGCAGGGCGGAAATTCTAAGCAGAGGCATGCAGTCTCCTTTCCAGGTAGCGCGCACTGAGGGACAAGGGGTAGCAGAGCAGGAAGTAACCGAGGGCCACCAGGCCGTAGACCATGAAGGGCTCGAAGGTGGCGTTGGCGAGCATGCCGCCGGTCTTGGTCAGTTCGGTAAAGCCGATAATTGAAGTGACGGCGGTGCCTTTGACCACTTGCACCGAGAACCCAACGGTGGGCGCCACGGCAATGCGCAGGGCTTGTGGCAGGATCACGTAGCGCAGTTGTTCAAGCGGGTTCAGCGCCAGGCTGGCCGATGCTTCCCACTGGCCATGGGCGATGGAGTCGACGCAGCCGCGCCAGATTTCGGCGAGGTAGGCGCTGGTAAACAACGTCAAGGCAATCGCCGCTGCCAGCCAGGGTGAAATATCCACCCCCAGCAGGGCGATGCCGAAGAACACCAGGAACAGCTGCATCAGCAGCGGCGTGCCCTGGAACAGCTCGATATAGGTACGCGCAAGATTGCGCGCGAATGCCTTGCGGCTGATGCGCAGGGTCATCACCAGCAAGCCGATCAGGCCGCCGCCGATAAACGCCACGAGCGACAGCAACAGCGTCCACTGCAGGCCCGTAAGCAGGTTGCGCACGATGTCCCAGAAGGAAAAATCACTCATCGGCTGTTCCTCATCACAAAGCGGCGGCCGATCCAGTTGAGCAACTGGCGAATCATCAACGCCATGCACAGGTACACCAGGGTGGTCAGGGCATAGGTTTCGAACGCGCGGAAATTGCGTGACTGGATAAAGTTGGCGGCAAAGCTCAGCTCCTCGGTGGCGATCTGCGAACACACCGCCGAACCGAGCATCACGATGATGATCTGGCTGCTCAAGGCAGGCCACACCTTGCCCAGCGCCGGCAGCAGCACCACATGGCGAAACGCTTCGAAACGCGTCATCGCCAGCGCGGCGGCGGCTTCCAGTTGCCCGCGCGGGATGGCCTGGATGCCGGCGCGGATGATCTCCGTGGAGTAGGCCCCCAGGTTGATCACCATCGCCAATACGGCTGCTTGCCACTCGGTGATTTTCAATCCCAGGGAGGGCAGGCCGAAGAAGATGAAGAACAACTGCACCAGGAACGGCGTGTTGCGGATCAACTCGACATACACACCGAAGAACCAGGCAAAGGGCTGGATCTTCCACGCCCGCACCACGGCGCCGACAGTGCCCAGGGCGACGCCCAGGATTGCGCCGATGGCCGTCAGCTCAAGGGTGAACAGCGCGCCGCGCAACAGCAGATCGGTATTGGCCAGCACCGGCACAAAGTCGAATTGATAGGCCATCAATCAGCTCCGCTTCAGAGATCAGCAGGCAATGGCTCTTTGAGCCACTGCATCGCGTTCTTTTCCAGGCTGCCATCGGCCTTGGCCGCGACCAGGATCTGGTTGACCTTCTCCAGAAGCGCCGGCTCGTTCTTGTTCACGCCCACGTACACCGGCGAGTCCTTGAGCTTCACTTTCAGCGCCGGCACGCGTTTCGGGCTGCGCTCGCTGATCGCCACCATGACCACGTTGCCGCTGGCGATCAGGTCGACCTGGCCGGCCAGGTAGGCCGCGATGGTGGAGTTGTTGTCTTCGAAGCGCTTGATGATGGCTTCCTTCGGTGCTACGGCGGTCAGCTCGATGTCTTCGATGGCGCCACGGGTCACGCTGATGGTCTTGCCCTTGAGGTCGTCGGTGCTGCTGATGGCGGCATCAGGCGGGCCGAACACGGCCAGGTAGAACGGTGCGTAGGCCTTGGAGAAGTCGATGACCTTTTCGCGCTCGGGGTTCTTGCCCAGGCTGGAGATCACCAGGTCGACCTTGCCTGTGGTGAGAAACGGGATGCGGTTGGTGCTGTTGACGGGGGTCAGCTCCAGCTTGACCTTGAGTTGGTCGGCCAGCAGTTTGGCGGTGTCGATGTCCAGGCCGCGGGGCTTCATGTCGGGGCCGACCGAGCCGAACGGTGGGAAGTCCTGGGGCACGGCGACCTTGAGGGTGCCACGGGCGACGATATCGTCCAGACCGTTGGCCTGGGCGGGTGCCTGGCTCAGCATCAGGCTGGCAAACAGGGCAGTGAGCAGGGCGCTGTAGCGCTTGGTCATGGCAACTCTCCGAGAAGGGCGAAGGAATTTTCTGGATTTGCTCAGTGCACAGCCCATGCCAGTACTGCGCGGATCGTCTGCGAGGCGCGAGTTTGTTGAGATGCCGTGGTCTTACTGGTCTGAACAGTTGTGCGGGTTTTCGCACCCTTTTCGAGCGTCGGTAAAACTGCGCGAGCCCCTTTGGGGCATGGCTTGCCGTGGCTCCTGAATAGCTTTACAACTAGCCGCTCTGTTGACGCAAACCTTGAGTTTTTTATGAATTCCATCGCCCAAGCCGTACCGGAAGCGGCCCTGCAGGCCATCCGCAAACTGATCAAGGAGCAAGGCTTCGGGCCGGGCGATGCACTGCCGTCCCAGCGCGACCTGGCGGTGCAATTGGGCGTCAGCCGGGCGTCGCTGCGCGAGGCGCTGTCGTCCTTGAGCGCCTTGGGTGTGGTCAGTGTGCAGCCGGGCAAAGGTGTGTTCGTGCAGGCGGTGGAGGATGCGCCGGGCTTTGTCTGGCCTTTTGCGGCCCAGGCCACGCCGCTCGATATCTTCCAGTTGCGCTATGCGCTGGAGGGGTTTGCGGCGGGTTTGGCGGCGGTCACGCTGACGATCGATGAGCTGGACAGCCTGGAAGACAACGTCGAGGCCATGCGCAAGGTGCTCAAGGCCGGCGACTTCGAAGCGGCCGCACGGCTGGACTTCGAATTCCACCAGCGCATCCTGCTGGCCAGCGGCAACCAGGCGATGGTGAGCATCCTGAGTGCCCGTGCCGAGGTGTTTCTGGAAAGCCAGAAACTACCGTTCATCCGCCCGGAGCGGGCCATGGAAACCTGGCAGGAACATCGCAAGATCCTGCGTGCCCTGGCCCGGCGGGCCAGTGCGTCGGCGCAGAAAACCATGCAGGAGCACGTACGCAATGCGGCGTTGCGCACGGGGATTGCCTTCGTGACTCCTGTTGCGCCCTGAGTTGGGCTATATCCAAACTCATGCACCATCATAGGAAGACTCAATCAGAGGCGGCTTCCTGAACGGGGGAAGGGCGGCTATGATGGGCAACGTTTTTTTTGCTTACAATCCGGAGACATCCATGAGCAACGATCTTATCAAGCACGTCACCGACGCGACCTTTGAGGCCGAAGTACTCAAGGCTGCTGGCCCGGTGCTGGTTGACTACTGGGCTGAATGGTGCGGCCCTTGCAAAATGATCGCTCCGGTCCTGGACGACATTGCAACCACCTACGAAGGCAAGCTGACCATTGCCAAGCTGAACATCGACGACAACCAGGAAACCCCGGCCAAGCATGGCGTGCGCGGTATTCCTACGCTGATGCTGTTCAAGAACGGCAACGTCGAAGCCACCAAGGTGGGCGCGCTGTCGAAGTCCCAGCTGCAAGCTTTCCTCGACGCCAACATCTAAGCGTCGTCAAAAAGCCCCGCAAATAGCGGGGCTTTTTCGTGAAACAGGGCTAGACGCTCCGAAACTCAGGTGGTACATTCGGCCCCGCACTGGTTTCTCCACTGCCCCCTGCAAGCCGTCGCCGACGCATTCCTTTTCGATTAGTACGCGATCCTGTCGCCTTCTCCGCGGCGCGGCCTCATTAAGCCAAAAGCTTAATTTCCCCCCCTCCATAAATGATTACGTCATTCCTATATGAATCTGACTGAACTCAAGCAAAAGCCGATTACCGACCTGCTCCAACTGGCCGAAGAAATGGGCATAGAAAATATGGCCCGTTCGCGCAAGCAGGACGTGATTTTCTCCCTGCTGAAAAAGCACGCGAAAAGCGGCGAGGAAATCTCCGGTGATGGCGTGCTGGAGATTCTCCAGGACGGCTTCGGCTTCCTCCGCTCTGCAGACGCCTCCTATCTCGCCGGCCCAGACGACATCTATGTCTCGCCGAGCCAGATCCGTCGCTTCAACTTGCGCACCGGTGACACCATCGTTGGCAAGATCCGCCCACCGAAGGAAGGCGAGCGTTACTTCGCCCTGCTCAAGGTCGACACGATCAACTTCGATCGTCCCGAGAACGCGAAAAACAAGATTCTCTTCGAGAACCTGACGCCGCTGTTCCCGACCGTGCGCATGAAGATGGAAGCCGGTAACGGTTCCACCGAAGACCTGACCGGTCGCGTGATCGACCTGTGCGCCCCGATCGGCAAAGGCCAGCGTGGCCTGATCGTCGCACCGCCGAAAGCCGGTAAGACCATCATGCTGCAGAACATTGCAGCGAACATCGCACGTAACAATCCTGAAGTTCACCTGATCGTATTGCTGATCGATGAGCGTCCGGAAGAGGTCACCGAAATGCAGCGCACCGTGCGCGGCGAAGTGGTTGCCTCGACGTTCGATGAGCCGCCGACCCGCCACGTGCAGGTTGCCGAAATGGTGATCGAGAAGGCCAAGCGCCTGGTCGAACACAAGAAGGACGTGGTGATCCTGCTCGACTCCATCACCCGTCTGGCCCGTGCCTACAACACCGTGATCCCGAGCTCCGGCAAGGTCCTCACCGGTGGTGTCGATGCCCACGCCCTGGAGAAACCGAAGCGTTTCTTCGGCGCCGCGCGGAACATCGAAGAAGGCGGCTCGCTGACCATTATCGCCACCGCACTGGTTGAAACCGGTTCGAAGATGGACGAAGTGATCTATGAAGAGTTCAAGGGTACCGGCAACATGGAACTGCCCCTGGACCGTCGCATCGCGGAAAAACGCGTGTTCCCGGCGATCAACATCAACCGCTCCGGCACCCGCCGCGAAGAGTTGCTGACCGCCGACGACGAACTGCAGCGCATGTGGATCCTGCGCAAGCTGCTGCACCCGATGGACGAAGTAGCGGCCATCGAGTTCCTGATCGACAAGCTGAAAACCACCAAGACCAACGACGAGTTCTTCCTGTCGATGAAACGTAAGTAATCACGACGTTTCAGGTCCGAAAAAATGGCGCCCCCAGGGGCGCCATTTTTTTTGTGTCGGTTTTTCGGTCCCTGCAACGGCCAAATGCACCTCGATAAGCTGCCAGCAGCCCTCAGAGCAGGTAGGATGTACGCCTATTTTACGGGTGGCATGGTTAATGAAATTCAAGGATCTTCGGGATTTCGTGCAGCAACTTGAGCAGCGCGGAGAGTTGAAACGTATCCAGATGCCGATTTCACCGGTGCTGGAAATGACTGAGATTTGCGACCGCACCTTGCGTAACAAGGGCCCGGCGCTGCTGTTCGAGAACCCGACCGGTTTTGACATACCGGTGCTCGGCAACCTGTTCGGTACTCCCGAGCGCGTGGCCTTTGGCATGGGCGCCGAGTCGGTCAGCGAGTTGCGCGAGATCGGCAAGCTGCTGGCGTTCCTCAAGGAACCCGAGCCGCCCAAGGGCTTGAAGGATGCCTGGTCGAAGCTGCCGATCTTCCGCAAGATCATTGCCATGGCACCCAAGGTGGTCAAGGACGCGGTATGCCAGGAAGTGGTCATCGAAGGCGATGACGTCGATCTGGCCATGCTGCCGGTGCAAACCTGCTGGCCCGGCGATGTCGGCCCGCTGATCACCTGGGGCCTGACCGTCACCAAGGGCCCGAACAAGGACCGCCAGAACCTGGGTATCTATCGCCAGCAAGTGATCGGCCGCAACAAGGTGATCATGCGTTGGCTGAGCCACCGTGGCGGTGCCTTGGACTTCCGTGAATGGTGCGAGAAGCACCCCGGCAAGCCGTTCCCGGTGTCCGTGGCCCTGGGCGCCGACCCGGCGACCATCCTCGGCGCCGTGACCCCGGTGCCCGACAGCCTGTCCGAATACGCCTTCGCCGGCCTGTTGCGTGGCAACCGCACCGAGCTGGTGAAGTGCCGTGGCAACGACCTGCAAGTGCCGGCCACCGCCGAAATCATCCTGGAAGGCGTGATTCACCCCGGCGAGATGGCCGATGAAGGCCCTTACGGCGACCACACCGGCTATTACAACGAAGTCGACAGCTTTCCGGTGTTCACCGTGGAGCGCATCACCCATCGGATCAAACCGATCTACCACAGCACCTACACCGGCCGTCCGCCAGATGAGCCGGCGATTCTGGGTGTGGCGCTGAACGAAGTGTTCGTGCCGATCCTGCAAAAGCAATTTCCGGAAATCACCGACTTCTACCTGCCGCCGGAAGGCTGCTCGTATCGCATGGCCATCGTGACCATGAAGAAGTCGTATCCTGGCCATGCCAAGCGGGTCATGCTGGGTGTGTGGTCGTTTTTGCGACAGTTCATGTACACCAAGTTCGTTATCGTCACCGACGACGACATCAATGCCCGGGACTGGAACGATGTGATCTGGGCCATCACCACGCGCATGGACCCCAAGCGCGACACGGTGATGATCGACAACACGCCGATCGACTACCTCGACTTCGCGTCGCCGGTGTCGGGGCTGGGCTCGAAGATGGGCCTGGACGCTACCCACAAATGGCCGGGTGAAACGACCCGCGAGTGGGGCCGGGTGATCGTCAAGGATGAGGCCGTCACGGCACGTGTCGATGCGATTTGGAAAGAATTGGGAATAGATTGATGCGTGTAACCCTGCAACCTTCCGGCGCCGTGCTGGAGCTGGTCCCCGGCGAGCGAATCCTCGAAGGCGCGCGCCGCCTGGGCTACGAATGCCCCCAGGCGTGTCGCAATGGCGTGTGCCACGTGTGCGCCGCACTGCTGGTGGAAGGCCGGGTGCAGCAAGCCGGTGAAGTGCGCGACCATGGTGAGTTCTACACCTGTATCGCCGAGCCGCTGGAAGATTGCATTGTGTTGTGGGATGGCGTGCTGGCGCCGGGAGAGTTGCCGTTGCGCAAGGTGTCGTGCCAATTGAGTGAGTGCGTGGAAGTGGGCGGCGATGTGTGGCGCGTGCGCCTGCGGGCCCCGGCCGGCAAGGCGGTGCGTTACCACGCCGGGCAATACCTGATGATCGAGCGGGAGAATGGCGAGAAGTCGGCATTTTCCCTGGCGTCGGCGCCCCACGCCGGTCGCGAGCTGGAACTGCATGTACTGGCCCGCGAGGACAGCGCGCGCAACTTGCTGGAGCAATTGCAGCGCAACCAGATGGCGCGCATCGAGCTGCCCTTTGGCGACACCCACCTGGCCGAGCTGCCGGACGGGCCATTGGTGCTGATCGCCGCCGGTACCGGCATGGCGCAGATGCACAGCCTGATCGAGCATTGCCGCGCGTCCGGCTTCAAGCACCCGGTGCACCTGTACTGGGGCGTGCGTCGCCCGGAAGATTTCTACGAGATCGAGCACTGGGACCAATGGTTGCAACTGCCCAACCTGTTCCTGCACAAGGTGGTCAGCGACCTGTGTGGCTGGGAAGGGCGCTGCGGCCTGCTGCATGAAGCGGTGTGCGAAGACATTGCCGACCTCAAGGCGGTGCATGTCTACGCCAGCGGTTCACCGGCGATGATCTACGGCACGCTGGATGCTCTGGTCGATGCCGGCATGGATGCGCACCAGATGCGCGCCGACGTATTCGCCTACGCCCCGCGGCCCTGACGCAACCGAACGGTGGAACGGGGCTTGCGCCCGCTCAGAAACGTACTCCGGTCGTCACCATCGCCGCATTGAACCCCAGCAGCACCAGTTCCGCCGCCACCGGCCCGTAATGGGTGCCTACCGACGGGATGATCACCGGCGCCACACCGAAACGGTTCAGGGGGATCTTGTCGCGGTATTTGCCGCGATAGCCCTGGATCGCCCCGCCTGTGACCTTCAGGTACACCGCAGAGTCGGCCATGTCATAGCGCTTGCCTGCGTAGACGTAGTAGGAGCGCTGGCTGAACGAGTTGCGAAACGTCGCCCCGCCATACACAAAGCCTGATGCCTCATTGCGCTCCAGGCCGATCAGGTCCTGGTTGTTGTTGTGGTCTTTGTCCGGCGCGAAGTGCCGGGTATAGACGCTGGTCTGCGCGTACCAGAAGCCTTTGTCATCCTCGGCAGGCGGTGTTTCGCCAGCCAGTGCGGTGGTGGCCTGGGCCAGGAACAGCAGGCCAGGCAGTCGAAATTTCTTCATGGGTGCGACCTCGATAGGCGGTTTGATGGGCGGCTAGGTGGGTCGTGATGTGCGCGCCAGTTTGACGGTTTGGCGTGCTCCCAGGCTGAACCGGGCCTGAAAGTAGCGGGATTGCCCTGTGCAATCCTGACGAAAGGGGCATCGGGCTTATGCATTCGCTTATGCTTTAAAGGTATTTAATTTGTTACATAAATATCTTTAAGCTATATCTCAACGGACTACCGATTTTCTTCCAATAACCATTAACTGACCGCCACCGCCCGCCAGCCGGATCGATCTTGCGAACTCAGAACACTGACGTTCTGATTCTTGATTCAAAGGGGAGCGGTATGGGGAGCTACACGCAACACGCGCTGTACACAGCGATTTTGTCGGCCAATTTGCTGGCCGCTGTGGGCTTCAATCCTGTCCTGGCGGCCGAAGCGCCCGCCACCGATGCACCCAAACTCGACACCGTGATCGTCACCGGCACCCGCGCCCAGGAGCGTACCGCCAGTGCTTCGCTGTCTCCGATCGATGTGATTTCCGGCGATAGCCTGCGCAGCACGGGCTCTGATGAGTTGGGGGCGGTGCTGGCGCGCCTGATTCCGTCGATCAACTTCCCGCGCCCAAGCCTGGTGGATGGCGCCGAGCTGGTGCGCCCCGCGCAGTTGCGCGGCCTGTCACCCGATCAGGTGCTGGTGCTGGTCAACGGCAAGCGCCGCCACACCAGTGCCTTCGTCAACCTGGGCGGCGCGGTGGGCCGTGGGTCGGCACCGGCGGACCTGAACGCGATCCCGCTGTCGGCGGTGGACCATATCGAAGTGCTGCGTGACGGTGCTTCCGCCCGCTACGGCTCGGATGCGATTGCCGGGGTGATCAACGTGATCCTCAAGCACGCCGACCATGGCGGTTCGATCTCCACCAAATTCGGCGAATACAAGAAGGGCGATGGTATCCAGCGCAATGTCAGCGGCAATACCGGCCTGGCACTGGGCGACAACGGTTTTATCAACCTGTCGGCCGAGGGGGCCGATAACGATTACACCAACCGTGCCGGTAAAGACTTCCGGCCTGGCAGCGTTGGCTCTACCACTTACGGCCAGCAGGTGTTCCGCCAGGGTGAGCCGGCCACCAATGAAGGCAAGTTCCAGTTCAACTCCGAATACGCCTTCAACGATGCGGCTGAGCTCTACACCTTCGGCGGCTACAGCAAGCGGCGCGGCGAGACGGCGGCGTTCTACCGGGCGAGCAATGCGTCCAACAACATCCCGGCGCTCAACCCCAACGGTTACCTGCCTCTGATCAAGGGCAACCTTGAAGACACCTCGTTGGTGGTGGGCTTGCGCGGTTTGCTGGCCTACGACTGGCATTACGACCTGTCGGCCAACTATGGCAAGAACCAGTACGCACTCAGCACCGAAACCATCAACACCTCCCTGGGCCTGGCCACGCCGCGCAAATTCGACAATGGCACCCTGAGCAACGACCAGAAGCAAGTCAGCCTGGACCTGTCCCGCGAGTTCGACGTGGGCTGGCTGCCTTACCCGGTGTCCGTGGCGTTTGGCGGTGAATACCTGCACCAGGGTTATGAAATCGAGGCGGGCGAGCCGGCCTCCTACTTCCAGACCGGCAGTTCCGGACTGGGTGGTTTCCGTGATGCCGACGCGGGCACCAGCACGCGCCACAACTGGGCCCAGTACCTGGACCTGGAAACCAACTTCACCGAAAAACTCAGTGCTTCGGCGGCGGTGCGCCACGAGGACTACAGCGATTTTGGCTCGAATGTCAGTGGCTCGCTGTCGGCCCGTTATGACTTCACCCCGCAGGTGGCCGTGCGCGGCAGTGTTTCCAACGGTTTCCGCGCGCCATCCCTGGCCCAGCAGAACTTCGCCTACACCTCATCGCAGCTGATCGGCAGCACCATCCAGGAAGCCGGTACGTTCCCGGCCAACAGCCAGGTGGCGCGTTTGCTCGGCGCCGAAGACCTCAAGGCCGAGAAGTCGCGCAACTACAGCCTTGGGCTGGTGCTGGAGCCGGCCGATGACCTGACGGTGACGGTGGATGTGTACCGCATCGACATCCGTGACCGTATCAGCCTGTCGTCCAACCTCGGCATAAACGCGGCGACGCGCGCCTATTTGCAGGCCAACGGTGTTGGCAATATCGACTACACCACCGCCCGCTACTTCACCAACGCCACCGACACCAGCACCGACGGCGTCGACCTGGTCGCCAACTATCGTTACCAGTTCGACAGCGGCATCCGCTGGAACAGCACCGTGGGCTACAACTACAACCACACCAAGGTGACGGACGTGAAGGCCAACCCGGCCATCCTCGACAGCCTGGGCGCGAACCTGGTGCGCGTGGACCGCCGCGAACGCATCGGTTTGCTGGGGGATACCACGCCGCAGCACAAGCTGAGCCTGGGTAACGACTTCACTTACGGTCATTGGGCGCTGCATAGCAACTTGGTGCGCTATGGTGAATTCACCAGCTACCAGGCAGACAAGGTCAACGACCAGACCTTCAAGGCCGCCTGGGTGCTGGACCTGTCGGCGGACTACAGGCTGAAGAACTGGACCTTCACCCTGGGCGGCGACAACGTCACCGATAAATACCCGGAGAAGGTCAACGCCTTCGCCAGCAGTGGGGGCAACCTGGCCTATAGCACTTTTTCGCCGTACGGTTACAGCGGCGCGTTTTATTACGGTAAAGTTGCTTACAACTGGTAACACACAGGAGGCGCACCGCTTTTCGCCATGACCGCCATTGAATCCGATCTTTTGCAATTGGCTTACCCTCCGCGGCTCGATCTGGGGCCGCAACTCACTCACGAACAGTTAATGAGCTCGATGCAGGCCACCATGGGCCGGCACAAGGGTGGGCCGGTCTGGCTATTTGCATATGGTTCGCTGATCTGGCGCCCGGAATGTTCGTCGACTGAGCGGGTGCGGGCACGGGTCCACGGTTATCACCGGGGTTTGTACCTGTGGTCCCACGAGCATCGGGGCACGCCGGAGTTGCCGGGCCTGGTCTTTGGCCTGGATCGCGGAGGCTCGTGCAGCGGCTTTGCCTACCGCTTGCCGGAAGATCAACTGGAGGCTTCGCTTTACGCCTTGTGGCAGCGCGAGATGCCTTACCCGTCCTACCGGCCGCACTGGCTCAGTTGCCGCCTTGAAGATGGCAGCCAGGTGCAGGCGTTGGGGTTTGTGTTGGAACGGCACTTGCCCAGCTACGCCGGCAACCTGCCCGATATCGTGCTGAACCACGTGCTGCAAAGCGCTTGCGGGCGTTACGGCACTACTCGCGATTACGTCGAGCAGACCGTCAACGCCCTGCGTAGCCACGCCATGCCAGACAAGAATCTGGAGGCGCGGCTCAAGCGTTGTGCCAAGGATTGCTCAGGCGATTAACGCGCCGAGCTGACGCTGTTGGTGTGCCACAGCGTTGGGATCAGGAAAGCGATGGCCAGCAGGCACGCGCCGATCAGCAGCACGAAACCGCCGTCCCAGCCAAAATGGTCCACGGTGTAGCCCATGGCCGCACTGGCTGCCACCGAACCGCCCAGGTAGCCGAACAGACCGGTGAAGCCCGCAGCCGTACCGGCGGCTTTCTTCGGTGCCAGTTCCAGCGCCTGCAGGCCGATCAGCATCACCGGGCCGTAGATCAAAAAGCCGATCGAGATCAGCGCGATCATATCGACCATCGGGTTGCCCGGCGGGTTGAGCCAGTACACCAGGGTCGCCACGGTCACCAGGGCCATGAACACGATGCCGGTCAGGCCACGGTTGCCACGGAAGATCTTGTCCGACATCCAGCCGCACAGCAGCGTGCCCGGAATACCTGCCCACTCGTAGAAGAAGTACGCCCAGGACGATTTATCCACCGTGAAGTGCTTGGCTTCCTTGAGGTAGGTCGGTGCCCAGTCCAGTACGCCGTAGCGCAGCAGGTAGACGAACACGTTGGCGAAGGCGATGTACCAGAGCATTTTGTTGCGCAGCACGTACTTGACGAAGATTTCCTTGGCGCTGAATTCGTCTTCGTGGCTGGCGTCGTAGCCTTCCGGGTAGTCGTTCTTGTACTGCTCGATTGGCGGCAGGCCCACCGATTGCGGGGTGTCGCGCATGGTGATGAAGGCAAACGCCGCCACCGCCAAGGCCACCGTGGCCGGTACATAGAACGCCGCATGCCAGTCGTTGAACCAGGCCATGCCCAGCAGGAACAGCGGGCCGATCAGGCCGCCGCCGACGTTGTGCGCCACGTTCCACACCGACACCACGCCGCCGCGTTCTTTCTGCGACCACCAGTGCACCATGGTCCGGCCACTGGGCGGCCAGCCCATGCCCTGGGCCCAGCCGTTGATGAACAGCAAAATGAACATCATGGTCACGCTGGACGTCGCCCAAGGCGCGAAACCGAAAATGAACATCACCCCGGCTGAAACCAGCAGGCCGAAGGGCAGGAAGTAACGCGGGTTGGAGCGGTCGGACACCAGGCCCATGAGGAACTTGGACAGGCCATAGGCGATCGCGATGGCCGACATCGCCAGGCCCAGCTCACCCCGGGTGTAACCCTCGTCGATCAGGTAGGGCATGGCCAGGGAGAAGTTTTTGCGCAGCAGGTAATACCCTGCATAACCGAAGAAAATACCGGCGAAGATCTGCCAGCGCAGCCGTCGGTAGGTACTGTCGATTTTTTCTTCAGGCAGAGACGCCTGGTGTGCGGCAGGACGAAAGAAAGCAAACATTCAAGAGCTCCAAATTTCTTGTTTTGACTGCGGATGCGAATGTTACAGTTTCGTTACCGAAAATAGCATTGCCTCTTATGCGCAAACACAGGAAATGAGAGCAATTGCATGTTCTCTTATGAACATGTCGCTAATAGATAAATGGTGGTCGCTCAGCGTTTATCAGACCAATGGAGAACAAATGTGGGAGGGGGCTTGCCCCCGATAGCGGTAGGTCAGTCAGCTTATCTGTAGCTGACCCACTGCCATCGGGGGCAAGCCCCCTCCCACATTTGATTGCATTTCAGGTCGGTCAGCGGGTTCGAACGACCACCTTGCCCACCGCCTTGCGTTGGCCCAGGTCATTAATCGCCTGGGCAGCCTGCTCCAGCGGATACACCTGCGACACCAACGGCTTGAGCTTGCCCTCACCGTACCAAGTGAACAGTTGCTGGAAGTTCGCCGCATTGTCCTGGGGCTGGCGCTGGGCAAACGAACCCCAGAACACCCCGACCACCGCCGCACCCTTGAGCAGTGCCAGGTTCACCGGCAGCTCCGGGATGCGCCCGCTGGCAAAACCCACCACCAGCAGGCGGCCGTTCCAGGCAATCGCGCGGATGGCCTGGTCAAACAGGTCGCCTCCCACCGGGTCGTAGATCACATCGGCGCCGTTACCGTCGGTCAGGCGCTTGATTTCATCCTTGAGGCTGGCTTCGCTGTAGTTGATCAGTTCATCGGCGCCGGCGGCCTTGGCCACGGCGAGTTTGTCGGCACTGCTCGCGGCGGCGATCACCCGCGCCCCCATGGCCTTGCCGATTTCCACGGCGGCCAGGCCCACGCCGCCGGAAGCGCCGAGCACCAGCAGGGTTTCGCCGGGTTGCAGGTTGGCGCGTTGTTTCAGCGCGTGCATGGAGGTGCCGTAGGTCATGCTGAAGGCGGCGGCGGTGTTGAAATCCATGGTCGGCGGGATTGGCAACACGTTGTAGCCCGGCACCGCGACCTGTTCGGCGAAGCTGCCCCAGCCAGTGAGTGCCATGACCCGGTCACCGACTTTCAGGTGGCTGACCTTTTCCCCCACTTCGCTGACCACCCCCGATGCCTCGCCACCCGGCGAGAACGGGAAGGGCGGCTTGAACTGGTATTTGCCCTCGATGATCAGGGTGTCGGGGAAGTTGACCCCGGCGGCATGCACGTCCAGCAGGATTTCGTTCTTCTTGATCGTGGGGCTTGCGACGTCTTCCAGCACCAGGGTTTCGGCGGGGCCGAAGGCTTTGCACAGCACAGCTTTCATCGGGCTATTCCTTTTGGTGTCGTGGCCGATAAGTGTAGGAGGGTAGGCCTGCGGGTCAACGAGCATGCTCGGCCCTGATAAGTCGCCATAAGCTTGTGCTCTGCCTTGCTAGCGTTATGCTACCCGGCAACCGAATGTGAGGAATGAACTGTGAAAGCGTGGATCCTATTGATGCTGGCCCTGACCTTGCCGATGGCAGCCCAGGCCGAAGAAGCCAAAGAAGGCGAGGCGCCGAAGGTCAGTTACATCAGCCTGAGCCCACCGTTCGTGGGTAACTACGGCCTGGATGGCACAGCCAAGCTCAAAGTGTTCAAGGCCGACATCGCCCTGCGCGTGACCGGCGAAGAAGCCGCCAAAGCGGTCAAGGCCAACGACGCATTGATTCGTAACCAGTTGGTCGCGTTGTTCACCCAGCAGACCAACGAGACCATGAGCACGGTCGACGGCAAGGAAAAGCTGCGCCAGGAAGCCCTCAAGCAAACCCAGCAAGTAATGAGCGACGAGACGGGCAAGCCCATGGTGGAAGACCTGCTGTTCAATAACCTGATCATTCAGTAATCAGCCTGGCTTGCGGTTCAGGAAGCCAGGCTCTTCCTGAACCGCGCCAACGCCACCGCAAAAAACAACAGCCCGATCCCCGCCAGCGCCAGCAAGTCCGGCCACACCACACTCACCCCCGCATCGCGAAACAAAATCGCTGCGCTCAGGCTCACAAAGTGCGTCGACGGCGAGCCCTGCATCACCCACTGCAACCACTCGGGCATGCTGTCCAGCGGCGTGCTGCCGCCTGACAACAGCAGCATCGGGATAATCACCGGGATCGCCAGCAAGCCGAACTGCGGCGTGGAGCGGGCGAGGGTGGCGAGGAAGATCCCCAGTGCCGTACTGGCAAACAGATACAGGGCGGTTACAAACAGGAACAACCCCAGCGACCCGGCCAGCGGCACGCCGAGCAGCCCTTTGACCACCACCTCCAGCGATAGCCAGGTGCACAGCACCACCACCAGCATATTGCTCCAGATTTTCGCCAGCATGATTTCCAGTGCGGTCAGCGGCAGTACCAGCAGGTGGTCGAGGGTGCCGTGCTCGCGCTCACGCAGCAATGCGGTGCCGGTGAGCACGATGGCCAGGATGGTGATGTTGTTGACGATCTGGATCACGGCCAGGAACCAGCCGCCCTCCAGGTTGGTGTTGAACAGTGCTCGGGTCGTGAGCAGCGCGGGCGCCTGGCGGGTGGCGTCGGTTTGCCCGCTGTAGCTGAGCAATTCGCGCTGGAAGATCCGCCCGATATAGCCCGCGCCCATGAACGCCTGGCTCATCGCCGTGGCGTCGACGTTCACCTGCACGCCAGGCTGGCGACCGGCCAACAGGTCGGCCTGAAAGTTGGCCGGTACGTTGATCACGAAGGTGTACTGGCCGCTGTCCATCACCTTGTCCAGCTGGTCATAGGCCAACGGTGCCGGTGGTTGGAATTCGGGCGGTTGCAGCGCCTCGGCCATCTGCCGGGAGAGCGCGCTGTGGTCTTCATCGACAAACGCCACGCTGGCGTTGTGCACGCCGATCACCGAGCCGGCGGCGGGCATGTAGATGGCGACGGTGAAGGCGTAGAACAGAAACAGCAGCAAGACGCTGTCGTGACGCAGGCTGGTGAGTTCCTTGATGCCCAGCCGGAAGATGTGTGCGAGCTTGTGCATCAGGCCTCCTGCTTCTTGAGCATGACCAGGCTCAACCCGGTGAACCCGATAAAGAAGCCGAACAGCGCCAGGCATTGCGGCCACAACTGGCGCAGATCCAGGGCCTTGGTGAAGGTGCCCACGGCAATATCCAAAAAGTGCCCGGCCGGAAACAGTGCGCCCATCAAGGCGGCGGCGCCCTCCAGGGACGAGCGCGGCACGATCAGCCCGGAAAACTGGATGGTTGGCAGGCTGGTGATGATCATGGTGCCGAGGATCGCCGCGATCTGGGTGCGGGTGAACGCGGAAATCAGCAGGCCCATGCTGGTGGTGGCCAGCACATACAGCAGCCCGCCAAACGCCAGCGTCAGGCCGCTGCCCTTGAACGGCACGCCGAACAGCCAGCGATTCATCGCCACCAGCAGCGCCAGGTTGACCAGGCTCACGGCCAGGTAAGGCGCCTGTTTGCCCAACAGGAACTCCAGGCGCGTCAGGGGTGTGGCGTAGAAGTTGGTGATTGAACCCAGTTCTTTCTCGCGCACGATGCCCAGGGCGGTGAGCATCGCCGGGATAAACGCCAGGATCAGTGCCATCACGCCGGGGCCGATGGCATTCACGCTGACCACGTCCTGGTTATAGCGAAAACGGGTTTCCAGTTTGGCGGCTGCCTGGGTGCTGCGCGGCAGGCTGCTCAGTTCGGCCAGTTGCTGCAGGTTGCCTTGGTGCACCGCCTCCACATAGTTGCGGCTGGTTTCCGCACGAAACGGCATGCCGCCATCGAGCCACGCGGCCACGGTGGGTTGGCGCCCGGCATAGAGATCGCGACCAAAGCCGGGCGGGATCTCCAGGGCCAGTTTGATTTCCGAGCGTTGCAGGCGTCGGTGTAATTCGGGGGCGTTTTGGATCGGCGCCTGCTCGGCGAAGTAGCGCGAGCTGCGGAAGGCTTCCAGATAGGCGCGGCTTTGCGGCGTCTGGTCCTGGTCGTAGACGGCGAAGGCGAGGTTTTCCACGTCCAGGGAAATGCCGTAGCCGAAGATCACCATCATGAACATCGCACCGAGCAGGGCGAAGGCCATGCGCACTTTGTCGCGCAGCAATTCCTTGCCTTCGCGGCTGGCCACGGCCAGCAGGCGAGACAGGCTGAAACCACGCTTGCTGATGGGCGGCGCATGGGTTTCGCTGACGGTTTTGGCCGACGTGGCGGGTTCGGCATCGCCTTGGGCTTGCTCAAGGCAGGTGACGAACGCGGCTTCCAGGGTGTCGCCGTTGAATTGCCTTTGCAGTGCGTCCGGTGTATCGCAGGCCAGTACCTTGCCGGCATGCATCAAGGAGATGCGGTCGCAGCGCTGGGCTTCATTCATGAAGTGGGTAGACAGGAAGATCGTCACCCCTTGCTCGCGGGACAACTCGATCAACAGCCGCCAGAAATCATCCCGGGCTGCCGGGTCGACGCCCGAGGTGGGCTCATCGAGGATCAATACTTCCGGGCGATGCAGCACCGCCACGGCCAATGACAAGCGTTGGCGCAGGCCGAGGGGCAGTTCCCCGGACGGCTGCTCGGCCACTTCACCGAGGTCGAAGCGCTGGATCAGCTCATCGATGCGCGGGCCGCTGTCGGCCTTGGGCAAATCGAACAGTTGCGCATGCAGCACCAGGTTCTGGCGCACGCTGAGTTCGCCATACAGCGAGAAGCTTTGCGACATGAACCCTACGCGCTTGCGGGTGGCCAGGTCCTTGGCGTTCACCGGGTTGCCCAGCAGCGTGGCGCTGCCTTCGGTGGCGGGCATCAGCCCGGTGAGGACTTTCATCGTGGTGGTCTTGCCACAGCCGTTGGAGCCGAGGAAGCCGAAGATCTCGCCACGGCCGATGGCAAAGCTGACCTTGTTCACCGCCGTGAAGTCGCCGAAGCGCAGGGTCAGGTCGTGGGCTTCGATGGCGATATCGGTGTTGGCGTTTTCCCTTGGCGGGATCACCAGTGGTTGGTTGCCGTGGGCGCTGTCGCCCTGGAAGTGGGTGAAGGCCTCATCCAGTTTGCCGCTGGGGGTCGCTGCCGCCAGTTCGCTGCTGAGCCCGTCGGCGATCAGCTTGCCACGGTCGAGCATCAGGCAGTGTTCGAACTGTTCGGCTTCTTCCATGTAGGCGGTGGCCACCAGCAGCGTCAGTTGCGGGCGCTCGCTGCGTACGGTCTCGACCAGTTCCCAGAAGCGCCGCCGCGACAGTGGGTCGACGCCGGTGGTGGGTTCGTCGAGGATCAACAGGTCCGGGTCGTGGATCAGCGCGCAGCACAGGCCGAGCTTCTGCTTCATGCCACCGGAGAGCTTGCCGGCCGGGCGCTCGGCAAAGCGTGCAAGGTCGGTGGCCAACAGCAGGTTGTGCATGCGCTGGTCGCAGTCGGCGTTGGACAGGCCGAACAGCGTGGCGAAGAAGCGGATGTTTTCGCTGATGGACAGTTCGGGGTACAGGTTGCCGCCCAGGCCCTGGGGCATGAAGGCGATGCGCGGGTACAGGCTGTTGCGGTGGCGGCGGTCCTGGATGGAGCCGCCGAGCACCTCCAGTTGGCCGTCCTGGAGCTTTTTAACCCCGGCGATCAACCCCAACAGGCTCGACTTGCCTGCACCATCCGGGCCGATCAGTCCGCAGCGCGTGCCGGTGGGCAGGCTGAAGGCGATGTCGATCAAGGCCTGCTGCTTGCCGTAACGGTGGTTGATGGCGGTGGCGTGCAGCGCCAGGCCGGTCATTGCAGGTTGGCCGGCCAGTCGATGTCAGCCATGCGCACGTAGCCGGCGCCGGGCATGCCCGGTTTGGCCTGGGGCACGGCGCTGGGTTGGGTCAGGCGCAGCTTGACGCGAAACACCAGTTTCTGGCGTTCATCGCGGGTTTCCACTTCCTTGGGGGTGAACTGCGACTTGGCGGCAACAAAACTGATTTTCGCCGGCAGCGGTTGCTGGGGCAGGGCATCGAGCAGGATGCGTGCGTCACTGCCCACCGTCAGGCGCCCGGTGACGGAGGCGGGCAGGTAGAGGTTCATGTACTGATCCTCGGGGTCGATCAACAACAGCACGCGTCCGCCGGCACCGAGGACCTCGCCGGGCTCGGCCAGGCGCAGTTGGATAATGCCGTCGATGGGCGCGCGCAGGCTGCTGTCATCGATTTCGCTGGTCAACTGGGCGACCTGGGCCTGGGCGGCACCGATGGCGGCCTTGACCGAATTGACCTGGGCTTGCGCGGCGATCACGGCAGCGTTGCCGGTGTTCTGGCGGGCCTGCTGCTGGTCGATCAACTGGCTGCTGGCAAAGCCGCGCTTGTACAGTTCCTGGGTACGCTTGAGTTCCTGGTTGGCCAGCAGTTGCTCGCTTTGGCGCAGTTGCACATTGGCCTCGGCGGCGGCGAAGTTTTCCCTGGCGCGCAGCACTTCGGCTTCGGCCTGGGCGCGCTGGGCTTCCAGGGTGCGGGTGTCCATGCGCGCCAGCAACTGGCCCTTGAGCACCTTGTCACCTTCATCCACCCGCACCTCCGCCAGGCGACCGGGGATCTTGGCGGCGATCTGCACTTCGGTGGACTCCAGGCGGCCGTTGCCCATGCCCAAGCCTTCGGGCAGGCGATCCTGGGTGGACTTCCAGTAACCGAAGCCGCCGGCGGCGAGCAACAAGGCAATCAACAAAGCGGCAAACAAGTGGGAGGAGCGGGGCGTGATCGACATGGGTGCATCCTGCGGCGTTAGCGTCCTAGTTTGACCGAGGCAGCCCGAGGGGCGTTGATACCGGTCAAATGAAGCGCAAGCCTAACCCGGTTCAGGTGCAGATGCATGCGCCGGGAGCGTGACCGCAGGGTTCTGGTCAGCGCAGTGCCAGCACCGCCGCCCATTGTTCTGCCGTGACCGGCATCACGGACAAGCGACTGCCCTTTTGTACCAGGGGCAATTCGGCGAGGGCGGTTTGCTGTTTCAGGTAGCCCAGCCCCAGCACCTTGGGAAAGGTCTGGACGTGCGCGACGTTGATCGCACTCCACGGGTTTTTCTCCGGGGTGGCCTTGGCGTCGAAGTAGTGGCTGTCCGGCTCCAGCGCGGTAGGGTCCGGATAGGCGGCCGCGATGATCTTGCCGATGCCGGCAATGCCGGGCTCGGGGCAACTGGAGTGGTAGAAGAAAAATTGGTCACCCACCGCCATGGCGCGCAGGAAGTTGCGTGCCTGGTAGTTGCGTACCCCGTCCCAGCGCGCTTCGCCCAGCGTTTCCAGGCCGTTGATGGAGAGTTCGTCGGGCTCGGATTTCATCAGCCAGTAGGCCATTTTTGCGCTCCTGAAAAAGGCGGTGGGCAAGTTGTCAGGCAATTTGATGACAAACCGACAGTCGGTTGGCGTCAAGGTTTGCGTGTTGGTTCACGTTATCGCAGAATGCCGGGATTTTAAGCTTGACGCAGCTGCAACGGACTACTTTGGAACGTTGTTGTCATCGTGTACGAGATGCCTGAAGGGGGGCAATCGATGCAACGTAAACCGGATTTACTATGGATATTGGTGATTTTGTTTGGTCTGGGCGTCGTGACCACCGGGTATGCGCAAAGCTTGTGGTCGAACAAGACCGATGCGCCAGTTGAACTGACTCAGCAGCAGCCGCAACCCTTCAAGCGCTGACCCTTCTTCAAGACGCCGTAGCTTCCTGCGGCGTTTCTGCGACATACCACTGCCTGTCGGTAACGGTGCCAGCCAACGGCACATCCCAGCTGGCCTGTGCCAATCGATCGACCTTCTGACATTCATGGGCCAGGCCCAGCAGCGCCGGCTTGCGCCAGCTTTTGCGGCGTGCCAGATAGGCGAGGCTGCGGTCGTAGAAACCGCCGCCCATGCCCAGGCGGCCACCGGTATCATCGAACCCCACCAACGGCAGCAACACCAGATCCAGCGCCCATACCTTGCGCTGGCGCCTGGCATTGACCCGTGGCTCCAGAATGCGAAAGCGATTGGGCAGCAGCGTTTCCCCAGGCTTCACGCGCTGGAACACCATCTTGGTCCGTGGCCAGGCGCTGAGCACCGGCAGGTAAGTGGCCTTGCCCCGGCGCTGTGCCGCACGCAGCAGCAGGCGCGGATCGATTTCACCGTCCGTCGGTAGATACAGGGAAATATGTTTGGCCCGGCGAAACAGCGGGTGCTGTGCCAGTTGCCGATACAGGCCATGGGCGGCCTGGCGCTGCTCGCTCGGCGTGAGGGCGCGGCGGGCTTTGCGCAACATGCGTCGAAGGTGCGGACGGGAAAGCGGCGCAGGTTCGTTCATGGTTTTTCGGCTCATAAAACAATGCCAGTCCGGGGACTGGCATTGAGTTCTGGAATTCAGGCTCCCCGACAGAGCCGCTGTCGACTCAGCCCTTGAACCCGAAAGTTCAAGGTGGAAGAAGCAGTAGGCTTTAAGGCTTTCCGTCTAGCGGACATGCACACCAGCCCAACGTGCAACTTCCAGGGTAGTGCGAATCGGCTCCGGGACATCGCCGACTGGCAAGCACGCCAGGGAGTGGGGCGAGTATACCTTAAACAGTCGCGGCAATCAGCCCTTGGGTTGCTCTGTGTCGCTGGAAAGCACCAGGTCGACGCGTTCGAGCAGGTCGCGCACCTGCTCGCGCGTCGAGCCGCTGGCCTGTACGTCAGGGCGCTCCTGCTTATGCAGCAGGTCGTGGGTAATGTTCAGGGCGGCCATAACGGCGATGCGGTCGGCACCGATGACTTTGCCGCTGCTACGGATTTCACGCATCTTGCCGTCCAGGTAGCGGGCGGCGCTCACCAGGTTGTTGCGCTCTTCCTGGGGGCAGATGATCGAATATTCTTTGTCGAGGATCTGCACGGTGACGCTATTGCTTGAACTCATGAGTCTTGCTCCAGGGCCTTCAGGCGCGAAATCATCGATTCGACCTTACGCCGGGCGATTTCGTTTTTTTCAATGAGGTGAGCGCGTTCCTCGCGCCAGGTCTTTTCCTGAGCTAATAGGAGTCCGTTTTGACTCTTAAGTTGCTCGACCCGAGTAATTAGCAATTCGAGTCTGGCCATCAGCGCTTGCAGGTCGGTGTCTTCCATTGGGTTCCACTGGATTTGTCTGATGAATGGCAACTGCAGGATAAACGATCTGACGCCCTCGATAGTCTTGGTACGTCTGCCGGTGCTAGGATACAGCGCTCCATTCTAGACATTGCGCCGTTTGGCGCCTAGCTCACCATGCCCATTCAGAACTCCCCGTACGATGCTTTTTCCAAACTGCTGAGCACCAGCGGCCATCCTTGCTCGCCCGCCGAGCTGCATGGCGTGCTGCTCGGCCGCAGTTGCACCGGTGTTGGCTTTGATGCCGACAACTGGCTGGCCGATGTGGCCGAGCTGCTGGAAACCGAACCGACCGACAACGTGCGTAACGCGCTGATCGGCCTGCAAGAGATGGTCAAGGGCGAACTGACCGGTGATGACGTCACCGTGGTCCTGCTGCTGCCGACCGACGATGCACCGCTCCCCGAACGCGCCGCCGCACTGGGCCAATGGTGCCAGGGCTTCCTCCACGGTTTCGGCGTGAACGCCGGCGGCCTGGAACTGAGCACCGACGCCAAGGAAGTGCTGCAGGACCTGGCGGCCATCTCCCAGGTGCAAGATGCCCTGGAAGAGTCCGAAGACGGCGAAGGCGACTACATGGAAGTCATGGAATACCTGCGCGTCGCGCCATTGCTGCTGTTCACCGAGACCAGGAAGTCCGCTGAGCCTGCTGCACCCAAGCCTTCGCTGCACTAAGAAAAGGAAGCCCATCTGCCCATGATCCATATCCCCAAAGCGGAATACACCCGGCGTCGCAAGGCGCTCATGGCGCAGATGGAACCCAACAGCATCGCGATCCTGCCGGCTGCCGCCGTGGCGATCCGCAATCGCGATGTGGAGCACGTCTATCGCCAGGACAGCGACTTCCAGTACCTGAGCGGCTTCCCCGAGCCGGAAGCGGTGATCGTGCTGATGCCCGGTCGCCAGCATGGCGAGTACGTGCTGTTCTGCCGCGAACGCAATGCCGAGCGCGAATTGTGGGACGGCCTGCGTGCCGGTACCGAAGGCGCCATCCGTGACTTTGGCGCCGACGATGCCTTCCCCATCACCGATATCGACGACATCCTGCCCGGCCTGATCGAAGGCCGCGACCGGGTGTATTCGGCCATGGGCAGCAACGCCGAATTCGATCGGCACCTGATGGAGTGGATCAACGTCATCCGCTCCAAAGCGCACCTTGGCGCCCAGCCACCGAACGAGTTTGTTGCCCTGGATCATCTGCTCCACGACATGCGCCTGTATAAATCGGCGGCAGAAGTGAAGGTGATGCGCGAGGCCGCGCGAATTTCCTGCGCGGCCCATGTAAAGGCCATGCAGGCCAGCCGCGTCGGCTTGCATGAGTTCAGCCTGGAAGCCGAGCTGGATTACGAATTCCGCAAGGGCGGTTCGAAGATGCCGGCCTATGGCTCCATCGTCGCCACCGGGCGCAACAGCTGCATCCTGCATTACCAGCAGAATGACGCCGTGCTTAAGGACGGCGACCTGGTGCTGATCGATGCCGGTTGCGAAATCGACTGTTACGCCAGCGACATCACGCGCACCTGGCCGGTCAATGGCAAATTTTCGCCGGAACAGAAGGCGATCTATGAAATCGTGCTGGCTTCCCAGGAAGCCGCCTTTGCCGAGATCGCGCCGAACAAACATTGGAACCAGGCCCACGAGGCGACGGTGCAGGTCATCACTGCCGGACTGGTGAAGCTGGGGTTGCTGAAGGGCGACGTCGACGAGCTGATCGCCAGTGAAGCCTACAAACCCTTCTATATGCACCGCGCCGGCCATTGGCTGGGGATGGATGTGCATGATGTGGGCGAGTACAAGGTGGGCGGCGAATGGCGTGTACTGGAAGTTGGCATGGCGCTGACGGTGGAACCGGGCATTTATATCTCGCCGGATAACCAGACCGTCGCAAAAAAATGGCGTGGCATTGGTGTACGTATCGAGGACGACGTGGTGGTGACCAAGCAAGGCTGTGAAATCCTGACCGGCGGCGCCCCCAAGAGCGTCGTTGAAATCGAAGCCCTGATGGCGGCCGCCCGATGAGCCGGGTCAACCTGGCGATTATCGGTGGCGGCCTGGTGGGCGCGAGCCTGGCGCTGGCGTTGCAGGCCGGTGCCAAGGCGCGTGGCTGGAAGATCGTGCTGATCGAACCCTTCGCGCCCGGCGACAGCTACCAGCCGAGCTACGATGCGCGGTCTTCGGCGCTGTCCTACGGCGCCCGGCAGATTTATCAGCGCCTGGGCCTGTGGCAGCAGATCTCGCGCCGCGCCGAGCCGATCAAGCAGATCCATGTGTCGGACCGTGGGCGCTTCTCCACTGCGCGACTGTCCGCCATGGAGGAGGGCGTGCCAGCCCTCGGTTACGTGGTGGAAAACGCCTGGCTCGGCCAATGCCTGTGGCAAGGCCTGGACAAGGACGTGGTGAGTTGGCGCTGCCCGGCGGAAGTCACACGCCTGGAGCCGCTGCCCGATGGCTACCGCCTGACCCTCAACGATGAAACCGTGCTGGAATGCGACCTCGCGGTGCTCGCCGACGGCGGCCGCTCCGGCCTGCGCGAGCAACTGGGCATTGGCGTGAAAACCCGCCCGTACAACCAGAGCGCACTGATCGCCAACATCACCCCGAGCGAAGCCCACAACGGCGAAGCGTTCGAGCGTTTCACCGATGAAGGCCCGATGGCCCTGCTGCCGCTGCCGGACAACCGTTGCGCACTGGTATGGACCCGTATCGGCATGGACGCACAGCGCCTGGCCAATCTCGATGAACGCAGCTTCCTGAGCGAGTTGCAGGGCGTGTTCGGCTACCGCCTGGGCACCCTCAAGCAAGTCGGCGCCCGTCATCTGTATCCGTTGACCCTGGTGGAAGCCGAAGAGCAAGTGCGCTCGCACCTGGCGATCCTCGGCAATGCTGCCCACAGCCTGCACCCGATTGCCGGGCAGGGGTTCAACCTGTCCCTGCGTGATGCGCACGCCTTGGCCGAGGCCCTGTTGGCCGGGCCGGCGGTGCCGGGCGACCTGGCGACGTTGCAGGCTTATCGCGAGCGTCAGCGCATGGATCAGAAGTTGACCGTGGGTTTCTCCGACCAGGTCACGCGGCTGTTTGGCAGCGCGCAACCGCTGGTCGCCCTGGGCCGCAATATGGGCCTGCTGGGCCTGGACCTGCTGCCACCGGCCAAGCGTTGGTTCGCCCGTCAGGCCATGGGCCTGGGGACGCGTCCCGATGCGTGAGACTCATCAATCCTTTTACGTGCGGTGCAAGCCGCCAGCGAGACAGGCTTAAAGCATGGACATGCGCGCAGATGTGCTGATTGTCGGGGCCGGAATGGTCGGAAGCGCCCTGGCGCTGGCATTGCAAGGCAGCGGCCTGCAAGTGCTGCTGCTCGACGGCAGCCCGCTGAGCGTCAAGCCGTTCGACCGCGAGGCGGCCTTCGAACCCCGTGTGAGTGCCTTGTCGGCGGCCAGCCAGCGCATCCTCGAGCGCCTCGGTGTGTGGGATGGCATCGTTGAACGACGCGCCAGCCCGTACGGCGAGATGCAGGTGTGGGATGGCAGCGGCACCGGGCAGATTCACTTTTCGGCGGCCAGTGTGCATGCCGAAGTGCTCGGGCATATCGTCGAGAACCGCGTGGTCCAGGATGCCTTGCTCGAGCGTCTGCACGACTGCGACCTGGGCCTGCTGGCGAATGCGCGCCTGGAGCAGATGCGCCGCTCCGGCGATGACTGGCTGCTGACCCTGGCCGATGGCCGAAAATTGCGCGCGCCGCTGGTGGTGGCCGCCGATGGCGCCAACTCCGCCGTGCGCCGCCTGACCGGCACCGCGACCCGTGAATGGGACTACCTGCATAACGCCATCGTTACCAGCGTGCGCAGCAGCCAGCCGCACCAGCGCACGGCCTGGCAACGCTTTACCGACACCGGCCCGCTGGCGTTTTTGCCGCTGGAGCGGGACGGGCAGCAAGATTGGTGCTCGATCGTCTGGTCGACTACGCCGGTTGAATCCGAACGCCTGATGGCGCTGGATGATGAAAGCTTCTGCCGTGAACTGGAGCGCGCCTTTGAAGGGCGCCTCGGTAGCGTGGTCAGCGCCGATCCGCGTGTGTGCGTACCCTTGCGTCAGCGCCACGCCAAACGCTATGTGGCCGAGGGCCTGGCATTGATCGGCGACGCCGCCCATGTCATCCATCCATTGGCCGGGCAGGGCGTCAACCTGGGTTTCCTCGATGCGGCGGTGCTGGCCGAAGTGTTGTTGTCGGCCACCGAGCGCGGTGAACGTCTGGCCGATGTGAAGGTGCTCAGCCGTTACGAGCGCCGACGCATGCCCCATAACCTGGCCCTGATGGCGGCGATGGAAGGCTTTGAGCGCTTGTTCCAGGCCGATCAACTGCCGCTGCGCTGGTTGCGTAATGCCGGGTTGAAGATGGTCGACCAGATGCCCGAGGCCAAGGCCGTGTTTGTGCGCCAGGCCCTCGGGTTGAGCGGGGATCTGCCGGACCTGGCCAAGCCCTGACAGGTTTGTGCAACATTTGGTAACGGCTCCGCCGAGCGTTACCAAATGTGAGTCCCTATCATTTGCGCTTATTTTGCAAATGAGAGACCGCACCCATGTTGGCACCCAAGCGCCTCCTGACTGCCCTGGCACTCACCCTGATCGGCAGCACCACCGTGCAGGCAGCCGACGAAGTGGTGGTCTACTCCTCGCGTATCGACGAACTGATCAAACCGGTGTTCGATGCCTACACCCAAAAGACCGGCGTACAGGTGAAGTTCATCACCGACAAGGAAGCGCCTCTGATGCAGCGCATCAAGGCCGAGGGCGAAAACGCCACCGCCGACCTGCTGCTCACCGTGGATGCCGGCAACCTCTGGCAGGCCGAGCAAATGGGCATTCTGCAACCGTTCACCTCCCCGGTAATCGACAAGAACATTCCCCTGCAATACCGCTCTTCGGCGCATGCCTGGACCGGTTTGAGCCTGCGCGCGCGGACCATCGCGTACTCCACCGACCGGGTCAAACCGGGTGACCTGACCACCTACGAAGCCCTGGCCGACAAACAGTGGGAAGGCCGCCTGTGCCTGCGCACGGCGAAAAAGGTCTACAACCAGTCGCTGACGGCCACCCTGATCGAAACCCACGGCGCGGCGAAGACCGAAGAAATCGTCAAGGGCTGGGTGAATAACCTGTCTACCGACGTGTTCTCCGATGACATCGCGGTGCTGGAGGCGATCAACGCCGGGCAATGCGACGTGGGTATCGTCAATACCTACTACTACGGCCGTCTGCACAAGCAGAAGCCGGACCTGGCGGTGAAGCTGTTCTGGCCGAACCAGGGCGACCGTGGCGTGCATGTGAACCTGTCGGGCATCGGCTTGACCAAACACGCGCCACACCCGGAAGCCGCCAAGGCATTGGTGGAGTGGATGACCACGCCTGAGGCGCAGAAGATCTTTGCCGACGTGAACCAGGAATTCCCGGCCAACCCGGCGGTACCGCCGTCGGCTGAAGTGGCGACCTGGGGCAAGTTCGTGGCGGATACATTGCCGGTGGAAGTGGCGGGCAAGCGCCAGGCTGAAGCCATTCGCCTGATGGATCGGGCGGGCTGGAACTAAGTACAATTTGTAGGACGCCGCAGATCCAAATGTGGAGGGGGGCTTGCCCTCGATGTCGGAGTGTCAGTCTACTCATCGTTGACTGATCCACCGCCATCGGGGGCAAGCCCCTCCCACATTGGATTGTGGTGATTTGAAGATTTCATTATTGAGAACCCACCCTTGGCCCACCCCGCCCAACGCCGCTGGTACCTGCCGGTCTTCAGCGTCGCCGCCCTGGTGCTGCTGCCGCTGAGCGTGCTGTTGCTGTCCTGGCAAAGCATCGACGCGCAAATCTGGTCCCACCTGTGGGAAACCCAGATGCCCCGCCTGCTGGGTAACACCCTGACCCTGGTGCTGGGCGTCGGCGTCGGTGTAACCCTGTTGGGCGTCAGCCTCGCCTGGCTCACCAGCCTCTGCGAATTCCCCGGCCGGCGTTGGCTCGACTGGGCGTTGATGCTGCCCTTTGCCATTCCCGCCTATGTGCTGGCCTTCGTGTTTGTGGGCCTGCTGGATTTTTCAGGCCCCGTGCAGACCCTGCTGCGCGAGTGGTTCGGCACCGGCTTGCGCCTGCCACGGGTGCGCTCCACCAGCGGCGTGATCATTGTGCTGGTGCTGGTGTTCTATCCCTACGTGTATCTGTTGGCGCGCAGCGCATTCCTGGCCCAGGGCAAGGGCCTGATGGAAGCGGCGCGGGTGCTGGGACAGTCGCCCTTGTGGGCGTTCTGGCATGTGGCCCTGCCCATGGCGCGACCGGCGATAGGGGCCGGGGTGGCGTTGGCACTGATGGAGACCCTGGCGGATTTCGGTGCGGTGTCGGTGTTCAACTTCGATACGTTCACGACCGCTATCTACAAGACCTGGTACGGCTTTTTCAGCCTGTCCAGCGCGGCCCAACTGGCCAGCCTGTTGCTGTTGGTGGTGATGCTGGTGCTGTATGGCGAACGGCGTGCCCGGGGCGCCAGTCGGGCTAGCAATGAACGGCCACGGGGCAAGGCGCTGTACCACTTGCGCGGGTTCAAGGCGGCGGCGGCCAGTGCCTGGTGTGGATTGGTGTTTGCCTGTGCTTTTGTCATCCCGATGCTGCAATTGGTCGCCTGGTTCTGGCAGCGCGGCCGGTTCGACCTGGATGAGCGCTATTCGGGCCTGATCGTCCATACCCTGTACCTGGGTGGTATCGCGGCGCTGATCACGGTCAGCGTGGCGCTGGTACTGGCCTTCGCCAACCGCCTGGCGCCGACCCGGACGATTCGCTCCGGTATCAGCCTGGCCAATGTCGGCTATGCCTTGCCGGGCTCGGTGCTGGCGGTGTCGATCATGCTGGCGTTCAGTTACCTGGACCGTGAGCTGGTGGTGCCGCTGTCCGGCTGGCTTGGCGGGGCGGGCAAGCCATTGTTGCTGGGCAGTCTGTCGGCGCTGGTGCTGGCGTATCTCGTGCGCTTTCTAGCCGTGGCCTACGGGCCGCTGGAAAACAGCCTGGCGCGCATCCGGCCTTCGTTGCCGGAAGCTGCCCGCAGTTTGGGCGTGAGTGGGCCGCGACTGTTTTGCAAAGTGTATCTGCCGCTGTTGCTGCCCGGCACCCTGAGTGCAGCACTGCTGGTGTTCGTCGACGTGCTCAAGGAAATGCCCGCAACCCTGCTGATGCGCCCGTTCGGCTGGGACACCCTGGCGGTGCGGATCTTTGAAATGACCAGCGAAGGCGAGTGGGCGCGGGCTTCTCTGCCGGCCTTGACGCTGGTGCTGGTGGGGCTGCTGCCGGTCATCGGGCTGATCCGACGCTCCGCCCGACCAATCGGTTAGGTGCCAGTCCTACGGCTTGCGGCTACAATGCGCGGCATTCGGTGCGGTCCGTCCTTCGGATCGAGTCGCTGTACGTGGCTGCAGGCCTTGTCATTCAAGGTGTCCGGCACGGGCAACGGCGCTGCGCACCTTCGCCAAGCCCGGAAGGAGAAACCCATGGGACAGCGTACGCCTCTGTATGACCTGCATCTCGCCCTCGGCGCGAAAATGGTCGATTTTGGCGGTTGGGATATGCCTTTGCACTACGGCTCGCAAGTTGAGGAGCACCATCAGGTGCGGCGCGACTGCGGGGTGTTCGATGTATCTCATATGACCGTGATCGATATCACCGGCCCCCAGGCCAAGGAATGGCTCCAGCACCTGCTGGCCAATGATGTCGAGCGTTTGCATGGCTGTGGCCGTGCGTTGTACAGCGCCATGCTCAATGAGCAGGGTGGCGTGGTGGACGACATGATTGTCTATCGCACCGAGACCGGATACCGGCTGGTGGTCAACGCCGCCACCCGAGACCAAGACATGGCCTGGATCCAGGCGCAACTTGGCAGCTATCAGGTGCACCTGCATGAGCGGCCCGAGTTAGCCATGCTCGCCATTCAAGGTCCCCATGCCCGGCAGAAGATTGCCGAGCTGGTCACCCAGTCTCGCGGTACCCTGATCCACCAGCTCAAGCCCTTTGAAGGGCATGCCGACGGCGATTGGTTTATCGCCCGCACGGGTTACACCGGCGAAGACGGCCTGGAAATTGTCCTGCCTGCCGATCAGGCGCCGGGGTTTTTCAACGATCTGGTCGGTGCGGGTATTTCCCCCATTGGCCTCGGCGCGCGGGACACCCTGCGGCTGGAAGCCGGCATGAACCTGTACGGCCAGGATATTCACCAGGACGTTTCGCCCCTGGCGGCCAACATGGCCTGGAGCATTGCCTGGGAACCTGCCGAGCGCAATTTCATTGGGCGAGCGGCGCTGGAAGCAGAGTTGGCCACCGGTGTGCAGTTCAAACTGGTCGGGCTGGTACTGGAAGAACGTGGGGTTTTACGCGCTCACCAGGTGGTTCGCATCGCCAATGTTGGCGAAGGGGAGATCACCAGTGGTAGTTTCTCTCCTACGCTGAGCAAATCCATTGCCCTGGCGCGTGTACCGACGGCGACTGCCGATCGGGCCGAAGTGGAAATCCGCGGCAAGTGGTACCCGGTTCGAGTGGTCAAACCGACCTTCGTGCGCCATGGCAAAACCTTGATCTAACTATTTCCGGCAGGCCAATGGCTGCTGACATTTCTTCTTGAGGACACAGACTATGAGCGATATCCCTGCCGACCTGCGTTTTGCCGAAAGTCACGAATGGGCCCGTCTGGAAGCTGACGGTACGGTGACCGTCGGGATCTCCGACCATGCTCAGGAAGCTTTGGGTGATGTGGTGTTTGTTGAGTTGGCCGAAGTCGGCGCTACGTTTGAAGCCGAAGGCCAGGCAGGTGTGGTTGAGTCGGTGAAGGCTGCTTCGGATATCTACGCCCCGGTTGCCGGTGAAGTGATTGCCGTCAACGAGGAGCTGGGTGCTAGCCCTGAGCTGCTGAACTCCGACCCTTACGGCGCGTGGATCTTCAAGCTCAAGCCAAGCAACCCGGCTGATCTGGAAAAGCTGCTGGATGCGGCTGGCTACAAAGCAGTCATCGGCGAGTAAGCGCGAGCCCCCTGTGGGAGGGGCCTTGCTCCCTCCCACATTCAATCGTGCTGGGCCGTGAGTGTTCAGTCCGCCTTCAGGACCGCCTTTACCGCCGCCACCGACCGCTCCACATCTGCCTCTGTCATCGCCGTGAACATCGGCAACGACACGATCAAACGTCCAACCTTTTCCGCAACCGGGAACATACCTTCCTTGAACCCCTGTGCCCGATAAAGGCTCAGCAGGTGAATCGGTGGGTAGTGATAGCCAATGCCAACACCCTGTGCCTGCATTTTCTCCATGAAGGTCGCGCGGGCGGGCAGCCCGTCTTGGCGCTCCGGCAGCACCAACTGGAACAGGTGCCAGTTGCTGTTTTCGAAGTCGGCCGGCGGCAGTTGCGCGCCGTACTTTTCTTCGAAATCACTGCCGAAACATTTGAAGTAGTGCTGTGCCAGATGCTGGCGATGGGCGGTGATCTTCTCGATGTGGGCAAACTGCCCCAGGCCGATAGCTGCAGCGATGTCGGTCATGTTGAACTTGCCGCCCAGTACATCCACGTCCAGGCCGTCGAAGCCGGTGCGGGTGACGCCCTGCAGGCGGTATTTTTCCGCCAGGCGGGCTTCTTCGGCATTGTTCAACACCAGGCAACCGCCCTCGGAAGAGGTGATGTTCTTGTTGGCCTGGAAGCTGAAGGATACAAAGTCCCCGGTGGAACCGATGCGTTCGCCATCCCAACTGGAGCCCAGGGCCTGGGCGGCGTCTTCGACGATGCGCAGGTTGTACTTGTTGGCCAGTGCGTACAGCATCGGCATGTCCAGGGGCAGGCCGGCCAGGTACACCGGGATGATCGCCTTGGTGCGCGGAGTAATTGCGGCTTCCACCTGTGCCAGGTCGATATTGCGGGTGACCGGGTCGATGTCGGCGAACACCGGCGTGGCGCCTACTTCCAGGATCACGTTGGCTGTTGCGACCCATGAGATCGGTGTGGTGATGACTTCATCGCCAGGCCCGATACCGGCGATGCGCAAGGCGATCTCCATTGTGCAAGTGCCTGAGTTGAAGGTGCGCACTGGCCGGCCGCCAAAGTATTCCGACAGCTGCGCCTCGAACGCCTGCACTTTCGGTCCGCTGGTGATCCAGCCCGAGCGCAGTACATCGCCGACCGCCGAGATGGTGGCTTCATCGATGGTAGGTTTGGAAAACGGCAGAAAGGGCTGTTGGCTCATGACGACGAAGGCATCCGTTTCAGATTGGCGATGAGTAAGCGAGGGTTCAGTCCCGGCATGGTGGCACGGTTAGACTGAATATAGCCTGTCGCCTGTGAATGAATCGTCATGCCACGGACACGGAAGTGCCGCTTGAACGGTGGCATGTCCTGTTACCGGTCAGAAGGAAACGCGGGTTTCAAAGAATACGTTCTGCTCCCTGAGCTTGCCCTTGAGCTGTTCATCACGAGCGTTTATCCGGTTGGTGAAGGTGTTGTAGCCGGTCTCGATACGGCCCATGTCCACGTAACGCCAACCTGTGCCAAAGGTGATGCGGTCGTTGACCTTGGCATCCAGGCCCAAGCCTACGCTGTAGGTAAAATTATATTGGCGGTGGCTGGCAAAGCGGCGGGTGTCATTGCTCTGATAACCCTCGGCATCAATTTGCGCGACGCCCACCCCCGCCATGCCGTAGAACGACAGCCAATGAGTGAGCGGTATGTTTTTATAGCCATTGACCATCAAGCGCTGGCTGTTCACTTCAAGACGGTTGACGTTGGCATTGAAAGGCGACCAGAAGGAGTCGAAGGTCGAGTTGCCGGAGCGGGTGTATTCCCCTTCTGCGCGCCAGCCATCGGTGAAGGCATAACCTACCGAGTAGGATCCGGTGAATGTTTTAGTGCTATCAGGCGCCTCCACTCGTTCGGTGACTCGCGGGCTGGTCAACAGTGCGCTGGATAGATTCTGGCGTGCACTGTTGAACTTTGCCGAGCCGTACCAGGCATCTGCCTGTGCATAAGGCGTTGCAATAGCGGTGAGGAACACAAAGGAAGAGAGTTTTCGCATGGTTATCGATTCATTCACTGAGGGAAGGATGGAATCGATAGCTTGTCGTCGGTGGAGAGCAGTGAAGTAGAGGATTTCTCCTGTTCAATCGTCAACTCAACAGTCTTTGCTGTAGGAAGAAAAGTGGCACAAAAAAGCCGCTCCCAAGGAGCGGCTGTTTTAACCGGCGGTTTTACTCGGCGGCGATAGCGTTTTTCGCCAGGATAGCGTTGGCCAGCTCCATATCCGTGGCCTGCAGGCCAGGGTTGTCGGCGCGGACTTTCTGCATGGCGGCTTCCAGGTACGGGCCGCGGATACCGCCGTCGCTGGCAACGAAGCTGCCTGCGTCGTCTTGTGCGGCAACCACCAGCTTGTGGTCCTTGAAGGTCAGGTAGGTCGAGCCGGTCGTGGCGCCCGACGAGATGACATTGCGCCAGAAACTGTCGGCCATGGCTGAACCGACAGGGAGGGAAAGCACAGCGAGGGTAGCGACAGCATATTTAAGACGCATGATGGGTGACTCCGGGTGGGTGATCTGTACCGTTTGATTGTAGTTAGCCCAACCGAGTTCCATCACTGACTAAACAGTTTCTACCTTCAAGATCACGCCCTCCAGGCCCACCACACGCACTTGAGCGCCGACAGGGCTGTCAGGGCCGGTCACCATCCAGACGCCGTCACCGACTTTTACCTTGCCCCGACCCTCCACAATCGCCTGATGCACCACGAACACGCGGCCGATCAGCTCCGAGCCACGCTCGTTGAGCCCCGGCTGGTCACTGGCTTTGGCACTGCTGCGCTGGCGTTTCCACCAGTACACCGCTGTCAATATCGACAGCACAGCGAACAGCAACAGTTGCCACTCCAGCCCGAGCGGCGGCACCAGAAACTTGATCACGCCCACGGCTGCCGCAGCTATGCCCATCCACAGCAGGTAGCCACCGGCGCCGAAGACCTCAAGAATCAATAGCACCGTACCCAGTGCGAGCCAATCCCAGAACGAAAGATGCTGAAGGAAATCCCACATGGCGATCGCCTCAGGCTTTCTTGTTATCGAAGGTTGCTTTGACGATTTCGCCGATGCCGCCGACAGCGCCGATCACCTGGCTGGCTTCCAGCGGCATCAGGATCACTTTGCTGTTATTGGCCGACGCCAATTTGCCAAGGGCATCGATGTATTTCTGCGCGACGAAGTAGTTGATGGCCTGCACGTTACCGGTGGCGATTGCTTCGGACACGACCTGGGTCGCGCGGGCCTCAGCCTCTGCCTGACGCTCACGGGCTTCAGACTCCAGGAACGCGGCCTGGCGCCCACCTTCGGCTTCAAGAATCTGTGCCTGCTTCTTGCCTTCGGCCGTCAGGATCGCCGATGCCCGCAGGCCTTCGGCTTCCAGGATCTGTGCGCGCTTGATCCGCTCGGCTTTCATCTGGCCGGACATGGCGGCCATCAGGTCGGCGGGCGGGCTGATGTCCTTGATTTCGATCCGGGTGATCTTGATGCCCCACGGCGCCGTGGCTTCATCGACGGTGCGCAGCAGTTTTTCGTTGATGCCGTCGCGCTGGCTGAGCATGGCATCCAGCTCCATGGAGCCGAGCACGGTACGGATATTGGTTTGCAGCAGGTTGCGGATAGCGTGTTCGAGGTTGTTGACCTCGTAGGCGGCCTGGGCGGTATTGACCACCTGGAAGAAGCACACGGCGTCGATCTGCACGGTGGCGTTGTCGGCGGTGATGACTTCCTGGGGCGGAATATCCAGCACGCTTTCCATCACGTTGATCTTGCGGCCAATGCGGTCCATGACCGGGATGATGATGTTCAGGCCCGGCTTGAGGGTGTTGGTGTATCGGCCGAAGCGCTCGACGGTCCACTGATAGCCCTGAGGTACCACCTTGAAGCCCATGAACAGGATGGCGATGGCCAAGCCCACGAAAAGAAGCAGTACGGTTCCGATCTGCATAGCGATTCCCTATCTGGTGGTGTCAGTTAAACGACGTTCGGCGGATTGTAACGGTCTTGTCACCGATAAGAACGGTTTCAGCCCGGGGTAATCAACGCATTTGTTACCGAATCCCCAGGCGTCACTCGCAACACCTCGGCCATCGTGGTCAGCCCCGCCTTTACTTTACCCACGCCGGCCATGCGCAGGCTGCTCATGCCTTGTGCAGCCGCCTCCCTGCGCAGGGACTGCACGTCGGCGCCTGGGGTGATCAGCGCCTTGAGCGAGTCATTCAGCACCATGAGCTCGTACACCCCGGCGCGCCCGCGAAACCCGCTGTTTCGACATTCAGCACACCCTACCGCTTCGTGAGCATCGCCCGCCACCCGCTTGCAATGAGGGCACAGCAAGCGCACCAAGCGCTGCGCCATTACGCCCAATAAGGTGGCTTTGATCAAATAATGAGCAATGCCCAGTTCCTGCAAGCGGCTGATGGCGCTGGGCGAATCGTTGGTGTGCAGCGTCGAGAGCACCAAATGCCCGGTCAATGCGGCCTGGATCGCCATCTCGGCGGTTTCCTGGTCGCGGATCTCGCCGATCATGATGATGTCCGGGTCCTGGCGAAGGAGGGCTCGGATGCCGCTGGCGAACGTCAGGTCGATATTGGGCTGTACCTGCATTTGGTTAAACGCCGGCTCGACCATCTCGATCGGGTCTTCCACGGTGCAAAGATTGACCTCTCGGGTCGCCAAGTGTTTGAGCGTGGTGTAGAGGGTGCTGGTCTTGCCTGAACCGGTAGGCCCCGTGACCAGGATGATGCCGTTGGTGTGGCGCGTCATGTCGTGCCATCGCTGCTGGTCTTCGGCCGACAAACCCAGCTCGTCAAAGTCCTTGAGCAGCACCTGCGGATCGAAAATCCGCATCACCAGCTTTTCGCCAAAGGCGGTGGGCAGGGTCGACAGCCGCAACTCGACTTCTGTGCCGGCAGGGCTTTTGGTCTTGACCCGACCGTCCTGGGGTTTGCGTTTTTCCGCGACGTTCATCCGCCCGAGGCTTTTCAGGCGGCTGACCACCGCCATCGTCACCTGGGGAGGAAATTGATAGACGTCGTGCAACAGGCCATCAATGCGAAAGCGCACGCGGCCTTGCTCACGGCACGGCTCGATATGAATATCACTGGCCCGCTGGGCGAACGCGTATTGCAACAGCCAGTCGACGATATTGACGATATGCGCGTCGTTGGCGTCCGGCTCCTGGTCGCTGGCGCCGAGGTTGAGCAACTCGACGTTGCCAGGCCCCGCGACCTTTTGATCCGCACCGCTGACGGACTTCGCCAGCCGGTAAAATTCGCTGATACAACGCTGAATGTCCTGGGGGTTGGCAACCACGCGCCTGATCGAGCGCTGGAGCACTTGTGCCAGTCCCGATTCCCAACTGGTGACATGGGGCTGGGCGCTGGCAACGGTGACGGTCTGCGCGTCCACGGCTACCGCAAGGATGGCGTGGCGTTGGGCAAATGCGTGGGACATCAGCGGCACGACCGTTGCAACATCGATCTTCAGCGGGTCGATGCGCCAATAAGGTTGCCCCACATGTTGGGCAAGCCACTGGGTCAGGGTTTCCAGGGAAGGCCCATGGGCGGCGATGCACTCCAACGGGTGCTGGGCATTGCCGGCGGGCAGCGCTGATAAGCGCTGCGCGATGTCGGGAGCAATCAGCCCTCCCTCGACCAGCGCCGGGAGCAACTGATGCAATTCCAATCGGTGATCAGCAGACATGAAGGTGTTCCTGGGTAGCCTCGGACGACATTTCAGGCTAGCCAGCCGCCGAATATCTTCCTCCCAGCGTATGTTGCAGGCCTTTACCGAGCTGCTGCCGCCACGGCCGCAGGCCCCACGGAATCAGCGCGCCATACATGCAGCGTGCACACGCTGATCAGGTTTCGAATCTTTTCGGCGATCACTTGGGCGCGATGCCAGCTCAGGCTATCCATCACGATATCGATGTTCAGCAGGTCTTCCTGGCGGCTCACGTTGACCTGGCTCGGTGTCAGGAACTGCAACGCAAAATAGTTGAGGACCCGACACAACACATCGGGCTCCGCCTCGGCGACGATCCGGTAATGCGCCTGGCAATGGGCGCTGCTGGCAGCCCACGCATCGACGCGAGTCATGGGGTAGGTGGTTTCGACGGCATGCATGCTGCCTCTCCAGATTCGATTGGAGAAATTTTTACATTCGCTTCGGGAGATTTCTTATCTAAGATGGGCATAATTTGCGATTAATCGAATCGTTCAATTCAGAAAAGACAGCCTTCAAGGTATTTTTATGCACAGCGAATTGGACGCCTACGACCGCCGCATCCTGGCCCTGCTGCAAGAGGACGCCTCGCTGTCCAGCGCGCAGATCGCCGAACAGGTCGGCCTGTCCCAGTCGCCGTGCTGGCGACGCATCCAGCGGCTCAAGGAAGAAGGAGTGATTCGCGGCCAGGTCACTCTGCTGGATCGCAAGAAGATCGGCCTGAATACGCAGATCTTTGCCGAGGTCAAACTCAACGCCCACGGCCGATCCAACTTCACCGAGTTCACCGACGCGATTCGTGGGTTTCCGGAAGTGCTGGAGTGCTATGTGCTGATGGGGGCGGTGGATTTTCTGCTGCGCATCGTGACGTCGGACATTGAGGCGTACGAGCGGTTTTTCTTCGAGAAGTTATCCATGGTGCCGGGGATTCAGGAGGTCAACTCGATAGTGGCGCTGTCCGAGATCAAGTCGACCACCAGCCTGCCAGTATTGCGCTGACAGGATCGGCCTCATCGGGGGCTAGGCCCCGATGGCGATATTACAGGCGCAGCAGGGTCTTCCAGGCACGGTTCTGATACACCGCAATCGCCTGATGCATGCGCGCATCCAGCGACTCGTCGGTGATCGGCTGGTTGGCCAGTTGCGCCAGCTTGTTCAACTCGCCGTACAAGCGATCCAGTTCCGCAATGTCCACCACGTTACGCGCATGGTGCAGCCAGGCCTGGATGCGTTCGATGCGCGGCAGTTGCTCGGCCAGGTCTTCCGGTTGCTGCTGGTAGCGCGGCAGTTGCAGGGCGACGGCATCGTCGGCCAGCAGGCGCGGCAGCCAGTTGGTGATTTGCGCGGCGCCCTGGCGGTTGCCGCGCACGTTGCGGTCGGCAGTCCAGGTGCGGGCCATCAGCCAGCGTGACATGCTCAGCGAGAACAAGCCCCAGCGCACGTCGTCCAATTCTTCGGCAAACTGCTCGGGTGCGGCTTTGCGGATGTCTTCGTCGTCGTCACCGGCCTGGACCAGCGGGCGCCAGTCTTCCAGCAGTGCATCGAGTGCGCTGCGCAGTTCGCTGGTGGATTGACGCGGTGCTGCCTGGCCGAGGCTGCCGATCAGGGCGCGCAGTTCGCCGAGGTTGTCGACCCAGTCCTGCAGCAGACGCCAGTGGCCATTGAAGCGGTATTGCTCGGCCAGGCGCTGGCTGCTGCCGAGCAGGTGCCACATGATTGCGGCGAAGGCGTCGTCCAGCGGCATTTCGGCGTGGATCTGCGGCGCCGGCAGGCTCAGGGAGTAGCTGCTGGCGTCGTACAGGCGGTAGCCGCGCTCGGCCTTGCTGATGTCACACGGCATCAGTGCGAGGGTGGCGGCCAGCTCGGCGGCCAACTCCAGCAGCGCAGCCGGCTCGCCTTCGCGCAGTTCGAGTTCCAGCTCGCAGATTTCTTCTTTCTGCTTACCCACGACCACATGGCCCAGGTCCAGGGCGGCTTCGATCACCACCTTGGCCTTGCCACGGCCCCAGGCGATTTCGGCGCGCTCGCGCACGAAGTCGGTGGTGAAGATCGGCTTGAGGGTCTTTTTGTCCAGCTCGGCCAGTTGCTCGGGCCAGCAATCGCCGTCGAGTTTCTTCACGTCGAGCTTGGCCTTGGGCAGGTCCCAGTTGTACTCATTGCGTTCCGACAGGCCGGCGACGCTTTGGCCACGGGTCTTGAGGGTCTGGATAATCTCGTCACCGTCCTTGCGCAGGCGCAGGGCGACTTTGGCCTGGGCCAGGTCACGCTCGGGGGTGTCGAAGTACTGGTTCATCAACTCACGGCGTTCCCAGCCACTTTTGTTGCGTTTTTTCAGTAGCGGGTGCTCACGCAGCGCGGCGAGTGTTTCGCGGCTGACGCGGAGCTTGATTTCGGTTTCTTTCTGCATGGCCGGAAAATCCAGGATCGGGAGCGCAGCCGGGGAAAAGAGTGGCTGCCAAGGTCGTGCAGTGTACAGGACTGAGCCCGGCAACGCGCCGCAACGGTTTATTGTCTCGTGCAGATGCCTCTATAGTGGGGCTCATCCGGGAAGTAGGGAGACCGCGTATGCCGTTGCCGTCCATGAAAGAGCAGTTCGCCGCGCTGATTGCCGCGCCTTCGGTGAGTTGCACCCAGGCGTCTCTCGACCAGACCAACCGACCGGTGATCGATTTGCTCGCCGGTTGGTTGGGCGACCTGGGGTTCTCCATTGACATCCAACCGGTCAGCGCCGGCAAATTCAACCTGCTGGCCAGCTTTGGCACCGGCCCCGGGGGCCTGGTATTGGCCGGCCATAGCGACACCGTTCCTTATGACGCTGCGTTGTGGAAGACCGATCCGCTCAAGCTGACGGAAGTCGACGGCCGCTGGGTAGGATTGGGCAGTTGCGACATGAAGGGTTTTTTCGCGCTGGCGATTGAAGCGGTGTTGCCGCTGCTGGGCCAACCGTTCAAGCAACCGTTGCTGATCCTCGCCACCTGCGATGAAGAAAGCTCCATGTCCGGTGCCCGGGCATTGGCCGAAGCCGGGCGCCCGCTGGGCCGGGCGGCGGTAATCGGTGAACCGACCGGCCTCAAGCCGATCCGCCTGCACAAAGGCGTGATGATGGAGCGCATCGACATTCTCGGCCAAAGCGGCCATTCGTCGGACCCAAGCCTGGGCCACAGCGCCCTGGAAGCCATGCATGACGCCATCGGCGAGCTGCGCGGCCTGCGCCTGGCCTGGCAGCGCGAGTACCGCAACGCGCAATTCAGCGTGCCGCAACCGACCATGAACTTCGGCTGTATCCATGGTGGCGACAACCCCAACCGCATCTGTGGCCAATGCTCCCTGGAATTCGACCTGCGGCCCTTGCCGGGCATGGACCCCGCAGTGCTGCGTGCGGCGATCCGGCAAAAGCTCGAACCCCTGGCCGAGCGCCATAAGGTCAAGATCGACTACGCGCCGTTATTCCCCGCAGTGCCGCCGTTCGAGCAGGTCGAAGACGCCGAGTTGGTGCGGGTCGCGGAACGATTGACCGGGCATCGTGCCGAAGCAGTAGCGTTCGGCACCGAAGCGCCTTATCTTCAGCGCCTTGGTTGTGAAACCCTGGTGCTCGGCCCTGGCGACATCGCCTGTGCCCACCAACCGGGCGAATACCTCGAAATGTCACGCTTGACGCCTACAGTGCGTCTATTGCGGGAACTGATCGAACATTACTGCCTGAAACCTGCGTAAATTAACCCCTGTCCATTCGTACATAAGGAGAGCGAGCGTGTCGCCAAGCCTGTTCCGACGATAACCATCAGCCCGCTGTGCGTTTTCACGACTCATCCTTTTTCGGCTGCTTTTTATTACAGGCCCAGGTTCCATGCCCGACTACGTTAATTGGCTTCGTCACGCTTCGCCCTACATCAACGCCCACCGCGACTGCACCTTTGTGGTCATGTTGCCCGGCGACGGTGTGGATCATCCGAACTTCGGCAATATCGTCCACGACCTGGTGCTGCTCCACAGCCTGGGCGTGCGTCTGGTGCTGGTGCACGGTTCGCGCCCACAGATCGAAGCGCGCCTTGAAGCGCGTGGCCTGGTCCCGACTTACCATGAAGGCATGCGCATCACCGATGCCGCGACGCTGGAGTGTGTGATCGACGCGGTCGGCCACCTGCGTATCGCCATCGAAGCGCGCCTGTCGATGGACATGGCCTCGTCGCCGATGCAGGGCTCGCGCCTGCGGGTGGCCAGCGGCAACCTGGTGACGGCGCGGCCTATCGGCGTGCTTGAAGGCGTGGATTACCACCACACCGGCGAAGTGCGCCGGGTCGACCGCAAGGGCATCAATCGCCTGCTGGATGAGCGCTCCATTGTGCTGCTGTCGCCCCTGGGCTATTCGCCTACGGGGGAGATCTTCAACCTGGCCTGCGAAGACGTCGCCACCCGCGCCGCCATCGACCTGGGGGCGGACAAACTGCTGCTGTTCGGCGCTGATCTCGGCCTGATCGATGAAAATGGCCGCCTGGTCCGCGAATTGCGCCCGCAACAAGTACCGGCACACCTGCAACGCCTGGGCAGCAGCAACTACCAGTCCGAATTGCTCGATGCGGCTGCCGAGGCCTGTCGCGGCGGGGTAGGGCGCAGCCACATCGTCAGCTACGCCGAAGACGGTGCCTTGCTCACCGAACTGTTCACCCGCGATGGCGGCGGCACGCTGGTGGCCCAGGAGCAATTCGAACGGGTGCGCGAGGCGGCGATTGAAGACGTCGGCGGCTTGCTCGACCTGATCAGCCCGCTGGAAGAACAGGGCATCCTGGTGCGCCGTTCGCGGGAAGTGCTCGAGCGTGAGATCGAGCAGTTCAGCGTGGTGGAGCGCGAAGGCATGATCATCGCCTGTGCGGCGTTGTATCAGATCGCCGATTCGGACGCGGGTGAGCTGGCATGCCTGGCGGTGAACCCGGAGTACCGCCACGGCGGGCGGGGTGACGAGCTGCTGGAGCGTATCGAAACCCGCGCGCGGGCGCAGGGGTTGAAGACGCTGTTCGTGCTTACCACGCGGACTGCCCACTGGTTCCGTGAGCGTGGCTTTGTGCCGAGCAGCGTGGATCGCCTGCCCTCGGCACGGGCCTCGCTGTACAACTACCAGCGTAACTCGAAGATTTTCGAGAAGGCCTTGTAGAACCCTACCCCCAATTCACCGGGCAGGCTCGTGTAAGAGCCTGCCGTCACGCACGACTAAAGTTTAAGCATTCTTGATCTGACGCCGATAACAGGTGGGCGGCTATGGATAGAGTGTGGGCGCTTACAAACACCTGAATCGTCGAATGGGCGGCTTGGACAGCAAAAGAAACGATTAGTGACACAAAAACTGTAACAAATTGACGGGAGGATGTGCCTTTGGCCATGATGGCGTCGCCTTTTTGATCGTGGGTGACGTATGCAACAGCGTGGGCACACTAATCGATCTAAAAAAGCTCTAACAAATACCCTTTAGGAATTAGCTTGTGTGGCGAGTGGTCTATGCTGGCCTGTCCACGTCACGGAAAGTCTTATTCCTGAATCGTATGAAAAAGAATGAAATAATTCTTTTTGGGTGTATGAAAAACTCATTACCCTGCAGGGACCAAATCAACGGTGGTTAGACGAAGGTAGTAGACACACAAGGTTACGATTGACTTGTCAGTCACTATCCGGTGCTAATCGCGCATCTGTGGATCGAGGGCGTCAGACCCGAGACCAAAGAAATACAAAAATTAGAAACGAGAGGAGCGGTACATGAAGAAGTCCACCTTGGCACTGTCTGTAGCTTTGGGCGTAATCGCTCAGCAAGCAGGCGCTGCCGGTTTCATCGAAGACAGCAAGGCCACACTGGGTCTGCGTAACTTCTACATCAACACTGATAACCGTGATGGGCATGCACCTGCTACTGGTAGCGCCTCTAACACGCGTAGCAAAAATGCTGAATGGGGCCAAGGCTTCGATCTGCGTTTCATCTCGGGTTACACCCAAGGCACTGTTCAGTTCGGTGTTGATGCAATCGGTCTGTACGGCGTTCGCCTGGATTCGAGCCGTGCTGATCACGGTAACTACAACGGCACCGCATCTGGCGGTACTGTGTTCCCAAGCGATGGCGATACTGCGGTTAACGATTTCGCCAGCCTGGGCGTGACCGGCAAGGTCAAGATCTCCCAAACCGAGCTGAAGCTGGGTACTCTGCAGCCTAAGTTGCCGGTTATCGTGACTAACGACGGTCGTCTGCTGCCGCAAACTTTCCAAGGTGGCCAGATCACTACCAACGACATCAAGGATTTGACTCTGGTTGCTGGTCAGGTCGAAAAGGCCAAAGGCCGTAACTCCAGCAACAACGAAAATCTGTCGCTCGGCGGTGCCAACGGTAGCTCTAATTACAGTGCAGGCAAGTTCGTCAATAAGTTCTACTACGCGGGTGGTGACTACAAACTCACCAAGGACCTGACTGCCCAGTACTACTACGGCAATCTGGAAGACTTCTACAAGCAGCACTTCCTCGGTCTGACCCACAACTGGTCGATCGGCCCGGGCGTATTGAAGTCTGACCTGCGTTACTTCCACAGCACTGATGATGGCTTGAACGGCAACACTCCCGCTTACTACACCAACGGTAACTACAACGGCTTCAACGCCGGCAAAGGCAAAGTCGACAACAACCTGTATAGCGGCCTGTTCCTGTACACCGTTGCTGGCCACACCTTCGGTGGTGGTTATCAAGTCAGCAACGGCAGCAGCGACTTCCCTTGGCTGAACCAGGGTGACGGTTCGTCGGCTTACCTGACTACCGACATGCAGATCCAAAAGTTCGCCCGTGCCGGCGAGCGTACCTGGCAAGCTCGCTACGCGTATGACTTCGCCAAAGTTGGCGTACCTGGCCTGACTGCTGGTGTTGTTTACCTGAAAGGTAGCGACATCGACACTATCGCCAACAACAACGGGCGTGCTGAAACCACCGGCCAGTCCGAGTGGGAACGCGACATCACCGTTGCCTACGTGATTCCAGAAGGTCCGCTGAAAAACCTCGGCGTTGCCTGGAAAAACGCTATGTGGCGCACCGACCTGGCGAACACCCGTTCCCAGGACGAAAACCGCCTGATCGTCAGCTACTCGCTGCCACTGTTCTAGTCGCGTGAAGCTGTTGTAAGACCGTAAAATCTTGCCCGGCGCATGCCGGGCAAGGTGTCTTGCTTTTCAAGTCGGGCTAAACCCCCGCAAGCCCTTCCTGAACCCCTCTTTGTACAGCGTCTCAAGGCCTTCTCGAACCTTGGAAACGATGTTGCGCCTCGCCCTTTCCCGCGTCCAATGAACAGATTTTTAATATTCCTTTATCGTCTAGATAAATCGATATTTATTCTTTTTAAATAATCCGCAATCCATGCACAGTGGGCTCCATAAGCACTCACCAGGAGCCACACCATGAGCCTAAGACTGGGCGATATCGCCCCCGACTTCGAACAGGATTCCAGCGCCGGCAAGATTCGTTTCCACGAATGGCTGGGCGACAGCTGGGGTGTGTTGTTTTCCCACCCGGCGGACTTTACCCCGGTGTGCACCACGGAGCTGGGCTTCACCGCCAAGCTCAAGGACGAGTTCGCCAAGCGCGGCGTCAAGGCCATTGCCCTGTCGGTGGACCCGGTGGACTCGCACCACAAGTGGATCGAAGACATCAACGAAACCCAGACCACCGTCGTCAACTTCCCGATCCTGGCTGACGCCGACCGCAAGGTTTCGGACCTCTACGACCTGATCCACCCGAATGCCAGTGACACCCTCACCGTGCGTTCCTTGTTCGTGATCGACCCGAACAAGAAGATCCGCCTGACCATCACCTACCCGGCCAGCACCGGCCGTAACTTCCATGAAATCCTGCGGGTCATCGACTCGCTGCAACTGACCGACAACTACAAAGTCGCCACCCCCGCCAACTGGCAGGACGGTGATGAAGTGGTGATCGTGCCGTCGCTCAAGGATGAGGAAGAGATCAAGAAGCGCTTTCCGAAGGGTTATCGGGCGGTGAAGCCGTATTTGCGGCTTACTCCACAGCCCAATCGTTGAAACTGAATCACAGCAGGGGTTTTCAGGCCGTTTCTACGGCCTTTTTTTTCGCCTGGGGACCTACAAACCTCATATGCATTTAAAGAATAAACAAATGAAAAAATAAGATTTATAGATATATGAATCTGCTGATAAGGTCTGTTCCATCTTGGCGCCATCGCCACACAGCGAACCGCCGGCACTTGCTCAAGGAATTCCTGCATGTTGGTCGTAACACTTGGAGGCAGTCCCAGCCAGCGTTCCCGCTCCGGGGTCTTGCTGGAAAAAACCCGTCAGTGGTTGCAAGACAAAGGCGTTGAAGTGGTGAGTTACCAGATACGGGAGTTCCCGGCTGAAGACTTGCTGCATGCACGCTTCGACAGCCCCAAGGTCATCGACCTGCTGCAACAGGTGGCTAACGCGGATGGCCTGGTGATCGCCACGCCGGTGTACAAGGCGTCGTTCTCCGGGGCGTTGAAAACCGTGCTCGACCTGCTCCCCGAGCGCGCCTTGGCCCACAAGGTTGTGTTGCCGATGGCGACCGGCGGCAGCATCGCCCACATGCTGGCGGTGGATTACGCCCTGAAGCCGGTATTGTCGGCCCTCAAAGCCCAGGAGCTGCTCCACGGCATCTTTGCCGAAGACAGCCAGATCGCCTACGGCGAAGGCAGTGCCCAGGCACAACTGGTACCGGTCCTCGAACACCGTTTGCACGAGGCCCTGGAGACGCTTTATGGCGCCATGGCCCGTCGCCCGAAACCGCTGGACCCGCATGTGTTGAATGAACGTTTGTTGAGTGCTCGCTGGAGCATTTAAGTCAGCCTCACCGTTATAGAGATGTACTCACCTTACTCAGCCGCCAACGGCCAAGCAGGTGCAGCCAACCCCCTCATCGCATTATTTGGAGAGAGCGCCATGCGCACTGTCATCTTGCGTCGTGGTCTGGTCGCACTGTTTGCTGCGGCTGTGTCCTTCGGCGCCATTGTTCAGGCCCAAGCTGCCGAGACCCTGCGGATCGGTTACCAGAAATACGGCACCCTGGTGCTGCTCAAGGCCAAGGGCACCCTGGAAAAACGCCTGGCGGCCCAAGGCGTCAACGTCCAATGGACTGAGTTTCCCGGCGGCCCGCAATTGCTCGAAGGCCTGAACGTGGGCTCCATCGACTTCGGTGTCACCGGCGAAACCCCGCCGGTCTTCGCCCAGGCCGCCGGTGCCGACCTGCTCTACGTGGCCTACGAGCCGCCAGCGCCAACCAGTGAAGCGATCCTGGTGCCGAAAGACTCGACGATCAAATCGGTGGCCGAGCTCAAGGGCAAGAAAGTCGTGCTCAACAAAGGCTCCAACGTGCACTACCTGCTGGTGCGTGCCCTGGAAGATGCCGGCCTGAAATACACCGACGTGCAGACCGTGTTCCTGCCGCCCGCCGATGCCCGTGCCGCCTTCGAGCGTGGCAGTGTGGATGCGTGGGTGATCTGGGACCCGTACCAGGCCGCCGCCGAGAAACAACTGCAAGCGCGCACCCTGCGTGACGGCACCGGCATTGCCGACAACCACCAGTTCTACCTGGCCACCAAGCCGTACGCCGAAAAGCATCCGGAAGTGGTCAAGGCGCTGATCGAAGAGGTGCGCGCGGTGGGCGAGTGGTCCAAGGCCAACCCCCAGGAAGTGACCGAACAAGTCGCGCCGCTGCTGGGCCTGCCGGCAGACATCACCCTGACCTCGGTGAAACGCCAGGGCTACGGCGCGCTGTTCCTGACCCCGGAAGTGGTGGCGGCCCAGCAGAAAATCGCCGACAGCTTCTACCAACTCAAATTGATCCCCAAGCCCTTGAGCATCAAGGACGTGATCTGGACGCCACCGGCTGCCGTGGCTAAAGCGCCGTAATCCGATTTCTTCAGGAGACAACTCCATGAGCCTCACTATTTTCTGGTTCCTGCCTACCCACGGCGACGGCCATTACCTTGGCACCGCCGAAGGCGCTCGCGCCGTCGACCACGGTTATCTGCAGCAAGTGGCCCAGGCCGCTGACCGCCTGGGATTCGGCGGGGTGCTGATCCCCACCGGTCGCTCCTGCGAAGACTCGTGGCTGGTGGCCGCCTCGCTGATCCCGGTGACCCAGCGTTTGAAATTCCTTGTCGCGCTGCGCCCCGGGATCATTTCCCCGACGGTGGCGGCGCGTCAGGCCGCGACCCTGGACCGCCTGTCCGGCGGCCGCGCGCTGTTCAACCTGGTGACTGGTGGTGACCCGGAAGAGCTGGCCGGCGATGGCTTGTTCCTCAGTCACGAAGAGCGCTACCAGGCTTCGGTGGAGTTCACCCGCATCTGGCGCCGCGTGCTGGAAGGCGAAACCGTGGATTACGACGGCGAGCACATCAGCGTCAAAGGCGCCAAGTTGCTCTACCCGCCGATCCAGCAACCGCGCCCGCCGCTGTACTTCGGCGGTTCCTCCGAAGCGGCCCAGGACCTCGCCGCCGAACAGGTGGAGATGGTGCTGACCTGGGGCGAGCCACCGGCCGCCGTCGCCGAGAAGATCGAGCAGGTGCGGGCCAAGGCGGCGAAACTCGGGCGCACCGTGCGCTTCGGCATTCGTCTGCATGTGATCGTGCGCGAAACCAACGAAGAGGCCTGGAAAGCAGCCGACAAACTGATCTCCCATCTCGACGACGACACCATCGCCCGTGCCCAGGCTTCCCTGGCGCGCTTCGATTCCGTCGGCCAGCAGCGCATGGCGGCCTTGCATGGCGGCAACCGCGACAACCTGGAAGTCAGCCCCAACCTGTGGGCCGGCGTCGGCCTGGTGCGTGGCGGTGCGGGCACCGCGCTGGTGGGCGATGGCCCGACGGTTGCGGAGCGGGTCAAGGAGTACGCAGCGCTGGGCATCGACACCTTTATCTTCTCCGGTTATCCACACTTGGAAGAATCGTATCGGGTCGCCGAGCTGCTGTTCCCGCATCTGGATATCGAACGTCCCGAGTTGCCGAAAAGCGCCGGTTACGTAAGCCCGTTCGGCGAAATGGTCGCCAACGACATCCTTCCCAAAGCTGCGTCACAGAGCTGAGGCGGCGCCATGAACCTTGAAAAATTGAGCCATCGCGTGGCGCCCTGGGTGCTGCCGATTCTATTGCTGGCGGTGTGGCAGTTGTCGGTGTCGGCGGGTTGGTTGTCGACACGCATCCTGCCGGCGCCCAGCGCGGTGATTGAGGCTGGGGTCAACCTGGTGCGCAGCGGCGAAATCTGGACGCACCTGGCTATCAGTGGCTGGCGTGCCGGCCTGGGCTTTGTGATCGGTGGCAGCATCGGCCTGGCGCTGGGGTTTATCACCGGCCTGTCGACGTGGGGTGAACGCCTGCTGGACAGCTCGGTGCAGATGATCCGCAACGTGCCGCACCTGGCGCTGATTCCGCTGGTGATCCTGTGGTTCGGCATCGACGAGACCGCGAAGATTTTCCTGGTGGCCCTCGGCACGCTGTTTCCGATCTACCTGAACACCTACCACGGCATCCGCAACGTCGACCCGGCGCTGGTGGAAATGTCGCGCAGCTACGGCTTGTCCGGTTTCAGCCTGTTCTGGCAAGTGATCCTGCCGGGTGCTCTGCCGTCGATCCTGGTGGGTGTGCGCTTTGCCCTGGGCTTTATGTGGCTGACGCTGATCGTGGCGGAAACCATCTCTGCCAGCTCCGGCATTGGTTACCTGGCGATGAACGCCCGCGAATTCCTGCAAACCGACGTGGTGGTATTGGCCATCGTGATGTACGCCATCCTCGGCAAGCTGGCCGATTTGGCCGCGCGCGGTCTGGAGCGTGTATGGCTGCGCTGGCACCCGGCTTACCAAGTGAATAAAGGAGGTGCGGCATGACGGCTCAACAACCTCCGCGCCTGCTGAAGGGGATTCCCCTGGCGGTGCGCAAATTGCGCAAGGCCTTCGGCGCGCGGGAAGTACTCAAGGAAATCGATCTGCACATTCCGGCGGGCCAGTTCGTGGCCGTGGTCGGTCGCAGTGGCTGCGGTAAAAGTACCTTGCTGCGCCTGTTGGCCGGCCTGGACAAAGCCAGCGGCGGCGAGCTGCTGGCCGGTTCGGCGCCGCTGAGCGAGGCGATTGAAGACACGCGCTTGATGTTCCAGGAAGCGCGCCTGCTGCCGTGGAAAAAGATCATCGACAACGTCGGCCTGGGCCTCAAAGGCAACTGGCGCCCTAAAGCCTTGGAAGCCCTGGAAGCGGTAGGCCTGGCCGAGCGTGCCAATGAGTGGCCGGCGGCCTTGTCCGGTGGCCAGAAGCAGCGTGTGGCCCTGGCCCGTGCTTTGATCCACCAGCCGCGCCTGCTGCTGCTCGATGAACCGCTGGGCGCCTTGGACGCCCTGACCCGTATCGAGATGCAGCAACTGATCGAAAACCTCTGGCAAAAACACGGCTTCACCGTGTTGCTGGTGACCCATGACGTCAGCGAAGCCGTGGCCATTGCCGACCGGGTGATCCTGATCGAAGACGGCGAAATCGGCCTCGACCTGATCGTCGACCTGCCGCGCCCACGGGCCCGAGGCTCACATCGCCTGGCCGCACTGGAAGCGCAAGTACTTAACCGTGTGCTGTCGTTGCCCGGCACGCCGCCGGAACCCGAACCTGTTTCACCGCTGCCTACGCAATTGCGTTGGGCTCAATAACTCACTTGTCCTACGAAGGAAGTCCACCATGACTATTAAAGCCATCAACGTGCGTAACCAGTTCAAAGGCACCATCAAGGAAATCGTCGTCGGCGACGTGCTGTCGGAAATCGACGTGCAGACTGCATCCGGTATCGTCACGTCCGTGATCACCACCCGCTCGGTCAAAGAGCTGGAGCTGGTGATTGGCAGCGAAGTGATTGCCTTTGTGAAGTCGACTGAGGTGTCGATCGCCAAGTTGTGATTTGCGTCGCTCTTGAGGCCGTCATCGGGGGCAAGTCGAATCGTCGCACCGCCCCTCCCACATTCTGAATGTGTTCACAGATCAAACTGTGGGAGGGGGCTTGCCCCCGATGAGGCCAGTCCGGCCAGCACAAAACTCAGCGCTTGGGCAGGTAAGCCGGCAAATACAGCCCCACATACGCATCAAAAACCCGCATCCCTTCCTCCGCCATACGCGGCGTAATCAGCCCATGCTGATGCACCGAACGCGCATACACGCGATCACTCAATTCCAACGCCAGCGCAAACACATCCACATCGGTTGGCAAACTCGGCACTTCAAAGTGGCGGTCGAACACTTCCAGCATCAAATCCCCCAGCTCCAGATCATGCTGGCGGTCCGCCTGGGTCACTTCGGTCAGCCCGTGCTGGGCCAGGATCAACTGGCGCGCGGCGGCGTCGTTGCTGTAGATGGTCAGCATGCGCTGTTCGACGATGTAGGACAGGTCGCGCCAATGCTTGAGTGAATCATGCTCGATGGGGGCCTGGATGGCGCAGCGGAAGGCTGCATGTATATCGGCGGTCAGTGCCTCCAGCAGCGCCGGCACACTGGCGAAAAAGTGATACACCGACGACGGCGGGATCTGCGCGCGCTCGGCCACGCTGTAGATCGACAAACTCGCCACGCCTTCGGCGGCCAGCAAGGTGCGGGCTGCATCGAGAATCGCGTCGATCCGTGCCTGGCTGCGGGCGCGGGGTTTGCGAGGGGCGGCGGGGCGGGTGGGCATGGAAGTCTCCTACAAGGCAGCGGGCATTGTACGCAGAGCCTGGGGATGATCCATACCGCTTGTTGTGGTGAGCGGGCTTGCCCCGCGCTGGGCTGCGAAGCGGCCCCCATAAAAAACGCCGAGTTCCTTCAGAAAGAACTCGGCGCCTGTGTTGGGGGCTGCTACGCAGCCCAGCGCGGGGCAAGCCCGCACCACAGTCAATGCAGCCGTCGTTTAGACGGTATGCAGGTACCAGTTGTACTCAAGGTCGGAGATGGAGTGTTCGAACTCTTCCAGCTCACTTTCCTTACAGGCGACGAAGATATCGATGTATTTAGGATCGATGTACTTGGCCATCACCTCGCTGTCGTCCAACTCGCGCAGGGCATCGCGCAGGTTGTTCGGCAGGCTCTGTTCGTTCTGCTCGTAGCTGTTGCCTTCCACGGGTGCGCCCGGCTCGATCTTGTTGGTCAGGCCGTGGTGCACGCCTGCAAGGACCGAAGCCATCAGCAGGTAAGGGTTGGCGTCGGCACCGGCCACACGGTGTTCGATACGTACGGCGTCGGACGAGCCGGTCGGTACGCGAATCGCCACGGTGCGGTTGTCCAGGCCCCAGCACGGCGAGTTCGGCACGTAGAACTGTGCGCCGAAACGACGGTAGGAGTTGACGTTAGGGCACAGGAACGCCATTTGGGCGGGTAGGGTCTCGAGCACACCGCCGATCGCGTGACGCAATGCGGCGTTCTGCTCGGGATCCTCGCTGGCAAAGATGTTCTTGCCGTCCTTGTCCAGGATCGAGATGTGTACGTGCAAACCGTTGCCTGCCTGGCCTGGGTAAGGCTTGGCCATGAAGGTGGTATCCATCTCATGGTCGTAGGCGATGTTCTTGATCAGGCGCTTGAGCAGTACCGCGTAGTCGCAGGCCTTGATCGGGTCGGCCACGTGGTGCAGGTTCACTTCGAACTGCGCCGGGGCACTTTCCTTGACGATGGCGTCGGCCGGGATGCCTTGCTCTTTGGCACCTTCCAGGATGTCCTGGAGGCAGTCGACGTATTCGTCGAGGTCGTCGATCAGGTAGACCTGTGTCGAGTGCGGGCGTTTGCCGGAGATCGGCGAGCGGGGCGGTTGTGGGCGGCCGTTCACGTTCTCCTGGTCGATCAGGTAGAACTCAAGCTCGAAGGCGGCGCAGATGGTCAGACCGAGGTCGTCAAACTTGCTTACAACTTGGCGGAGCACTTCGCGCGGATCGGCGAAGAAAGGTTCACCTTCAAGTTCGTGCATGGTCATCAGCAGTTGCGCGGTAGGGCGCTTTTGCCAGGGTTCATTGCACAGGGTGTCAGGGATCGGATAACAGATTCGGTCAGCATCACCGATGTCCAGGCCCAGGCCGGTGCTTTCCACCGTCGAGCCATTGATATCCAGGGCAAATAAAGAGGCAGGCAGGTTAATGCCCTTCTCGTAAACCTTGTGGAGGCTGGTGCGTTCGATGCGCTTACCGCGCACCACACCATTCATATCCGCAATTAGAAGGTCTACGTACAGAACCTCAGGATGATCCTTAAGGAACGCGTTCGCTTCGTTAAGCTGAACGGCACGCGGGGGTACCGACATGATGCAACACCTTTGTTGTTAAAAATATCAATCATTGATCTTTTCTGGTTTCAGTCAACCCGAACGGCATGCCGAAGTCAAGCGAGGCCTTTTTTGCCCTAAAAAAGCGCCGTGACCGCACTTTTGGGGCTTTTTGGGGCGGTTTTTTCGGTTTGACCGGCTTGGGACTCGCAGGCTTGAGCGGGCCGTGTTGTATTTTTTACGGGGGTGTTGTGTAAAAAAATGAACAAGGCTAAGCTCGATTCAAACCCATAACAGCAATAATACCGGGGTGCTTCATGTCTCGCCTGCCGCCAATCGGCGTCTCAGCCTGCTTCAGCCAGGCTTTGTCCGCAGTCCGTTCGTCCCGCGTGAATGCCCACGCACCGGCCAATATTCTTGACGGCCCATCCGCTCTCTTTTTTGCCTCCTCGACTGCCACTGACCGGCTGCCATCCGCGCGGCCGCTCATGATTCTGCACGACTTTGGCTTGAGGAATGCAACGCTGCAGCAAATGGCAGGTAAGCTCCTACCCTGAACGAAAAAACGACGCGGATGCTGCGTCAACCAACGCCTGGCCTTTAATGGATGCCAGGAAACCCAGCCCAGAGGCATTTATGAGTAACAACCTCGACCAGCTCACCGATTGGTTGAAAGACCACAAGATCACAGAAGTCGAATGCATGATTGGCGACCTGACCGGTATCACCCGGGGCAAGATCTCGCCGACCAACAAGTTCATCGCCGAAAAAGGCATGCGCCTGCCCGAGAGCGTTCTGTTGCAGACCGTGACCGGCGACTATGTCGAAGACGACATCTATTACGAATTGCTCGACCCGGCAGACATCGACATGATCTGCCGCCCCGACCAGAACGCGGTGTTCCTGGTGCCCTGGGCCATCGAGCCGACCGCCCAGGTGATCCACGACACCTACGACAAGCAAGGCAACCCGATCGAGCTGTCGCCGCGCAACGTGCTCAAGAAAGTCCTCAAGCTCTACGCCGACAAAGGCTGGCAGCCCATCGTGGCGCCGGAGATGGAGTTCTACCTGACCAAACGCTGCGAAGACCCGGACTTCCCGCTGCAACCGCCGATCGGTCGGTCCGGGCGCCCGGAGACCGGCCGCCAGTCCTTCTCTATAGAAGCCGCCAACGAATTCGACCCGCTGTTCGAAGACGTCTACGACTGGTGCGAGCTGCAGGAGCTGGACCTCGACACCCTGATCCATGAAGACGGCACGGCGCAGATGGAAATCAACTTCCGTCACGGCGATGCCCTGTCCCTGGCGGACCAGATCCTGGTGTTCAAGCGCACCATGCGTGAAGCCGCGCTCAAGCACGACGTGGCGGCCACCTTCATGGCCAAGCCGATGACCGGCGAGCCCGGCAGCGCCATGCACCTGCACCAGAGCATCATCGACATCGCCACCGGCAAGAACGTCTTCTCCAATGAAGACGGGACCATGAGCCAGCTGTTCCTCAACCACATTGGCGGCCTGCAGAAGTTCATCCCTGAGTTGCTGCCGCTGTTTGCCCCCAACGTGAACTCGTTCCGCCGCTTCCTGCCCGACACCTCGGCGCCGGTGAACGTGGAATGGGGCGAAGAAAACCGCACCGTCGGCCTGCGCGTACCGGATGCCGGCCCGCAGAACCGTCGCGTCGAAAACCGCCTGCCGGGCGCCGACGCCAACCCGTACCTGGCGATTGCCGCCAGCCTGCTGTGTGGCTACATCGGCATGGTCGAAGGCCATAACCCGAGCGCCCCGGTGGTGGGGCGTGGTTACGAGCGCCGCAACCTGCGCCTGCCGTTGACCATCGAAGACGCCCTGGAACGCATGGAAAACAGCAAGACCATCGAGAAATACCTGGGTCAGAAATTCATCACAGGCTACGTCGCGGTCAAGCGGGCCGAGCATGAAAACTTCAAGCGCGTGATCAGTTCGTGGGAGCGGGAATTCCTGCTCTTCGCCGTCTGATGCGCCGGGCACACGGGGCAACCCGCGCGCCCCTCACTGAAAAGTCTAGGAGATTGGTATGTCCAGCAACAACCCGCAAACCCGTGAATGGCAAGCCTTGAGCAGTGATCACCACCTGGCGCCGTTCAGCGACTTCAAGCAATTGAAAGAGAAAGGCCCACGGATCATCACCAAAGCCCACGGCGTGTACCTGTGGGACAGCGAAGGCAACAAGATCCTCGACGGCATGGCCGGCCTGTGGTGCGTGGCGATCGGTTACGGTCGCGATGAACTGGCCGACGCCGCCGCCAGGCAGATGAAAGAACTGCCGTACTACAACCTGTTCTTCCAGACCGCTCACCCGCCGGTGCTGGAGCTGGCCAAGGCGATTGCCGACATCGCGCCTGCCGGCATGAACCACGTGTTCTTCACCGGTTCCGGTTCCGAAGGCAACGACACCATGTTGCGCATGGTCCGCCACTATTGGGCGATCAAGGGCCAGCCGAACAAGAAAACCATCATCAGCCGCAAGAATGGCTACCACGGCTCCACCGTGGCTGGCGCCAGCCTGGGCGGCATGACCTATATGCATGAGCAGGGCGACTTGCCGATCCCGGGCATCGTCCATATCGCCCAGCCGTACTGGTTCGGCGAAGGCGGCGACATGAGCCCCGAAGAGTTCGGGGTCTGGGCCGCCAACCAACTGGAAGAGAAGATCCTCGAGCTGGGCGTGGACAACGTCGGTGCCTTTATTGCCGAGCCGATCCAGGGCGCCGGTGGCGTGATCGTGCCGCCGGACAGCTACTGGCCGCGCATCAAGGAAATCCTCGCCAAGTACGACATCCTGTTTGTGGCCGACGAAGTGATTTGCGGTTTCGGCCGTACCGGTGAGTGGTTCGGTAGCGATTTCTACGACCTCAAGCCCCACATGATGACCATCGCCAAGGGCCTGACCTCGGGCTACATCCCCATGGGCGGCCTGATCGTGCGCGACGACGTGGTGGCCGTGCTCAACGAAGGCGGTGATTTCAACCACGGTTTCACCTACTCCGGTCACCCGGTGGCGGCGGCCGTGGCCCTGGAAAACATCCGCATCATGCGCGATGAAACAATCGTTAACCGCGTCCACGACGAAACGGCACCGTATTTGCAGAAACGTCTGCGGGAGCTGGCGGATCACCCGTTGGTGGGTGAAGTGCGCGGTGTCGGCATGCTTGGTGCAATTGAGCTGGTTCAGGACAAGGCGACGCGCAAGCGTTACGAGGGCCGTGGCGTAGGCATGATCTGCCGAACCTTCTGCTTCGAGAATGGCCTGATCATGCGCGCCGTGGGCGACACCATGATCATTTCGCCGCCTCTGGTGATCAGCAAGACTGAAATCGACGAGCTGGTGACCAAGGCTCGTCAGTGCCTGGACCTGACTTTGGCGGCATTGCAGGGCTAAGTGCTAGGCTCAGTGCGCAGCGCACCGGGCAGTTATAAATGCAGGGGCTTTGGTTGAAAGCCGGCCCCTGAACTTGCCAGACTGTCGCCCTGTTTTGCTGCCCTCTGGAAGGGTCGCTGAACATAAAAGAACGTGGCCCAAAAAAGAAAAATTGGAGCATCACCAAATGAAGGCATTAGGTTTGAAGAACGCTGGCAAGACCCTCCTCGCCTTGTCCCTGATGGGCGCAATGGCGGGCGCGGTCCAGGCCGACGATAAAGTGCTGCACGTCTACAACTGGTCCGACTACATTGCACCGGACACCATCGCCAACTTTGAAAAAGAGTCGGGCATTAAAGTGGTGTACGACGTTTTTGACAGCAACGAGACACTCGAAGCCAAGTTGCTGGCAGGCAAGTCCGGCTACGACATCGTCGTACCGTCGAACAACTTCCTCGCCAAGCAGATCAAGGCCGGTGTCTATCAGGAGCTGGACAAGTCCAAGCTGCCCAACTACGGCAACCTGAACACCTCCCTGCTTAAAGCCGTGTCGGTCAGCGACCCGGACAACAAGCACGCTTTCCCGTACATGTGGGGTTCGATCGGCATCGGCTACAACCCGGACAAGGTCAAGGCCGCGCTGGGCGTGGACAAGATCGATTCGTGGGACGTGCTGCTCAAGCCGGAAAACATCGCCAAGCTCAAAAGCTGCGGCGTGAGCTTCCTCGACTCGCCGACCGAAATGCTGCCGGTCGCGCTGCATTACCTGGGCCTGCCAACCGACAGCCAGAAGAAGGCCGACCTCAAGCAAGCCGAAGACCTGTTCCTGAAAATCCGGCCTTCGATCGGCTACTTCCACTCGTCCAAGTACATCTCCGACCTGGCCAACGGCAACATCTGCGTAGCCGTGGGTTACTCGGGTGACATCCAGCAGGCCAAGTCCCGTGCGGCTGAAGCCGGTGGCAAGGTCAAGGTGGCCTACGACATTCCGAAAGAAGGTGCCGGTAGCTTCTTCGACATGGTCGCTATCCCTAAAGATGCCGAAAACGTCGATGCCGCTTATAAGTTCATGAACTACCTGCTCAAGCCGGAAGTCATGGCTTCGATCACCAACAGCGTGCGTTTCCCGAACGGTAACGAGAAGGCCACCGCACTGGTCGACAAAGACATCACCAATGACCCGGGCATCTACCCGCCAGCGGATGTGCAAGCCAAGCTCTACGCCATTGCGGACTTGCCGGCTGCGACCCAGCGTGAAATGACACGCAGCTGGACCAAGATCAAATCCGGTAAATAAACCGGCCTTCATTAACCACCGCGCACCCCGCGGTGGTTAATGAAACAAATAAATGACAGAAAGTTTTGCCGGATCGGTTTATCGAGGGTAAGTTGCGCGCCGGTTTTGTTGCCGGGCAACAACTTTGGGCCCAACTATTTAAGAGGACCTCCACTTGCCAATTTCTTTGTTTCGCCAAGCCTTGCTGGTAGGTGCAGGTCTCACGCTGGCTGTCAGCGTGCAGGCCGCACCGACCGTGCATATTTATAACTGGTCGGATTACATCGGTCCCGACACCCTGGCCAACTTCGAAAAGGCCACCGGCATCAAACCCGTGTATGACGTGTTTGATTCCAACGAAACCCTGGAAGGCAAGTTACTGGCCGGGCGTACCGGCTATGACGTGGTAGTGCCGTCCAACCACTTCCTTGGCAAGCAGATCAAGGCCGGGGCGTTCCAGAAACTCGATAAGTCGCTGCTGACTCATTACGCCAACCTGGACCCTGTGCTGCTCAAGCGCCTGGAGAAGAACGACCCGGGCAACCAGTACGCCGTGCCGTACCTGTGGGGTACCAACGGCATCGGTTACAACGTCGACAAAGTGAAGGAAGTGCTGGGTGTCGACAAGATCGACTCCTGGGCCGTGCTGTTCGAACCGGAAAACATGAAGAAGCTGGCCACCTGTGGTGTGTCGTTCATGGACTCGGCGGATGAAATGCTGCCGGCGGTGCTCAACTACATGGGCCTGGACCCTAACAGCACCAACCCTGAAGACTACAAGAAGGCCGAGGAAAAGCTGCTCAAAGTGCGGCCCTACGTGACCTACTTCCATTCTTCCAAATACATCTCGGACCTGGCCAACGGCAACATCTGCGTGGCCGCCGGGTTCTCCGGCGATGTGTTCCAGGCCAAGGCTCGTGCAAGCGAAGCGGGCAAAGGCGTGAACATCGCCTACGCAATTCCGAAGGAAGGCGGCAACCTGTGGTTTGACGTGCTGGCGATCCCCAAGGACGCCACCAACATCAAGGAAGCCCACGCCTTCATCAACTATTTACTGCAATCTGAGGTGATCGCCCAGGTCAGTGACACCGTCGGTTACGCCAACCCTAACCCAGGGGCGGACAAACTGATGGAGCAATCGATACGCACCGACGAAGCGGTTTACCCACCGCAGGCGGTTCTCGACCGGACATTCGTCAACTTCGAGCTACCCCCGAAAGTGCAACGTTTAATGACCCGTAGCTGGACCAAGGTCAAGACGGGCAAGTAAGGCTCAAACTATCCAAGGTTCGCCCGCCTCGGGCGAACCGCACTCTTTTTTTTGGGAGTTTCGTAAATGGCAGTTGCCTCCGGCGCCTATAAGAAAGCCCTCGAGGGCGACCAGACACCGAAAAAGGTGCTGGTCAAAATCGACCGGGTCACGAAGAAGTTCGACGAGACGATTGCCGTGGACGATGTGTCCCTGGAAATCAAGAAAGGCGAGATCTTCGCCTTGCTCGGCGGTTCGGGTTCGGGCAAGTCCACCCTGCTGCGCATGCTCGCAGGCTTCGAGCGCCCGACAGAAGGTCGGATTTACCTCGACGGCGTGGACATCACCGACATGCCGCCCTACGAGCGGCCGATCAACATGATGTTCCAGTCCTACGCCTTGTTCCCCCACATGACCGTGGCGCAGAACATCGCGTTCGGCCTGCAACAGGACAAGATCCCCAAGGCCGAAGTCGATGCCCGCGTGGCCGAAATGCTCAAGCTGGTCCAGATGAGCCAGTACGCCAAACGCAAGCCGCACCAGTTGTCCGGTGGCCAGCGTCAGCGGGTGGCGCTGGCCCGCTCACTGGCCAAGCGCCCGAAACTGCTGCTGCTCGATGAGCCCATGGGCGCCCTCGACAAGAAGCTGCGCTCGCAGATGCAGCTGGAACTGGTGGAGATCATCGAGCGCGTCGGCGTGACCTGCGTGATGGTGACGCACGATCAGGAAGAGGCCATGACCATGGCCGAGCGCATCGCGATCATGCACCTGGGCTGGATCGCCCAGATCGGCAGCCCGATCGACATCTACGAGACGCCGACCAGCCGCCTGGTGTGCGAATTCATCGGTAACGTCAACATCTTCGACACCCAGGTGGTGGATGACGCCGAAGGTCACGCGGTGCTCAAGTGCCCGGACCTGGACCGCGACATCTACGTGGGCTACGGCATCGCCACCTCGGTGGAAGACAAGTCGGTGACCTATGCCATCCGCCCGGAAAAACTGTTGGTCACCACCGAAATGCCGACCTGCGAGCACAACTGGTCCAGCGGCAAGGTGCACGACATCGCCTACCTGGGCGGCCACTCGGTGTTCTACGTCGAGCTGCCAAGCGGCAAGCTGGTGCAGTCCTTCGTCGCCAACGCCGAACGCCGTGGCCAGCGCCCAACCTGGGGTGACCAGGTCTACGTGTGGTGGGAAGACGATAGCGGCGTGGTACTGCGCACATGAACATGAAGAAGCTCAAGCGGCGCTTGCACCGCATCGTCCCCAGCGGCAAGCAGGTGGTCATCGGGATTCCGTTCCTGTGGCTGTTCCTGTTTTTCGCCCTGCCGTTTTTCATCGTCCTGAAAATCAGCTTCGCCGAAGCCGACGTGGCGATTCCGCCGTACACCGAGATCTACACTTACGTCGAGCAGAAGCTGCAGGTGGTGCTGAACCTGGCCAACTACAGTCTGCTGGCAGGTGATGAGCTGTACATCGCGGCGTACCTGGGCTCGCTGAAGATGGCGTTCTTCAGCACGCTGCTGTGCCTGCTGATCGGCTACCCGATGGCCTATGCCATTGCCACCGCGCGCAAAGAGATGCAGACCGTGCTGGTGCTGCTGATCATGATGCCGACCTGGACCGCGATCCTGATCCGCGTGTATGCGTGGATGGGCATCCTCAGCAACAACGGCCTGCTCAATGGCTTCCTGATGTCCATGGGGTTGATCAACGAACCGCTGCAGATCCTCAACACCAACATCGCGGTGTATATCGGCGTGGTCTATTCGTACCTGCCGTTCATGATCCTGCCGCTGTACGCCAACCTGGTGAAGCATGACCAGAGCCTGCTGGAAGCCGCATCGGACCTGGGTTCGAGCACCTTCAACAGCTTCTGGAAAATCACCGTGCCGCTGTCCAAGAACGGCATCATCGCCGGCTGCATGCTGGTGTTTATCCCGGTGGTGGGCGAGTTCGTGATCCCGGAACTGCTCGGCGGCCCGGAAACCCTGATGATCGGTAAAGTGTTGTGGCAAGAATTCTTCAACAACCGTGACTGGCCGGTGGCGTCTGCCCTGGCGGTAGTGATGCTGGCGATCCTGATCGTGCCCATCATTCTGTTTAACCGCAGCCAAGCCAAAGAGATGGAGGGCAAGATATGAAGCGCGTCAGTTTCTCAAGCTTCATGCTGGTGGCGGGGTTGTTGTTCATCTACCTGCCGATGCTGATCCTGGTGATCTACTCGTTCAACGAATCCAAGCTGGTGACGGTGTGGGGCGGTTGGTCGATCAAGTGGTACGTGGGCCTGTTGGACAATACCCAGTTGATGGGCTCGGTGGCACGTTCCCTGGAAATCGCCTGCTACACGGCGGTGGCCGCCGTGGCCCTGGGTACGTTGGCGGCGTTTGTGCTGACGCGCATCAGCCAGTTCAAGGGCCGCACGCTGTTCGGCGGCCTGGTGACCGCGCCGTTGGTGATGCCGGAAGTGATCACCGGTCTGTCGCTGCTGCTGCTGTTCGTGGCCATGGCGCAGATGATCGGCTGGCCCCAGGAGCGTGGCATCGTCACCATCTGGATCGCCCACACCACGTTCTGTGCCGCTTATGTGGCGGTGGTGGTATCGGCGCGCCTGCGTGAGCTGGACCTGTCGATCGAAGAAGCGGCGATGGACCTGGGGGCGCGGCCGTGGAAGGTGTTCTTCCTGATCACCATCCCGATGATCGCGCCGTCGTTGGCGGCGGGCGGCATGATGTCGTTCGCACTGTCCCTGGATGACCTGGTACTGGCCAGCTTCGTCTCGGGGCCGGGTTCGACGACGTTGCCGATGGAAGTGTTCTCGGCCGTGCGCCTTGGGGTTAAACCCGAGATCAACGCCGTGGCCAGCCTGATTCTGCTGGCAGTGTCGCTGGTGACCTTCCTGGTGTGGTTCTTCAGCCGGCGTGCCGAAGAAATGCGCAAGAAGGCGATCCAGCAGGCGATTGAAGAAGCCGCCGCCGATGGCTGGCAGCAGCCGGACAAGCGTCGGGCTCCAGCGCCGGTCTAAAGGTCTGTGCGGTCCAAATGTGGGAGGGGGCTTGCTCCCGATGGCGGTGGATCAGTCAATAGATGCAGTGACTGACACTCAGCAATCGGGGGCAAGCCCTCTCCCACATTTGATCGCATTTCAACTCCGCTACGCCAACCACGGCGACTTGCGAATCACCTCGACAAAATTCATCGGCTTGAACCCCGGTTCCTGATCCACCAGCACATCGGTCTTCACGTTGCCGAACGTGGTCTGCGGGCGATGGCGCAAGCCGTCGGCAAACGCGCAGATGATGCACTCCTTGAACCCTTCACCGCGTGGATGCGCATGCACCACGGCTTCGCGCTGCACGCTGCTGAGCGCGGCGTAGTCCATGCCCAGCACGTCCATTTCCACACCGGCGGTCACCAGTGCCACGGTCGGGCGCAGGTGCTGCGGCACGCCCGGCGTGGTGTGCAGGGCGATAGACAGCCACACCTGTTCGATATCGTCGTCGCTCAGCCCGTAAGGCTTGAGGAAGGCCGCGGCGGCGTTGGCGCCGTCCACTTCGAAGCGTTGGTCATCACTGCGATGGCCTGCCACCAGGCCCAGGTCATGGAACATGGCGCCGACGTAGAGCAGCTCCGGGTTGTAGGCCAGTTGCTTGCGTTCACCGCTCAATGCGCCGAACAGGAACACCCGGCGGGAATGGTGGTAGAGCAGGTCGGACTCAATGTCGCGGATGTAGTCGGTGGTGGCCCTGGCCAGGGCGCTGTCCGGGATCTTGATACCGGCGATGGTGGTGGTCATGGTGGTTCTCCTCTGGAAAGCCTTCAGTCTGGTCGCGCGCCCGCTAAGCGGCCATGGTCACGAGGGTGCGATCCCGGCCAATCTGCCGCGACATCGTGCCAAGGCAAAATCAGCTAGGGTGTAGCCGGCGATATCACTCTCGAAGCCTGGGAAAATCCCACAGGGTTTGCATTTTATTCAGCTGAAAAAGGTGTCCGTGAGCATGCACAAAACCGTCGCCATCCTGATCTTCCCCGGCGTCCAGTCACTGGATGTGAGCGGCCCCATGGATGTGTTCTGCGAAGCCAACCGATTTCTGCCGCCTCAGGATCACTACCGGATCGAGGTCATCGGGCTTGCCCATGGCACCATGGCCGCCTCCAACGGTTTGGCATTGCAAGCCCACCGGCATTACAGCGAAGCCCTGCAAGCCTATGACCTGCTGCTGGTTGCCGGCGGCCCGCAATTGCCCTTCGAAGATCTCGGCGCGCCGTTCGATGATTGGCTGCGTGGCGCAACCGCCCGGGCGCAGCGCTTTGGTTCGATCTGCAACGGCGCCTTCATGCTGGCGCGCGCCGGGTTGCTGGATGGAAAAACCGTCACGACCCATTGGAATGATGCGGCAGGCCTGGCGCGTTTGTGCCCGCGCGCGCAGGTCGAAGCCGACCGCCTCTACGTACAGGATGGCAATCTCTACACCTCGGCGGGCGTCACCGCAGGCATCGATCTGTCGCTGTACCTGCTGGCCCAGGACCACGGCCCGGAAGTGGCATTGAGCGTGGCCAAGCGCCTGGTGGTGTTCACCCAGCGCTCCGGCGGGCAGTCGCAGTTCAGTCCGTTCCTCACACCCCACACCGAAACCACCTCGGCGGTGGCGTTGGTGCAGTTATACGTATTGGCGAACCTGACGGGCGACCTGACCATCGCCGACCTGGCCAAGGCCGCCAACATGAGCGCGCGCAACTTCTCCCGGGTGTTTGCCCGTGAGGCGCGGATTACGCCAGCGGAGTTTGTCGAACGGGCGCGGGTGGATGCCGCGCGGGTGATGCTCGAAAGCACGCATGCGCCGCTGAAAACCGTGGCCTATCAATGCGGGTTTCGCGATGCCCAGCACATGCGCAGCGTGTTCAACCGCCGGCTGGGTGTGACGCCGCAACAGTTCCGGCTCAATTTTGCGGCACCGGTCTAAGCCCCTTCCACAGGTTGACCGATTTCCAAGGAGCTATCGCGCCGGCAGCAGTTTCAGCGTGCCGCGGGTATTGGCCGTGACTTCCTCATCACTGAAATGCGCCTGCTCGTAACCCCCTTCGATATAGGTCTCGGCCTGGTCGCCATAGTGCTTGTCGAACGGCACGCCGCTTTGCCCCACCGGGTTGATGGTGAGGGCGTGGGCCACGTCGGCAAAGTCGATCAGGCGCCGGGTGGACGGGCCGTAGGTCACCGGCCAGGGCGCGGGGCCGATGACGGCCGACTGGTTGTTCGGCACTTCGTGGGTGCCGGGGGCCGGGAATGGGCCGACGTTGACAATCAGGTCCAAGGGTTTCTGAGAGCCCAGCGGATGGCCGTGGGTCAGGGTATGGGCCTTGCCCCACTGCCATTGCGTTGGGTCATCGCCGAAGGTGGCCTTGAGGTGCGCGAGGCTGTTGTCCCAGGCCCGCTTGACGGTGTCGGTGCGCTTGCCGTCCCACCAGGGCGAGGCCGGGTCGGCAGCCAGGCGGGGCAGGGCGGCGTCGATCACGCGGGTGGTGAGCAGGGTCTTGAACATCCCGTCACCCAGCTTCGGGTGGAAGGCCGCGTCGGCGAGGTTGAACAGGAACTGGTTGAACAGCGTGGCGCTGGTGGAATCCAGCGGGTAGTCACCCTTCCAGCTGGCAAGTTGTTCTACCAGCTTCAACTGCGCCGGGTCCGTGACCACCTCACGCAGTACCGGCAACAGCGGCGCGAGCAGGCGCGGGCCGAAGGCGGTGGTGGTGCCCAGTTGCAGGGCCTGGCTGTTGGTCACATCCCACTTCACGCTCTTGTCGCTCAACTGCGCGTTCAACTGCTGGCCCCGGTCGGCGAGGTTGTAATAGCCGGGGATTTGCATGCCGGTGGGCGACACCGGCTGGGCATTGGCCGACACCACATAGCCCCGCGCCGGGTTTTCTTCCTGGGGGTTGGCGCTGAAGGGGTAGAAGCCCAGCTTGTCGGCCTCGGCGGTGCTGCCGTCGAGGATAAACCCTGGGTTGGCACCTGCCGGGCGAATCGGCAACTGGGCCGCCGCCCACCAGCCGATATCGCCCCTGGCATTGGCCCACACGATATTCAGCCCCGGTGCGGACACCTTTGACGCCGCCGTACGGGCCTTGGCCAACGTGTCGGCGCGGTTGAGCTGGTAGAAACCTTCGAGGATCGGGTTCTGAGTGTCGAGGAACGCCCACCACATGGCAATCGGCGTCTTGCCGCCGCTGTCGCCGAGCACGTCATTGATGATCGGGCCGTGGGGCGATTGGCGCAGGGTGAGGCTGACCGGTGCCTGGCCTTTGACGGCGATCTGTTGCTCGCTGCGGGTCATGTCGACCCACTGGCCGTGGTACCAGACCTGGTTGGGGTTGTCCGGGTTGACCTTCTCGGCGATCAGGTCGAGGTCGTCGTTCTGGAACATGGTCAGGCTCCAGCCGAAATCCAGGTTGTGCCCCAGGAACGCTATGGGTACCAGCGCGTTGTGATAGCCATACAGCTCGAAGCCCGGCGCCGACAGCTGCGCCTCGTACCACACCGACGGCACCGAGAAGCGAATATGCGGGTCACCCGCCAGCAGCGGTTTGCCGCTCTTGGTGCGACTGCCACTGATGGCCCAGGCGTTGCTGCCCTCGAACTGCGGCAAGCCGTTGTCGGCCAGGGCCTGCTCACTCAGCGCGGCGAGGGCGCCGAGGGTTTTCCAGTCACTGTCGGCCAGGTTGAGGGCGCCCTTGGGTTGCCAGTCGAGGTCGAAGACGTTCAGGTAGTCGCTGCCCAGTTGGTCGCGGACGTAAGTCAGTAAGGGCTCGGTACGAAACGCAGCGGCAAAACTGTAGGCCATGTACCCGGCGACGCTGATGGTGTCCTCGGCGGTAAACGCGCGCCTGGGGATGCCCAGCACGTCGAACTCCATCGGGCGGGCGTGGCTGTCCTGATACTGGTTGATCCCGTCCAGATAGGCTTGCAGGGCCTTCCAGTGCGCCGACTCATGGTCCTGCTGGGCCACGTAGGTGGCGGCGCGGTCACGAATGCGCAGGCTGCGGAACAGCTTGTCGGTCTCCAGCAGCTTCGGCCCGAGCACCTCGGCCAGTTCGCCACGGGCCAGGCGGCGCATGATCTCCATCTGGAAGAGGCGGTCCTGGGCATGCACGTAGCCCAGGGCGCGATACAGGTCGGTCTCGTTCTCGGCGCGAATATGCGGCACGCCACGGTCGTCGTAGCGCACGGTGACCGAGCCTTGCAGGTTGGCCAGTTCAACCGTGCCCTGGCGGGTGGGTTGCTTGCTGTAGACGTACCAGCCCGCACCGAGGCCGATCAGTACCAGCAGAACCGCAAGAACCTGCAGGACGCGCTTCATGAACATTCCTTACCAAGAGTGGGGTGGCGGGCTACTCATCTTTCGACCACGAACAATAGCAGCCCACCGCCAGGGTGTGCGTGGCGTTCACATCTCGGCCGGCTTCCAGGGCTTTCAGGATCGGCTCGATAAAACTGTTACTGGCGTTGCACGTCAGCCCTTCGCTGTAGGGCCCGAAATACGCGAGCTTGCCGGTGCGGTCCCAGATGCCCACGGCCGGGCTGGCCGGCACCTGGTCGGCGCCGGGCAGGGCGGTGAGGGTTTTCATCTTGCGCAGGTTATCGGGCAACTGGCCGTGGCTGCCGGCTTTTTGCAGGGCATAGAACTCGACGCCCTGGGGCGCGTATTGCTCGATCAACTCGCCCAGGTGCTGCTGGTTGCCGACGTTGCACGGGCACGCCGGATCCCAGAAATGCACCAGGCGGATCGGCCCGGGGCCGCTGAGTTCGGCGGGCAGGCGCAGAGGGTCGCCGGAGAATACCGCGGTGTGTTCGCTGAAGGCACGCAGGTAGCGGCCCTGGAACCAGTCATACGCCGCCCACAGCACACCGGCGCAGATGATCAGGATCAGGCTGGCGAACAGGGCGTTACGGTAAGGCTGTCGCATTCGGATCTATCCTCGCAGGTCGCGTAGCTTGCCATGCTTGTCCTGACAGATGAATATCGCAGCTCGATATTCATCTTCGCCGCAAGTCTGGAACCCTTTATGCCTGTGACCTTTGACCCTGATCACCTTCGCGAAAGCCTGCGGCCCCTGGTGGATGCGCAACCGCTTTCAGCCGAAGCGCGGGTCTACCAGCGTTTCTATGGGCTGGACCTGAGTGCACGCAACGTGCCGGCGGTGAGTCGGCTGGGGCGTTTCGAGGTGGCTGGGTTCGAGGTGGTCGCCCAGGTGTGGTGGCCGCCCGTGCCGGTGGCGACGATGTTTATGTTCCACGGCTTCTACGACCATATGGGCCTGTATCGCCACGTGGTGGGCTGGGCCCTGGACCAGGGCTTTGTGGTAATCGCCTGCGATTTGCCGGGCCATGGCTTGTCCAGCGGCGCGCGCGCCAGCATCGATGATTTTGCCGTGTACCAGGATGTGGTGCAGGCACTGTTCGCCCAGGCCCAAGCGCTGCAATTGCCGCAGCCCTGGCACTTGTTCGGGCAAAGCACCGGCGGCGCGGTGGTGGTGGATCACTTGCTCAACCATGGCGCTACCAGTCCGGCGCAAGGCAAGACCTTCCTGCTCTCACCGCTGGTGCGGCCGCGTGCGTGGGGATGGTCGCAGGTCAGCTATTACCTGCTGCGCCCGTTCGTCAAAGGTATCGCCCGGCGTTTCAGCGAGAACACTCACGACCCGGCGTTCAAGCCGTTTCTGGAAGCCGACCCGCTGCAACCCCGCCAACTGCCCACCGCCTGGGTAGGCGCCCTGGCGCGCTGGATCAAACGCATCGAAGCCGCGCCACGCAGCCCTCGGCGGCCGGTGATTGTGCAGGGTGAGGAAGACATGACGGTGGATTGGCAGCACAACTTGCAGGTGCTGCGGGGCAAGTTCGACCAGCCCGAGGTGTTGATGCTGTCGCGCGGCCGGCATCACTTGGCGAATGAGACTCCTGAGATTCGCGAAGAGTACTTCCGGTATTTGACGGACCATCTGAAATAACGCAGTCCAAATGTGGGAGGGGGCTTGCCCCCGATAGCGGTGCATCAGTCAGCTTATCTGTAGCTGACCCACTGCCATCGGGGGCAAGCCCCCTCCCACATTTTCTACTGCGTCAGGCTTGAAGTGCTTTGGCCGACCGCCAGCCCCGCACGAATCGCCGCCAACGCCGCCTGGTAATACGCCTTACCCTGCGGCGACTCCGCAAACGTCGCGAACTCTTCCAGCTCCGGGTCGGACAGATCCCGATAGACGTACAGCAGAGTGTTGTTCAGGTCATTGCCAATCTGTTGCATCAGCCGCTCACGCTGGCCATTCAACATGCCTTGGGCCTGGCCGCCACCCAGCAGGCCGGGGATCATCTGGCTCAAGCTGTCGGCGGCCACGCCGGCGATCGCCAGGCTGACCTCCGCCCCGGCTTCGCGGGCGGGCAGGGCCTGGGCCAGGTGGCCGATGATCAGGCTGCGGGTGGCGTCAGCCTCGATGTGCGGCAGGCCTTGGGCGTTTTTTGCCAACTGGTCGCGGCGCGTGGCCAGTAACTCGGCTGCAACGACCTTGCGGCCCAGGGGCGATTGGAAAAACGCCAGGGCCGGCGCAGGGTCCGCCAGGTGCTTGCGTAGCTGGGCTTCGGCGCGCTGGTCCATGGCCTGGGCGGCAAAGCGCTTGTTGCTGTTGTCCACCAGCGCCTGGTACACCGCCGGCGGCAGGCTGTTACGGTAGCGTTGCTGGGCAGCACTGAGGGCGTCATTGAAATGCGCACGTTGTTCGGCCCAGCCGGCGACCTTGTACAACTGGTCATGGCCGTCTGCCCAGGCGGGCAAAACGCAGAACATCAGCAAGGAAAAAAACAAACGACGCATATGGACTCCTGTCAGTCGGCCACTATTGTCCGTGTCGGGCGTAGGATTTGTCGAGAAGTCCTATCAGTCAGCTGACTAAAGTGTATTCAGACGCTCGGCGGCTCTGTCGGATTCACAGGCGTATGGATACTATGCGCGCCATGCAAATACCCCTCGATCACCCCCTGCTGCAACGCATCGTCGATGACCTGGCCGAAAAAGGCTGGTCGCAGCAGAACGGCTTCCTGCCCCAGGCTCTGACCCTGGAACTGGCGGCTGAGTGCCGTAAACGTGCGGCCGAGGGTGAACTGGCCCCGGCAGCAGTGGGGCGCGGGCCGGCTCAGGAGATTCGCGAGGGTATTCGCGGCGACCATATCCAGTGGCTGGAAGAGGGCGACGCGGCGGTCTGCGACAGCTATATGGCGTTGATGGACACGCTGCGCCTGGCGATGAACCGTGGTTTGTTCCTCGGCCTTGAGGATTTCGAAAGCCACTTCGCGATGTATCCCCCCGGCGCGTTTTACCTCCGGCACCTGGACCGGTTCCGCGACGATGATCGGCGCATGGTTTCGGCGGTGATCTACTTGAACGACGCCTGGTTGCCCGAGCACGGTGGCCAGCTGCGCATGTACCTCAAGGACGGCGTCGAATACGACGTGGTACCCAGCGGTGGATGCCTGGTGGTGTTCCTGTCGGGTGAAGTGCCCCACGAAGTCATGCCGGCTACGCGCGAGCGCCTGTCCCTCACCGGCTGGTTTCGTCGGCGCGGTAACGAGCCGTTCTAACCATGCAAAAGATTCTGATCAGCCGCTGCCTGCTTGGCCACAAGGTGCGCTACGACGGTGGGGCCAGCGGGCCGTTCGATCAACTGGCGGCGTGGCAGGCTGAAGGGCGCGTGGTTGCGATCTGCCCGGAAGTGTCGGGCGGTCTGCCGACGCCCAGGCCCTCCGCCGAGATTCCAGGTGGGCAGGGCATCGATGTCTGGGAAGGCCGCGCCCGGGTGCTGACGGCCGAGGGCGAAGACTTCAGCGCCGCCTTCCTCGACGGCGCCCGGCAAGCCTTGGCGTTGGTGCAGCGCCATCACATCCGCATCGCCATTCTCAAGGCCAATAGCCCGTCCTGCGGCAACCTGCTGACCTATGACGGCACTTTCACCGGTGTCAAGGTCAGTGGCGAAGGCGTAACGGCGGCGCTGCTCAAGCGCCATGGCGTGCAGGTGTTCAGTGAGCTGGAGTTGCCTGCGGCGGCACAGGCGTTGGCGCGTCTGTAGGGGCCTGGTCCTCGAACCACTTATGGGACAGCGCCTTTAAACGGCCATCGTCCTTCACCCGCTTCAGCGCCCCGTCCAGGCTGGTCTTGAAGGCCGGGTTGCCTTTCTGGAACGGGATCGCCAGCTCAGGCTTGTCGTGATAAGCCTCGCTGAAATCGAACTGATCCTTAAGCTCGGCAGTCATAGCGACATGGTTGATGGCCACATCGTATTTGCCGGTTGAGACCCCCGGCAGCATGTCGGCGTCGTCGGTGGTGATAAACGAAGGGCGCACGTCCATTTCCTTGGCCAGCAATTCACCCAGCTCGACTTCAAAGCCGGTGAGTTTGTCGCCTTCCTTGAAATTGTACGGTGGTGTGTTGGCTTCAAGGGCGATGCGGAGTTCGCCGCGATCGTTTACATCGTCGATCAGTTCGGCATGAGCCAGAGGGCTCAGAAGGGGCAGCAACAGTAACAGGCCAGGCGAAAAGCGCATGGTCACTCCTAAAGAATTCGAATGTGCGAGGCGCCGTTCAGCATCGCTTTGCTATGGTGGTGAGTGCCTTGGACAGCAATTTGTCGCGAAGTTGTCAGAACCCTACAGATTTCATGGAAAAACTGGAGAAGCGAATGAAAGCCCTATTGTCCCGTGCAACCATTGCCAGCCTGTTGCTGGGTGCCTCGATGTTGGCGAATGCCGCCGATGTTCCGCGTACCCCCGCGCCCAAGGGAGCTGAGGTGTTTATCGTCTCGCCCAAGGATGGCGCGACCGTCGACAAAACCTTCACCGTCAAATTCGGCGTCAAGGGCCTGGACCTTGAGCCGATCGACAAGCAAGTACCAAACGCCGGCCACCATCATCTGCTGGTAGACCAGGATGTACAGTCGCTGAAGGCTGATGAGGCCATCCCAGCCACCGCCACGTCGATTCACTTCGGTAAGGCGCAGACTGAAACCGAACTGACCCTGGCTCCAGGCAAGCACACCCTGCAACTGGTCGCAGGCGACAACGTGCATCGCCAATTCGAGCCCACTGTCGCCTCGAAAGTGATCACGGTTAACGTCAAGTAAGATGTGTTCAGACAAAAAAATGGGAGGCCCCTGCGGGTCTCCCATTTTTTTTGCAGCGTTTGCAGCGTTAGAACAACACGCGGCTACGGATAGTGCCGTTGATGTGCTGCAGCTTCTCTTGCGCCAGGTCCGAGTACTCGGCGTCGACGTCGATCACCACGTAGCCGACCTTCTCGTTGGTCTGCAGGAACTGACCGGAGATGTTGATGCCGTTTTCCGCGAAGACCTTGTTGATCTCCATCATCACGCCCGGGATGTTCTGGTGGATGTGCAGCAGGCGGTGCTTGCCAGGGTGAGCCGGCAGGGCCACTTCCGGGAAGTTGACGGACGAGACCGAGGTACCGTTGTCGCTGTACTTGACCAGCTTCTCCGACACTTCCAGGCCGATGTTGGCCTGGGCTTCAGCGGTGGAGCCGCCGATGTGCGGGGTCAGAATCACGTTGTCCAGGCCACGCAGCGGGCTTTCGAAGATGTCGTCGTTGGAGCGAGGCTCCACCGGGAACACGTCGATTGCGGCGCCGATCAGGTGCTTGTCCTTGATCGCGTCGGCCAGGGCGTCCAGCTCGACCACGGTGCCCCGTGCAGCGTTGATCAGGATGCCGCCTTTTTTGATGGCGCGGATTTCCTTCTCGCCGATCATCCACTGGGTCTCGGCGGTTTCCGGAACGTGCAGGGTGACGATGTCGGACATGCCCAGCAGTTCGGTCAGGCTCGACACCTGGGTGGCGTTGCCCAATGGCAGCTTGGTCAGGGTGTCGTAGAAGAACACCTGCATGCCGAGGCCTTCGGCCAGTACCGACAGTTGCGTGCCGATCGAGCCGTAACCGACGATACCCAGCTTCTTGCCCCGGATTTCGAAGGAGTTGGCCGCGCTCTTGATCCAGCCGCCACGGTGGCAGGAAGCGTTCTTCTCAGGGATACCGCGCAGCAGCAGGATGGCCTCGGCCAGCACCAGCTCCGCCACGGAACGGGTGTTGGAGTACGGGGCGTTGAACACTGCAATGCCGCGCTCGCGCGCGGCGTCGAGGTCGACCTGGTTGGTGCCGATGCAGAAACAGCCGACCGCCACGAGTTTCTTGGCGTGATCGAAGATCTCTTCGGTCAGCTGAGTACGGGAGCGAATGCCGATAAAGTGCGCGTCGGCGATCTTTTCCTTGAGCTGGGCTTCCGGCAGAGAACTGGTGATGTACTCAATGCTGGAGTACCCGGCGGCCTTCAGTACGTCGACGGCCGATGGGTGGACGCCTTCCAGAAGAAGGAACTTGATCTTGCTCTTATCGAGAGAAGTCTTGCTCATCTGCGTAAACCTGTATCCCGGAGAAAAATGGCAGGGAATCGGATCGCTTAAGCTGACCCGGACGGCAGGAAAGCCGTCACCGCAGAAACGCCCTTGGGCTCTGTCCTGCGGGGGCGGTATGCTAGCATACGCGCCCCGCTAAACACCTATTCCTGCGACGTGAAGCGTTCTCAGGATGACCATGAATTGTTCGAGAGTTCTGTCGATGACCCATCCTGCCCTGATTGATGAGCTAAAGACCCTGGTTGAGCCCGGCAAAGTGCTGACCGACGCCGACTCCCTGGAGGCTTACGGCAAGGATTGGACCAAGCACTTCGCGCCCGCGCCGACCGCCATCGTGTTCCCCAAGACCACCGAGCAGGTGCAGGCCATTGTCCGTTGGGCCAATGCGCACAAGGTGGCGCTGGTGCCATCCGGTGGTCGTACCGGCCTGTCGGCTGCTGCCGTGGCGGCCAATGGCGAAGTGGTCGTCTCGTTCGACTATATGAACCAGATCCTCGACGTGAACCTCACCGACCGCACTGCGGTGTGCCAGCCGGGCGTGGTGACCAAGCAATTGCAGAACGTCGCCGAAGAAAATGGCCTGTACTACCCGGTGGACTTCGCATCGTCCGGTTCCAGCCAGATCGGCGGCAATATCGGCACCAATGCCGGCGGGATCAAGGTCATTCGCTACGGTATGACTCGCAACTGGGTGGCCGGCATGAAAGTCGTCACCGGCAAGGGCGATGTGCTGGAGCTGAACCGCGACCTGATCAAGAACGCCACCGGCTATGACATGCGCCAACTGTTTATCGGCGCCGAAGGCACCCTGGGCTTTGTGGTCGAAGCCACCATGCGCCTGGACCGTGCGCCGAAAAACCTCACCGCGATGGTGCTCGGCACTACCGATTTCGACTCGATCATGCCGGTGCTGCACGCCTTCCAGGGCAAGCTGGACCTGACCGCCTTCGAGTTCTTCTCCGACAAGGCCCTGGCCAAAGTCCTCGGCCGTGGTGATGTGCCGGCGCCGTTCGAAACCGAGTGCCCGTTCTACGCGCTGCTGGAATTCGAAGCCACCACCGAAGAAGTCGCCAACCACGCGCTGGAAACCTTCGAGCACTGCGTCGAGCAGGGTTGGGTGCTGGACGGCGTGATGAGCCAGAGCGAAACCCAGTTGCACAACCTGTGGAAACTGCGCGAGTACATCTCCGAGACCATTTCGCACTGGACGCCGTACAAAAACGATATTTCGGTCACCGTCTCCAAAGTGCCAGGGTTCTTGAAGGAAATTGATGCGATCGTCGGCGAACACTACCCGGACTTCGAAATCGTCTGGTTTGGCCATATCGGCGACGGCAACCTGCACCTGAACATCCTCAAGCCGGAAAACCTGAGCAAGGATGAGTTCTTCGCCAAGTGCGCCACGGTGAACAAGTGGGTGTTCGAAACTGTTCAGAAGTACAACGGTTCGATCTCCGCCGAACACGGCGTGGGCATGACCAAGCGTGATTACCTGACCTACAGCCGCTCGCCGGCCGAGATCGAATACATGAAAGCAGTGAAGGCAGTGTTCGACCCGAACGGGATCATGAACCCTGGCAAGATCTTCGCTGTTTAACCGCCCCCGAAGGAGTCGTTTCATGAGCTACCAGCACAAGTATGTCGACGGCACCAATATCCACTTTCCTGTCGGTAAAGTGGTGTGTATTGGGCGTAACTACGCCGAACATGCCAAGGAACTGGATAACCCGGTGCCGACCGAGCCGTTGCTGTTCATCAAGCCGGGCAGTTGCGTCGTCCCGCTGGAAGGCGGTTTCAGCATTCCGACCGAGCGCGGTTCGGTGCACTACGAGGCGGAAATCGCGGTGCTGATCGGCAAGCCGCTGTCGAACAAGCCCAGCCGTGAAGAAGTGCTGGACGCTATCTCCGGCTTCGCCCCGGCCCTGGATCTGACCCTGCGCGACAAGCAATCCGAGCTGAAAGCCAAGGGCCTGCCGTGGGAAATCGCCAAGTCCTTCGACGGCGCGGCGGTGATTGCGCCGTTCGTGGTCGGCAGCACCTTCGCGGACGTGACCGATATTGGCATTCGCCTGACCATCAATGGCGAAGTGCGCCAGGACGGCAACAGCGCGAGCATGCTCAACCCGATCGTGCCGATGATCCAGTACATGGCCGGCTGCTTCTCGCTGCAGGCTGGCGATGTGATCCTCACCGGCACCCCAGCCGGCGTGGGCCCGTTGAATGTGGGTGATGACCTGGTGTTGGAATTGACCGGCGTGAATCGTTTCGAAAGCAGCGTTCGATAAGCACCTGATGTGTGAGGGGGCTTGCCCCCTTCCACATTGGGTCCGAGTCCATCTCGTGCATCGGCTTTTGCATTTTTTTCACACCCCATCCGGATAATCCTCAGCCTCCTGCGCGCGGGTCCATTGATCCTGTGCTATCACCTACCGCTGACTTTCCGGAAAAGCACCCCATGGCCGTGTCCCTGCCTTCCGCCACACCCAAGCCGCGCTCTCGCTTTGCCTTGCGCTGGTATTCCTGGCTATTTCTGGCGGGTGCCATCGTGTATGGCATTTCCTGGGCCATGCATTGGGACGATCGCGGCGTGCTGTGGCTGTTGGAGGGCTTTGAAACGCCCGCCGAACGCAGCGAAAGTGTGTGGTTGCCTGACTATCACGTTGTCATCGACGCCAAGGTTTTGCCGGGCATGGAGAAAGACGAAGCCTCGGACGTCTCCTATAACCCGCAGACCAAAACCCTGTTTTCCGTCATGGGTAAAAACCCGTTCCTGGTCGAGCTGAGCCTGCAAGGCGACGTATTGCGCAAGATGCCGCTCAATGGCTGGGACAACCCGGAAGGCGTGACCGTGATGGAAAATGGCCTGATGGCCGTGGTCGACGAACGCCAGCACAACCTGACCATCGTCAAGGTCGATGCCACCACCCAGCAATTGAACAAGGCCGATTTCCCGAGCTATGACCTGGGCCCGTCCAAGGACCAGAACAAAGCGTTCGAAGGACTCACCTGGGACAAGCGCAATCAGCAATTTGTGCTGGGTGAAGAGCGGCCACCGGCGTTGTTCACCTGGAAAAGCGACGGCAGCCAGACCCTGGTCGGCGATAAACAGAAACTGGCCAGCAAAGAGCTGGACATGCGCAACCTTTCGGCCCTGGCCATCGACCCGCGCACCGGCCATCTGCTGGTGTTATCGGCCGACTCCCACTTGTTGCTGGAGTTGGACGAGAAGGGTGAACAAGTCAGCTTCATGACCCTGCTTGGTGGCTTCAACGGCCTCAAGAGCACCATCCCCCGTGCGGAGGGGGTAACGATGGATGAGGACGGCACGCTCTACATGGTCAGTGAGCCAAACCTGTTCTATCGTTTCGAAAAGCAGAAATAACAGACGAATCACGTCGGATATTTCTCTATTAGCGGCATTCGCCAGACACCAGGGTGCGTTTAAGTTTAAATTCAGACAGGCGTGATATTCATTCGCCACTTTTGACTTTGAGCACCGCCTGATGCGTCGATTTGCCCGCCCCAAACCCATTCTCTTGATGCTCGCGTTGATCGCCCTGGTCAGCGCCGGGGCTGTTGCGCAGCACTTTCGCCTGTTCGAGCGCGCCTGGTTCAACTGGCAGGCCTGGCGTCAGCCGGCGGACGAGCGCTCCATCGGCCTGGCGGATTACCGAGTGACCCTTGAGGCCCAGGTTATCGAAGGGCTCGACGACGATGTCTCAGCCCTCACCTACGATCCGGTACGCAAGAGCCTGTTTACCGTCACCAATAAAAATGCCGAGCTGATCGAACTGTCCCTTGAGGGCAAGATCCTGCGACGCATCCCGTTGGTGGGGTTTGGTGATGCCGAGGCGGTGGAATTTATCAGCGACAACATCTATGTCATCACCGACGAGCGCCAGCAGCGGCTGATCAAGGTGCATGTGGACGACGATACCCAATTCCTCGACGCCGCCGATGCGGAACAGATGACCCTGGGCCTGCATGTCGGGGGCAACAAGGGGTTTGAGGGGTTGGCCTATGACTCGGTGGGCAAGCGCCTGTTCGTGGCCAAGGAACGCGACCCGATGCTGATCTACGAGGTCCACGGCTTTCCCCATTTCAAACCGGAAAAAACCTACTCGGTGCACGTGATCAACAATCCCAAGCGCGATGCCGGGTTGTTTGTGCGCGACCTGTCGAGCCTGCAATACGACGAGCGCAGCGGCCATCTGCTGGCGCTGTCGGATGAGTCGTTCCTGGTGTTGGAGCTGGACATCGACGGTCGTCCATTGAGCAGCCTGTCTCTGCTCAATGGGCGCCATGGCCTGAAAAAACGGGTGCCCCAGGCCGAAGGAATCGCCATGGATGACGAGGGTACGTTGTACCTGGTCAGCGAGCCGAACCTGTTCTACGTGTTCAAGAAACCCAATCCCTGAGACACATTTGGTTTTGCATCAGGCTTTAAGGGTTTTCACGCCTTCGGAAGTGCCCAGCAGCAGCACATCCGCCGGACGCGCCGCGAACAGGCCGTTGGTGACCACGCCGACGATGGCGTTGATCTGGGTCTCAAGCTCCACCGGGTTGGTGATCTGCATATTGAACACGTCGAGGATGATGTTGCCGTTGTCGGTCAACACGCCTTCGCGGTACACCGGATCGCCACCCAGCTTCACCAGCTCGCGAGCCACGTGGCTGCGGGCCATCGGGATGACTTCCACCGGCAGCGGAAACGCGCCGAGCACCGGTACCAGCTTGCTGGCGTCGGCGATGCAGATAAAGGTCTTGGCCACCGCCGCGACGATTTTCTCGCGGGTCAGGGCTGCACCGCCGCCCTTGATCAGGTTCAGGTGTTCGTCGCTTTCATCGGCGCCGTCGACGTAGAACTCCAGGTCGCTCACGGTGTTGAGCTCGTACACCGGAATGCCATGGCCCTTGAGGCGCGCGGCGGTGGCTTCGGAACTGGCAACGGCGCCGTCGAACGCGCCTTTGTGCCGGGCCAGCGCATCGATAAAGCAGTTGGCGGTGGAGCCGGTGCCGACACCGACGATGCTCTTGTCGTCGAGTTTGGGAAGGATTAAATCGACGGCGGCCTGGGCCACTGCCTGTTTGAGTTGATCCTGGGTCATGCGGGCTCCGGAACGGGCGGGGAGTAAAGAGGGGCGCGAGTATAACCCAACAAAACCTCCGGATTCGTGTGGTCGCCCGGCCAAACGCTGGGTTAGACTCCTTGGCCCTGCCCAACCCGCCCAGTGATTTCCGCCGATGCTTGAACAGTACGTCAAAAAGATCCTCACCTCGCGCGTCTATGACGTTGCCGTAGAAACCCCGCTGCAGACCGCCCGCCAGCTCTCCGAGCGGCTGGGCAACAAGGTCTGGCTCAAGCGTGAAGACTTGCAGCCGGTGTTCTCGTTCAAGATTCGCGGCGCGTACAACAAGCTGACTCAATTGACGGCTGAAGAGCGCGCGCGCGGCGTGGTCACGGCCTCGGCGGGCAACCATGCCCAGGGCCTGGCCCTGGCGGCCAAGGTGCTGGGGGTCAAGGCCACGATCGTGATGCCCAAGACCACCCCGGAGATCAAGGTCGAAGGCGTGCGCTCCCGTGGCGGTAAAGTGGTGCTGCACGGCGATTCCTTCCCGGAAGCCCTGGCCTACTCGCTCAAGCTGGTCGACGAAAAAGGCTACGTCTACATTCACCCCTACGATGATCCGCACACCATTGCCGGGCAGGGCACCGTGGCGATGGAGATCCTGCGCCAGCACCCGGGGCCCCTGGACGCGATTTTCGTACCGGTGGGCGGCGGCGGGCTGATCGCGGGCATTGCGGCGTACGTGAAATACCTGCGCCCGGAGATCAGGATCATCGGCGTCGAACCGGACGACTCCAACTGCCTGCAAGCCGCCATGGCCGCCGGCGAGCGTGTGGTGCTGCCCACCGTGGGCATTTTTGCCGATGGCGTGGCGGTGGCGCAGATCGGCCAGCACACCTTCGACATCTGCAAACACTATGTGGATGAAGTGATCACCGTCAGCACCGATGAAATCTGTGCGGCGATCAAGGACATCTACGACGACACCCGCTCCATCACCGAGCCGGCCGGCGCGCTCGGCGTAGCAGGCATCAAGAAATACGTGGAGACCCGTGGCATCAGCGGGCAAACCCTGGTGGCCATCGACTCCGGCGCCAACGTCAACTTCGACCGCCTGCGCCATGTGGCCGAGCGCGCCGAGCTGGGTGAAGGCCGCGAAGCCATTATTGCCGTGACCATCCCTGAGAAACCGGGCAGCTTCAAGGCGTTCTGCGAGGCGGTGGGCAAGCGCCAGATCACCGAGTTCAACTACCGCTACCACTCCGGCAGCGAAGCGCACATCTTTGTCGGCGTGCAGACCCACCCGGAAAACGACCCGCGCAGTGCGCTGATCGCCAGCCTCACCGGCCAGGGTTTCCCGGTGCTGGACCTGACCGAGAACGAACTGGCCAAGTTGCACATCCGCCATATGGTCGGCGGGCATGCGGCCCAGGTCAGTGATGAAGTGGTGTTCCGTTTCGAATTCCCGGAACGTCCGGGGGCGCTGTTCAACTTTCTTAACAAATTGGGCGGACGCTGGAACATCTCGATGTTCCACTATCGCAACCACGGTGCCGCTGACGGCCGTGTGGTCGCCGGCCTGCAAGTGCCGGCGAACGAGCGCCATCTGGTCCCGGCGGCCCTGGAAGCCATTGGCTACCCGTATTGGGATGAAAGCGATAACCCGGCCTACAAACTGTTTCTCGGTTGAGCGACTACGCTGATTGGGGCGGCCTTTAAGGAAAACGACAGATGGAAACCCTTACCACCCTCAAAGTTATCCACGTAGCCGCCACGGTGTTGCTGCTGCTCAGCGGCCTCGGCCTGGCGCTGCTGGCCTGGCGCAAGCGCAGCGCCGGCCCGGCCGTGACCGTGCAGCGCCCGTGGGCGTTCGTGTGGTTACTGATGGGCGTTTGCATGGTCAGCATGCCGTTTACCGGCTGGTGGCTGGTGCACCTGGTCGGCTGGCCGCTGGGGCAGGCCTGGATCCTGGGTTCCAGCATCCTCTACACCGTGGCCGCGCTGGCCTGGTTCTGGCTGGTGGCACGGCTTAACCGGCTGCGCAAAGGCGAGGGTGGCAGCCTGAATTTCACCCTGGTGCTGGCCGTGGTAAGCCTGGTGGGGTTTGTGGCGATTGCCGGGCTCATGGGCGCCAAGCCGGTTTAATGCGGTGAGGGCTTCTGTGGTGAGCGGGCTTGCCCCGCGCTGGGCTGCGAAGCAGCCCCGACAAAGGCCCGCATTTTTCCTGATGAGACCGGTTGGCAGGTTTTGGGGCTGCTTCGCAGCCCAGCGCGGGGCAAGCCCGCTCACCACGGTTACTCGCTACGCAGGGTAATCACCGGCCAACCCCGCTTCTCGGCTTCAGCGCGCAGATTCGGATCCGGATCCACCGCCACCGGATGCGTCACCTGCTCCAACAGCGGCAGGTCATTCATCGAGTCGCTGTAGAAGTAACTGTCTTCCAGGCTGTACCCCGTCTCTTCCAACCACCGATTCAAGCGCGTCACCTTGCCTTCACGGAAGCACGGCACATCAGTGCTGCGCCCGGTGTAGCGGCCATTTTCCATCTCGCACTCGGTGGCGATCAGCGTATCGACGCCCAGGCGTGCGGCAATTGGCGCGGTGACGAAACGGTTGGTGGCGGTGATGATCACCAGCTTGTCGCCAGCGGCGCGGTGCTTGGCCAGCAGTTCAGCAGCCAGGGGCAGCATGATCGGCTCGATGCAGTCGCGCATATAGTCGTTATGCCATTCGTCCAACTGGGCCATCTCGGTGCGGCCGAGGATTTCCAGGCAGAAGTTCAGGTAGGCGGCGTTGTCCAGCTTGCCGGCCAGGTAGTCCTGGTAGAACTCGTCGTTGCGGGCTTTGTAGGCGACCGCGTCGAGAATCCCCCGCTCGCAGAGGTAATCGCCCCAGGCGTGGTCGCTGTCACCGCCGAGAAGGGTGTTGTCCAAGTCGAATAAAGCCAGGCGCATTGCAGTTACTCGCTGAAAAGTCTGTAAAAAGGCGTCCAGAATACGGTCTTTTCACAAGAGTGCACATAAGGTAAGAAGCCTCGTTGCCGCTGGAACAACCTTTGTGGAACAATGCGGCGACATGCGTTTGCGAGGTTGTTGCCGTGATCGACCCCGATGGTTTCCGTCCTAATGTCGGGATTATTCTTACGAATGATGCCGGACAGGTGCTATGGGCTCGCCGAATCAACCAAGATGCCTGGCAGTTTCCTCAAGGCGGAATCAACCCCGACGAAACCCCTGAAGACGCCTTGTACCGTGAGTTGAACGAAGAAGTCGGCCTTGAGCGTGAAGATGTGCAGATTTTGGCCTGTACCCGGGGCTGGTTGCGCTATCGTTTGCCGCAACGCCTGGTGCGTACCCACAGCCAACCGCTGTGCATCGGCCAGAAGCAGAAATGGTTTCTCCTGCGCCTGATCTCCAACGAGCAGCGGGTGCGGATGGATTTGACCGGTAAACCGGAGTTCGATGGCTGGCGTTGGGTCAGTTATTGGTACCCGCTGGGCCAGGTGGTGACATTCAAGCGCGAGGTTTATCGTCGCGCTCTCAAAGAGCTTGCCCCGCGCCTTTTAGCGCGCGACTGACGACGGAGTTCGACCCCGAGCCATGCTCAATACGCTGCGCAAGATCGTCCAGGAAGTTAACTCCGCCAAGGATCTCAAGGCGGCGTTGGGGATTATTGTGTTGCGCGTCAAGGAAGCCATGGGCAGCCAGGTCTGCTCGGTTTACCTGCTGGACCCAGAGACCAACCGTTTTGTGCTGATGGCCACCGAGGGCTTGAACAAGCGCTCCATCGGCAAGGTCAGCATGGCGCCCAATGAAGGTCTGGTGGGCTTGGTGGGGACGCGTGAAGAACCCCTGAACCTTGAAAACGCGGCCGATCACCCGCGTTATCGCTACTTTGCCGAAACCGGCGAAGAGCGCTACGCCTCGTTCCTCGGCGCACCAATCATTCACCATCGCCGCGTCGTCGGCGTATTGGTCATCCAGCAAAAAGAACGTCGCCAGTTCGACGAGGGCGAAGAAGCCTTCCTCGTGACCATGAGCGCGCAGCTCGCCGGGGTTATCGCCCACGCCGAAGCCACCGGCTCGATTCGCGGCCTGGGGCGCCAGGGCAAGGGGATCCAGGAAGCCAAGTTCGTCGGCGTACCGGGTTCACCGGGGGCGGCGGTCGGTACTGCCGTGGTCATGTTGCCGCCGGCCGACCTCGATGTGGTGCCGGACAAGCACGTCGATGACATCGACGCTGAAATCAAACTGTTCAAGACGGCCCTGGAAGGCGTGCGCGCCGACATGCGCAACCTGTCGACCAAGCTGGCCACCCAGCTGCGCCCCGAAGAGCGCGCGTTGTTCGACGTGTACCAGATGATGCTCGACGACGCGTCCCTCGGGAACGAAGTCAAGACCGTGATCAAGACCGGCCAGTGGGCCCAGGGCGCGCTGCGCCAGGTGGTCACCGATCACGTCAACCGTTTCGAATTGATGGACGACGCCTACCTGCGCGAACGGGCCTCGGATGTTCGTGACCTCGGTCGCCGTCTGCTGGCCTATCTGCAGGAAGACCGCACCACCAACCTGGTCTACCCCGACAACACCATCCTGATCAGTGAAGAACTGACCGCCACCATGCTCGGCGAAGTGCCCGAAGGCAAGTTGGTGGGCCTGGTCTCGGTCCTCGGTTCGGGTAACTCCCACGTCGCGATCCTGGCCCGGGCCATGGGCATTCCGACGGTGATGGGCCTGGTGGACCTGCCGTACTCCAAGGTCGATGGCATCGACATGATCGTCGATGGGCATCGCGGCGAGGTGTTTACCAACCCCAGCGAAGTCCTGCGCAAGCAATACGCCGAGGTGGTGGAAGAAGAGAAGCAACTGGCGCTCGGGCTCGATTCCTTGCGCGAACTGCCGTGCGTGACCCTCGACGGTCACCGTGTACCGCTGCTGGTCAACACCGGCCTGCTGGCCGATGTGGCCCGCGCGCAACAGCGCGGCGCCGAAGGCGTGGGGCTGTACCGCACCGAAGTGCCGTTCATGATCAACCAGCGGTTCCCGAGTGAGAAGGAGCAACTGGCGATTTATCGCGAGCAACTGTCCGCCTTCCACCCGTTACCGGTGACCATGCGCAGCCTGGACATCGGCGGCGACAAGTCACTGTCGTATTTCCCGATCAAGGAAGACAACCCCTTCCTCGGCTGGCGTGGTATTCGCGTCACCCTCGACCACCCTGAAATCTTCCTGGTGCAGACCCGTGCCATGCTCAAGGCCAGCGAAGGCCTGAACAACCTGCGCATCCTGCTGCCGATGATCTCCGGCACCCATGAGCTGGAAGAAGCCTTGCACCTGATCCACCGCGCCTGGGGCGAAGTGCGCGACGAAGGCGCCGACGTACCGATGCCGCCGATTGGCGTGATGATCGAAATCCCGGCGGCGGTGTACCAGGCCAAGGAACTGGCGCGGCAGGTGGACTTCCTGTCCGTGGGCTCCAACGACCTGACCCAGTACCTGCTGGCCGTGGACCGTAACAACCCACGGGTGGCCGACCTCTACGACTACCTCCACCCGGCGGTGCTGCAAGCCCTGCAACACGTGGTGCGCGACGCCCATGCCGAAGGCAAGCCGGTGAGCATCTGCGGTGAAATGGCCGGTGACCCCGCGGCGGCGGTGCTGTTGATGGCGATGGGCTTTGACAGCCTGTCGATGAACGCCACCAACCTGCCGAAGGTGAAGTGGATGCTGCGCCAGATTGAACTGAGCATGGCCAAGGACCTGCTGGCGGAGTTGATGACCATCGACAACCCGCAGGTTATCCACAGCTCGCTGCAATTGGCGCTGAAGAACCTGGGGCTGACGCGGATGATCAACCCGGCGTCTGCCAAGACCCTTTAATGGCGATACGCAGCCCCGCCCGTAGCAGCTGTCGAGCGCAAGCGAGGCTGCGTAGGGCGCGCTGCTGGGTAAGACGGCATCAGCGTCAGAACTTGAGTTCTACCTCTCCGAGCCGCCCACCATGCGGTCCAAAGCTGCGCTCCACCATCCGCCGCGTGCCGTCGGCATTCACAATCAACGCCGTGCTCGCCCGTGTCCCATAACTGGGGCTGGCGATAAACACACTCGACAGCAAACTCTCCGTCGCCAACCCCACGCCGGTATCCGGCAGCTCGGCAAACGGTGCAGTCTGCGGATCGCTCAGAATCTCCAGTAGCGCTTCGGGCTGGGGATCGTTCAGCAACTCACTCAGCGCGGCTTTGGCCTTAAGCAGTTTCGGCCAAGGTGTATCCAGCCCTGCATTGGATAACCCATACACGCCCGCTTTCAACTGCGTCGGCTCGGTGTGATTGGCGTTGTAATGCCACAACTCTTCCCGCGTCCCCACCAGCAGGTTAAACCCGGCATATTCAATCGAACGGCCGTTAACGTCGGCCAAATACTGGTCAACCGGCAGCGAACCACTGAGAAACCGTGCCACCAGTTCCCCGCGGGACTTGCGTGCCGGCGGCTGGTGCGGATCACGGATATTGGTCAGGGCCGCAAACCGCCCATCGGCATTCACGCCCAGCCAGGTGCCGCCCGCTTCCTGATCGCGGCCGGCGTAGACTTCGGGCGCATCCGGCCACTGGGCCAGCGGCAGGCTGGGGCGGGCGTAGAACTCATCACGGTTGGCCGCGACGATCAGCGGCTGGGCATGGCCCGGCCGCCAGGCAAAAACAATCAGGCACATCAGGCGATTCCCGTTTGTGTTTTTTGCCACTCTACCCACACCGGCAGCGGCGTTCCATCGTATCCAGTTGGGTCGCATGCCTTCCATCCGTTAACATGCCGGACCTGGTTTGGGGGCTCCCATGGAATTTCTGCTGTATTTGCTGCTGGGCGCGTGCGCGGGCGTGCTCGCCGGGCTGTTTGGCGTGGGCGGCGGGATCATCATCGTGCCGGTGCTGGTGTTCAGCTTCACCCTGCAGGGCTTCGACCCGCAGGTGCTGACCCACCTGGCCGTGGGCACCTCCCTGGCGACGATCATCTTTACCTCGGTCAATGCCGTGCGTGAGCACCACCGACGTGGCGCGGTGCGTTGGCCGATCTTTGTCTGGATGACCGTGGGCATCCTGCTCGGCGCCGGCTTTGGTGCACTGACCGCCGAGGCGATTTCCGGCCCCCACTTGCAGAAGATCATCGGCGTATTCGCCCTGATCATCGCCGTGCAACTGGCCCTGGAGGTCAAGCCCAAGGCCAGTCGCACGGTGCCGGGCAAGCTCGGCCTGACGTTGGCCGGTACCGTGATCGGCTGGGCTTCGGCGATTTTCGGCATCGGCGGCGGCTCGCTGACCGTGCCGTTTTTGACCTGGCGCAGCGTGCCGATGCAACAGGCGGTGGCCACCTCGTCCGCCTGTGGCTTGCCGATTGCCCTGGCCAGTGCGTTAAGTTTCATGATTCTGGGCTGGCATGACCCGCTGTTGCCCGCTCATAGTCTAGGGTTCGTGTATTTGCCGGCGCTGCTGGGCATTGCCCTGACCAGCATGGTGTTTGCCCGTTTCGGCGCACGCCTGGCGCACCGGTTGTCGCCGCGCTTGCTCAAGCGGTTGTTCGCCGGCTTGCTGTTTTGTGTCGGTTTGAATTTTTTGCTGTAACGCAGGCTTAATCGCGCCCGGGCATGGTCCGGTCGCCATAACGAATGATTTAACGAGGAGTCGCAATGCTGCCTTACCCGCAGATCGACCCGGTGGCTCTGGCCATCGGTCCGCTGAAAATCCACTGGTACGGGTTGATGTACCTGATCGGCATCGGCGGTGCATGGCTGCTGGCCTCCCGGCGCCTGAACCGTTTCGACCCGACCTGGACCAAGGAGAAGCTCTCCGACATGGTGTTCTGGTTATCGATGGGGGTGATCGTCGGCGGGCGCCTGGGGTATGTGCTGTTTTACGATCTCTCGGCCTACATCGCCAACCCGACGCTGATCTTCGAAGTGTGGAAAGGCGGCATGGCATTCCACGGTGGCTTTATCGGCGTAATGATCGCGGCCTGGTGGTTTGGCCGGCGCAACGGCAAGTCGTTCTTCCAACTGATGGACTTCGTCGCGCCGCTGGTACCGATCGGCCTGGGCGCCGGGCGCATCGGCAACTTCATCAACGCCGAGTTGTGGGGCAAGCCGACCGACGTGCCGTGGGCCATGGTGTTCCCGCCGTTCAGCGACCCGGCGCAACTGCCGCGCCATCCGTCGCAGTTGTACCAGTTCGCGTTGGAAGGCGTGGCACTGTTCCTTATCCTGTACCTCTTTTCGCGCAAACCGCGCCCGACCATGGCCGTTTCCGGCATGTTCGCGCTGTTCTACGGGATCTTCCGTTTCATCGTCGAGTTCGTGCGCGTGCCGGATGCCCAACTGGGGTACCTGGCGTGGGGCTGGCTGACCATGGGACAAGTGCTCAGCCTTCCGATGATCCTGGTCGGCCTGGGCCTGCTGTGGTGGGCGTACAATCGCCCGCAACCGCTGAAGCACACCGCGCTTTAAATTCGAATGCCGAGGCCCGCGAGGTCTCGGCTTCAACGATACGGGTAATGACATGAAGCAATATCTCGAACTACTGAACGATGTCGTGACCAATGGCCTGACCAAAGGCGACCGTACCGGCACCGGCACCAAGGCCGTGTTCGCCCGTCAGTATCGGCATAATTTGGCCGACGGCTTCCCGCTGCTGACCACCAAGAAGCTTCACTTCAAAAGCATCGCCAATGAGCTGATCTGGATGTTGAGCGGCAACACCAACATCAAGTGGCTGAACGAAAACGGTGTGAAAATCTGGGACGAGTGGGCCACCGAAGACGGTGACCTGGGCCCGGTGTATGGCGAGCAGTGGACTGCCTGGCCGACCAAGGATGGCGGCACGATCAACCAGATCGACTACATGGTGCACACGCTTAAGACCAACCCCAACAGCCGTCGCATCCTGTTCCACGGCTGGAACGTCGAATACCTGCCGGACGAAACCAAAAGCCCCCAGGAAAACGCGCGCAACGGCAAGCAAGCCCTGCCACCGTGCCACCTGCTGTACCAGGCGTTCGTGCATGACGGCCATCTGTCGATGCAGTTGTACATCCGCAGCTCCGACGTATTCCTCGGCCTGCCGTACAATACCGCCGCCCTGGCGCTGCTGACCCATATGCTGGCCCAGCAGTGCGACCTGATCCCCCACGAGATCATCGTCACCACCGGCGACACCCACGCCTACAGCAACCACATGGAGCAGATCCGCACCCAGCTGGCGCGTACGCCGAAGAAGCTGCCGGAACTGGTGATCAAGCGTAAGCCGGCGTCGATCTACGATTACAAGTTCGAAGACTTTGAAATCGTGGGTTATGACGCCGATCCAAGCATTAAAGCCGACGTCGCCATTTAAAAGGACTGTCTCGGTCAAAATGCGGGAGGGGGCTTGCCCCCGATAGCGGTGGATCAGTTAAGTGAAGAATGACTGACACGCCGCCATCGGGGGCAAGCCCCCTCCCACATTTGAACCGTGTTCGCATTGAATTAATGCCCGTGGCTTCTGCCTACGTGTGAGGGCTCGGCCTCGCTGGCGGCCACACCGCCGTTGACCTCCAGTCGCTGCAAAATCCCGCAGTGGTCCCCACCGCCACAGCGTTGGCGCAGGTCCAGCAACTGCTCCTGCAACGCCAGCAGCCCGTCAATCCGCGCTTTTACATGGTGGATATGCTCGTCGATCAACGCATTCACGTTTTCACACTGGTCCTGGGGGCTGTCCCGTAGCCCGAGCAGGCTGCGGATCTCTTCCAGGGTCATGTCGAGGCTGCGGCAGTTGCGGATAAAGATCAGCCGCTCGGTGTGCGCCTGGGTGTACACGCGGTAGTTGGCTTCGGTGCGTGCCGGGGGTGGCAGCAGGCCTTCCTTCTCGTAATAACGGATGGTTTCCACCGGACAATCGGTCAGTTTGGCCAGTTCGCCGATCTTCATTACAGCAATCTCCAAATGGGTGCTTGACCCTATAGTGGCTACAGGGTCTTTACTTGGCAACAGGCACCTTACGGACGCGACCTGATGAGCGACTCCATTCACACCCCGCATAAACACGACCACGACCATGATCATGGGCCGAAGAAACTCACCCCCGTGCACGATCACGGCCATGGCGGTTCCTGCTGTTCCAGCACGCCCGCGCCTGCGCTGGTGCAGTTGAGCGAGGCGCCCACCGCCGGCTCGCGCCTGAGTACCTTCCGCATCGAAGCCATGGACTGCCCCACCGAGCAGACGCTGATCCAGAACAAACTGGGCAAGCTGGCCGGTGTGCAGCAGCTGGAATTCAACCTGATCAACCGCATCCTCGGCGTTACCCATGACCTGCCGAGTACCGCGCCGATCATCGATGCGATCAAATCCCTGGGTATGCAGGCCGATCCGATCGTGGAGGGCACCCCGGCCGCCGAGCCGCCCGCCAAGAAGCATTGGTGGCCGCTGGCGTTGTCCGGTGTGGGCGCGTTGTGCGCCGAAGTACTGCACTTCACCAATGCCGCGCCCACTTGGGTGATTGCGCTGGTAGCGCTGGTGTCGATCCTCAGCGGCGGCCTCACCACCTACAAGAAGGGCTGGATCGCCCTGAAAAACCTCAACCTGAACATCAACGCCTTGATGAGCATCGCGGTCACTGGCGCGGTCCTGATCGGCCAGTGGCCGGAAGCGGCCATGGTGATGTTTCTGTTTACCGTGGCCGAGCTGATCGAAGCCAAGTCCCTGGACCGTGCGCGCAATGCCATCAGTGGCTTGATGCAGATGACACCGGAACAGGCCACGGTTCGGCAGGCTGATGGAAGCTGGGTTGAAATGGAGGTTAAAAGCATTGAGCTGGACGCAATCGTGCGGGTAAAACCCGGCGAGCGTATCGGCCTTGACGGTGAAGTCACCGCCGGCCAGTCCACCATCGACCAGGCGCCGATCACCGGTGAAAGCCTGCCGATTGAAAAGGCCGTCGGCGATAAGGTCTTCGCTGGCACCATCAACCAGGCCGGTTCCCTGGAGTACAAGGTCACGGCGGCTGCCAACAACTCCACCCTGGCCCGCATCATCCACGCGGTGGAGCAGGCCCAGGGCGCGCGGGCACCGACCCAGCGTTTTGTCGACAGCTTCTCGAAAATCTACACCCCGGCCGTATTCCTGTTCGCCCTGGGTGTGGCGCTGATCCCGCCGCTGTTCATGGCCGGCGCCTGGTTCGACTGGATCTACCGCGCCCTGGTGCTGCTGGTAGTGGCGTGCCCGTGCGCCCTGGTGATCTCTACCCCGGTAACCATTGTCAGCGGCCTGGCGGCTGCGGCGCGCAAAGGCATCCTGATCAAGGGAGGTGTGTACCTGGAGGGTGGCTATAAGCTTGACTACCTGGCCCTCGACAAGACCGGCACCATCACCCACGGCAAGCCGGTGCAAACCGATTACCTGGCGCTGTTCCCCACTGTCGAAGACAGCGCCCCGGCCCTGGCCGCCAGTTTGGCCGGGCGTTCCGACCACCCGGTGTCCCTGGCGATTGCCAACGCGGCTGTGGATAAAAACCTGCCGGTGCACGTTGTGGATAACTTCGAAGCCCTGGCCGGGCGCGGCGTGCGCGGCGATATCAATGGCCAGACCTACCACTTGGGCAACCACCGCCTGGTGGAAGACTTGGGCTTATGCTCGCCAGAGCTGGAGGAGAAACTGTTCGCCCTGGAAAAACAGGGCAAGTCCGTGGTGCTGTTGCTCGACAAGTCCGGCCCGCTGGCGCTGTTCGCCGTGGCCGATACGGTCAAGGACAGCAGCCGCGAAGCCATCCAGCAACTGCATGAGCTGGGCATCAAGACCTTGATGCTCACCGGCGACAACACCCACACCGCCCAGGCGATTGCGGCCCAGGTCGGCATCGACCAGGCCCAGGGCGACCTGTTGCCCACCGACAAGCTGCACGCCATCGAAACCCTCTACGGCCAAGGCCACCGGGTGGGCATGGTCGGCGATGGCATCAACGACGCCCCGGCCCTGGCCCGCGCCGAGATTGGCTTTGCCATGGCCGCGGCAGGCACCGACACCGCTATCGAGACGGCCGACGTGGCCTTGATGGACGATGATTTGCGCAAGATTCCGGCATTCATTCGTTTGTCGCGGCAAACGTCGAGTATCCTCAAGCAGAACATCACCCTGGCCCTGGTGATCAAGGCGATCTTCCTGGTGGTCACGTTCCTGGGCATGGCGACCATGTGGATGGCTGTGTTCGCCGACATGGGCGTGGCCCTGCTGGTGGTGTTCAATGGCCTGCGCCTGTTGCGCAAATAGAGGATGAGAGGGTGGTGTGCTGAGTGCCGAGCTGAAGGCGTTTTTTATGGTTGCCCGCCTGGGCAGCATCACCCAGGCGGCGAAAAAACTCGGCCTGAGCCAGCCCACCGTTACCACCCAGATTCGCAACCTGGAAAGCCAGTACGGCGTTGAGTTGTTCTACCGTGGCGGGCGCCGCCTCACCGTCAGCGACGAAGGCGCGCGCCTGCTGCCGATGGTCAAGACGCTGCTGCAGCAGGAAGCGGACATCGAGTTTTTCCTGCGCAACAGCGGCCAGGTCCAGGGTGCGCTGAGGATTGCCGCCACGGCGCCGTACTACATCCTCGACCTGGTCAAAGCCTTTCGCGAACGCCTGCCGCAGGTGGAGGTGTCGGTGGAAATCGGCAACTCCCAGCAGGTGCTTGAAGCCTTGGATGACTACCGCGTCGATGTCGCTGCGTCCTCACAGTTGCTCGAAGACCCGCGCCTGATCCGTCGTGTACTGGGCACCGACCCGTTGGTGCTGGCGGTACACCGCAACCATCCACTGGCCAAGCTCGACCATGTGCCCCTCAGTGCCTTGGCCGGGCATACGTTGTTGATGCGTGAAGCGGGCTCCACCACGCGACGGCTTACGGAAGAGATGCTGCAAGGTGCGGGCGTCAGTTACGGGCCGCTGCTGGAAATCGGCAGCCGTGAATCGATCCGCGAAGCGGTGCTGCGCAATATCGGCATCAGCATCATCGCCCGCCAGGAAGTGCCCCATGACCCACAGTTGCGGGTGCTGACCATCGAGCATGCGCCGCAGATTCCCGAGTACCTGTACTGCCTCAAGGAAAGAAAAGGCGCTCGTCTGCCGGCGGCGTTTCTGGGGTTGGCGCAGGAAATGTCGCCGATCTAAAGCCTTGCGGTAGACCAGGCAGCCCACCGCTAAGCGTCCTACACAAATCTGCGAATACCACTATCGCCGCCTTTTGCCTTCCTGCCATAAGAGCGACGCATTGCCTGCCTAGCATGGCCTTCATCAGTTTGATGAGGTGCCACCATGAACACAGCCCTGACCCAACCCGGCGCGCCGATGCAAGTGCGCGGTATCCAGAAACGCTTCGGCGCCTTTACGGCGTTGGACAACGTGTCACTGGACGTGGCTGCTGGCGAGCTGGTGTGCCTGCTCGGCCCTTCCGGCTGCGGCAAGACCACGTTGCTGCGCTGCATTGCCGGCCTGGAACGCCAGGACAGCGGCGAACTTTACCTGGGTGATCGCGATGTTTCCCTGCTGCCACCCCAGGCTCGCGACTACGGCATTCTGTTCCAGTCCTACGCGCTGTTTCCCAATCTCACCGTCGAAGCGAACATTGGCTACGGCCTCACCGGCAGCGGTCGCGATGAAGTGCGCCAGCGTGTCGCACAGATGCTTGAACTGGTGGGGCTGCTTGGCAGTGAAAAGAAGTACCCCGGCCAACTCTCCGGCGGCCAACAGCAGCGGGTCGCTCTGGCCCGTGCCCTGGCACCGGCGCCGTCATTGCTGTTGCTGGATGAGCCGATGTCGGCCCTCGACGCCCGCGTGCGCGAGCATCTGTGCACCGAGCTGCGCCAGTTGCAACGGCGCCTGGGTATTACCACCCTGATGGTCACCCACAACCAGGACGAAGCCATGTTGATGGCCGACCGCATTGCCGTGATGAACAACGGCAAGGTCGAGCAATACGCCACGCCCCAGGAAATCTACGACCGCCCGGCCACGCCGTTTGTGGCGGAGTTTGTCGGTCAGGGCAACTGGCTGCCGTTCAGTCGCAACAGTGCCAGCCATGCCCAGGTCGGCGGGATGAACATGCGCCTGGCCGAGGATGCCGGCGTGGCCAGGTCCGGCCGGCTGTTCTGCCGCCCGGAAGCGATCAGCGTCAACCCGGCGGTGCATGAGGAGAACCTGTTCCCGGCCAAGGTCCGCGAGATCACCTTCCTCGGCAACCGCTGCCGCATGAGCTTTGAGCTGGAGCAGCTGCCCGGCCATCCGCTGCTTGCCGAGCTGGCACCGGAAGCCATGCCGCGCCTGGGCGCCCAGGATATCTGGGTGGCCTTGCCGCCGCGCAGCCTGCAGGTGTTTGCCTGAGATGGCCGCGGTCATGACTCTGGCGCGTCAAGCGTCACGCGCCGAAACCGGCGACCGTATTTTCGTGGTCGGCGGCAAACTGCTCTGGCTGGTGCTGCTGGGCATCGCCGTATTGCTGCCACTGCTGGCGATCTTCTGGCGCGGTTTCAGCAGCGAGGCCGGGCAGGGCGGTGGCCTGGTGGCCGCACGGGCGTTGCTCACCAGCGCCAACTTCCACTGGCTGCTGGGCAATAGCCTGAAAGTCTCCCTCAGCGTGGCGGCCATCGTCGTACCGCTGGCCTACCTGTTTGCCTACGCCCTGCAACGCACGTTGATACCCGGCAAGGCCCTCTGGCGCGGTATGTCGCTGCTGCCGTTGATGGCGCCGTCGATGCTGCCGGGGATTGCACTGGTCTACCTGTTCGGTAACCAGGGCCTGTTGCGCGGGCTGTTCTCGGACAACATCTACGGCTTCTGGGGCATTGTCCTCGGTGAAGTGATCTATACCTTCCCCCATGCCCTGATGATTTTGCTGTCGGCGCTGTCCCTGGCCGATGCGCGGTTGTTCGACGCCGCGTCGAGCATGGGCGCCAGCCCTGCGCGGGCGTTCCGCAGCATCACCTGGCCGGCCACGCGCCAGGCGGTGTTTGCCGCGTTCTGCCTGGTGTTCACCCTGACCATCACGGATTTCGGCGTGCCCGTGGTGGTGGGCGGGGATTACCAGGTGCTGGCGCTGGAAGCCTACAAGGCGGTGGTCGGACAGCAACAGTTCGGTCGCGGTGCGTTGATCGGCATGGTGTTGCTGCTGCCGGCGCTGTTCAGCTTTGGCGTCGACGCCTGGTTGCGCCGTCGCCATGGCGAGGCCATGAGTGGCCGCGCCCAGGTCTTCCAGCCGGCGCCGTCACGCCTGAGGGATAGCGCCTATCTGCTTATCGTGCTGCTCATCAGTGCCGTGTTGCTGCTGGTGTTCGGCATGGCGGTGTACTCCTCGCTGGTGAAGTTCTGGCCGTACAACCTGTCGCTGTCGCTCAGCCACTACCAGTTCGAAGACACGGCCGGCGGCGGTTGGCTGGCCTATCGCAACAGCTTGACCCTGGCGTTGTGCACGGCATTGATCGGCAGCGTATTGATCTTCACCGGCGCCTACCTGATGGAAAAGACCAAGGGCCAGAAGGGCCTGAACCTGGCGCTGCGCATGCTCAGCTTTGTGCCGATGGCCGTGCCGGGGTTGGTGCTGGGCCTGGGCTACGTGTTCTTTTTCAACCTGAGCGGCAACCCGCTGCATGTGTTCTACGGCACCATGACCCTGCTGGTGGTGTGCACCATTGCTCACTACCTGACCACCGCACAGATGACCGCCACCACCGCGTTGCGCCAGCTGGACGCCGAGTTCGAAGCGGCGGCGCTGTCGCTCAAGGCGCCGCTGTATCGCCATTACTTGAAAGTCACGGTACCGATCTGCCTGCCGGCGCTGCTGGACATCGTGCGCTACCTGTTTGTGTCGGCGATGACCACCGTGTCCGCCGCGATCTTCCTCTACAGCCCCGACACCATCCTCGCCGCCGTCGCCGTGTTGAACATGGACGACGCCGGCAATGTGGGCGGCGCGGCCGCCATGTCGACCCTGATCCTGTTCACCTCAGGCAGCGTTTCGCTGCTGCTGGCGTGGGCTTCACGTGGCGCCTTGCGCCGCTCCCAAGCCTGGCGCCAGACCGCGCCCGGCCAATAACCATCCCTGAAGGAGGTGCTCCATGTTCAAGCCCCTGGCGCTGGTCGCTGCCGTACTCACTGCATTCAGCCTGAATGCCTTCGCCAAGACCGAGTTGACCGTGTACACGGCCCTTGAAGCCGAGCAGTTGAAGACCTACAAAAAAGCCTTCGAACAGGCCAACCCTGACGTCGAGATCAAATGGGTCCGCGACTCCACCGGCATCATTACCGCCAAGCTGCTGGCCGAAAAAGACCGCCCGCAGGCCGATGTGGTCTGGGGCCTGGCCGCGTCGAGCCTGGCGATCCTCGATCAGCAAGGCATGCTCGATAACTACGCGCCGAAGGACCTGGACAAGATCGGCAAGAATTACCGTGACGCCGCCAACCCACCGGCCTGGGTCGGCATGGATGTGTGGGCGGCAACCATTTGCTTCAACACGGTCGAAGCCGAAAAGCAGGGCCTGACCAAGCCGGTGAGCTGGCAAGACCTGACCAAGCCCGAGTACAAGGGCAAGATCGTGATGCCCAACCCGGCCTCGTCCGGCACCGGCTTCCTGGATGTGAGCGCCTGGCTGCAAACCTTCGGCGAGAAGCAGGGCTGGCAGTACATGGACGACTTGCACCAGAACATCGGCCAGTACGTTCACTCCGGTTCCAAGCCGTGCAAGCTGGCGGCTTCCGGTGAGTTCCCGATTGGTATTTCCTTTGAGTATCCGGCCGTGCAGCTGAAGCGCCAGGGCGCGCCGCTGGACATCATCCTGCCGAAGGAAGGCCTGGGCTGGGACATCGAAGCCACTGCCGTGATCAAGGGCACCGCCCATGCGGACGCCGCCAGAAAGCTCGCCGACTTCTCCGCCAGTACAGCGGCGATGGACCTGTACAAGGACAACTTCGCCGTGCTCGCCCAGCCGGGGATCGCCAAGCCGCAGACCGAATTGCCGGCCGACTACGAGCAGCGTTTGATCAAGAACGACTTCGGCTGGGCGTCGAAGAATCGCGACAGCATTTTGACCGAATGGCGTAAGCGCTATGACGGCAAGTCGGAAAAACAATAATTTTCACCTCTACCTGTAGGAGCGAGCTTGCTCGCGAAGAACGAATAGACGGCGCGGATAACCTGAAGCGCTGCCTTATCGTTGACGTTCTTCGCGAGCAAGCTCGCTCCTACAGAGGGTTGCATATTCCATGACAGATTTACTGATCATCGGCGCCGGCATCCTCGGCCTGTCCCACGCCTACGCCGCCGCCAGGCGTGGGCTCAAGGTCAAGGTGTTCGAGCGCAGCGCCACGCCCCTGGGCGCCTCGGTACGCAACTTCGGCCAGGCCCTGGTCACCGGGCAGCCGCCGGGGCCGATGCTTGAGCTGGCACGGCAAAGCCGTGATATCTGGGGGCAATGGGCTCGGGTTGCCGGCCTGCAGCTCAAGCGCAACGGCTCGTACCTGTTCGCCCGTACCGAAGCCGAAGAGCATCTGCTGGAAGCCTTCTGCGCCGGCCGCGCGCGTGAACACGGCTATAACGTCGACCTGTTGCAAGGCGCGGCGTTGAAGGATCTGTATGGCGGCCAGTTCCGCCATCACCGCGCCGCGCTGCATGGCAAGGACGACCAGCAACTGTATTCGCGCGAGGCGATACCGGCGCTGATCCACTACCTGAGCCAGCAACTGGGTGTGGAATTTTACTTCTCCACCCTGGTGCGCGATGTCGAACCGGGCCAGGTGCACAGCACGGCAGGCAGTTTTCGTGGCGAGCAGGTCATCGTCTGTTCCGGCCACGATTATCAAACCCTGTTGGCCGAGGCGATCGCTGAACTCAACCCGCAGATCTGCCGCCTGCAAATGCTGCGCGCCCGGCCTGCACTCAACCTCAACCTGCAACACGCCTTGCTCACCGGCCTCAGTTGCGTGCACTACGGCGCTTTTGCCGACCTGCCTGAAGCCGCGCCGGTACAGGCACAAATCCTGCGCGAGGCGCCACACCTGCATGCACACGGGATTCACCTGCTGATCAGCCCGACGCCCCATGGCGAACTGATCATCGGCGACTCCCACGACTACGGCAGCGATGCCTCGCCGTTCAATGCCGAGCAGGTGGATGACTGGATGATCGAGTTGGCCGAACAGACCTTGGGTTGCAAGATCCAGGTAATGGAACGCTGGCAGGGCGTCTACGGCGCCAGGGGCCCGGCGCCGTATTCATTTGTGCAGGCCGCACCTGGCGTGAGCGCCGCCTTGATGCACACCGGCGTGGGCATGAGCGTGGGGCCGGCGATGGCCGAGCGCAATATCACAACACTGTGGGGGCAAGCTTGATGAACCCGGAACAGGCGATTGCCGCAGTCTTCGCTTTGTACGAGCAGCACGGCACGGCGGATTACATCGGCGAGCCGGTGTCGCAGATCGAGCACATGTCCCAGGCCGCGCAGTTGGCCATGGCCGAAGGCTTCGATGATGAAGTGGTGCTGGCGGCGTTTTTCCACGATATTGGCCATCTGTGCGGCCAGGGTGGCGAAAACATGGGCGGTTATGGCGTGGCCAGCCATGAACGGTTGGGCGCGGATTATTTGCGTCGCGCAGGCTTCAGTGAGCGCCTGGCCAGGCTGGTGGAGTACCACGTCCAGGCCAAGCGCTACCTGACGTTCAGCCAGCCGGACTACTACGCACGCTTGAGCGAAGCCAGCCGCCGCACCCTGGGTTACCAGGGCGGCGTGATGACGGCCGAGGAGGCCTGCGCCTTTGAACAAGACCCGCTGTACCAGGTCAGCCTGCGTCTGCGCCACTGGGACGAACAGGCCAAGCAAATGCACGTGCCGGTGCTCGACCTGAGCGTACTCAAGGCCAAGGCCCGGCAGCTGCTGTCGGCTTAAGTCTCGTCGAGGCGCTGGGCCAGGGCTTCGACCTGTTCCTGGCGTTCGGCCTGGCTCAGTCTGGCCTGGGGGTTGAGGGACGACCATTGCGGGTGGGCGCGGGCCTTGTGTAACGCGTCCGGCAATTTGCCTTCGCGCCAGGTCTTGTCCTGGGGCGTATCGACCTTGATGCTGTGCATCGCCGCATGACCGCGCAGGTTCAAGGCCTTGAGCAACTGGCGCTGGCGCAGGGCGAGCAGGCGCAGCACGCTGTCATCCACGGTCAGCTCGCGTTGGCCCTTGATCTTGCCCAGCAGGCGGCTGCCGTAGCTGCGTGCGGTCTGCAACGCGCCACCGGCGATGGCGCCCGCCAGGGCGGCGGCGCCGAGGGTCAGCCCGCCGACCAGCAGATCCACCCCGGCTCCGGCCGCTGCGCCTGCGGCGATGCCTCCGCCGACGCGCACGCCGAGTTGCTTGAGGGTTTCCGGGTTGAACAGGTCATCCCCCCAGCGGCCGTCGAGCAACGGCAAGTCGCTGGCGGCGGCGTCCTGCGGGCGGAAGCCGAACAGCTTGAGCAGGGCCTCCACGCATTTTTGTTCGCGCTGACGCACCGCCTTGCGCAAATCGCTGATGGCTTGTTGCTCATCTTCAGTCACCACGCTGCGTCGGCACGCGGCGCAGTCGATCAGCAATTCGGCAATCAACCGCGCGGCACTCTGTTGACGGGCCTGGCGTTGGGCTTCCTGGTCGAGGATCAGGCGCTGCAACTGCGGCCGGGCGTTTTCCAGCAGCAGGGCGAGGCTTTCATACAGTCGGCGTTCGCCGTCTTCCGGCGGTGCGACGCTGTCGAAACGCACCAGCGCATGCAGGCCCAGGCGTGCCAGCGCTTCGCGCCAGTCCGGCTCGCGGTGGTCGCTGCTGCTGACGAAGTTGAGCACCGGCAGCAACGGTTTGCCACAACTGGCCAGCACTTGCAGCTCATCACGGTACTTGGCCAGCACCGGTTCGCGAGCGTCGATCACATACAGGCCGGCGTCCGAGGCCAGCAGTTGGCGCAGCACCTTGGCTTCCTGTTCGAAACGCTGGCGGGCTTCGCTGCCTTCCAGGAACCGCGCCAGGCGGGCTGGGCCGTCCAAGCGTTCGCCGGGGCGATCCAGGCGCTCCAGGTAGTCGAGCAGGGCGATGGCATCTTCCAGGCCGGGGGTGTCATAGAGATCGAGCAAGGCTTCGCCGTCGACCGACAAGCGCGCGCCTTCGACATGCCGCGTGGTGCTGGGGCGATGGGAGACTTCACCGAACCCGACGTCACGGGTGAGGGTACGCAGCAACGAGGTCTTGCCGACGTTGGTGTGGCCGACCACGGCGAGTTTCAGTGGCTTAGTCATGACCGGTCTCCAGCCAGTTCAACGGCGCGCAATCGGCGAACGGCAGCTCCAGTTGTTGCAGCGCGCTGTGCCAGTCGCCCAGGCGCTCGGCATCCAGCGCCTGGCCGGGCGGGGCTTGCAACAGCCATACGCGAGTGGCGGCGGCGCTGCGTGCGAGTTCGGCGATCAGCGCCAGGCTGCCGCGGTCCGGCGAGCGGCGCGGGTCGCAGGCGATGGCCAGGCGCGCGGGCGGGAAGCGGCTGAGTTGCTCCAGGAGCTTGTTGCGCGATTCGCGGCTGTCGAGGATGCCGGCGTTCTTAACCTTCGCCGGCAACTTGGGCGGCCAGGGATGTTGATCGTCCAGTTCGATGGCGACGAGCAAGGCGCCATCGCTTTCCAGCGCACTGACGCCGCCGGTGACGGGGTGCAGTTGTTCCGGCGCGGCGTCGTTGACGCCAAGGCGCTCGCTGCTGGGCATCAGGCGTTCGCGCAGTGGGCTGTAGCCGGGCAGGTTGAGGTCCAGGTGCAGGGCGGCGCGCCCGCGTTTCCAGCGCCACAGGCACAGCAGGGCGAGGATCAAGCGGGGCAGCAGGCCGTAGACCAGCAATACCCCGACCAGCCAGGCGGCCCACGCCTGGCGGGCGCTTTCGATATTCAGTGCGGAGTCGCCGCTGGCGCGGATCATCTCGACGGTCGGCACATTGAAGCCCAGCAGGGCGGGCAGGGTGCCGAGGGCCTGGGTCACGGCGACGAAGGTGTCGGCGCCGAGGATGGTGGTTTCCCACACAAAGCCGTAACGGCGGGTGGCGAGCAGCGTCAGCAGAATCACCAGCGCGCTGAGCAGCGCCAGCAACCACAGGCTGTTGACCAGCACCCCTACCGCCCAGCGATTGAGTTTCTGTCGTTGCAGCAACAGCAGCAACGCCGGGGCCAACTGGGCAGCCTTGGCGTCGCGCGCAAGCTTTTCACTGAGCCACAGCCACAGCCGCCCGAGACTGGCGCCGTGCTCGCCGGCAAACAGCAGCCCCAACGCCCAGCTCGACAGCAGGATCAGGTTCAGGCCGAGCAGGCTGCCCAGGGCCCAGAACACATTCACCGGGGTCAAGCCGTTGCCCAGCGCAGCAAAGGCCAGTCCCGCGCCGCTGATGACGGCCACCACCGCCAGCAGCACCAGCGCCAGGCGTGCGCCTTGCAGCCAGCGCGTGAGGGCGGCGGTCAGGCCATCGCGCCCGGCCAGGTGCAGGGCGCGCTGTTGAATGCGCGTCGGCAGATCGCCGCCCGCCGTGCGGGCGAGGCGATTGGCTTCTTGGTCTTCCAGGGGGCCGGCGTGTTCTTCACGCAGGCGCACGGTTTCCGTCAGCCAGAGTTTTTGCAGGGGGTTCAGTGCGGTCACGCGTCTTCCTGTCGTGCAAGTGAGCTTGGAGCATAACCGCTGGTTCGTGGCTCTGGTATTCTCGTCGCCATGAAAAAAACTCTCCCTTTAAGCCTGATCGCAGCCCTCGGTGAAAACCGCGTGATCGGCGTCGACAACAGCATGCCCTGGCATTTGCCGGGGGATTTCAAATATTTCAAGGCCACCACGCTCGGCAAGCCGATCATCATGGGGCGCAAGACTTGGGACTCCCTGGGCCGACCGCTGCCGGGGCGCTTGAACCTGGTGGTCAGCCGTCAGACCGACCTGGCGCTGGAAGGTGCGGAAGTTTTTCCGTCACTCGATGCCGCCGTGGCGCGGGCCGAAGCCTGGGCGCTGGAGCAGGGCGCGGATGAGCTGATGCTCATCGGCGGTGCGCAGTTGTATGCGCAGGGGCTGGAACAGGCGGATCGCCTGTACCTGACGCGCGTGGCGCTGAGTCCGGAAGGGGATGCGTGGTTTCCGGCGTTTGATGCGAGCCAGTGGAAGTTGGTGTCGAACGTCGAGAATCCGGCGGAAGGGGACAAGCCGGCGTACAGCTTTGAGGTTTGGGAAAAGGCCTGACTGGCACCCGATTAGTCAGACTTGCAAAACAAACCTTTATGCGCCACCGTAATGACCAATGTCTTTACAGTGAGGGCTGCCCCATGGCTTCTATCAACGTACGTATCGACGACGATCTTAAGGCTCGTGCTTATCACGAGCTGGAAAAGCTTGGCGTCACCCCATCGGAATTAATGCGTCAAGCCTTGCAGTACGTGGCAGAGCGCGGTCAGTTACCTTTCAAGCCTGTCCTCATGACTGAAGATGATGAGGCATTGTTGGCAACCGTTCGGGAACGGCTGGCTGCGCCCCAGCGGGTGAAGGTCTCACTGGATGACCTATGAACTGGGTTTCGATGCACGGGCTTTGAAGGAATGGCACAAACTGGGCGATACCGTTCGTCAACAGTTTAAAAAGAAGCTGGTCGAGATCCTGATCAATCCACGTATTGAAGCCAGCCGTCTGCACGGCTTGCCCGATTGCTACAAAATCAAGCTACGCAGCACCGGTTATCGGTTGGTGTATCAAGTCATTGATCAGGAGATCACGGTGTTTGTCGTGGCTGTCGATAAGCGTGAGCGTGATGAGGTTTACCGAAAGGCTGCTGATCGTTTGAGCTAGCAGGGAGTGAGGTCCCTGCTAGCTTATTCCGTCAGGCCTGCGCCAACGCCCCATGCTCATCTGTATCCAACAACGCTTTATCCGTCTGCCCCATGATCTGGCTGGTAATGGCCCCCGCCGTCATCGAACCATTCACGTTCAGCGCCGTACGGCCCATGTCGATCAGCGGCTCCACGGAAATCAGCAGCGCCACCAGTGACACCGGCAAGCCCATGGCCGGGAGCACGATGAGTGCGGCAAAGGTCGCGCCGCCGCCCACGCCCGCCACACCGGCCGAACTCAGGGTCACAATCGCTACCAGGGTCGCGATCCACAGCGGGTCCAGCGGGTTGATGCCCACGGTCGGCGCCACCATCACCGCCAACATGGCAGGGTAGAGGCCGGCGCAACCGTTCTGGCCGATGGTCGCGCCAAACGAGGCGGCGAAGCCGGCGATGGAGTGCGGGATGCCCAGGCGACGGGTCTGCGCCTCAATGCTCAGCGGGATGGCCGCCGCGCTGGAGCGGCTGGTGAAGGCAAAGGTCAGTACCGGCCAGACCTTGCGGAAGAAACGCAGCGGGTTGATCCCGGCCAACGACAGCAGCAGGCCATGCACCACGAACATCAGGCCCAAGGCCAGGTACGACACCACCACAAAACTGCCGAGCTTGATGATGTCCTGCAGGTTGGAACCGGCGACCACCTTGGTCATCAGCGCCAGCACACCGTACGGCGTCAGCTTCATCACCAGGCGCACCAGGCGCATCACCCAGGCTTGCAGGGTGTCGATGGCGTTGATGACTTTCTGGCCTTTTTCCACGTCATCCTTGAGCAGTTGCAGCGCGGCAACCCCGAGGAAGGCGGCGAAAATCACCACGCTGATGATCGACGTCGGCTTGGCCCGGGCCAGGTCGGCGAACGGGTTGGCCGGCACGAACGAGAGCAGCAACTGCGGGATATTCAGGTCGGCGACCTTGCCGGCGTAATCGCTCTGGATCACTTGCAGGCGTGCCATTTCCTGGGTGCCGGCCACCAGGCCTTCGGCGGTGAGGCCGAACAGGTTGGTCAGGCCGATACCGATCAGCGCTGCAATCGCGGTGGTGAACAGCAGCGTACCAATGGTCAGGAAGCTGATCTTGCCCAGGGACGAGGCGTTATGCAGGCGCGCCACGGCACTGAGGATCGAGGCGAATACCAGCGGGATCACGATCATTTGCAGCAATTGCACGTAGCCGTTGCCGACCAGGTCGAACCAGGCGATGGAAGCCTTGAGGACCGGGTTACCGTCGCCATAAATAGCGTGCAACGCCGCACCAAACACCACGCCAAGCACCAGGGCGAACAGGACCTTCTTGGCGAGGCTCCAGTTTGTGCGGCGGGTTTGTGCCAGGCCCAGCAACAGGGCCACGAACACCAGCAAGTTGAGAATCAGGGGCAGATTCATTGAAGCTCCGTTGAGAAGGCAGCCAATCGCGTGAGCCTGCGATTGCGAACCGGAAATGCTAACAGCTTGAAATATATTGATTTAATACCAATATGGAATGGCGACTGTCGTTTTTGGAATAAGCTGCTGACGCTCCGGCGTATGCCCGTGACGGAATCAGGACGCACACCGTCGTGCTCGCGTTGGGAACTGTCACAGGGATTTGTTAGCGTCCATGTCTTTCACTCAGGGAGACAACGCCTATGAAGCTCGCGCCGAAATTACTAGCCGCCGCATTCTGCCTCGGACTCGCCAGCCAGGCGTTCGCCGCCACCGAGTTGAAACACTGGCCGGCACCCGCCGCCAAACAACTGAACGAGATGATCGCCGCTAACGCCAACAAGGGTAACTTCGCGGTGTTCGATATGGACAACACCAGCTACCGCTACGACCTCGAAGAGTCTCTGCTGCCCTACATGGAAAACAAGGGCCTGATCACCCGCGACAGCCTCGACCCGTCGCTCAAGCTTATGCCGTTCAAAGACACCGCCGACCATAAGGAAAGTCTGTTCAGCTACTACTACCGCCTTTGCGAAGTCGACGACATGGTGTGCTACCCGTGGGTTGCGCAGGTGTTTTCCGGCTTTACCCTCAAGGAACTCAAGGTCCAGGTGGATGAACTGATGGCCTCCGGCAAACCGGTGCCGGTCAGCTATTTCGAAGGCGACGTGGTCAAGCAGTCCGAGGTACAGCCGCCGAAGGTCTTCACCGGCCAGGCCGAGCTCTACAACAAGCTGATGGAAAACGGCATCGAGGTGTACGTGATGACCGCCGCGTCGGAAGAACTGGTGCGCATGGTCGCCGCCGATCCGAAGTACGGCTACAACGTCAAACCCGAGAACGTGATCGGCGTGACCACCCTGCTCAAGGACCGCAAGACCGGCGAACTGACCACCGCACGTAAACAGATCGCCGCCGGCAAATACGACGAAAAGGCCAACCTCGGCCTGGAACTGACCCCCTACCTGTGGACTCCCGCAACTTGGATGGCCGGCAAGCACGCGGCGATCCTGACCTACATCGATGAATGGAAAAAACCGGTGATCGTCGGCGGCGATACGCCGACCAGCGATGGCTACATGCTGTTCCACGATGTGGACGTGGCCAAGGGCGGTATCCACCTGTGGATCAACCGCAAGGACAAATACATGACCCAACTCAACGGCATGATCGCCAAGCATGCCGCGGCGCAAGCCAAGGAAGGCTTGCCGGTGACGGCGGACAAGAACTGGGTGATCGTCAAGCCTGACGAGATTCAGTAACACCGAGGCGCCTGCATCCCAGGCTGGCCAGCTCCCGCATTTCAAGGTGTTCACAACTCGAAATGTGGGAGGAGGCTTGCCTCGATGGCGGCCTTGAGAGCACCACAAAGCCCCGCCTAAATATAGATATCATTGCGCCGATTTCAGATCCCAGTTCCACACGCCAAGCATTGTGTTCTCCTGCACCTGGGCGAACAGCCCATAGTCGGCCAGGTACCATGATTTGAAGGTCCAATCCTGCTTGGGCATTTTCATTGTGATGCACTCCAGCATTCTGGCCGAACCGTGTAAGGCTGGATTCAAGCTGCTTGCGGGTTGCTCACGGACAACGCGGCAGGTCACCGTCCTTGGCTCGCTGGTTTCGAGCGAAGGGCTGCCGTCCGGGTTGACGGATTTTGACCAGGTTCGTGTGTAACTGACGTGGCTGTCGAGGGGCAAGTTGCGCCAGTCGCCTTGAAAGCTCAACGCCACCAAGGCACGTGATTCTGTCTTTTTCTCAGCGGTTTTGCGGTCGATCTTGTGGCTTGCCAACTCAAACAGGCCTCTGAACGTCAAGTCTAGAGAAAACCCAAGTGCGGAGTCCTCGGTTTGCACGAGGGTCTGAGCGGACGCGGCATCAGTACTGATGAGCGTCTGTTTTGTCTGATCACCGATGCGCGCGCCGTTGAAGAGCACGGCCTCATAGTCGTAGTCCAATCGGCCCAGGCTGCTTGGAGGCACCGGCAGTTCCAGGGCTCGGATGGCCGCTAACACTGCCGGGTTGGCAACCGGTGTGCTGATGACCGGCGCCAGTGGCTGGCGCGGCTTGGCCTCAGGCAGCCGGCCCAGCGCTGCGGGCGATTGGCAAGCAGCCTTGAATACCTCTTGGTGGTCGGCAGAAGCCTGCTTCAGCGGCGTTGGATCGAGCTGGACCTGGACACTGCCGTTGGCGACCTGCCGAACGTCGTCGAGATTGAATTGGCTCAGGCGTGTGATCGTTTGCTTTGTGCAATCAAGGGCCAGTCGCTCTTGGTTTTGCGCCACCAACAACGAGTTCTTGATGATCTGGTAGTGCTGATAACGGTGCGCGGCCCATACGTACAAGAGCCCTCCGTTTTGCTCCAGGCTATTGCGGTCCAGAAGCAACCAATCCTGATCAACCGCTGCCGTCAACGCCCGCCAATCGGGTGCGGGCCGTGCTTTGCAGACGTTCTGCAGTTGCGCACTGTGCTGCAACTGCTGAGCTTGCGGGGCAGGTAAATCGGTGCCCGTCCCATCCAAGTTGGCAAATGGTCTGAAACTGGTCCGAGTCGGGTAGGACATTCTTCCTGGACCTTGGGTGCACGATGCGTCGAACCGAACAATTGCCGGGCTTTGTTTCAACTCGACCATGTAGGTGATCCGATCACCTTCGCGCACGATGGAGTGGTCCATCGCCGGTAGCGTCAGTGCCTCATTAAACAGTGCCAAGGCCGGATGCACTTGAGGTGCTTGAGAGGTCGGAGGGGTACTGCAACCGGTCAGGATGAGGGTCAGTAACGAAGCACACCCTGCGGTCGGGTATAGAAAGGTCAAACGTGCGTCCATGCGGGAACCATCCATGAGAATTCTGGCGCGCACTTTATCGCGCCCAGGGTAAAAGGCAAAAACCGGTTGAACGGACAGGCAAAAAAATGCCCCGCACCAGGCGGGGCTTTTTTATGCGCGAGGCTTACAGGCCGTCGAGCATCGCCTTGTTACGCACAGCACCTTTGTCGGCGCTGGTGGCCAACAGGGCATAGGCTTTCAGTGCAGTAGTGACTTTGCGCGGACGCTTCTCCACCGGCTTCCAACCTTTCTTGTCCTGCTCGACCCGGCGCGCTGCCAGCTCTTCATCGCTGATCAACAGGTTGATCGAGCGGTTCGGAATGTCGATCAGGACCTTGTCGCCATCCTGCACCAGGCCAATCGCACCGCCGGCAGCGGCTTCAGGTGACGCGTGGCCGATGGACAGGCCCGAGGTGCCGCCGGAGAAACGGCCGTCGGTCAGCAGGGCGCAGGCTTTGCCCAGGCCCTTGGACTTCAGGTACGACGTCGGGTAGAGCATCTCTTGCATACCCGGGCCGCCTTTCGGGCCTTCGTAGCGGATGATCACGATGTCGCCTTCTTTCACTTCGTCGGCGAGGATGCCGCGTACCGAGCTGTCCTGGCTTTCGTAGATCTTGGCGCGGCCTTCGAAGACGTGGATGGATTCATCCACGCCGGCGGTTTTCACCACGCAGCCGTCAAGGGCGATGTTGCCGTACAGCACGGCCAGGCCGCCTTCCTTGGAGTAGGCGTGCTCGACACTGCGGATGCAGCCGTTTTCACGGTCGGCGTCCAGGGTGTCCCAACGGGTCGACTGGCTGAACGCGGTCTGGGTCGGGATACCGGCCGGGCCAGCCTTGAAGAAGGTGTGCACGGCTTCGTCGTCAGTCAGGGTGATGTCCCACTTGGCGATGCCTTCGGCCAGGGATTTGCTGTGCACGGTCGGCAGGTCGGTGTGCAGCAGGCCGCCACGGGCCAGGGAGCCTAGGATCGAGAAGATCCCGCCGGCGCGGTGCACGTCTTCCATGTGGTACTTCTGGATGTTCGGCGCGACCTTGCACAGTTGCGGCACATGGCGGGACAGGCGGTCGATGTCGCGCAGGTCGAAATCGATCTCGGCTTCCTGGGCCGCGGCCAGCAAGTGCAGGATGGTGTTGGTGGAACCGCCCATGGCGATGTCCAGGGTCATGGCGTTTTCGAACGCCTTGAAGTTGGCGATATTGCGCGGCAACACCGACTCATCGTTCTCGCCGTAGTAGCGCTTGCACAGCTCGACGATGGTGCGGCCGGCCTGCAGGAACAGTTGCTCACGGTCGCTGTGGGTGGCCAGGGTCGAACCGTTGCCCGGTAATGCCAGGCCGAGGGCTTCGACCAGGCAGTTCATCGAGTTGGCGGTGAACATGCCGGAGCACGACCCGCAGGTCGGGCAGGCACTGCGCTCGTATTCCGCGACCTTCTCGTCAGAAGCGCTGGAATCGGCGGCGATGACCATGGCGTCGACCAGGTCCAGGCCATGGGAGGCGAGTTTGGTCTTGCCGGCTTCCATCGGGCCGCCGGAGACGAAGATCACCGGGATGTTCAGGCGCAGGGCGGCCATCAGCATGCCGGGGGTGATCTTGTCGCAGTTCGAGATGCACACGATGGCGTCGGCGCAGTGGGCGTTGACCATGTACTCCACGGAGTCGGCGATGATCTCGCGGCTCGGCAGCGAGTACAGCATGCCGTCATGGCCCATGGCGATGCCGTCGTCCACGGCGATGGTGTTGAATTCCTTGGCTACACCGCCGGCGCGCTCGATCTCGCGGGCGACCAGTTGGCCCAGGTCCTTGAGGTGCACGTGGCCCGGTACGAACTGTGTAAAGGAGTTGGCAATGGCGATGATCGGCTTCTTGAAGTCGTCATCTTTCATCCCCGTGGCACGCCACAGTGCGCGGGCGCCGGCCATGTTGCGGCCGTGGGTGGATGTTTTCGAGCGGTAATCAGGCATTGGAGCACTCCGGGCGGCTAATCGGTATCAAAGGGGAGTGAGCTTCTATTGACGTCTGGAACACCCGAAAAGTGGCACTGGTGTCCGGAAGTTGCCGCAAACGTGACGGGATCGCCGTGCGCATTGGCCTTGAGCTCATAAACCCGCCGGGGGATGACTGGCGATGAATAGGGCCGATTCTACACCGTCTTCCTGTAGGCGTCCCCCTCGCTACTACACGGGCAAGACATATTCAGAACCACTGTTTGAAGGCCTTTGGATGTTGTGCCTCCTACCGTTTCTCTTCCAATCACAGAAGAGGACGACGGAATGTCCACGCAGCAAAATGCCTATCGGCTACGCATCGGGCGCTATTCAGAATCGGGCCGCGTGTACCTGATCACGGCTGTTACCTACCAACGACAATCAATTTTTCACGACTGGCGCACGGGTCGCCTGCTCGTCAGCGAATTCAGGAAAGCTCAGGAAGACGGTGAGGCTACCTCGCTGGCCTGGGTCGTGATGCCTGACCATTTTCATTGGCTGGTCGAACTGCACAATGGCGACTTGCCAAGGTTGATGCGAATAACCAAGTCGCGAAGTGCCCGCGCGATAAACAGTGCGAGGGGTTCCTACGGGACGCTTTGGCAAAAAGGCTATTTCGATCGGGCACTGCGTCGTGAGGAGGACTTGAAAGCAATGGCCCGCTATATCGTAGCGAATCCTTTGCGTGCTGGTTTGGTCGAGCACATTGGTCAGTACCCGCTATGGGATGCTATCTGGATATGACGCACCTTCACTTGTAGGAGCGAGCTTGCTCGCGAAGAACGTCAACGATAACGCAGCGCTATCAGGTAGCCCGCATCGTGTATGAGTTTTTCGCGAGCAAGCTCGCTCCTACAGGGGAAAGCGTGAGTGCCCGCCCCGTAAATTAGCCAACCAGCCCCAGAGGCTGAACACGATGAAGCTGACCGCGACGGTCAGCAGCAGATGCGTTCCGGTTTGTGCCAAGGCCGCACTGCTGATGGCGGCCGTGAGGAACATGATGCTGTTCCCGGCCGATGCAGCGGTGCCCGCGCTCCTTGAGAACAGCCGCATCGCCTCCGAAATCGCCGCCGGACGAACCAGGGTGACGGCCAGGGCGCTGATCAGTATCGGGATCAGCAGAGTCAAGGTGGTAATGGCTTCAAAAATAATGATCAACGTCAGCAACACACCCGCGACGAGCAATAGTCCAAGACCGATATTGATTTGCCGGGACAGCGCCATGCGTTTTTGCAGGTACGAGGCAGCAACGCCGCCGAGCAGGTAGGCCACGCCGTACACCATCAGCACCAGCGCATATTGGTATTCGGACAGCTTCAGCGCATCCATGAAAATCAGCGGCGTCACGCTGATCAAGGCGAAGTAGCAGGCAAACACCAGGGCGGCGATCCACCAATAGCGCAGAAAGTCCCGATTGCGCGCCACGGCCTTGAGTGTGCCGATGATGGATACCGGTTCGCGGTGCGGGCTGGAGGACTTCGACGGCAGGATACAGAGCGCATGGATCAACATGCCCGATGCCATCAGCGCAAACCCATAGAAGCTCCCTTGCCAGTCGAAGGTGGTTTGCAGCCAGGAGCCGATCAGCGGCGACAGCGCGACAAACGAACCGCTCAGGGTCATGTAATAGAGGCGCACCCGGGCTCGGTCCTGTTCGTCGAACAGGTCTTCCACCAGCGCATGGCCCAGTACGAAGAAGCCGCAGCCCATGGCCTGGACCGTGCGAAACAGCAGGAAGGTCAGGTAATCCGGCGCCATGGCGCAACCTATCGCCCCGAGGATCGACAGCGTGATACAGCCGAGCAGGACTTCCTTGCGCCCCCATTTATCCGAAAGCGGACCGGCGAGCAGTTGGGAGATGGAAAAGACCAGGGTGAACAGGCTGATGGACAGTGCGATGTCTGCGCTGGGCGTGTCGAACCGGGCGGACAGGGCGGGGAACGACGGGAGCAGGATATTGATCGGGAAAAAGCTGATCAGTGAGATGCAGGTGATGAGGATGAAGCGGGAGAGGGTGGGCCCAGACATTGTTTTTGTTTTCCGGAGTAAAACCAGAAACCGATACTAGTCTGCGAAAAGTGGAATTCAATCAAAACTACTGTGGGAGGCTTCCCGTAGCAATGTAGGAGCGAGCTTGCTCGCGAAGAACGTCAACGATAACGCAGCGCTATCAGGTAGCCCGCGTTGTATATGCGTTTTTCGCGAGCAAGCTCGCTCCTACAGAGGGTTCACGTCTTAGCTATTGGGCAACAACCGGCACGTAATGCTCTTGATATACCGCGTCTCGACAATCGCCGGATGCACCGGATGATCCGGGCCCTGCCCGCCACGTTCCAGCATCTGGATATTGCGGTCCAGATGGCGGGCGCTGGTCAGCAGGATGTTCTGCAGGTCATCTTCCGGCAGATGCATGGAGCACGAGGCGCTGACCAGGATGCCGTCTTTGCTGAGCAGGCGCATGGCTTGCTCGTTCAGGCGGCGGTAGGCGCCTTCGCCGTTCTTCATGTCTTTCTTGCGTTTGATGAAGGCCGGTGGGTCGGCGACGATCACGTCGAAGCGCTCTTCGCTGGCTTTCAATTCCTTGAGGGCTTCGAAGACGTCGCCTTCGATGCAGGTCATCTTCTCGGCAACGCCATTCAGCGCGGCGTTGCGCTCCACGCCATCGAGGGCGAAGGCCGAGGCGTCGACGCAGAACACTTCACTGGCGCCGAAGGCCGCAGCCTGCACGCCCCAGCCGCCGATGTAGCTGTACAGGTCGAGCACGCGCTTGCCTTTGGCGTACGGGGCCAGGCGTGCGCGGTTCATGCGGTGGTCGTAGAACCAGCCGGTTTTCTGGCCCTGGATCACCGGGGCTTCGAATTTCACGCCGTTTTCTTCCAGCGCGACCCACTCCGGCACCAGGCCGAACACGGTTTCGACGTAGCGGTTGAGGCCTTCGGCGTCGCGCGCGGCGGAGTCGTTCTTGAACAGGATGCCGCTCGGCTTGAGCACTTGGGTCAGGGCGGCGATCACGTCGTCTTTATGGGCTTCCATGGTCGCCGAAGCGATCTGCACCACCAGGATGTCGCCGAAACGGTCGACCACCAGGCCCGGCAACAGGTCGGAATCGCCGTAGACCAGGCGGTAGAACGGCTTGTCGAACAGGCGATCGCGCAGGGACAGGGCGACGTTCAGGCGGTGCACCAGCAGCGACTTGTCCAGCGGCAACTTGATATCGCGCGACAGCAGGCGTGCGCAGATCAGGTTGTTCGGGCTCATGGCCACGATGCCCAGGGTCTTGCCGCCGGCCGCTTCCAGGATGGCCTGGTCGCCCGCCTGGAAGCCGTGCAGAGGGGTGGCGGCCACGTCGATTTCGTTGCTGTAGACCCACAGGTGGCCGTTGCGCAAACGACGGTCGGCGTTGGCTTTGAGACGCAGGCTTGGCAGGGACATGACGTCGCTCCGGAAAAAAGAGCGGGAGTATACCTTGTTATGTAGGAAATGGCCGGGCTGCCGGATGTGCGGGGAGGTGTCAGCCGAGGGTTGATAAGGGTTAGAATCCCCACCTAGCCCAGAGTGTGTACTTATGCCCCAAGAGCTTTCCGCCGAACAGATCCAGCAGGCCCTCCAAGGCATCAGCGTGCCGCCCCAGCCGCAAATCATGGTGGATTTGCAGATGGAGCAGTACATGCCCGACCCGGACCTGGAAGTGATCGCGCGGTTGATCTCCCAGGACCCGGGCCTGTCCGGCGCGCTGCTGAAGATCGTCAACTCGTCCTATTACGGCCTGAGCAACAAGATCGCCTCGATCCAGCGCGCGGTGAACCTGCTGGGCAGCCGCTCGATCATCAACCTGATCAACGCCCTGTCGATCAGGGGCGAGATGAGCGACGACACCATCGTCACCCTCAACCGCTTCTGGGACACCGCCCAGGACGTGGCCATGACCTGCCTCACCCTGGCCAAGCGCACCGGCGCCCAGGCGTTGGACGAGGCCTATGCCCTGGGGCTGTTCCACGACTGCGGCGTGCCGCTGATGCTCAAGCGTTTCCCCAACTACATGACGGTGCTCGAAGAGGCCTACGCCAACGCCGGCCCCGACTGCCGCGTGGTCGACACCGAAAACAATGCGTTCAACACCAACCATGCGGTGGTCGGCTACTACACCGCCAAATCCTGGCGCCTGCCGGAGCATGTGACCGACGCCATCGCCAACCACCACAATGCCCTGGCGATCTTCAGCGATGAGACGTCGCGCAATCCGCAGCTGAAAAACCTGCTGGCGATCCTGAAGATGGCCGAGCACATCTGCTCGTCCTATCGCGTGCTGGGCAACCAGTCGGTGGACCATGAGTGGAATGCCATCGGCCACTTGGTGCTGGACTACGTGGGCCTGTCGGACTACGACTTCGAAAGCATGAAGTTGTCGATCCGCGAACTGGGCGCGCACTGATTCCCCCTTCACGAGGTACACATGCCCGAGTTACCAGAAGTCGAAACCACCCGGCGTGGGATTGCGCCGCACTTGGAAGGCCAGCGGGTCAGCCGCGTGGTGGTGCGTGAGCGGCGCCTGCGCTGGCCGATCCCGGAAGATCTGGATGTGCGCCTGTCCGGCCAGCGCATCGTGTTGGTGGAGCGGCGGGCCAAGTACCTGTTGATCAATGCCGAAGTGGGCACCTTGATCAGCCACCTGGGCATGTCGGGCAACTTGCGCCTGGTCGAAGTCGGCATGCCGGCGGCCAAGCATGAACATGTGGACATCGAGCTGGAGTCGGGCCTGGCCCTGCGCTACACCGACCCTCGGCGTTTCGGCGCGATGCTCTGGAGCCAGGACCCGCACAACCATGAACTGCTTATTCGCCTGGGGCCGGAGCCGTTGACCGAGCTGTTTGACGGTGAGCGGTTGTTCCAGCTGTCCCGCGGCAAGTCGATGGCGGTGAAGCCATTCATCATGGACAACGCGGTGGTGGTGGGCGTGGGCAATATCTATGCGACTGAGGCGTTGTTTGCGGCGGGGATTGATCCGCGTCGCGCGGCCGGCGGCATTTCACGCGGGCGTTATTTGAAGCTGGCGATCGAGATCAAGCGCATTCTGGCGGCGGCAATCGAGCGTGGCGGCACCACGTTGCGGGACTTTATCGGTGGCGATGGGCAGCCGGGGTATTTCCAGCAGGAGTTGTTCGTCTACGGCCGCGGTGGCGAGGCGTGCAAGGTCTGCGGGACTGAGCTGCGCAATATGGTGCTGGGGCAGCGGGCGAGTGTGTTTTGCCCCAGGTGCCAGAGCTGATTGCTGTGTAGTGGTTGATATCGCTATCGGGGGCAAGCCCCCGATGAGGTCTTTCCAGGCACTAAAGAAGCTCAAGCCTTACCGGTAATCTTCCGGTACTTCTCCATCAACTGTTCTTCCGTCTCCGGATGGGCTTCATCCAGCGGAATGCAATCCACCGGGCACACCTGCTGGCACTGCGGCTCGTCGTAGTGACCGACGCACTGGGTGCACAGGTTGGGGTCGATCACGTAGATCTCTTCGCCCTGGGAGATGGCGGCGTTCGGGCACTCGGGTTCGCAGACGTCGCAATTGATGCAATCGTCGGTGATGATCAGGGACATGGAAACTCCTGCCAGGGCTGTCAGCCAAGGCATCTGAAAACTAATGCGCGCAATTGTGCCGCATTGGCGCCCGCAGTGCGAGCTGTGGTGAGCGGGCTTGCCCCGCGTTGGGCAGCGAAGCGGCCCCAAAACCAGACGACCGGTTATTCACCTGAGGCGACGCGAGTCTTTATTAGGGCTGCTACGCAGCCCAACGCGGGGCAAGCCCGCTCACCACATTACTTCTTGAATCGCAGCGTCAGCGCATCAGCCACGGCCGGATGCACGAACTTGGTGATATCCCCGCCCAAAGCGGCAATTTCACGCACCAACGTCGAGGAAATGAACGAATAACGCTCCGACGGCGTGAGGAACAGGCTTTCCACGTCCGGCGCCAGTTGGCGGTTCATGTTGGCCAGCTGGAATTCGTATTCGAAGTCCGACACCGCGCGCAGGCCACGCAGGAATACATTGGCGTTCTGCTCTTTGGCGAAATGCGCGAGCAACGTGGAAAAGCCCACCACTTCCACGTTAGGCAGGTGCTTGGTGACCTCACGCGCCAGCTCCACGCGCTGTTCCAGGGGAAACAGCGGGTTTTTCTTGGGGCTGGCCGCGACTGCGATGATCACATGGTCGAACAAACGAGAGGCGCGTTCGACCAGATCGCCATGGCCTTTGGTAATCGGGTCGAAGGTACCTGGGTACAACACTCGGTTCATCGCGTCGTCCTGGCGGAGTCCGTTGGGGAACCGGATGGTATCGCAGCCATCCCGGTCGGCCAAGTCAACTTATGCATAAGAAAGCCGTATAGACACCGTGAATAGCGTGTTTTTTCACGCTGTTTTCAGACGTTCGGCCAAGGCTGTCGCCAGTTGAGCGGTTAATCCGTACACCGATAATTGCGGGTTGGCCCCAATACTGGTGGGGAATAGCGAACCGTCGTGGATCGACAGGTTGCGCAATTGGTGATGGCGACCGAGGCTGTCAGCCACCGCATTTTTGGGATCTTCGCCCATGGCACAGCCGCCCATCACATGGGCGCTGCCCAGGGTTGTCCGGTGCAATTCCAGATTCAAACCCTCAATGACGCTGCGTGCCTCGGCCAAGGTGTTCACGAACCGTGCGTCATGGTGCATGGGCTTGACCGACTTGGCGCCCGCCGCGAACTGGATTTCGGCCATGCTGTGGAAGGCCCGGCGCAGGCCGTCCCAGGCGTAGGGCGAAACCTGATAGTCGAGCACCGGCGTACCGTCACCGCGTAAGTCCACGCTGCCGCCCTGGCTATCGGGGTGAAAGCCGTCACGCAACAGCGCGAGCATGGCGTGGGTATGCGGCAATTGGCCCATGTCCAGGGCGTTCTGCGTGCCATAGCCGCCGAACAAGGTGCTGGCCAATGCTGGATGCAAGGGCGGCGCCTCAAGCTTGTAGGACATTTTGCCGGTGGTGCCGTCCTGCCACTGGAAATGGTCGGAGTAGATCGACTGCGGCGCGCCGTAGAACGGGTTTATCACCTCGTCGAACAATGCGGCGGAGAAGTTCACCAAGTGCAAAAAGGTCCGCTTGCCCAGCCGCGAGTGCGGGTCGGGCGCATCCGAGCGCATCAGCAGCGCCGGGCTATTGATGCCGCCGCCCGACAGCACGTAATGCTTGGCCTTCACTGTGATCTTGCGCCCGGTAGGCGCCACGCAGCGCGCGTCCATCGCTACGCATTCCAGGCTGCTGATGGTGTCGCCGCTGTATTTGAGCTGCTCGGCGCGGGCCAGGTACAGCAGCTCGCCGCCTTTTTCCAGGGTGGACGGGATGGTGGTCACCAGCATCGACTGCTTGGCGTTGACCGGGCAGCCCATGCCGCAATAACCCAGGTTGAAGCAGCCACGGACGTTGCGCGGGATCACATGCCAGCTGTAGCCGAGCTTTTCGCAGCCTTTGCGGATCACATCATTGTTGGCATTCGGGGGGATGGCCCACGGCGCGATGCCCAGGCGCTGCTCCATCTTTTCGAACCACGGTGCCATCTCTGCACTGCTGTGGCCTTTTACCGCGTACTCGCTGGCCCAATGGCTGAGGGTGGCGTCCGGGGTGCGGAAGCTGGAGGTCCAGTTGATCAGCGTGGTACCGCCCACCGCGCGGCCTTGCAGGATGGTGATCGCGCCGTCCTTGCTCATGCGGCCGATACCTTCCTGATACAGGCTGGCGTAGGCCTCATCCTCCAGCAGCTTGAAGTCGCTGCTGGTCTTGAGCGGGCCTTCTTCGATCAGCAGCACTTTGTAGCCGGCGGCGCTGAGGATCTCGGCAGTGGTGCCGCCACCGGCACCGCTGCCGATGATGGCCACGTCGGCTTCCAGGGTCAGGTCGCTGTCGAGGGCGGCGCCATTGTGGGTTTTCCAGCCGCGGGCCAGGCCGTCGCGGAACAGATCGGGTACGGGCATCAGGGTCGTCTCTTGTTTTTATTGTGAGGGATGCGAATCAGATCTTCGGCGGGCCGGGGTAGCCGCAATGCGCCCAGGCGGAGGGCCGGAAGTACCAGGCCATGATCACCAGCTTGAGCAGCGAGCCCTGGCCCATGCGCAGCAGGTTCAGGTCGCTGTTTTCCCAGCGGTGCAGGAAGTTGCGGATCTGCTCCGCGCTGGCGTTTTCCCAGCTGCCCCAGATGCCGGTCAACGGGCCGCGTGTAATACCCATGCCGAGCACATCGAACAACTGTTGGGTGAGCTTGAACATCTCCGGCGACAGGTGTTGCAGGCTGTAGTCGAGTTTTTTCAACGTGTCTTCAATCCCGGCGACCACATCCTGGGCGCTGGCCACGCCTTCGAGCAGCACCGGGATCACCGCGCGCAGAAACGGCAGGTCACTGCTGCGCAACATGGCAAAGCCGCTGGCCGGGGTGCTGCTGGAGCAGCCGCTGAGGCTGGCGCCCAGCCCGGCCGTGGCCAGGAAGGCGCCGGCGCACAGACCGATTTTCAAGACGCCGCGCCGCGACAGCGCTGGTGAATCCGTGAGGCTAGGGTTCATTGTTATTGTTATCCCGTGGGTGGCGGTGTCAGCGGACAAACAGCTTCTGGATCAGTTTCTGGATCGATTTGCCGTAGGGCGGGTAGATCAATTTCGCCGCGTTCAGGCGCTGTTTCACCAGCACACCCTTGGCCTTGCTGAACGTCAGGAACCCTTCATGGCCGTGGTAGTGGCCCATGCCCGAGGGGCCGATGCCGCCAAAGGGCATGTCGTCCTGGGCCACGTGCAGGAGGGTGTCGTTCAGGCAGACACCGCCGGAATGGGTCTCGTGGAGGACCCGGTCCTGCTCGCGCTTGTTGTAGCCGAAGTAATACAGGGCCAGCGGGCGAGGGCGCTGGTTGATGTAGGCAAAGGCTTGGTCGATGCCGCGATAAGGCACGATCGGCAGCACCGGGCCGAAGATTTCGTCCTGCATCACGGTCATGTCATCGCTGACATTCAGCAGCAGGCTATGGGCCATGCGTCGTGCCTGGCCCTGGTCGTACAGCGGGATCAGGGTGGCGCCCTTGTCGGTGGCATCCTTGAGGTAGGCATTGAGCCGGGCCAATTGACGCTCATTGATGATGGCGGTGTAGTCCGGGTTGTCGGCCAGCGTCGGATAAAACCCGCGAACCGCCTTGCTGTAGGCCTCGACGAAACCCTCCACGCGGTCCTCCGGCACCAGCACGTAGTCCGGGGCCACGCAGGTTTGCCCGGCGTTCAAGGCTTTACCGAAGGCGATGCGTTCGGCAGCGTCCTTGAGCGGTACGTCGGCGGAGACAATGGCCGGCGACTTGCCGCCCAGTTCCAGGGTGACCGGCGTGAGGTGTTCGGCGGCGGCGCGCATCACGTGCTTGCCGATACTGGTCGCGCCGGTAAACAGCAGGTGATCGAAGCGCAGCTTGGAAAACGCCATGCCCACCTCGGCCTCGCCGAGCACCACGCACACCAGGTCCTCGGGGAAAACCCTCGCCAGTAACGCCTTGAGCAGTTCGCCGGTAGCGGGCGTGGATTCGCTGAGCTTGAGCATCACCCGGTTGCCTGCGGCCAACGCACCGACCAGTGGGCCGATGGTCAGGTACAGCGGGTAGTTCCACGGCACGATCACGCCGACCACGCCCAGGGGTTGGTAAATGACTTTGGCTGACGCAGGTTGGAAGGCCAGGCCTACAGCGCGGCGGGAAGGTTTCATCCAGCCTTTTAGGTGTTTGCTGGCGTAGTGAATGCCATGCAGGCTGGGCATCAGTTCGGCGAACAGGGTTTCGTCGGCGCTGCGCTGGCTGAAATCCTGGCTGATCGCATGGATCAGTGCCTGGCGCTCGTCACTGAGCACATCCCGCAAGGCCTTCAGCCACTGTTGGCGCTGTGCAGCTGGCGGCATCGGGTGGGCGGCGTAGGCGCGGCGTTGGGCGTCGAACAGGTCCTGGAGTTGATCCAGCGCCTGGGCATCTTGCAGGTAGGCAACGTTGGCAGACATGGCGCAGCACCGATTGTTATTGGTCTGCGTGGATTTTTAGAGTCATTGCTCTAAATTGTCAAATGACATTGCAGCAACATGCAGATTTATCCTGGCAAGGATAGGCCGTAAGATGCCCTATCACGTGTACAGAAGCTGATTCCCCTATGGCACCACGAGTAAAGACCAGCGAGCGTATTGTGCAAACCAGCCTGGAGCTTTTTAACCAGCAGGGCGAGCGCAGTATCAGCACCAACCATATCGCCGCCCATATGGAAATTTCGCCGGGCAACCTGTACTACCACTTCCCCAACAAGCAAGCGATCATCTCCGTGCTGTTTCGCGAATATGAAGCGTTGGTGGACAGTTTCCTGCGTCCGCCCCAGGGGCGTGCAATGGTCGTGGAGGACAAGCGCTTTTATCTCCAGGCCGTACTGGCCGGCATGTGGCGCTACCGTTTTCTGCACCGCGACCTTGAACACCTGCTGGAGAGCGACCCGGAGCTGGCCACCGGCTATCGGCGTTTTTCCCAGCGTTGCCTGATCCAGGGCGGCGCCATCTACCAGGGGTTTGTCGATGCGGGCATCCTGAACATGGACCCGGTGCAAACCGAAGCCCTGACCCTCAATGCCTGGATCATCCTCACCTCCTGGGTGCGTTTCCTGTGCACCACCAATGAAAACTCCGCCCACCTGAGCGCCGAAGCCATCAAGCGCGGGGTGTATCAGGTGCTGGTGTTGGAGGCGGGCTTTGTCACGCCCCAGGCAAAAGAAGCGGTGGATGCACTGTTCAAAGAGTTTTACGTGCCGTTGAACCAGGCACTGGAAGAAGTGAAGTAGGACCTTTCCCTAATCTGTTCACAGGAGTCCGTCATGCCGCTTGCCCAACTGATCAGCCCCCAGCAATTGGCCGAGCGCCAGACGTCGGCGGGGCTGGTGATCCTGGATTGCCGTTTTGCCCTGGAAGACCCGGATTACGGGCGTTGCAGCTACGCCGAAGGGCATATCGAGGGTGCGCAATATGCCGACCTGGAGCGCCATCTCAGCGGGTCGGTGATCAAAGGTGTGACCGGGCGTCACCCGTTGCCGGCGGCGGCCACCTTCGCCGAGCAATTGCGAGCCTGGGGTATCCATGCTGACACCGATATCGTGCTGTATGACGACGGCCCTGGCGCCTATGCAGCTCGTGCCTGGTGGCTGCTGGCCTGGCTGGGCAAGCGTGACGGTGTGTTTATCCTGGACGGCGGCCTCAAGGCCTGGCATGCCGCGGGTTTCCCGTTGAGCCTGGACGCGCCGGTAACCGAGCGTGGGACTTTCGATGGCGCGCCGGACAATCACCTGCTGCTGGATGCCGAACACCTGCAAAAACGCCTGGGCCAACCCGGCCTGACCCTGATCGATGCCCGCGCCCAACCGCGCTTTCGCGGTGAAGTTGAGCCCATTGATCCGATTGCCGGGCATATCCCCGGTGCGCAATGTGCGGCGTTCAACGAAAACCTGGGCAGTGACGGGCGTTTCCTCCCGGCCGAGCAACTCAAGCAGCGCTTCGCCGCGCAGTTGCAGGGGCGCTCGCCGGAGGAACTGGTGGCGTATTGCGGTTCGGGCGTGACGGCCTGCCACAACCTGTTCGCCCTGAGCCTGGCGGGTTACCCGTTGGGCAAGTTGTATGCGGGGTCGTGGAGCGAGTGGATTACCGATCCGACGCGGAAAATCGCTACGGGTGACTGAGTTCCCGGCCCGGTAAGCCCAGTCCAAATGTGGGAGGGGCTTGCCCCTCCCAGGTGTTTAACCGTGTCGTGCCAATAACCATTGTGGGATGCGCCGCTCCAGGTAGTAGCCGGGCCGTTTCAGCGAGCCATCGACGAAGCCCACGTGCCCGCCCTTGGCCGTCAGCTCAAACTCGGTGCACGCCGACAGTTCTCTGGCCTCGGGCAAGCTGTGGGCGAATACGAACGGGTCGTCGGCCGCCTGGATAATCAGCGTCGGCGTGCGGATCGCGCCCAGGTAGTAGCGACTCGACGCGCGACGGTAATAGTCCTCGGCACTCAAGAACCCATGCAGCGGCGCGGTAACCCGGCCGTCGAAGTCCCAGAAGGTGCGCATCTTCTCCAGCGAGCCAAGCGCTTCCAGGGTTTTCAGCCCGTCCGCACGGCCATCCTGCAAAAAACGACGTTGTTTGACGCGGATATACGCGAGCATTTCACCCATGAAGTGCTTTTGGTAAACCCGCGAGAAACCTATCCCGATGCGGTCCGCACACTGGTCCAGGCGAAACGGCACCGACACCGCCGCCGCGCCTTGCAGCCCGGATGCCTCGCCGGTTTCCCCCAGGTGCTTAAGCAGCACATTGCCACCCAGCGAATAACCCACCGCATACAGCGGCGCCAGCGGCCGTTTGGCGCGCAGGTGCGCAATCGCGGCGGCGAGGTCTTCGCTGGCGCCTGAGTGATAGCTGCGCGCCAGCAGGTTGGGCTCGCCCGAGCAGCCGCGCCAGTTCAAGGCCGCACTGGCCCAGCCTTGGGCGCCGAGGACTTTTTGCAGGCCGGCCACATAGGGGGAATTGGATGAGCCGGTCAGCCCGTGCAGCACCAGCACCAACGGCGCCTGCGCGTCATGGGGGCCATGCCAGTCGAGGTCGAGAAAGTCGCCGTCTTCCAGCCACAGGCGTTCGCGTTGGCGTTCGATATGGGTAGTCGGCCGCCACAGCGGCCCCCACAGGGTTTGCAGGTGAGGGTTGCCGAGGCCGAAGGCGGGGATGAACTGGTCGGAGGACGGTGTCATGACACTCTCAGTTTTGAGCTGACTCACTGTCTGTGGTGAGCAGGCTTGCTCACCACAGATTTTAAGCGACGCTTTCGACCAATCGATGCCACAGCGCGTAATACACACGACCGGATTTCTGCTCCCGGTGCAGGCGCCAGGCGCCCGGCAAGCCCAGGGTAGACGGCGCGGTCTCGCTTTCAGTGTAGATCCACGCATCCGGTGCCAGCCATTGGCGCTCTTCGAGCAAGGCGCACACGGTCGGCAACAGGTTCTGGTTGAACGGTGGGTCGAGGAACACCACGTCGTAGGCACTGGGCGCCTGGGTTTCCAGGTAGCGCAGGGCGTCGGCGGTCTGCACCTGGCCATTGGTGCAGCGCAGGGTGCCCAGGTGTTCCTTGAGGCTGGACACCGCGACATTGCTGGCATCCAGCGCCTGGGCCTGGGCTGCGCCACGGGACAGCGCCTCCAGGAACAGCGCGCCACTGCCGGCGAACGGGTCCAGCACCTTGGCGCCGGCGATGTACGGCGCCAGCCAGTTGAACAGGGTTTCACGTACGCGGTCCGGCGTCGGGCGCAGGCCCACGACGTCGGGGAAGCTCAGCTTGCGGCTGCCCCATTCGCCGCCAATGATGCGCAGTTGGCCCACACCGTTATGCACGTTGTGGACAGGTTTTTTCGGGCGAGATGAACTGGCCATTAATGCTCCGGAACCCCGAGCGGCTGCTCGGCAGGTTTATCAGTGGGGGGCGGTAGTGGCTTTTGCGCAGTCGTTGGGCCGGCGGTCACGATGACCATCTTGTCGGCGCTCAAGTGTTTGTTCAAGGCCGCCTTGACCTGCTCTACGGTCAGGGCCTGGGATTGTTTCATGAAATCTTCCAGATAGCTCAGCGGCAGGTTGTAGAAACCCATGGCGCCCAGCTGTCCGACGATATCGGCGTTGCTTGCGGTGGACAGCGGGAAGCTGCCGGCCAGCTCGCGCTTGGCGTCATCCAGTTCCTTTTGCGTCGGGCCGGTCTTGAGGTAGTCGGCGAGCACGTCTTCGACCAGGCGCAGGGTGCCGCCGCTCATTTCGGCGCGGGTCTGCAGGTTGATCATGAACGGGCCACGCACTTGCATCGGCGAGAAACCGGAATACACCCCATAGGTCAGGCCACGTTTCTCGCGCACTTCGCTCATCAAGCGGGTGCCGAAGCCACCGCCGCCGAGAATCTGGTTGCCCAGGGACAGGGCGGCGTAGTCCGGGTCGGCGCGGTCGATGCCCAATTGGGCGAACAGCAGGTGAGTCTGTTTGGACGGGAACTCGATATGGCTCAGGCCGGCCTTGGGCTCGGTCGGCTGGGCGATCTTCGCCATGGCCGGGCCCTTGGGCAGCGCGGCCGACACTTTGGCGGTCATCGCTTCGGCTTCGGCGCGGGTCAAGTCGCCGACCACGGCAATCACCGCATTACCCGCCGCATAAGCCTTGGCGTGGAACGCCTGCAGCTGCGCGAGGGTAATCTTCGGAACGCTTTCCGGCGTGCCTTCGCTCGGGTGAGCGTAGGGGTGATCGCCGTACAGGCGCTTGAACAGCTCCAGGCTCGCCAGCTTGCCGGGGTTCTGCTTCTGGTATTCAAAGCCGGCGAGGATCTGGTTCTTGATCCGCGCCAGGGAGTCGGCGGGGAAGGTCGGCTTGCCGATCACCTCGTCAAACAGCGCCAGGGCGGCGTCGCGTTTAGCGCTGTCGCTGAGGCTGCGCAGGGACACCAGCGCCATATCGCGATAAGCGCCATTGCCAAAGTCGGCGCCCAGGCCTTCAAAACCACTGGCAATCTGGCTCACATCCTTGCCCGGTACACCTTCGTTGAGCATGGCGTTGGTCATCAGCGCCAGGCCCGGCACGTTGCCGTCCTGGCTGCTGCCGGCGGCGAACAGGATGCGCATGTCGAACATCGGCAACTCATGGGCTTCGACGAACAGCACCTTGGCGCCTTCGGCGGTGGTCCAGGTTTGCACGTCGAGCTTGCGGTTGGTCGGCGCCTTGCCGTCCAGTTCCGCCAGGGATTGCAGTTTGTTGGTCGATTGAGCCTTGTCCAATGCCTGGCTGGCGACGGAGTCACTCGGGCGCAGGAAGTACACGGCGCTCGCCGCGATCAACGTGACGACGATCAGGCCCGGCAGGATCAGGCGGCTGCTTTTGCGATCACTCATGAGCGGTCTCCTCAGGCAAAACATGGGCGACGCTCAGACGTTCGCGGGTGAAATAGGTGCGCGCGGCCTTCTGGATATCTTCCGGGGTCACGCTTTGCAGGTCGGCCAGTTCGGTGTCCATGAGTTTCCAGGACAGGCCCACGGTTTCCAGGGAGCCAATGGCCGTGGCCTGGCTGGTGATGGAATCGCGTTGGTACACCAGGCCGGCGATGACCTGGGCACGGATGCGTTCCAGTTCTTCGGCGGTCGGTGGCTTGGCCTTCAGCTCTTCCAGCAGGCGCCACAGGCCGGCTTCGGCTTGGGCAACGGTCTTTTTCTTCTGCTGGTTCGGGGTGGCCGAGAGGGTGAACAGGCTGTCGCCCCGGGTGTAGGCGTCGTAGTTGGTGGACGCGGCGGATACCAGCTCTTCGCCACGCTCCAGTTGCTCGGAGATCCGTGCACTGTAGCCGCCGTCCAGCAGGGCCGAGATCAGGCGCAGGGCCTGGACCGAACGCTTGTCTTCGGCGGTGGCCAGGCCAGGTACGTTGAAGCCCAGGATCACGCTCGGCAATTGGGTCTGCACATGCATGGTCAGCAGGCGCTCGCCGGGCTCGGCCAGCTCCATCGGAACCTTGGCGGGCGGTACGTCACGCTTGGGGATCGGGCCGAAGTAGCGCTGGGCCAGGTTTTTTACCTCGTCCGGGGTGACGTCGCCGACCACCACCAACGTGGCGTTGTTCGGTACATACCAGGACTGGTACCAGTGGCGCAGTTCCTCGACCTTCATGCGGTCGAGGTCGGCCATCCAGCCGATGGTCGGGGTGTGATAGCCGCTGGCCGGGAAGGCCATCGCCTTGAAGCGCTCGAAGGCCTTGGACATCGGGTTGTCGTCGGTGCGCAGGCGGCGTTCTTCCTTGATCACCTCGATTTCGCGGCTGAACTCGTCGGCCGGCAGGCGCAGGCTGGCCATGCGGTCGGCTTCCAGCTCAAAGGCAACGCCCAGGCGGTCACGGGCCAGCACCTGGTAGTAGGCGGTGTAGTCATCGCTGGTGAAGGCGTTTTCTTCGGCGCCCAGGTCACGCAGGATCAGCGAGGCTTCGCCGGGGCCGACCTTGGCGCTGCCCTTGAACATCATGTGCTCCAGGGCGTGGGACAAACCGGTCTGGCCCGGGGTTTCGTAGCTCGAACCGACCTTGTACCAGACCTGGGAAACCACCACCGGCGCGCGATGGTCTTCGCGCACGACCACCTTGAGGCCGTTATCCAGGGTGAATTCATGGGTGGGTTGTGGGTCGGCAGCCAAGGCTGAAAGGGGCAGACAAACTGTGCTGAACAGCAGGCCTGCGGCGTGGCGGGCTAGAGCATTCATTCGTTTTTAAACCTGTTGGGCTGCCCGCTTGGTCTTAGCGTCGGCGGGCGAGGAGGTGCTAGGATACTGATCCGACCTAGGGACGGCCACTATGGCTGTCTTGTTAAGGCCCTATTTAGGCCTTACAAAATGTTGCGCATGAACGAGCTGGCTAAAAAACAGTCTGTTACGCATCGAATTTTATTTACCGATGTGCCCCTTGGCGCGTCGCTACCTTGAGATAGCCGTCTCCATGTTTGGTTCCAACGACGACAAGAAGACCCCAGCTGCGGCTGGCGAGAAGAAAGGCCTGTTCGGATGGCTGCGCAAAAAGCCGCAGGAAACCGTCGCTGAACAGCCACAGGTTCAAGCTGAGCCGATCCCCGAGCCTATAGTAGAAGCCGAGTCCGTTGCCGAAGCACCGGCCCCGGTGGTGTTGCCGATGGCTGAGCCGGTGTTGCAGCCGGTGGCCGAGGTGGAGCCTGAGCCCGAACACAAGCCGTGGCCTGAGCTGCCGGTGCCCGAAGAGCCTGTGGCGCTGGTTGAAGATGTGCAGGCCGAGCATGTGGTGCCGCCGATTCCGGTGACCGTTGAGCCACAGCCGGTCGTTGTCGAAGCTCCCGTGCCCGCGCTCGTCGAGCCGGTGGTTGCCGCTCCCGCCGTCGTCGAAGCGCCCGTCGCCCCCACCGAAACCAGCAAGACCGGCTTCTTCGCCCGCCTCAAGCAAGGCCTGAGCAAGACCAGCGCCAGCATCGGCGAAGGCATGGCCAGCCTGTTCCTCGGCAAGAAAGTCATCGACGATGAGCTGCTGGAAGACATCGAAACCCGCCTGCTGACCGCCGACGTGGGCGTCGAAGCCACCGCCGTGATCATCCAGAGCTTGACCCAGAAGGTCGCACGCAAGCAGTTGACCGATGCCGACGCCCTCTACAAATCCTTGCAGGCCGAGCTGGCTGCGATGCTCAAACCCGTGGAAGCACCGCTGGTGATCACCCCGAACAAGCCGTTCGTGATCCTGGTCGTGGGTGTCAACGGCGCCGGCAAGACCACCACCATCGGCAAACTGGCCAAGAAGCTGCAGTCGGAAGGCAAGAAAGTCATGCTCGCCGCCGGCGACACCTTCCGCGCCGCTGCCGTCGAGCAATTGCAGGTCTGGGGGGAGCGCAACAAGATCCCGGTCATCGCCCAGCACACCGGTGCCGATTCCGCCTCGGTGATCTTCGACGCCGTGCAAGCCGCCAAGGCTCGTAACATCGACGTGCTGATCGCGGATACCGCCGGTCGCCTGCACACCAAAGACAACCTGATGGAAGAGCTGAAGAAAGTCCGCCGCGTGATCGGCAAGCTCGATGCAGACGCCCCGCACGAAGTGCTGCTGGTGCTCGACGCCGGTACCGGGCAGAACGCCATCAGCCAGGCCAAGCAATTCAACCAGACGGTCCAGCTGACCGGCCTGGCCTTGACTAAGCTCGACGGCACGGCAAAAGGTGGCGTGATCTTCGCCCTGGCCAAGCAGTTTGGGTTGCCGATTCGTTATATCGGCGTCGGTGAAGGCATCGACGACCTGCGCACCTTTGAAGCCGAACCCTTTGTCCAGGCACTGTTTGCCGAGCGGGAGCGTTCATGATTCGATTCGAACAGGTCGGTAAACGCTATGCCAACGGGCATGTGGGCTTGCATGAGCTGAGCTTTCGAGTGCGCCGCGGCGAGTTCTTGTTTGTCACCGGTCACTCGGGGGCCGGCAAAAGTACGCTGTTGCGCTTGCTGCTGGCCATGGAACGCCCGACCACGGGCAAGTTGCTGTTGGCGGGCCAGGACCTGGCTACCATCAGCAATGCGCAGATCCCGTTCCTGCGCCGCCAGATCGGCGTGGTGTTCCAGAACCACCAGTTGCTGTTCGATCGCACGGTGTTCAACAACATTGCCCTGCCGTTGCAGATTCTTGGGCTGTCCAAGGCCGAAATCGTCAAGCGCGTGGATTCGGCCCTGGAGCGCGTGGCGCTGTCGGACAAGACCGACCTCTACCCCGGCGACCTGTCCACCGGCCAGCAACAGCGCGTCGGCATTGCCCGCGCCATCGTCCACCGCCCGGCCTTGCTGCTGGCGGACGAACCCACCGGTAACCTCGACCCGCGCCTGGCGGCCGAGATCATGGGCGTATTCGAGGATATCAACCGTCTGGGCACCAGCGTACTGATCGCCAGCCATGACCTGGCGCTGATTGCCCGCATGCGCCATCGCATGCTGACCCTGCAACGCGGTCGCCTGATCGGTGACGGGGAGGCTGGCGTATGAGTGCAACACGTAGCCCCAAGGTTTCCGAGCGCGTGGCGCCGAAACCGGCCGATCCGCAACCGAAAAAGAAAAAACACGACGATGACGATGGCCCCGACTTCAGCACCCTGCTGCGCGCCTGGATCGAAAGCCATCGCGCCAGCCTGCTGGACAGCCTGCGTCGCCTGGGCAAGCAGCCGATCGGCAGCTTTTTTACCTGCCTGGTGATGGCCGTGGCCCTGAGCCTGCCGATGGGCTTGTCGCTGCTGCTTAATAATGTCGAACGCCTGGGCGGTTCCTGGCAGCGTGCGGCACAGATTTCCCTGTACCTGAACCTCGATGCCAGCACCAAGGAAGGCGAAGCGCTACGGGACGATATCAAGAACATGCCGGGCGTCGCGGACGCCGAGTACGTCAGTCGCGACCAGGCCCTCGAGGAGTTCCAGCAGCAGTCCGGCCTGGGCGAGGCGTTGAAAGAGCTGCCGCAGAACCCGTTGCCGGGCGTGGTGCTGGTGACGCCGAATGAAGTCGACAAGACGGGCCTTGAAGCCCTGCGACAAAAACTCGCAGAGATGCCGAAGGTGCAACAGGCGCAACTTGATCTAGTCTGGGTGGAGCGCCTGGCGGCGATCCTCAAGCTGGGCGACCGCTTTGTGTTCGGCCTGACGGTGCTGTTGGTGTCTGCATTACTTTTGGTGATAGGTAATACCATTCGTCTTCATATTGAAAACCGTCGCACCGAGATAGAAGTGATTAAACTGGTCGGCGGCACGGACAGCTATGTGCGTCGGCCTTTTCTGTACATGGGCGCGCTTTATGGCCTGGGTGCGGGGATTTTGTCCTGGGGCGTGCTGGCATTCGGCCTGAACTGGCTGAACGACGCGGTTGTCGGGCTTGCCGGCTTGTACGGCAGCGATTTTGCCCTGGCCGGGGTGCCGGTTGCCGATGGTCTGTCGCTCTTGCTTGGCGCGGTATTGTTGGGTTATATCGGTGCCTGGATTGCGGTCGCACGGCATTTACGCGAGCTGGCACCGAAGTAGTTAATGTCAGGGTAATGTGGTTTCGTTTGTATTGACCGTATCAGTGGTTTAGGGAACTTGTCCTACGGTTCCCGGTCAATTTTCGCAGTGCTGAACTGCACGAGTTATGTGAGTCGGAGGTTTTTTCGTATGACCACTTCTTTGCAACCTGCTTATGCCTTGGTCCCGGGTGCGAACCTGGAAGCCTATGTGCACACGGTCAACAGCATTCCATTGCTGACGCCCGAGCAGGAGCGTGAACTGGCCGAGAGTCTCTACTATGAGCAGGATTTGGGGGCGGCTCGGCAGATGGTGCTCGCCCACCTGCGTTTTGTCGTACATATCGCCCGTAGCTATAGCGGCTACGGCCTGGCCCAGGCTGACCTGATCCAGGAAGGCAACGTCGGCCTGATGAAGGCTGTAAAGCGCTTCAACCCTGAGATGGGCGTGCGCCTGGTGTCGTTTGCCGTGCACTGGATCAAGGCGGAAATCCACGAGTTCATCCTGCGCAACTGGCGCATCGTGAAAGTCGCGACCACCAAGGCCCAACGCAAGCTGTTCTTCAACCTGCGCAGCCAGAAAAAACGCCTGGCGTGGCTGAACAACGAGGAAGTCCACCGCGTGGCCGAAAGCCTCGGCGTGGAGCCCCGTGAAGTGCGCGAGATGGAAAGCCGCCTGACCGGCCATGACATGGCCTTCGACCCGGCCGCCGAAGCGGACGACGACAGTGCTTTCCAATCGCCGGCCAACTACCTGGAAGACCACCGGTACGACCCGGCGCGTCAACTGGAAGACGCCGACTGGAGCGACAACTCCAACCACAACCTGCACGAAGCGCTGGAAGTGCTGGACGACCGCAGCCGTGACATCCTCTACCAGCGCTGGCTGGCGGAAGAAAAAGCCACGCTGCACGACCTGGCGCAGAAGTACAACGTGTCGGCCGAGCGCATTCGTCAGCTTGAGAAAAGCGCGATGAACAAGCTGAAGTTGTCGATCGCCGCCTGAACATGTGGGAGGGGATAAGCCCCTCCCACATTTGTTTGTATCAGTCGGACCAAGGTGCTTTGCGGGAATTGTTCAGTTCCACCAGGTAACCCTCTCCGCCCAGCTGGCTCATCTGCTGGCGAATCCAGGCTGCCCGCCGCGCCACATACGCGGTCGGATGGCTGGCACTCCATACCCGTGGATTAGGCAACACCGCCGCCAGGTAGCTGGCCTGCTGCCGGGACAGTCCCTTGGCACTCACCCCAAAGTGATGTCGCGCCGCCGCTTCCGCGCCAAACACGCCTTCATCCCATTCCACGCTGTTGAGGTACACCTCAAGAATCCGCTGCTTGGGCCACAACACCTCGATCAGCCCGGTAAACCAGGCCTCCAGGCCTTTGCGCAAATAACTGCGACCCGCCCACAGGAACAGGTTTTTCGACACCTGCTGGCTCAGCGTGCTCGCGCCCCGGATCGAACCGCCGCGCTCGTTGTGCAGGAGCGCCGCCTGGATGGCGCCGAAATCAAAGCCCCAATGCTGCGGGAAGCGCTGGTCTTCACCGGCCATCACCGCCACTTTCAGGTCGTCGGAGATCTCGTCCCACGGCACCCAGGTGCGTTGCAGGTCAATGGGTTCGCCGTCGAACCAGGATTCGACCTTGCGCTCCACCATCAGCGCGGTGAAGGGCGGCGGGACGACACGGAACAGCAGCACCAGCAGAACACTGCCGATGGCAAACCATTTCACGACGTTGAGAAGGCGTTTGAAGAGGACACGCAGCATAGAGATGGCTTGGCCGAACCCGTTGAGCGGGCCATTATACAGACCCTGTTCAATGAGTCTGACTGGAGTTCCTCATGCTGCGTAGCTTTCTGATGCTGGCTGCCTTTTTCGGCTTCACCGGTGTCGCCCTCGGTGCGTTCGCCGCCCATGGCCTGAAGAGCCGCCTGAGCGCGGAGTACCTGGCGATCTTTCACACTGGCGTGACCTATCAGTTGGTGCACACCCTGGCGCTGTTCGGCGTGGCGCTGCTGCTGGCGCATATTCCGGGGCGCCTGGTGACGTGGGCGGGCGTGTCCTTTGTCGTCGGTATCCTGCTGTTCTCCGGCAGCCTGTACGTGCTGACCACCACGGGGATCAGCAAACTCGGCATCATCACCCCCTTCGGCGGGTTGGCGTTCCTGCTGGGTTGGTTCTTCCTGGGCCTGGCTGCCTGGCGCATGCAACTGACCGCTTGACGCTTGGAGCTGACCTTCAGGTGCCAATCGAGCTAGAATGCTGGCCCCTAAAAACGATGGCGGCCCGTGGCATGCGCATTCAGTTGAACGGCGAATCCCTTGAACTGCCCGACGGTGAAACCGTTGCGGCCCTGCTGACCCGCCTGGACCTGACCGGGCGTCGCGTCGCAGTGGAACTCAACCTGGATATCGTCCCGCGTAGCCAGCACGCCGAGACCACGCTCACCGAGGGTGACCAGGTCGAGGTGGTCCACGCCATCGGCGGCGGCTAGTCCCGCGCTTTTATGTAGCCCCGGATTCTGCAGAACCTCACCCCATTTCGAGGATTTCCCATGAGCATCGTTCGTAGCGACAAGCCCTTCGTCCTGGCCGGTCGTACCTACCAGTCCCGTCTGCTGGTCGGCACCGGCAAGTACCGCGACATGGAAGAAACCCGCCAGGCCATCGAAGCCTCGGGCGCCGAGATCGTGACCTTCGCCGTGCGCCGCACCAACCTCGGCCAGATCGAGGGCGAGCCGAACCTGCTCGACGTGCTGTCGCCGGATCGCTATACCTTCCTGCCGAACACCGCCGGTTGCTACGACGCCATCGAGGCCGTGCGCACCTGTCGCCTGGCCCGTGAACTGCTCGACGGACACAACCTGGTCAAGCTGGAAGTGCTGGCCGACCAGAAAACCCTGTTCCCCAACGTGATCGAAACCCTCAAGGCCGCCGAGACCCTGGTCAAGGAAGGTTTTGACGTGATGGTCTACACCAGCGATGACCCGATCATCGCCCGCCAACTGGCCGAAATCGGCTGTATCGCCGTGATGCCGCTGGCCGGCCTGATCGGTTCCGGGCTGGGTATCTGCAATCCGTACAACCTGCAGATCATCCTCGAAGAAGCCAAGATCCCGGTCTTGGTGGACGCCGGTGTCGGTACCGCCTCCGACGCCACCATCGCCATGGAACTGGGCTGTGATGCGGTGCTGATGAACTCGGCCATCGCCCACGCCCAGCAACCGGTGCTGATGGCCGAAGCCATGAAACACGCCATCGTCGCCGGCCGCCTGGCCTACCTCGCCGGGCGCATGCCAAAAAAACTCTACGCCAGCGCCTCTTCGCCGCTGGATGGTCTGATCAAGTAAGAGCCATTGATGACTGAATCAAACGAAACGCCGAACACCGTGGAAGAAGGCGACGAGTCCAAGCACCGCCGCATCAAGAGTTTTGTGATGCGCGCCGGCCGCATGACCGAGGGCCAGCAAAAGGGCCTGGAGCAAGGTACGCCGCTGTTCGTCCTGCCTCTGGCCGATGCGCCGGTGGACTATGACCAGGTGTTCGGCCGTTCGGCCCCGCGTTCCCTGGAAATCGGTTTCGGCATGGGTCACTCCCTGCTGGAAATGGCCGCAGCCTCGCCGGAACAGGATTTCATCGGCGTGGAAGTCCACCGCCCAGGTGTCGGTGCGCTGCTGAATGGCGTGCTGACTCAAGGCCTGACCAACCTGCGGGTCTATGACTGCGACGCGATCGAAGTGCTCAACCGCTGCATCGCCGACAACAGCCTCGACCGCCTGATGCTGTTCTTCCCCGATCCATGGCACAAGAGCCGTCACCACAAGCGCCGCATCGTCCAGGCCTCCTTCGCGGAGCTGGTGCGCAGCAAGCTGAAAGTCGGCGGTATCCTGCATATGGCTACCGACTGGGAACCCTATGCCGAATACATGCTGGAAGTCATGGACGTTGCCCCTGGCTACCGCAACCTGGCGCAAGACGGCAAATGCGTACCACGCCCGGCCGAACGCCCGATCACCAAGTTCGAGCGGCGTGGCGAGCGCTTGGGGCATGGGGTGTGGGATTTGAAGTTCGAGAAGCTGGCGTAACTCGCCACTGACTTGAAATGCAATTCAATGTGGGAGGGGGCTTGCCCCGGTACAAACCGGGGACATCGTTTACATTTCTAACCGGGGACATGGTTTACAGGCTAATACGCATGATCAGGAGGTAACTGATCATGCCCTGGAACCAAGAGTCCCCCATGAATCAAAGAATCAAGCTGGTAGCTGATTGGCTTTCTGGCAACTTCACTAAAAGCCAGTTGGCACGCCGCTTTGACGTTAGCCGACCTACCGTCGATAAGTGGATTGCCCGGCACGACGGCGATTTGAGGTCTTTATCCGAACTGTCCCGGCGACCTCACAACAGCCCAAACAAAACCGACGACGAGATTTTGGCCCGTGTAGTAGCGATGAAGGAGGCTCACGATAAATGGGGGCCGAAAAAGCTTCTCGAACTATTACGGCTGGAAGATCCCTCCGTCACCTGGCCCTCTCCAAGTACGGCCGGTCAATGGCTTGACCGACTTGGGCT